>NZ_JBVJFP010000016.1:0-165503 GCF_055587785.1 Streptomyces sp. NPDC046379
TGAACGCCAGCGCGTGGCCGACCGTCGGCAGCAGGATGTCGCCGCGCGGCTCGTTGGGCTTGGGCTCGATGGCGAAGCGGATGTCGTAGCCCTGCCCGGTGACGTACTCGCCCAGCAGGTCGAACGCCTCCTTCATCCGGTCCAGGGCGGCCCGCACGTCCTTGGCGCCCCCCGACTCCGCGCCCTCGCGCCCGCCCCAGGCGACGTAGGTCTTCGCGCCCAGCTCGACCGCGAGGTCGATGTTGCGGATCGTCTTGCGCAGCGCGTAACGGCGCACGTCACGGTCGTTCGCCGTGAACCCGCCGTCCTTGAAGACGGGGTGCGTGAACAGGTTGGTGGTGGCCATCGGCACGGTCATGCCGGCGGCGTCCAGGGCCTGCCGGAAACGCTTGACGTGCGACTCGCGCTCGGTGTCCGAGGACCCGAACGGGATCAGGTCGTCGTCGTGGAAGGTCACGCCGTGGGCGCCGAGAGCGGCCAGGCGCTGCACCGTCTCGACCGGGTCCAGGGCGCCGCGCGTCGCGTCGCCGAACGGGTCCCGTCCCTGCCAGCCGACGGTCCACAGACCGAAGGTGAACTTGTCATCGGGGGTGGGCTGGTACGTCATGCCACGGCTCCTTGCTCGCTGACTATTTCGTCATGGCGGTTTACAAATTAGTATGCCAACGCAGCTCTGGGAAGAGACATCGTGTCTCCGACCGCCATCACATCCCCGCCGAGCAGCGGAAAAGGGAGAAAATCCGATGTCAGCAGCCGAGGGTCCGCTCGTCGTCGGTGTGGACTCGTCCACCCAGTCCACGAAGGCGCTGGTCGTCGACGCCGCCACCGGGCGGGTGGTGGCGAGCGGCCAGGCACGGCACACCGTGTCCTCCGGAGCCGGCCGCGAGAGCGACCCGCGCCAGTGGTGGGACGCCCTGTGCCAGGCCCTGGAGCAGTGCGGCGACGCCGCCCGCGAGGCCGCCGCGGTGTCCATCGGCGGCCAGCAGCACGGCCTCGTCACGCTGGACGAGCACGGAGAACCGGTGCGCCCCGCCCTGCTGTGGAACGACGTGCGCTCCGCCCCGCAGGCCCGTCGGCTGATCGAGGAGCTGGGCGGCGCGAAGGTCTGGGCGGAGCGCGCGGGCAGCGTGCCGGCCGCGTCCTTCACCGTCACCAAGTGGGCCTGGCTCGCCGAGCACGAGCCGGAGGCGGTACGCGCGACGAAGGCGGTGCGCCTGCCGCACGACTACCTCACCGAACGTCTCACCGGCCAGGGCACGACCGACCGCGGCGACGCCTCGGGCACCGGCTGGTGGGCGTCCGGGACCGAGTCGTACGACGCGGAGATCCTCGCGCACGTGGGTCTCGACCCGGCGCTGCTGCCGCGTGTGGTGCGTCCCGGCGAGGTCGCGGGCACCGTGCGCGACGGCCACGACCTGCCGTTCTCCAAGGGAACCCTGGTCGCGCCGGGAACCGGCGACAACGCCGCCGCCGCGCTCGGCCTCGGTCTGCGGCCCGGTACTCCGGTGCTGAGCCTCGGCACCTCGGGCACGGTGTACGCCGTCACGCGGCAGCGGCCGGCCGACCCGACCGGCACCGTGGCGGGCTTCGCCGACGCACGCGGCGACTGGCTGCCGCTGGCGTGCACCCTGAACTGCACGCTCGCCGTCGACCGCGTCGCCGCCCTGCTGGGCCTGGAGCGGGAGGCCGTCGAGCCCGGCACGAGCGTCACCCTGCTGCCGTACCTGGACGGCGAGCGAACCCCCGCCCTGCCCAACGCCTCGGGACTGCTGCACGGCCTGCGCCACGACACCACGCCCGGTCAGCTTCTGCAGGCCGCCTACGACGGCGCCGTCCACTCGCTGCTGGGCGCGCTGGACCTGGTCCTCGACGAGGACGCGGACCGCTCGACGCCGCTGCTGCTGATCGGCGGCGGCGCCCGGGGCACGGCCTGGCAGCAGACGGTACGACGGCTCTCCGGACGGCCCGTGCAGGTGCCCGAGGCCAAGGAACTGGTCGCCCTCGGCGCGGCGGCGCAGGCGGCCGGGCTGCTCACCGGTGAGGACCCGGCGGCGGTCGCCCGGCGCTGGGACACCGCCCGGGGACCGGTGCTGGAGGCCGTGGAGCGGGACGACGAGACGCTGGCGAGGATCTCCGGGGTACTCTCCGACGCGGCCCCGCTGCTGGAGCGCGGGACGGAGAGCCACTGAGGACGGGGGCATGACCGCACCGCTGCACAAGGACCACCCGGCCGGCCCGGGGCGTGCCCTGCCGGACACCCAGCAGGGCATGCGCCGCCGCAACCTGGCCCGGGTGATGCACACGGTCAGCGCCGAGGGTCCGTTGTCGCGGGCCGCGGTCGCCTCGCGCATAGGTCTGACCCGTGCCGCGGTCTCGACCCTGGTCGACGAGCTGATCCGGGCCGGCCTGATCGAGGAACTGGGCCCCGAGCGGCCCGGCCGCGTCGGCCGGGGCCGTCCCGGATCGGCCCTCGCCGTCAGCGGCAGCGGCCCTGCGGGGATCGGCGCGGAGATCGGCGTCGACCACCTGGCGGCGTGCGCGGTCGACCTGCGCGGACAGGTACGGGTGCGAGTGGTACGGCCCGGCACCAACCGCGGTCGTGCCCCCGAGCCGGTCGTCGGCGACCTCACCGCGCTGATCCGCCAGGTCGTCGCCGAGGCGGAGCGCGAAGGGCTGTGGCCCGCGGGTCTCGCCGTGGCCGTGCCCGGTCTGGTGGCCGGCGACGCCCGCACCGTCGTCCGCGCCCCGAACCTCGACTGGCACGACACGGACCTCGGCGCCCTGCTGCCCCCGGAGCTGCCGCCCACCGTGGACAACGAGGCCAACTTCGGCGCCCTTGCCGAACTGTGGCTCGGTGAAGGCACGCCGCGGGACTTCCTGCACGTGTCGGCGGAGATCGGTATCGGTGCGGGTGTCGTCGTGGACGGGCGACTGCTGCGCGGAACCCGCGGTTTCGCGGGCGAGCTGGGCCATGTCCCGGTCCGGCCGGACGGTCCGGAGTGCGGCTGCGGCGGGCGCGGGTGCCTGGAGCAGTACGCGGGTGAGGAGGCGGTGCTGCGGGCGGCCGGTCTGGAACCCGGCGAGGACCGGGTCGGCTTGCTGGCAGGCCGCGCCACCGATGGCGACGAGGAGGTACGACGGGCCCTGCGCGTGGCGGGCGAGGCGCTCGGCATCGCGCTGACCGGCGCGGTCAATCTGCTGGACCCAGAGAGCGTGGTGCTGGGCGGCGCGCTTTCCGGGCTGGCGCCCTGGCTGCTGCCGTCGCTGCGGACCGAGCTGGCCCGGCGGACCGCGGGTCCGGCCTGTCCCGTGACCGTGTCCGGGCTGGGCCCCGAGGGGCCGCTGCTCGGGGCCGCGCACTCGGTGGTGCGGGCGGTGCTCGACGATCCGGCGGGGGTGGCGGGACGGGACCGGCCCGCCGTGTGAAGTAGTCCCCACTCGTGTGGGGGAGCGAGTTCTCCACAACCGGATGGCTGTCCACCACGCCTCTCGGCCCGGTCGGCGAGCCCCGTACCGTGATTTCACACGTGACGCCCCAGGCTCACGTCCCAGGGAAATCACTGTCGAACGGGGGACGGCTCATGCCGAAGGAGACGCGCAGCGGAACGGCGATTCCCGCACCGCTGCAGATGCAGCGGCAGGCGGGACGGGCCGTGGCGCTCCCCGGGCGCCGCCGGATTCTGCGGGGAGTCGCGCTCGCCGCAGTGCCCTACGCGCTGCTGCCGAGGCCGACGGCGGACGCACGCACGCCGGCCCCCGACCACCCGTCCGCCCAGTGGCAACCCGCGAACAGCGCCAACTACACGGTGGCGGACAGCTCCGTCGTCCGCCCGATCGACCTCGTGGTCGTCCATGTCACCCAGACCTCGTACGCCAACGCGCTGGCCGTCTTCCACAATCCGAAGAAGGCGGTGTCCTCCCACTACCTGGTGCGATCGGCCGACGGTCATGTGGCGCAGTGCGTCCGCGAGTCCGACATCGCCTGGCACGCGGGGAACTGGGACCGCAACGTCCGCAGCATCGGCATCGAGCACGAGGGCTGGGTGGACCGGCCCGGTCACTTCACCGACGTGCTCTACGAGCGGTCGGCGCGGCTGACCGCGGCTATCTGCACGCGGCACGGCATCCCGAAGGACCGCGCGCACATCATCGGGCACTACGAGATACCGGGCACGGACCACACCGATCCCGGGCCGCACTGGGACTGGCGGCGCTACCTGCGGCTCGTCGACTCCTTCTGAGCCGCCCGACCGGTCACCGGTACGCGGGGCCGCCTGGGGCGCAGCCGGCCACTCCGGGTCCTCCCGGCGACAGGGCCCGGGGGCCGTCGGCGTCGTCGCCCCGGACGCATGGCAAGGCGTCACGACCGAGGGACGGTGGACCGGGGAACGCGTTGCCCACAACGAGTCCGCCCGCAACGCGACAACCACCACCCACCGAGTCAGCACAGCGCCCGGCGGCGGCAGGCGGCAGGCGACAAGGGCGCGACGCGCGGAACGACACGCGAAACGGCCGCACAGGCGGCACCCGAACGCTCTATGGCGCGGTGGAGCCCGCCTCCAGGCGCAGGCGGGCTCCCTGGCGCAGGAGTTCGCGCTGGACGAGTGCGTGGGGCACCTCGCGCGGTGCCCGGCCCTGCTGGGTCGCCAGCGCTGCACAGACGCCCGCCGCCTGACCGGTCGCCATGGCGATGGGCATGACCCGATAGGAGGAATGGGCCACATGGGAGCCCGAGATGCAACGGCCCGCGACGAGCAGACGGTCAATGTCGCGCGGCAGCAGACAGCGCAGGGGGATGTCGTAGAAACGTCCCGGCGGGACGCGCATGAGGATGGTGCCGGAGCCCTTCGGATTGTGGATGTCGACGGGGTACGCGCCGTGCGCGACGACGTCGGGGAAGGACCGGGCCTCCATGACGTCGTGCCCGGTGAGGTGGTAGTCGCCGAGGATGCGGCGCGTCTCGCGCACCCCGATCTGGGTGCCGCTCTGCACCACGTAGGACTCCTCGAAGCCGGGTACGTGCAGGCGCAGGAAGCGCTCGATCTGTTCCAGTTGGCGGCGGGCGGTGTACTCCGCGCGGCTGAGATCCCACACGTCGATGCCCAGGGCACCGGTGACCCGGGTGCTGTTGACGCTCACCTCGCCGGCGTGCGGAGTGCCGAAGAACAGCATGTCCTCGCGGGGCAGGGTGAGTTCACCCGCCTTGGTGGCCTCTTCCACGAGGTCCCACAGGCCGTGCACGCCGCGCCACTGGTCGGGGTGGTCGTGCACGTACGCGGAGAACTTCGGCCGCATGAAGTCGACCATGCGGAACATCAGCGTCATCGGCTGCACCAGCCCGTCCTGGGGCCGGCCGACCTCACAGGCGGCTCCGCAGGCCGCGGCGACGTCGCCGTCACCGGTCCCGTCGACCACGACGTCGGCGTCGATCGCCACCGGACCGGACTTGGTCTCGAACACCACCCGCCAGCCGTCGTCCAGGGGAAGCGCTGCGGAGGCGAAGGAGTGGAACAGCATCCGCACGCCCACCTCGTCCAGCAGGTCCAGGAGGACGAGTTTGAAGATCTCCGGGTCGAAGGGCACGGTGTAGCCGGTGCCGAGCGAGGGCGGGATGCAGCCGCCGCGCTCGTTCAGCCGGTCCAGCAGCCGCCACAGGAAGCCGGCGACGACCGCCTCGCCCTCGCCGTGGTCGGTCGGCAGCAACCGGTCCCCCTGTTGGCCGGGTTCGGTGAACACGGCCTGTTTGCGCTCGTTGTGGAAGGACATCAACGGCATGACGAGGGCGACCGTGGCATTGCCGCCGAGGAAGCCGTACCGCTCCACCAGCACCACGTCGGCGCCGGCATCGGCCGCCGCGTAGGCCGCGGCGGTGCCGGCCGGGCCGCCGCCGACGACCAGGACCTGCGTACGGCCCCCGTACTGGGCGTCGCGCGGGGGCAGGGTGATCGTCCGGGGTTGTTGCGGTCGTTCCAGGATCGGCATCGCTTCTTCCCGTCGGCTGATGGGTCCGGCTGCGGCCCGCCCGGCGTCGGCGGGCGGGGCCGCCGGGAGTTCCGCGTCCGGGGGCGGTCAGTTCGCGGTTCCGGTACCCGGCCTGAGCAGATGCAGCCCGGGCTGCTCCGCCTCGGGGGCGCCGACGGCCTCGTCCAGCGTGTCGAGCACCGCCTGGCAGCGCACGCAGGTCTCCTCGGACAGGGCTCGCAGCCTCGCGATGCGTTCCTCGAGGTCGGGGCGGCGCTGAGGGAACTCGTCCCAGAGCCGGTCCACCTCGGCCAGCAGCAGCCCGGCCTGTTCGCGGGCCACGCCGACGAGCGCGGGCGCTCCCATCCGGCGGGCGAAGTCGAAGACCTTGCCCGAGTAGGGCAGGGGCAGCACGGGCAGGCCGGAGAGAGCGGCGAAGATCACGAAGTGCAGGCGCATGCCGACGACGAGGTCCAGATGGCTCATGAAGCCGAGGACCTGCCCCGGGCTGTAGACGCTGTGCAGGATCCGCCCCCGGTCGGGAGCGGTCATCCGGGAGAGCACACCGTGGGCGTGGTGGACGTCCTGGCGTTCCATGGGCACGAAGACCACATGGGCGTCCAAACGGCGCACCAGGAAGTCCGCGACGTCGGCCAGCAGGGCGTGGTAGTCGCTCTCGTCGAGCTTCTCCGCGGCCCGGCCCGGCTCGCGGACCGACATTCCCACCAACCGGTTGTGCTCGGGAATGCCTTCCTGTCGCATCATCTGCTCGGTGAAGGGTTCCGGCGGCAGCAGCAGCGCCGGATCCGCGGTGACGACCAGATCGCGTTCGAGTCCGGCCTCCTCGAGCACCAGCCGGGACTCCTCGTCGCGGACGACGACCTCGTCCATGGCCGTCAGCACGGTGCGCACGGCCTCGCGGTCCTCCGCCTCGCGCAGCGGACCGGCTCCGACCGCGTAGGCGAAGGTGCGCACGCCGTGGGCCTGGGCGGCTGCGACGAGCCGCAGGTAGCGGCGCGCCTCGCCGTCGTAGAGGATGCCGCCGCCGCCGAGGACCAGCAGGTCGAGGCCCGACAGGACGTCGAGGATCTGCTTCTGCGGGACGCCCTCCCAGTCGACGACCTCGTCGGCGGACGGGTGGTGGGCGCGGGTGTGTTCGGCGTTGCGGCTGAAGACGACGAGCCGGGCCTGCGGGCGGTGGGTGCGCAGACAGCTCAGGACGCAGGTCAGGATCGCCTCGTCGCCGAGGTTGTAGCCGCCGTAGGAGCCGAGGAGGCCGATGCGCGGGGCCAGACGTTCGGACGGCGGAAGCTGTGTGGTCATGGTCATCCGGAACTCCTGTTCCGTGGCGCTGAGCAGGGTGTTCGTCCGGGGCGCACGGGCGGGGCGACGGGCCTGAGCCCGGTGGGCCGCCGCCGCGCGTTCGGGCACGGGTTGCCTCCGCGACTCGGGGGAAACACCCGACGTGGTTTTTCGGGCGGGAAGAGGGCCGGTGCCGGGTCGCGGCCAGGTTGTCCCGCCCGGCCGGGACCGGCCCGGCGGACGACGGGTACGCCCATGGTTCCACGGGTCTCGGACGCGCACCATCGCAGTGCGTCTCCACGCCCCGGCGGTCACGACGGCAGGCGGGGACCGCCGGGGCGGACCGCCGGGATCAGGCTGGGGCCGGTAGGAAAACCGGCGTCCCGAGCCCGCGGATCGGGCGGTCCGGCCCCCGTTCCCCGCGCGGTCACGCTCCGTGGATCACTCCGATGCAGTACACCACCGAGCCGCGGCCGTTTCGGCGGCGGAGGCTGGCAGGGGTACTCGCCCATGCAGAGGAGACCTGAATGACCAGTACTTCTTCACGCGACTGGGAGCACGCCGTCGTCACCGGCGGCGCCGGCTTCGTGGGTTCGCACCTGTGCGCGGCCCTGCTGGACGCGGGCACCGCGGTCACCTGTGTGGACGACTTCAGCACCGGCCGCCCGGAGAACGTCTCGCCGCTGCTGGACCGCCCCGGGTTCATGCTCGTGCACGCCGACGTCTCCGAGCGGCTCCCGGTAGAGCGGCCGCCCGACCTTGTTCTGCACTTCGCCTCCCCGGCCTCGCCGGCGGACTATCTGCGGCTGCCGCTGCACACCATGGAGACCGGCAGCGCCGGCACCCGCAACGCGCTGGAGCTGGCGCACCGGTCGGGGGCGCGGTTCGTGCTGGCGTCGACGTCCGAGGTGTACGGAGATCCGCAGCAGCACCCGCAGGACGAGCGGTACTGGGGGCATGTGAACCCGGTCGGTCCGCGCAGCGTGTACGACGAGGCCAAGCGGTTCGGCGAGGCCCTGACCACGGCGCACGCCGAGGCGGAGGGCACGGACGCCTGCATCGTGCGGCTGTTCAACACCTACGGCCCCCGGATGCGCGGCCACGACGGCCGTGCCGTGCCGACCTTCGTCCGCCAGGCGCTGAGCGGCGAGCCCCTCACGGTCACGGGGGACGGCCGCCAGACCCGGTCGCTGTGCTATGTCGACGACACCGTCCGCGGCATCCTCGCGGCGGCGGCGCACGGCATGCGCGGACCCGTGAACATCGGGAACCCCACCGAGATCACCATGCTCGACCTGGCCCGCCTGGTGATCGAGCTGACCGGGTCCGCCTCGGAGATCCGGTTCATCGAACGGCCGACCGACGACCCGGCGGTCCGCTGCCCGGACATCACGCTGGCCCGCGACAAGCTCGGCTGGGAACCGCGCGTGCGCGCGGAGGACGGACTGCGACGCACGATCGACTGGTTCCGGGCGACCGCGGAGTGCGAACCGCGTGCCGCGGACCTCGCACCGGCCGCAGACGACCACTGAGCCGGCCCCGCCCACCACCGGCACACGCCCGGCTCACCACGACGCGAGAGACCTGGGAACCCCATGCGCATCCTCGGAATCAACGCCCTCTTCCACGACCCCGCCGCCGCCCTGGTGATCGACGGCCGAACCGTCGCGGCCGCCGAGGAGGAGCGGTTCTCCCGCCGCAAGCACGGCAAGCGGCCGGTGCCGTTCTCCGCCTGGGAACTGCCGGAGAAGGCGGCCGCATGGTGCCTGCGGCGGGCCGGCCTGCGCCCGCAGGACCTCGACGCCGTCGCCTACTCCTACGACCCCGGTCTCGCACGGTCGGCCGACGCCATGGGACTGGACGACCCCTGGGACCATCTGCGGCAGACGTACGCCCGGGAGGCGCCGAACTTCCTCGCGACCGCGCTGCCCGGCCTGGACGCCGCGAAGGTGCGCTTCGTGCCGCACCACATGGCGCACGCCGCGTCCAGCGCGTTCGCCGCTCCCGACGCCGGCGACTCCTCCGTCCTGGTCCTGGACGGGCGCGGGGAACGGGCCTCCCACCTGGCGGCCCGCCGCGTCGGCGACCGGCTGGAGGCGCTGCACGCCCAGGAGCTGCCGCACTCCCTGGGCCTGGTCTACGAGGAACTCACCGAGCATCTGGGATTTCTGCGTTCGTCCGACGAGTTCAAGGTGATGGCGCTCGCCTCGCACGGCACCCCGCGGATGCTTGCGGAGCTGCGCCGGTATGTGCATCCGACCGGGGACGGCGGGTTCCGCGCCACCGGGGTGCCCTGGCACGAGCTGTGCCCGCCGCGCGGCGCCGAGGAGCCGTGGACGCAGGAGCACGCGGACGTGGCCGCGAGCGCGCAGGCCGTGCTGGAGGAGACGCTGCTCGACCTGGTGCGCTGGTTGCACGGGCGGACCCGCCACAGCGTGCTCACGCTGGCCGGCGGAGTCGCGCTGAACTGCGTCGCCAACTCCCGTATCGCACGGGAGGGCCCCTTCTCCCGGGTGTGGGTGCAGCCGGCGGCCGGTGACGCCGGCACCGCGCTGGGCGGGGCGCTCCTGCTGACCGCGGAGAGGGGGGAGGCGCCGGAGCCGATGCCGGGCGCCGACCTCGGGCGGGACTGGTCCGACGCCGAGCTGGGGGCGTGGCTGAAGACGGCCGCCGTGCCGTTCGAGCGGCCCGCGGACATCGCCGAGACGGTGGCGGAGGCGCTGGCGGGCAACGCGATCGTGGCGTGGTTCCAGGGGCGTTCGGAGTACGGACCCCGGGCGCTCGGCCATCGCTCGCTGCTGGCCCATCCTGGTCACGCGGGCAATCTGGAACGCCTCAACGACGTCAAGGGGCGGGAGCAGTTCCGGCCGGTGGCGCCGATGGTGCTGGCCGACCGGGCGGGCGAGATCTTCGACGGGCCGCTGCCCAGCCCGTACATGCTGTTCGTGCACGATGTGGCCGCCGAGTGGCGGGAGCGCATCCCGGCGGTCGTGCACGTCGACGGCACGGCCCGGATCCAGACCGTGGATCCGGAACGGGAGCCGCTGGTGGCGCGCATGCTGAGCGCGTTCGAGCGGCGCACGGGGCTGCCGGTGGTGGTCAACACCAGCCTGAACACGGCGGGCCGGCCCATGGTGGACGATCCGCGCGACGCGCTCGAGTGCTTCGGCTCCTCCCCGGTGGACCTGCTGGCGATCGGTCCCTACGCGATCCGGCGCGGCGACCTCTTCCGCACGGCCGACGACGGGAGGGCCTGATGACGGAGCGAACGGCGCCGGGCACGGCCGACCACGCGGTGGTGATCCCGACGCTGGGCCGCCCCAGCCTGACCGTGTGCCTGCGTGCGCTCGGCCGGGCGGGCGGTCCCCGGCCCGACCGGATCGTCCTCGTCGACGACCGCCCCGAGGCATCGCAGGCGCCCTTGGACGTGCCCGAGTCCCTGCGGTCCCTCACCACCGTCGTGCGGGGTGGCGCCCGCGGACCCGCCGCAGCGCGCAACATCGGCTGGCGGGCGGCCGGGCGGGCGCCCTGGATCGTGTTCCTCGACGACGACGTCGTGCCCGGTCCGTCCTGGGGCGAGGATCTGACCCTCGACCTGGCCGCAGCGAACCCCCGCACGGGCGCGGTCACCGCGCGGATCGACGTCCCACTGCCGCCGGACCGGCGGCCCACCGACTGGGAGCGCAACACCGCGGGGCTCGCCACCGCACGCTGGATCACCGCGGACATGGCGTACCGGCGGGCGGCGCTGGAGGCGGTCGGCGGTTTCGACGAACGCTTCCGCCGGGCGTTCCGGGAGGACGCGGATCTGGCGCTGCGGGTGCTCGCCGCCGGATGGGAGATCGCCCCCGGGGAACGCTGCACGACCCATCCGGTGCGTCCGGCCGACCGGTGGGTCTCCGTGCGCGCCCAGGCGGGCAACGCCGACGACGTGCTGATGACCCGGCTGCACGGCCCGACGTGGTGGCGGCGGGCGGGCGCGCCACGCGGGCGGCTGCCCCGCCACCTCGCGGTGACCGGGGCGGCGGCGGCATCGCTGGCCTGTGCAGCCCTGCGCCGGCGGCGGGCGGCCTCGGTCTGCGCCGCGGTGTGGCTGGCGGGGACGGCCGAGTTCGCGCTGGCCCGGATCGTCCCGGGGCCGCGCACCCGTGACGAGGTCGCCACCATGGCGTTGACCAGCGTGGCCATCCCACCCGTCGCCGTCTGGCACTGGCTGCGCGGGCAGGTGGTCCATCACGGCACCCCGCCGGTCACCGCGCACGGCCCGGACGAGCCGCCGCTCGTGCCGCTGCGGCCGGACGAGGACCGGGAACGGGTGCGCTCATGACGCCTCGTCGCCCGACCGCCACGACCGGGCCCTGGCTCTACGCCGGGCCGCCCGCCGCCGCCTCCCGCCCCCACGGTGTCGGCGGGCGGCTTCCGGCGGCGGTCCTGTTCGACCGCGACGGCACCCTCGTGGCCGACGTGCCCTACAACGGCGATCCCGCGCGGGTCGAGCCGATGCCGACGGCGCGCGCGGCCGTCGACGAGGTCCGGGCGCGGGGTGTCCCCGTCGGGGTGGTGAGCAATCAGTCCGGCGTGGCCCGCGGGCTGCTGACGCGGCGTCAGGTGGAGGCGGTGCAGCGGCGGGTGGAGGAGGTGCTGGGCCCGTTCGAGGTGTGGGCCGTGTGCCCGCACGGTCCGGACGAGGGCTGCGGCTGCCGCAAACCCGCGCCGGGTCTGGTGCTGGCGGCCTGCGCACGGCTCGGGGCGCCGGTGGAACGGACGGTCGTCATCGGCGACATCGGTGCGGACATGGGCGCCGCGGAGGCCGCCGGTGCGCGCGGCGTCCTGGTGCCGACGCCGACGACCCGCCCCGAGGAGACGGCAGCCGCCGCGTGCACCGCGCCGGACCTGCTGACGGCGGTGCGGCTCGCCCTGGCTCCCGGAAGTGCCGCAGACTCCGCCGCGCACCCCCTCGCCCCGGACCTCTCCGCCCCGGACCTCTTGGCCCCGGCGGACGAAGTCCGCGCGGACACGGCCCGCGCGAGCGGCGCCCTCGCCGATGGCGTCAGCGTCCCCGCCGACGCCGTCCTCCGGACCCCGGAGGTGTCATGACGGTCCCCTCCTCCACGCTCCCCCGTTCCCTGGTCGTCCGTCTCGACAGCGCGGGCGACGTGCTGCTCGCCGGCCCCGCCGTACGGGCCGTGGCAGCGGGTTCGTCGTACACCGCGCTGCTCTGCGGACCACAGGGCGCACGCGCCGGGCAGTTGCTGCCGGGCGTGGACGAGGTGCTGGTGCACGACGCCCCCTGGGTGGGCCTGGAACCGGCGCCGGTGTCCCGCGCGGACACCCGGGAGCTGCTCCAGACCCTGGCCGCCCGGCGCTTCGACCGCGCCCTGATCCTGGTGTCGTACCACCAGAGCCCTTTGCCGACGGCCCTGTTGCTGAAGCTGGCGGAGGTCGGCTGGACGGCGGCCGACAGCGAGGACTACCCGGGCGCGCTGCTCGACCTGCGGCACCACCGGCAGCCGCACCGGCACGAGGCCGAGGCGGCCCTGGACCTGGCGCGGGACGCCGGTTTCGCCTTGCCGCCGGGCGACGACGGGGCGCTGCGCGTGACGCCGCCCCCGGACACCACCCATCTCACGGGATCCGAACCGTATGTGGTCCTGCATCCGGGGGCGGCGGTGCCCGCTCGGGCCTGGAGCGCCGAGCGGGCGGCACGGGCCGGGGCGGCGCTGTCCGCCGCGGGATACCGGGTCGTCGTCACCGGCGGGCCCGGGGAGCGGGAGCTGACCGCGCGCGTCGCGGGCGCCCACGCCCTGGACCTCGGCGGCCTCACGGATCTGCGGCAGTTGGCGGGCGTCCTCGCCGGGGCGCGGGTGGCGGTGTCCGGCAACACCGGTCCGGCGCATCTGGCCGCCGCGGTGGGGACGCCGGTGGTGTCGCTGTTCGCCCCGGTGGTGCCGGCCGAGCGGTGGCGGCCGTACGGCGTGCCGCATGTGCTGCTCGGGGACCAGGACGCGGTGTGCGCCGGCAGCAGGGCCCGTCGCTGCCCGGTGCCCGGACATCCCTGTCTCGACGGGGTCGCCGACGCGGAAGTGCTCGCCGCGGTGGCGACACTTTGGGAGAAAAGATCACAAAATCACCCATTGGTGACGAATAACTTCCATCACTCGAGGAAGTCGAAGCACTCGGGCCGGGACAGCGAACACGACGGCACGGAGCGAGGAGCGACCCGATGAACATTCTGCTGTGGCATGTGCACGGCTCCTGGACCACCGCTTTCGTGCAGGGCCCGCACACCTACCTCGTTCCGGTCACCCCCGCCCGCGACGCCGACGGACTCGGCCGGGCCGTGACGTTCTCCTGGCCTGCCTCGGTGCGGGAGGCGACACCCGAGGATCTGCCGGACACCGACGTCGACCTCGTCGTCCTCCAGCGTCCGCACGAACTGGAGCTCGCCGAGCGCTGGCTGGGGGGCCGCCGGCCCGGACGCGACGTGCCCGCCGTATATCTGGAGCACAACGCGCCGGACGGCGACGTGCCCGCGACGCGGCATCCCTTCGCCGACCGCGACGATCTGACGCTGGTTCACGTCACGCACTTCAACCGGCTGTTCTGGGACTGCGGCACCACCCGCACCGAGGTGATCGAGCACGGCATCGTCGACCCCGGCCACCAGTACACGGGGCGGCTGGCCCGCGCGGCCGTCGTCGTCAACGAACCGGTTCGGCGCGGCCGTCACACCGGCACCGATCTGCTGCCCGCGCTCGCCGAGGCGGCGCCGCTGGACGTCTTCGGCATGCGCACCGAGGGCCTGGCGGAGCATCTCGGCCTGCCCGAGGAGCGCTGCCGCAGCGCCGACCTCCCGCAGAGCGAGCTGCACGCGGCCATGGCCGAACGCCGGTTCTATCTGCACCCGGTGCGCTGGACCTCCCTCGGCCTCTCGCTGCTGGAGGCCATGCACCTGGGCATGCCGGTGGTGGTGCTGGCCGCCACGGAGGCGGTCGAGGCGGTGCCGCCCGGCGCGGGCGTCCTGTCCACCCGCCCCGAAGTCCTCGCCCGCGCCGCCCGGCACTACCTCAACGAGCCGGAGGCCGCGGCCGAGGACGGCGAGCGGGCGCGCCAGGCGGCGCTCGGACGGTACGGGCTCAAGCGCTTCCTGAACGACTGGGAGCGTGTGATGACGGAGGCGTGCTCATGACCTCATCTGTCGGTTCCCTGCTGCACACCCTCGACGGCGATGGACCGGGTTCCCTGTCCATCGCGCTCGTCTCCGAGCACGCGAGTCCACTCGCCGCGCTCGGCGGCGTGGACGCGGGCGGGCAGAACGTCCACGTCGCCGCGCTCGCGGGCGCCCTCGCCGACCGCGGTCACCGGGTGACGGTGCACACCCGCCGCGACGACCCGGACCTGCCCGAGCGGGTCCGGCTGCGCGAGGGCGTCGAGGTGCACCATGTGCAGGCGGGGCCGGCAGAGCCGATACCCAAGGACGAACTCCTGCCGTACATGGAGGACTTCGCCCGTCACCTGACCCGGGTGTGGCGGGCCCGTCCGCCCGACGTGGTGCACTCGCACTTCTGGATGTCGGGACTGGCCTCGCTGTGGGCCGCGCGCCCGCTGGGCCTGCCCCTGCTGCACACCTATCACGCGCTCGGCACCGTCAAGCGGCGCCACCAGCAGCTCGCGGACACCAGTCCCCCGCAGCGGATCGCGCACGAGGCCGAGGTGGGCCTGGACTGCGACCGGGTCGTCGCCACCTGCCGCGACGAGGTGGCCGAGCTGGGCCGGATGGGCATCCCGGAGGACAAGGTCGCGATCGTGCCGTGCGGGGTCGACACCGAGTTGTTCACCCCGCGCGGTCCGGCCGCCCGGCACCGCACGCAGCGCCACCGGCTGATCCAGCTGGGCCGGCTGGTCCCGCGCAAGGGGACGGCGGTCTCCGTCGCCGCGCTGGCCCTGCTGCCCGACACCGAACTCCTCGTGGTGGGCGGCCCGCCACGGGGTCGGCTGGGCGACGATCCGGAAGTGCGCCGACTGCGCGGCATCGCGCGGCGGATCGGCGTCGCCGACCGGGTCCACTTCACCGGCGGGGTGTCCAGCCGACAGGTTCCCGCGCTGCTGCGGGGCTCGGACGTGGTGCTGTGCCCGGCGGACTACGAGCCGTTCGGCATCGTGCCGCTGGAGGCGATGGCCTGCGGCAGGCCGGTCGTCGCGAGCGCGGTCGGCGGCCACCTCGACACCGTCGCGGACCCGGCGACCGGCCGCCTGGTCCCGCCCCGCGACCCGCAGTCCCTCGCCCGCGCGGTCGCCGATCTCCTCTCGCGCCCCGAGGCACGGGAGGCGTGCGGCGCGGCCGGGCGGCGACGGGTGCTGCGCAGGTACGGCTGGGGGCGCGTCGCGGCCGAGACGGAGGCCGTGTACTGCGCCGTCCTGGACGCCCGGTCGGCCGTTACGGAGGTGGTGTGACGCCGGCCCCGAGCCGCCCGGGCACCCCTTCGGCCGCCCCGTCCGCTCCCGAAAGCCACCCGGTCCCATCCCCGACCCCCCTGACGACTGATCCCTCCACCCACCGGGCCACGGCCCCGGCCCCGACCCCCGACAAGCGTTCCGACGACCCCCGGAGCACCGACGTCCGAAGGAGGTGTGGGCCCGGCCGCCGTCCCGAGCGACGCGGCACGCCCGACCAGCATGACCGAATCCTCACCTTCCCCGGCGGTCCCCGCCCTCGAAGCCGCGCAACTGCACTGCCGGTCGCTGGAGCAGGCGCTCCTCCGGCTGCGCCGGGACGGCGGCCTGGCCCGCATCGCCGACTGGGGCGGGCGGCTCGCCGCCGTCCTGCCCGCCGGCGGCCGGCTGCTCGCGGCCGGCAACGGCGGCAGCGCCGCCCAGGCCCAGCATCTGACCGCCGAGCTGGTGGGCCGCTATCGCAAGGAGCGCCCGGCGTACTCGGCGATCTCCCTGCACGCGGAAACCTCCAGTCTGACCGCCCTCGGCAACGACTACGGATTCGACCAGGTGTACGCCCGCCAGGTGGCCGCCCATGGCCGGCCCGGCGACGTCCTGGTGCTGCTGTCCACGTCCGGCCGCAGCGCCAACCTGATCAGCGCGGCCGTGGCCGGCCGGTCGGCCGGTCTGCGCGTGTGGGCGATGACCGGGCCCGGCCCCAACCCCCTGGCCGAGGCGGCGGACGAGACGCTGAGCATCGTCGGCGACACCACGGCCACCGTGCAGGAGGCCCATCTGGTCGCCGTGCATCTGCTCTGCGAGGCCTTCGACGCGGCCGTCGCCCCGCGCGGCGGTTCCGCGGCGGGCGCCCTCGCGGCCCGGCCGGTCGCCGCCCGCCGGAGGGCGTCGTGAAGGGCCCGCGACCGCTCGTCGTGGTCGGGGACGTGCTGCTCGACGAGGACATCGAGGGCGTCGCCTCCCGGCTGGCGCCGGACGCCCCCGCGCCGGTCGTCGATGTGACGCGCGACCGGCGGCACCCGGGCGGGGCGGGCCTCGCGGCGGCGCTGGCTGCCCGTGGCGGCCGTGAGGTGACCCTGGTGACCGCGCTCGGCGACGACGCCGCCAGCGAGGCGGTGCGCCGGGAGCTGCGCGGCCGGGTCCGGCTGGTGGAGATCCCGCTGACGGGCAGTCTGCCGGTCAAGACCCGGGTGATGGCCAGTGGCCGTCCCCTGGTGCGGATAGACCGGGGCGGCGGCACGCCCGGCGAGCCCGACGACGCGGTGCGCGAGGCGCTGCGGCAGGCCCATGCGGTGCTGGTCGCGGACTACGGGCGGCACACGGTGAGCGCCGTGCGTGAGCATCTGGCCGCCGTCACTCCGCGCACACCCCTGGTGTGGGACCCCCATCCGAAGGGGGACACGCCGGTTCGGGGCGCCCGGCTGGTGACGCCGAACGCGTCGGAGGCGCGCGGGCTGTGCCCCGGTGAGGGCGACTCGCTGCGCGCGCACGCCGAGCGCGGGACCGAGTTGGCCGAGCGCTGGCAGGCGGCGGGCGTGGCGGTGACGCTCGGGGAGCGCGGGGTGCTGCTGGCCCGTCCCGGGGCCGGAACGCCGATGCTCATCCCGCCGCCCTTCCGGGCCGTCGGCGATCCGTGCGGCGCGGGCGACTGCTTCGCCGCCGCGACCGCGACGGCCCTGGCCGACGGCGCGCTGCCGGAGGAGGCCGTGCAGCGGGGCGTCGCCGAGGCCGCCGCGTTCGTGTCGGAGGGCGGCGCCGGAAATCCGGCGCTGTGGCGAACCGCGACCGCCCCGGCCACTGCCGAGACGCCGGTCCGGGACGCCTTCGCCCTCGCCGAACAGGTCCGCTCCCGGGGCGGCACGGTCGTGGCGACCGGCGGCTGCTTCGACCTGCTGCACGCCGGGCACGTGGGTCTGCTGGAGAGCGCCCGGGGCGTCGGCGACTGCCTCATCGTCTGTCTCAACTCCGACGCCTCCGTGGCCCGGTTGAAGGGCCCTGGGCGCCCGCTGAACCATGTGGCGGACCGGGTGCGGGTGTTGGAGGCGCTGGGCAGCGTCGACGCGGTCGCCGTGTTCGACGAGGACACGCCCGAGGAACTGCTCGGCCGGCTGCGGCCCGACGTGTGGGTGAAGGGCGGCGACTACTCGGTGCAGGAGCTGCCTGAGGCTCGGGTGCTGCGCGCCTGGGGCGGGCAGGCGGTCGTCCTGCCCTACCTGGACGGGCGTTCCACCACGTTGCTGGCCCGCCGGGCGGCGGAGGCGGCCGTGCGGCCGGGGCCGTCGTGACCGGCGTACGGCCGCGGGCGCTGGTGCTGCGGGCGCTCGGGCTCGGGGACCTGCTGACCGCGGTGCCCGCGCTGCGGGCGCTGCGCCGGCGGCTGCCGGACCACGAACTGGTGCTCGCCGCGCCCGAGCGGCTGGCCGGCGCGGTGGCCGCCACCGGCCTGGTGGACCGGCTGCTGCCCACGCACGCCCCCGGCCGGTCCGTCCCCGACGACCTGCCGTGGGACGGCCCGCCGCCCGACCTCGCCGTCGACCTGCACGGCAACGGACCGCCCAGTCACCTCCTGCTGGCCCGTCTGCGCCCGGCGCGTCTCCACGCCTTCGCCCACCCGGACACCCCCGGCATCCCTGGCCCCGAATGGCGCGAGGACGAGCACGAGCGGGAGCGGTGGTGCCGTCTGCTGCGCTGGTACGGCGTCCCGGCCGACCCGGCGGACCTGGCCGTCCCGGCTCCCGACGCGCCCTCCCCGGCGCCGGGCGCCGTGGTCGTCCACCCCGGCGCCGACGCGCCCGCGCGCTGCTGGCCGGCGGAGCGGTTCGCTGCGGTGGCGCGGGAGCTGTGTCGGGAGGGGCACGAGGTGGTGGTGACCGCGGGGGCGGGCGAGGCCGCGCTCGCCGAGGCCGTCGCCACGGGGGCGGGCCTGCCCCGGTCCGCCGTTCTCGGCGGCAGCGGCGACGTGCCGTTCGCGGAGCTGGCCGCGCTGGTCGCGCGGGCCCGTTGCGTGGTGGTCGGCGACACCGGGCTGGCCCATCTGGCGACGGCGCTCGGCACCTGTTCGGTGGTCCTGTTCGGACCGGTCGCGCCCCGGCTGTGGGGACCGCCGCCGGACGGGCGCCACCGCGTGCTGTGGCACCCCGACGACGACTCGCCGCGCCCCGGCGACGCGCACGGCCGGCGTCCGGACGAGCGCCTGCTGAGGATCACGGTCGACGAGGTGCTGACGGCGGTGCGCACACTGCCGCGACCCGAGCCGCAGCCGCACCCCCGCCCTCACCCGGTACCGACGGCCACGAGCGGCTGAGGCGTCAGGCCGCCGTGCTGAGCTCGGGCTGCGCCGCTCCGCCGCGCTCCTCGGTGCGCACGGTGACCGGCACGGGCGTCCTGCGCTCCCGCAGCAGGTACCCCGCCGCGATCGAACCGGCGATGACCAGGCCGCCGGCGGTCAGGGCGCCGCGCGCTCCCGCCCACTCCATGAGCAGGCCCAGCGCGGGCGGCCCGGCCAGCCCCCACCCGGTGCTGATGCTGCCCCACACCCCGAGCACCCGGCCGCGCAGCTGCGCCGGCGGATCGGTCTGCAGCACGGTCGTGCCGGCGGTGTCGGACACGGACTCCACGACGGCCATGGGCAGGACCAGCACCAGCAGCACGGCGAGCGAGGGCGACAGCCCCGCCACGGCCTGGAGCAGACCGCCGGTGGCGGCGAGGGCGCCCACCAGCCGCACCGATGGCCGGCGCAGCCTGGCGCCGAGCACCGCGCCGACGATGCCGCCGACGGCGAGGACCGTGGACACCGTGCCGAACTCCCCGGCGCCGCCCGCGAGCGGGCCGGTGACGAGCACGGCGAGGGTGAGCCCGTAGTTCCGCCCGAAGACGGCGCTGACGCCGGTGATGCCGGCGAGCGCGACCAGCCGGGGACGACGCAGGAAGAAGACCAGGCCCTGCCGCACGGTGAGGTCCTCACGGGCCGGCTCGGAGCCGCGCTGCAGGTCCTCGCGGGCCGGCTCGGAGCCGCGCTGCAGGTCCTCGCGGGCCGGCTCGGAGCCGCGCTGCAGGTCCTCGCGGGCCGGCTCGGAGCCGCGCTGCGCGGGGATGAAGGGGACGGTGTCCGGAAGGCCCTTCGCCTTCTTCCCGATCCTGACCCTCTTCCCGGTCCTCGCCTTCTGCCCGCTCGTCGGGCCCTTGCTCCCCGCCACCGTCACCGCCCCCGCCGCCGGTCGCAGGAACGGCACCACCGAGGCGACGAAGAGGAACGACAGCCCGTTGGCGGCATAGGCGGCGGCCGTGCCCAGGAAGCCGACCGCCACCCCGGCGAAGGCCGTGCCCGCGAGCCGGCCGGCGCTGTGCACCAGGGACCCCACGCCGATGGCGGAGGGCACGTCCTCGGCGGGGACCAGGTCGTTGCCGAGCAGGGCGCAGGCGGGCCCGTCGACGGTGGCGATGGTGCCGGTGACCGCCGCCAGCACGAGCAGCACGGTCAGGTCGAGCCGGCCTGTCGCCACCAGCGCGGCCGTCACCAGGGCGACGAGGCCGAGCAGCGCCTGGCTGACCAGGGCCGTCGGCTTGCGGGGCCAGCGGTCGACGGCCGCGCCGCCCACGAGGCTCACCAGCAGCGCGGGGGCGGCCTGCACGGACACGGACAGACCGGTCGCGGCGGCCGAACCGGTGATCTGCAGCACGAGCAGGTTCTGCACCGTGAGCTGCATCCACGTACCGGCGTTCGAGACGAAGTTCGCCAGGGACCACCAGCGCATGCTGCGGTACCGCAGGGACCGCCAGGGCGACCGGTCGGCGGCCCGCGGCGCGGAGGCGGACACGGCGGGGGCGGGAAGAGAAGGCACAGGTGTACTCGGATGGAGCGGGGTCCCGGGGGACACGGTCGGGGTGGACGGCCGTCCGCGGGAGCTGTGAGGGACCGGCTGCGCTGCGCGGTCGCTCCACCCGGGTCCGGCGGGCCTGCCGCGACGCCCGAAGAGGCGGTCGTGGAGGCTTCCGTACCCGGACCCCGGAGTACGGCGGCGCCCATCGTGGCAGACGGGACTTCACCCTGGTCGCCCGCGCCTTCGCCCCCGAGGGCGGCGAACCCCCAAGTCACGCCAGGGACAAGCAACTTGGAGAAGCTTGTGCACTTGCTCACAAGGGCGGCGGACAATGCCCGGCAGGGGCGTGTTACCCGGACGGGCGGGACGGGCACCCGGTGCCCTGAAGGACTGCCCCCCAGGAAACCGATCCTTCACCATGGAGGAACCATGGCCGGTATCAGCCCCCCTGACCTGCAGAAAGCCCTGTCCGGAGCGGAGTACCCGGCCGACCGCGATCAGCTCGCGGAGGTCGCCCGGAGCAACAAGGCGCCCAAGGAGGTCACCGAGCGGATCGAGCACCTCGGGCAGAAGAGGTTCGAGAATCCCGCCGAGGTGAGCAAGGCCGTCTTCAACGAGAAGTGATCCGCACCGCACGTGAAGGCGGCCGGGCTCCGTGCCCGGCCGCCTTCACGTGCGGGCAGCCGTGCGCGGCGTTCAGCCGAAGCCCCCGCCCCCTCCCGTCGTTCAGCCGACGTACCGCCGCGCCGGAGAAGACCGCCGCGCCTCCTCCAGCGCCACCAGCCGGGCCTCCAGGTCGGCCGGCACGGGATCGCGCTGTCGGAGCACCCAGGGCAGCCCGGCGACCGCCCGCCCGAAGGCCCGCACGGACGCCCGGTCGCGCGGCACCGTGCGCATCAGGTACCAGGTCCGCCGCAGCGCCGACGGCCAGGGGCGCCGCAGCCAGGTGAACCAGAGGGTGTTGCGGATGCCCAGCACACGCCGCTCGGTGCTGTCCCGCACCGGTGAGGCGGCGTGGTGGATGGTCAGCTCGGGCACATAGCTCAGCCAGTGCCCGCGGCGCAGCAGGTCGGTGGCCAGGAGTTCCTCCTCACCGCCGATCCACAGGCCCGGGTGGAAGCCTCCGACGGACCGGAAGGCCTCGGTGCGCATCACCGTGGCCGCGGCGAGGAACGAGCCGAGGGCGGGGCCGGGCAGCCAGTCGGGGCCGGTGAGGGGCGAGTCGCGCAGTTCGGCGACGACCGGGTCCTCCTCCCCCGACGGCTCGACGACGATGCGCGCCGTGACGGCGGCGAGCCGCGGGTGCGCGTCGAGGAGGTCCGCCGCGTGCCGGAGGCAACCCGGGTCCCACCAGGTGTCGTCGTCGCAGAAGGCGACGTACGGGGTGCGTGTGTGCCGTACGGCGAGGTTGCGGCCGACGGCCCCGAGGTTGCGTCCGGGTCGCAGCAGGGTCGTCTCCGGGAACTCCCGGGCGACGGCCTGCGCGGTGCCGTCCTCGGACCCGTTGTCGGTGACGATCACCCGGGGCCGCTCCGGGAGGGCCCGCAGGGTGCGCAGGGTGCGCAGCAGTTCGGCGCGGCGGTTGCGGGTGATGATGACGACGGTCGTCCGGGGATCGGGGCCGTGGGCGTCGGCGGCCGGGGCGAGGCCGGGGCGCGCCGGCCGGGACCGGGGGGTGTCGTGCGTCATGTCCTGTCCTTGTCGTCCAGCAGCCGGGCCGCCTGTTCGACCGGGCCGGGCAGGGGCCTGCGATACCGGAGGGCCCGGGGGAGGCGGGCGAGTGTGCCGCCCAGCGCGCGCCGGGCTTCCCCCTCGCCGCGGGCGGCGTCGGCGACGAGGCGGCCGGTGTGCCGCAGGGCGATCGATGGGGGGCGGCGCAGCCAGTCGGTGAGCAGGGCGTTGCGGCGCTGCACTGCGGAGCGGCCGGGCCGTTCGCCGGGGTCGGGGTGGTGCACGGCGGTGACCGTGGGCACGTGGACGACGCCCCAGCCGCGGGCGGCGAGGTCGTAGGCGAGCAGGCTCTCCTCGCCGCCGAAGAACAGCACCCGGTGGAAGCCGCCCGCGTCGAGGAAGGCCTGCCGCCGGACGACGGCCGCGCAGGCGAGGAAGCCGAGGACCGGGCGGCCCGGGAGGTCGTCGGCGGGCGGCAGGGGCGAGGTCGCCAGCACGGAGTTCAGCGGGTCCTCGGTGGCGAGGGGCCCGACCAGGGTGCGGGCGGCCAGCAGGCCGAGGCGCGGGTGCGCGTCGAAGAGGTCGGCCGCGTGGTCCAGCGCGCCCGGCGCCCACCAGGAGTCGTCGTCGCTGAAGGCCACGTACGGGGTGGCCGCGTGCCGGACGGCGAGGTTGCGGCCGAGCGCGCCGGTGTTGCGCCCGGCGGCGACCACGCGCGCCCGCACCGGGTGGGCCCGGGCCGCGGTCACCGTCCCGTCCGTGGAGCCGTTGTCCACGATGACGACCGGGGGCCGTTCGGGCAGCGCGGCGAGCCGGTCCAGGGTGCGCAGCAGGCCGTCCCGGCGGTCGCGGGTGATCACGGCGACCGTGACGCGGGCCGGGCGGCCTGCGCAGCGGGCGGAGTTCGGGGCGGCGAAGGGGTCGGGCATGGGCCACCTCCTGGAGGCGCGCGGTAGTGGTTCGCGGAGCGGCGGCGCCGGCCGTCACGCTCCCTGCGCGAGGATGTTCCGTACGGCGTCCCGCACGTCCCGGGCGGTGGTGCCGCCGGGGTCGAGCCGGACGCCGGGGGCCTTGGGCGGCAGCGGCCGGTCGGTGAGCGCGACGACCGGTGTCCCGGTGGCCGCCGTCAGCAGGGCGGCTCCGGCGCTGCCGGTGACGGCGGCGTCGGCGGCGCGCAGCACGCCGGCGAAGCGCCGGGGGTCGGTACGGCCGCCGAGGTCGACCGCCGTCCCGTCGGCGACGAACCGGGTCGTGGCGCGGTCCCCGGGACCGCCGGTGACGACGACGCGGTGTCCGGCGTCGGCGAGCAGCGCGACCGTCTCGCGGCAGCGGTCCGGGTCGCAGGAGGAACCGGGGTGGACCACTACGTACGGGCCGTTTCCGGTGAGGCCGGTGGTGTCCGGGGCGGGGACCACGCGCAGCCGTCCGTCGTCGCCGGGCCGGGGCGCGAAGCCCATGGCCGCCGCCGTGTCGAGGGCGGCCTCGGCGTCCGGCCGGTCCGGCGGGAGACGGTGGCCGACGTCGATGGGGCCGGCCTGTCCGTCGGCGCGCGCCGGGCCGGGGCCGACGTGACCGGATCCGCCCGCCCCTTCCGCTCGCTGCCCGCCCGTGAGCCGCGCGCCGATCCTCGCGACCCGCGCCCGTCGCAGCAGGCGTGCCGTGGGCAGCGGGTCGTGCGCCTCCGGCGGGAGGACGAGCGCCACGTCGTACCCCGCCTCGCGCAGGCGCCGCAGACGGCCCTCGCCGTCGCGCCCGGGCGGTTCCCAGGGCGCGTCCCAGACGAGGACGTCGTCGACGTGCGGCAGCAGCCGGGCGGCGGGCGCGCCGTCGGGGCCGCACATCACCGTCACCCGGGAGGCCAGGGTGGCCACGGCGCGCACGGCGGGCCCGGCCAGCAGCACGCCCGCGAAGCCGTCGGGGCGCACGACGAGCGCCTTCACCGCAGCGGCTCCGTCCGGCCGGGCGGCGGGGGCTGTTCCGCGAAGTGGGCGATGGTCCGCTTGAGCCCGTCGTCGAGGCCGACTCCGGGACTCCAGCCGAAGATCTCCCGGGCGTAGTGGGTGACGGGCCGCCTACGCGCGGGGTCGTGCGGGCGGGCGGGGCCGAACCGCACGGTCGAACGGGCTCCGGTCAGCGCGAGGACCCTGCGGGCCAGGTCCAGCACGGTCGTCTCCTCGTCGCCGCCTATGTTCACGGGCCGTACGGACCGGCCGGCGGCGACCCTGAGCACGCCGTCGACGACATCGTCGACGTAGCAGAACGACCGGGTCTGGCGGCCGTCGCCCTCGATGGTGAGCGGTTGCCCGGCGAGTGCCTGCCGGACGAAGGTGGGCACGGCCCGGCCGCCGTCCGCCCGCATCCGGGGACCGTAGGTGTTGAACACGCGCACGATTCCGGCGTCGGCGCAGTGGGCGGTGGCGTACGCGGTGGTGAGGGCCTCGGCATAGCGGGTGGCCTCGTCGTGGGCGCTGCGCGGGCCGACGGGGTCGAGGTGGCCGCAGTACTCCTCGCTCTGCGGATGCTCCTCGGGGTCGCCGTAGACCTGGCAGGCGGAGCCGAGGAGGAACCGTGCTCCGGACCGCTCTGCGAGGGTCAGCGCGTTGCGGGTGCCGAGGCGGGCGGTGTCGAGCGCGATGAGGGGCCGGTACCCGGGGTCCGACGGCGCGGCCGGTCCGGCGAAGTGCAGCACCAGGTGGTACGGGCCCGCGAGGGCGTCGAGGCCGGGGCCCGTGACGTCGAGTTCGAGGACCCGGAAGCCGGGGCGTCCGGTCAGGTGGCGGACGTTGTCGCGGGACCCCGTCGACAGGTCGTCCACGCAGTCGACGTCGATCCCGCCGTCGAGGAGCCGCTCGCACAGGTGCGAGCCCAGGAATCCCGCGCCGCCGGTCACCAGGGCCCGTTCCCAGCGGGGCCGGGGCAGAGGCAGCGCGGAGAACGTCATCGGCGACATGACCACGACCTTCCTTCCGCCGGTCAGCGCCGGCCGAGTGCCCTTCGCGGCCCGTTTTCATACTCCGCCGTCCGGTGCGCGTGTGCCACCTGGTGGGGGGCGGCCACGGCCCGGCGTCCGCCGCCCGCCACCCGTGTCGCGCGTCACCGCCGCCCATCACCCGCCGCGGCTCGGGGCGTCCCACGAACAGGCCGAACCCGCCGTCAGACGGTCCCGCTCCCGGCGCCTCGCCCGTCCGCTCCCGGCCTGCCCGTCCGCTCCCGGCCTGCCCGTCCGTCGCCCTGCCGGACCATGCCGTCCGGGACGCCTGCGCCCGTGACGAAGCCTCGGGAAGATGGCTGAAGCCTCGTCAGACGGCGGGACGGCTCGGCACCGCAGGGGGTTACCGGCGGCTGCCTCGGCGCTCGCCACACAGGCCGCCGTGTCCCCGGTCTGCACTGTCCCGGGGCGTTGCGGCGCGGGCCGCCGGTCGGCGGGGAACCACGCCCGAGGCGTGCCTGCCGCTCGCGGACTGCACCAGTACGCCTACCGGCCGACTCCGTCGGCGCGCTCGCCCTGGCCAGGAGGCGGCGGCGCCCTACGGCTGCCGCCGTGCAGCCCGCACGGCGTCGGTGCCGCACGCCACGCCGCACCCGCACCCGGGCGGCCTGCGGGCGGCCGCCGCCCGGGCTCGACGGCCGGCGTGGCCGACGGCACGTGACGCGTGCTGCTCAGTGCGCCGGAGCGCATCACGGCACCACCGCAGCACCCCGGCACCCCGACACCGCGGCACCGCGGCACCGCGGCACCGCACCGTCCCGAGCCCGCCGAACTCCCGGAACCGGTGCGACGCCGGAGGCGACCGTCGCCCTCGGCCTCGCCCCCTCCCGCCGCCGATCAGGGGCTGAGGCTCCCCACCAGTTCGGCCGTGGCCGTGATGCCGCTGTGAATGGTGGGGGCCACGCTCGAACCGGCGAGGTAGAAGCCCAGCAGCAGGCAGACCAACGCGTGGGAGAACTTCAGCCCGCCGCTGCGCACGAAGATCACCGCGAGGATCAGGAGCAGCAGCACCACAGAGATGGAAACGGCCATCGTCAACCTCCTCCGCCACGCCGCCACGTCTGATTCACGGCGTTCGGCCGCAAGTGTGGCGTAGCGGAGGGTTCGTCCGGGCGGCTGACCTGTCCACCGAACGTGTGGTGTCACACCAAGGCGTGGGCGTCCAGGAACGCCTCCAGTCCGCTCAGGTCGTCGGTGTTGAGGAAGTCGACGTCGGCGGCGACCAGTTCGCCCCACAGCGCGTCGCGGGCGGGGCCGGGCATGTCGGGGGTGGCCCAGAAGCGCACCTTCTGCCCTCGGGAGTGGGCCGCCTGCACGATGGTGCGCAGCTTCTGCCGCTCGGTCTCGGGGAAGGCGCCCTCGCCCCGCCAGGTGAAGTTCAGCGTCCAGTTGTCGCTGATCAGCGGGACGAAGGAGGCGGGCGCCGAGGTGCCGAGGTCGGCGAGGCGGCCGTCGTAGAACGCGTGACGCAGGGTCTGCGCCTCCATGGGCGCGCGGGCGGCGCGGTGGCCGGAGACGACGGCGGTGACGGGACCGGGGAAGACCCGGCCGTGCGCGTACGTGGTGAACAGGTGCTTGTAGCGGCGCAGACGACGGTCGAGTTCGAGGTACGTGGAGGCGCCCTCGGTCTTGAGGTCGATGAGCAGCTGGAGGGAGCCGCGGTGGCCGCGGTGGACCCGGCCGTGGTGGGCCCTGACGCGGGCGGCGAGCGGGTCGAGGTAGAGCGACTCCAGGGTGCGGGCGGGGTCGAGATCCTCGGGGTCGTGGGCGACGAGGAGCTGGTCGCCCACGAGGTGGATGTCGGCCTCGACGCTGCCGAAGCGGTGGTCGAGGGCGTCCAGGAGGGGGCGCGGGTGCTCGTAGTCGTTGTGGGCGTGAGCGCGCCACAGCGGACGGGGGTGGCGCCCCCGGTCACTGGCCAGCGCGGTCGCGCCGGGCAGGGCGACGGCGCCCGCGAGGGCGGCGCCGAGGGTGGTGAGGGCTCTGCGGCGGGTGGTGGTGAGGGCCATGCTCTGCCTCCCTGACAGGCCGGACGGATCTCCAGGGAGTATGCGATTCCGTTCGGCTCAACAGGCAGGTGCGGGACCGGTGTTGGCCTGACCGCCGCCATGAGTTCACTTCGCCGGCCGTGAGCGCACCGAAAAGCCCGCCCCTGGTGGGACGGGCTTTCCCCGTGGTCGGCGCGGCCGTCGGTTCAGGGGGCCCGGAGGTCCACCAGGTCGGCCAGGGCGGCGCGATGGGCGCCGGCCGTGCCGTAGGCGAGGGAGTCGGCCTTGGCCCGCTTGAGGTAGAGGTGCACCGGGTGTTCCCAGGTCATCCCGATTCCGCCGTGGAGTTGGAGCGCCTCCTCGGCGGCCCGTACGGCCACGGACGCGGCGTAGGCCTGGGCGACGGCCACCGCGATCGCCGTCTCGGAGTCGTCGTCGCCGCGCGCGAGGGCGTCGGCGGCGGCGCGGGCGGTGGCGCGGAGGGTGACGGTCTCCAGCCACAGTTGGGCGAGCCGGTGCTTGAGCGCCTGGAAGCCGCCGACGGGCCGGTTGAACTGCTTGCGCTCCTTCAGGTAGCGCACCGTCTCGGTCAGCGACCAGTCGGCGAGCCCGAGTTGTTCGGAGGCGAGCAGTCCGGCGGCGGCGCGCAGGGCACGGCGCACCGCGGGTCCGGAGTCGCCCAGGCGGCGGGCCGGTGCGCCGTCGAGCCGCACGGTGGCCACCGGGCGGGTCAGGTCGAGGGACGTGCGCGGGGTGACGGCGGCGTCGGAGGCGGCGACCGCGTGGAGCGCGCCGTCGTCGGCCGGGACCAGCAGGATGTCGGCGACGGCGGCGTCGGCGATGCCGGTCAGCTCGCCGCGGAGGGTGCCGTTCTCGGCGTGGACGGTCGGGAACGCGGCGTCCGGGGCGGTGTGCAGCCCGACGGCCAGCGCGCCGACCGACGCGCCGGACGCCAGTTCGGTGAGCAGGTCGTCGGCGCCGCAGGCCAGCAGCGCCTCGGTGGCGACGACGGCGCTGGTCAGAAACGGCACCGGCGCGACCGCCCGGCCCAGTTCCTCCAGCACGACGGCGACTTCGCGGTGCGTGGCGCCCTGGCCGTCCAGCGCCTCCGGCACCAGGAGGCCCGCGAGGCCCATGCCCTCGGTGAGCGCCTTCCACAGCGACAGGTCGTGGGGCGCGTCCGACTCCGCGCGGGCGAGGACGCGCGCCGCGTCGCAGTGGTCCGCGAGCAGGTCCCGGACGGCGGCGCGCAGTGCCTCTTCCTCCGGCGAGTACAGCAGGTCCGGCTGTGCGCTCATCGGGCCAGGTCCTTCCATGCGACGTCCTTGTCGGTGCGCGGCTCGGCGGGCAGCCCGAGGACGCGCTCGGCGACGATGTTCAGCAGGACCTCGCTGGTCCCGCCCTCGATGCTGTTGCCCTTGGCGCGCAGATAGCGGTAACCGGCGTCGCGGCCGGTGAAGTCGACGTGCTCGGGGCGGCGCATGGTCCAGTCGTCGTACAACAGGCCCTCTTCGCCCCGGAGTTCCACCTCCAGGCCGCTGATCTCCTGGTTGAGGCGGGCGAAGGAGAGTTTCATGCCGGCGCCCTCGGGGCCGGGCTGGCCGGCGACGAGCTGCTGGCGCAGGCGTTCGCCGGTGAGGCGGGCCGCCTCGGCCTCGACCCACAGCGTCAGCAGGCGCTGGTGCAGTTCGTGGGTGCGCAGTTCGGGGCGTTCGCGCCAGGTCCTCGCGACCGGGCCGATCATGCCGCCCTCGCGGGGCAGGCGCATGCCGCCGATGGCGACGCGCTCGTTGTTGAGGGTGGTCTGCGCGACGCGCCAGCCGTCGCCGACGTCGCCGAGGCGGTGGGCGTCGGGGATGCGCACGCCGGTGAGGAACACCTCGTTGAACTCGGCCTCGCCGGTGATCTGGCGCAGCGGGCGGACCTCGACGCCGGGGTCGGTCATGTCGCAGACGAAGTACGTGATGCCCCGGTGCTTGGGCACGGCAGGGTCGGTGCGGGCGATGAGGATGGCCCAGCGGGCGAGATGCGCGCTGGACGTCCACACCTTCTGCCCGTCGACGACCCACTCGTCGCCCTCCCGCACGGCCCTGGTGCCGAGGGCGGCCAGGTCGGAACCGGCGCCCGGCTCGCTGAACAGCTGGCACCAGACCTCCTCCCCCAGCCACAGGGGCCGCAGGAACCGGCGCTTCTGCTCCTCGGTGCCGTACTCCAGGATGGTCGGCGCGGCCATCCCGAGGCCGATGCCGATGCGGCGCGGGTCGTTGTCGGGTGCGCCGGCGGCCTCCAGTTCCGCGTCCACGACCGCCTGGAGCGAGCGCGGCGCGCCGAGTCCGCCGAGGCCCTCGGGGAAGTGCACCCAGGCCAGTCCGGCGTCGAAGCGGGCCCGCAGGAACTCCGCGCGCCCGGTGGTCGCGGGCGGGTGCGCGGCCAGCAGGTCCCGGGTGCGGCGGCGCAGGTCTTCGGCGTCGGTCATGCGACGGCTCCGTTCTCGGGTGCGGCGCCCGCGGGTGCGCCCCCGGACGCGTGTTCGGGGACGACGACGACCCGGCCGGTCGTCACCCCGTCGGCGACCCGCTGGACGGCCGCTGCGGCGTCGCCCAGGGGGGCCCGCTCGCTCACCAGGGGCCTGATCGCGCCGCGGGCGGCGAGTTCGGTGAGCTGCTCGTGGCAGTGCGCGACCAGCTTGGGGTTCTTGGTGTTGTACAGGCCCCAGTGCAGGCCGAGGATGGAGTAGTTCTTCACGAGGGCGTGGTTGAGGGCCGGGCTCGGGATGGTGCCGCTGGCGAAGCCGACGATCACGATCCGCCCCTCGAAGGCGACCGTCTTGGCGGACTGGGCGTAGGCCGCGCCGCCGACCGGCTCGTAGACGACGTCGGCGCCGCGTCCGCCGGTGGCTTGCTTCACCGCCGCCACGACGTCCTCGGCGCGCCGGTCGATCACCACGTCGCAGCCGAGTTCGCGGGCGACGGCCGCCTTGCCGGAGCCGCCGACGACACCGATGACGGTGGCGCCGGCGGCCTTGCCGAGCTGCACGGCCGCGCTGCCGACCCCGCCGGCGGCGGCGTGCACGAGCAACGTCTCGCCGGCCTCCAGGCGGGCCCGGCGGTGCAGGCCGAACCAGCCCGTCTGGTAGCCGATGTGGAGGGCGGCGGCCTCCGCGTCGTCCAGCGCCTCGGGCGCCGGCAGCAGGGCGGCGGCGTCCGCGACGGCGTACTCGGCGAAGCCGCCGTACGGCAGCAGCGGGGTGGCGATGACCCGGCGCCCGTCCTCGGTCTCGCCGCACACCTCGACGCCCGGCGTGAAGGGCAGCGGGGGCTTCACCTGGTAGTGGCCCCGGCACATCAGCGCGTCCGGGAAGTTGATGTTCGCCGCGCGTACCCGCAGCAGGACCTGGCCGTCGCCGGGCGTCGGCGGCGCCACGTCCGCAAGGCGCATCACCTCGCTCGGCTCGCCGTTCTCGTGCACCTGCCATGCCTGCATGAAGGGCCTCCACGCGACTTCGTCGTCCGACCGGGTCGATCGCATACTAAGCGGTCGCTTGACGATCGGGGAACAGTCGCGTCCGTCACGGCTGGACGGGGTGGGCGCGCACCCCGGAACGGCTTCCTCGGGGACGCAGGGGACGAATGCGTCCGCGACGCTCCGCGGCGGTGGCCTCCCTCACGGCCGGGCCGGCTTGGCGCGCACGTGCATCCGCTCCCCCTGCGGCCCGAAGAGGCTGAGGAACTCCGCCGGCCCCTCCCCCGTCGACCCGAACCAGTGCGGCACCCGGGTGTCGAACTCGGCCGCCTCCCCGGCCCCCATCACGATGTCGTGCTCGCCCAGCACGAACCGCAGCCGGCCGGAGAGGACGTACAGCCACTCGTAGCCCTCGTGGGTGCGCGGCTCCGGCTCCTCCGTGCGCCGGGGCACGAGCACCTTGAAGGCCTGGAGCCCGCCGGGCTGCCGGGTGAGCGGCCAGTACGTGCGACCGTGCCGCACGATCGGCTTGCTGCGCACCCGCGGGTCGCCGACCGGCGGTGCGCCCACCAGCTCGTCCAGCGGCACCTGGTGGGCCCGCGCGATCGGCAGCAGCAGCTCCAGGCTGGGCTTGCGCAGGCCCGACTCCAGCCGCGAGAGCGTGCTCACCGAGATGCCGGTCGCCTCCGAGAGCGTGGCCAGGGTCACCTCGCGCTCCTTGCGGATCCGCCGCAGCCGCGGCCCCACTTCCGAGAGAACCTCGTCCGTCGTCATGCCCGCCATTGCAGTTTCGGCAAAGCGGTTTGTCAATCCCGTGGCTCATGGACGACGTTGTGGGTGGAGGTGGTCACGATGACCGAAGAGACCGATTACGAAGTGATCGTCGTCGGCGGCGGGGCGGCCGGTCTGTCCGCGGCGCTCGTCCTGGGCCGCGCCCGGCGCCGCACCCTGGTGGTCGACGCGGGCGAGCCGCGCAACGCGCCGGCCGCGCACATGCAGGGCTTCCTGTCACGGGACGGCATGCCGCCGGCCGAACTGCTCGCCGTCGGCCGCGAGGAGATCGCCCGGTACGGCGTGGAGCCGGTCCGGGACCGGGCGGTGGCCGCCGCCCGGGTCGACGGGGGATTCGCGGTGACCCTGGCGGGCGGGCGCACGGTGCGCGGCCGGCGGCTGGTGATCACCACCGGCCTCAAGGACGAGCTGCCCGACGTCCCCGGGGTTGCCGAGCGGTTCGGCCGGGACGTGCTGCACTGCCCGTACTGCCACGGCTGGGAGGTCCGCGACCAGGCCTTCGGAGTACTGGCCACCAGCCACCTGAGCGCGCACCAGGCGCTGATGGTGACCCAGTGGTCCAAGGACGTGACGTTCTTCCTGCACCGGGTCGCCGAGAGCGAGCTGTCCGACGACGACCTGCGCAGGCTGGCCGCCGCCGGGGTCGAGGTGGTCTCCGGCGAGGTGGCGGAGGTGGTGGTCGAGGACGACCGGATCACCGGCGTGCGGCTCGCGGACGGGAGCGCCCACGCCCGTTCGGTGGTGTTCGTCGCGCCGCGCCCGGTCCCGCAGACCTCCCTGCTGCGGCAGCTCGGCGCCGCGTTCCACGAGACCCCGTTCGGCGCCTACCCGGTGGTCGACGCGACCGGTCTGACGAGCGTGCCGGGCGTGTGGGCCGCGGGCAACGCGACGGGCTTCGGCGAGCAGGTGGTGAACGCCGCGAGCGGCGGCTACCGGGCGGGCGCCACCATCAACGGCGACCTGCTGATGACCGACCTGGACGCGGCGGTGCGGGTGTAGACCCCGCCGTCGCGGTGCACCATGACTGCATGCTGCTGGCCCGGCTCGCCGACGTGTCCCGGGAGGTCGCCGCCACCTCGGCGCGGTCCCGCAAGATCGCGCTGCTCGCGGAGCTGTTCCGGGAGGCGGAGGCCGACGACGTGCCCGTGGTCATCCCCTACCTCGCCGGCCGGCTGCCGCAGGGGCGGCTCGGCATCGGCTGGCAGGCGCTCGGGCGCCGGGTGCCCCCGGCGGACGCGCCGAGCCTGACGGTGCGCGAGGTGGACGCCCGGCTGACCGGGATCGGCGCGGTGAGCGGGCCCGGCTCCCGGGCCGAGCGCTCCCGGCTGGTCGGCGAGCTGATGGGCGCGGCCACCGAGGCGGAGCAGCGCTTCCTGGTCGGGCTGATCACCGGTGAGGTCCGGCAGGGCGCCCTGGACGCGCTGGCGGTGGAAGGGCTCGCCGAGGCGACCGGGGCGCCGCCCGCGGACGTGCGCCGCGCGGTGATGCTCGCCGGGTCCCTCCAGGACGTGGCGCGGGCCCTGCTCGCGGACGGGCCCGGGTCGCTGGACCGGTTCCGGCTCACCGTCGGCCGCCCGGTGCACCCCATGCTCGCGCACACCGCCGGCTCGGTCGCCGAGGCGGTCGGCAAGCTGGGCGTCTGCGCGGTGGAGGAGAAGCTCGACGGCATCCGCGTCCAGGTGCACCGCGACGGCGACGCCGTCCGCCTCTACACCCGCACCCTGGACGACATCACCGACCGGCTGCCGGAGGTCACGTCGGCCGCGCTGGAGCTGCGCGGGGAGCGCTTCGTCCTGGACGGCGAGGTCATCGCCCTGGACGCGAGCGGCCGGCCGCGCTCGTTCCAGGAGACGGCGGGCCGCGTGGGCTCCCGGGTGGACGTGGCCACGGCCGCGGCGGCGGTGCCCGTCTCCCCCGTCTTCTTCGACGTGCTGTCCGTGAACGGCCGCGACCTGCTCGACCTGCCGTTCGCCGAACGCCACGCCGAGCTGGCCCGGCTGGTCCCCGAGCCGATGCGGGTACGGCGCACCGTGGCCGCCGGCCCCGACGACGTGCCCGCGGCCGAGGAATTCCTCGCCGAAACGCTCCGGCGCGGCCACGAGGGCGTCGTCGTCAAGGCCCTGGACGCGCCCTACAGCGCGGGCCGTCGCGGCGCCTCCTGGCTGAAGGTCAAGCCGGTCCACACCCTCGACCTGGTGGTGCTGGCCGCCGAGTGGGGCCACGGCCGGCGCACCGGCCGGCTCTCCAACCTGCACCTGGGCGCCCGCACCGCGGACGGCGGCTTCGCCATGCTCGGCAAGACCTTCAAGGGCATGACCGACGCGATGCTGGCCTGGCAGACCGAGCGGCTGCGGGAGCTGGCCGTCGAGGACACCGGCCAGGTGGTGACCGTACGCCCGGAACTCGTCGTCGAGATCGCCTACGACGGCCTGCAGCGCTCCACCCGCTACCCGGCCGGCGTCACCCTCCGCTTCGCCCGTGTCGTCCGCTACCGCGAGGACAAGCGCCCCGAGGACGCGGACACCGTCGAGACCCTGCTGGCCGCGCACCCGGAGGTGGCCCCGTGACCCCGCGGCGCAGCGCCGGACTGCTGCTCTTCCGCCGCACCGGCCAGGGCGTCGAGGTGCTGCTGGGCCATATGGGCGGCCCCTTCTTCGCCCGCCGGGACGCCGGGGCGTGGACCGTGCCGAAGGGCGAGTACGAACCGGACGAACCGGCCTGGGAGGCGGCCCGGCGCGAGTTCCGGGAGGAACTGGGCCTGGCGCCGCCCGACGGGGAGGCCGTCCCGCTCGGGGAGGTGCGGCAGGCGAACGGCAAGACCGTCACGGCCTGGGCGGTGGAGGCCGACCTTGACCCGGCGGCCGTCGTGCCCGGCACGTTCACCATGGAGTGGCCGCCGAGGTCGGGCCGCATCCAGGAGTTCCCCGAACTGGACCGCGTCGCGTGGCTCGCCCTCGACCGGGCGCGCGAGCTGATCGTCGGGGCGCAGGCCGCGTTTCTCGACCGGCTGGCGGAGCACTCGGCCCGGTAGCCCCCTCACGCGTTGCGGCCCGCCGCGGCGCGCGGGAAGGTCGAAGCACAGCCGCCCCAGGAGGTCAGCCATGCCCATCGCGACGGTGAACCCGGCAACCGGCGAGACGGTCAAGACGTACGAGGCCATGGGCGCCGAGGAGGTCGAGCGCCGGCTCCAGCTGGCCGAGGCCACCTTCCGCACCTATCGGACGAGCGCCTTCGCCGAGCGCGCCCGGCTGCTGAACCGGGCCGCCGACCTGCTCGACGAGGATGGGCGGGACATCGCCCGGGTCGTGACCACCGAGATGGGCAAGCCGGTCAAGCAGGCCCGCGCGGAGGCCGCCAAGTGCGCCAAGGCGTTGCGCTGGTACGCCGAGCACGCCGAGGAACTGCTCGCCGACGAGGAGCCCGCCGCCGACGACGTGCGCGACTCCGGCGCCTCCCGGGCCCTGGTCCGCTACCGGCCGCTGGGCCCGGTGCTGGCGGTGATGCCGTGGAACTTCCCGCTCTGGCAGGTGATCCGGTTCGCCGCGCCCGCGCTGATGGCGGGCAACGTGGGCCTGCTCAAGCACGCCTCCAACGTCCCGCAGACGGCCCTGTACCTGGAGGACCTCTTCCACCGGGCGGGCTTCCCCGAGGGCTGCTTCCAGACCCTGCTCGTCGGCTCCGCCGCGATCGACGACATCCTGCGCGACGAGCGTGTGCGGGCGGCCACCCTCACCGGCAGCGAGCCCGCCGGGCGTGCGGTCGCCTCCACCGCCGGGGAGATGATCAAGAAGACGGTGCTGGAGCTGGGCGGCAGCGACCCGTTCGTCGTCATGCCGTCCGCCGACATCGACCGGGCGGCCGAGGTCGCGGTGACCGCGCGGGTGCAGAACACCGGGCAGTCCTGCATCGCCGCCAAGCGCTTCATCGTGCACACCGACGTCTACGACGCCTTCGCCGAGCGGTTCACCGAGGGCATGCGGGCGCTGCGCGTCGGCGACCCGATGGACGAGGAGACGGAGGTCGGGCCGCTCTCCAGCGAGCGGGGACGCGCGGACCTCGAGGAACTGGTGGACGACGCCAGGCGGTCCGGCGCCACGGTGCTGTGCGGCGGCGAGCGCCCCGACGGCGACGGCTGGTTCTACCCGCCGACCGTCCTCGCGGGCATCACCCGCGAGATGCGCATCCACCGCGAGGAGGCCTTCGGCCCGGTCGCCACCCTCTACCGCGCCGGCGACCTGGACGAGGCCGTCCTCATCGCCAACGACTCGCCCTTCGGCCTCAGTTCCAACGTGTGGACCCGCGACGAGGCCGACGTCGACCGCTTTGTGCGCGACCTGGAGGCGGGCGGCGTGTACGTCAACGGGATGACCGCGTCCCATCCGGCGTTCCCGTTCGGCGGGGTGAAGCGGTCCGGGTACGGGCGTGAGCTGTCCGGGCACGGAATCCGCGAGTTCTGCAACATCACCACCGTATGGCACGGAGCGTGAGCCTTGCGCGGCTACGATCCCCTTTGTGAACCGCGAAGTGACTCTGCCTCTGATCGTCGACGACCGCGGTACCTTGCAGGTGGCGGCGGCCGATGTGAGCAAACTGCTGCGCACGGTGGGCGGCCGGTGGCTGCACCTGGTGGAGGCCGGGCAGGACGGGCTCGACGAGGACACCGTGGCCGCGCTGACCATCGAACTGGCGAAGCTGGCCGACCGCATCGACGTGGCCTGCATCGCGCACAGCAGCGGCGCGCGCGGCTGACGCCCTCCCCCGCCGCCGCACGTCTCCTCCCCTGTACGGAGTAGTCCCGCGCGAGATCGGCGTGCCGCCGGGCGATCGTGGATTCAGCACCCTCTGAGGTGAACCACCTACGAAAGCAGGCACGGTTCATGGCGACTCTGTGCAGACCCTCGGTGTCGGTCCCGGAACACGTGATCACGATGGAGGAGACGCTCGAGCTGGCGCGCTCCCGTCACGCCGATCATCCCCAACTGCCGCTGGCCCTCCGCCTGATCGAGAACACCGGCGTGCGCACCCGGCACATCGTGCAACCCATCGAGGAAACCCTCCAGCACCCCGGGTTCGAGGACCGCAACAAGATCTACGAGGCCGAGGCCAAGGCCCGTGTCCCGGCCGTCGTGCAACGGGCGCTCGACGACGCGGAACTGCTCACCACGGACATCGACGTGATCATCTACGTGTCGTGCACCGGCTTCATGATGCCGTCGCTCACGGCCTGGCTGATCAACGCGATGGACTTCGGCTCCACCACCCGGCAGATCCCCATAGCCCAGCTCGGCTGCGCGGCCGGCGGCGCGGCGATCAACCGGGCCCACGACTTCTGCACGGCCTACCCCGAGGGCAACGCGCTGATCGTGGCCTGCGAGTTCTGCTCGCTGTGCTATCAGCCCACCGACCTGGGCGTGGGGTCGCTGCTGTCCAACGGCCTGTTCGGGGACGGCATCGCCGCCGCAGTGGTCCGCGGCCGGGGCGGCACCGGCGTCCGGCTGGAGCGCAACGGCTCCTACCTGATCCCCAAGACGGAGGACTGGATCTCCTACGACGTCCGGGCCACCGGCTTCCACTTCCTGCTGGACAAGCGGGTGCCCGGCACCATGGAACCGCTCGCCCCCGCCCTCCAGGAACTGGCCCGTCGGCATGGCTGGGACGCCTCCGACCTGGACTTCTACATCATCCACGCCGGCGGGCCGCGCATCCTGGACGACCTCAGCAAGTTCCTGGGGGTCGAACCGCACGCCTTCCGCTTCAGCCGGGCCACGCTCACCGAGTACGGCAACATCGCCAGCGCCGTCGTCCTGGACGCGCTGCGCCGGCTGTTCGACGAGGGCGGAGCGCAGGACCGGGCGCGCGGACTGCTGGCCGGGTTCGGGCCCGGCATCACCGCGGAGATGGCCGTGGGCAGCTGGCGGATCGACGAGGCGACCTGAGATGACGACCGAAGAGACGATGCCCCGCCCCGCGCCGCCCGTGCGCGAGTGGCCCGCGCTCGACCTGCCCGGCACCGACTTCGACCCGGTGCTGCGGGAGCTGATGACCGAGGGTCCGGTCACCCGGATCCGGCTGCCCAACGGCGAGGGCTGGGCATGGCTGGTCACCCGCTACGACGACGTGCGGATGGTCACCAATGACCCGCGCTTCAGCCGCGAGGCGGTCATGGACCGGCCGGTCACCCGGCTCGCCCCGCACTTCATCCCCGCCCGCGGCGCGGTCGGCTTCCTGGACCCGCCGGACCACACCCGGCTGCGCCGCTCGGTGGCCTCGGCGTTCACCGCGCGGGGCGTGGAGCGGGTGCGGGACAAGGCCCGGCTGATCCTGGACGAGCTGGTGGACGAGCTGCTGGAGGCCGGTCCGCCCGCCGACCTGATCGAGGCCGTGCTCGGGCCGTTCCCCATCGCGGTGATCTGCGAGCTGATGGGCGTGCCGGCCACCGACCGGCACGACATGCACACCTGGACCCAGCTGATCCTGTCCTCCTCGCAGGGGGCGGAGGTCAGCGAGCGGGCCAAGGACGAGATGGGCGCCTATTTCGCGAACCTCGTCGGCCTGCGCGAGGGGGCCACCGGCGAGGACGTGACCTCGCTGCTCGGGGCGGCGGTGGGCCGGGGCGAGGTGACGCTGGAGGAGGCCGTCGGGCTGGCGGTGCTGATCCAGATCGGCGGCGAGGCGGTCACCAACAACAGCGGGCAGATGTTCCACGTCCTGCTCAGCCGGCCCGAGCTGGCGGAGCGGCTGCGCTCGGAGCCCTCCCTGCGGTCGCGGGCGATCGACGAGCTGCTGCGCTGGATCCCGCACCGCAACGCCGTGGGCCTGTCCCGGATCGCCCTGGAGGACGTGGAGATCAGGGGCCACACCATCCGTGCGGGCGACGCGGTCTACGTGTCGTACCTCGCGGCCAACCGCGACCCGGACGTCTTCCCCGACCCCGACGCCATCGACCTGGACCGCAGTCCCAACCCGCACGTCGCCTTCGGCTTCGGGCCGCACTACTGCGTGGGCGGCATGCTGGCCAAGCTGGAGTCGGAGCTGCTGGTCGACGCGCTGCTCGACCGGGTGCCGGGCCTGAAGCCGGCCGTGCCGCCGCAGGAGGTGCCCTTCAAGAAGGGCGCGCTGATCCGCGGGCCCGAGGCCCTGCCGGTCACCTGGTGAGGGGGACGATGACCGCGACGGAAGGCCTTCTGGTTCCCCCGGGGCACGGGCGGGTCGTCGAGACGCCCGCCCAGCAGGTGACGTTCAAGGTGACGGGCACCCACGCGCGGGCGGCGTCCACCTTCGAGGTGGTGGTGCCGCCGGGCTTCGACGTCGGCGCCCATGTGCACGCCCGCAGCGAGGAACTGTTCTACGTGCTGGAGGGCGAACTGGACGTGCTCGCCTTCGAGCCGCGCGTCCGCACCGCCGACGACTGGCAGCAGTGGCGGTCCCGTTCGGGCGAGGGCGTGGTGCGGGCGACCCCGGGCACGGTCATCGTCGTGCCGCCGGGGTGCCCGCACGCCTTCGCCAACCCGACGGACGAGCCGGCGAAGATGTTCTTCCAGTCGTCGCCGCCCCCGGACCACGAGCGCTACTTCGAGGAGTTGCTGGAGATCCTGGACGCCGGCGGTCCCCCGGACCACGAGGCGATCGCCGCCCTGCGCTCCCGCTACGACATCCAGCAGCTGACGCCGCTCAAGCACCGGTGACGCCGCCGGGCGCGCGGCGCGCCTAGCGGATGGGCATCCCGGACACCGTCCGGGCGATGACCAGCCGCTGGATCTCGCTCGTGCCCTCGAAGATGGTGTAAATGGCGGCGTCCCGGTGCATGCGCTCCACCGGGTACTCCCGCGTGTAGCCGTTGCCGCCCAGGATCTGGATCGCCTGGGCGGTGACCTTCTTCGCGGTCTCGCTGGCGAACAGCTTGGACATCGATCCCTCGGCGCCGGTGAACGGCTTGCCGTTGACCGCCATCCACGACGCCCGCCACACCAGCAGCCGCGCGGCGTCGATGGACGTGCGCATGTCGGCGAGCTGGAAGGCGACGCCCTGGTTGTCGATGATGGGCCGGCCGAACTGCTCGCGCGTCATGGCGTAGTCGAGGGCGACCTCGTACGCCGCCCGCGCGGTGCCCACGGCCATCGCGCCGACCGCCGGACGGGACGCCTCGAACGTGGCCATCGCGGCGTTCTTGACGCGCTCGCCGCCCTTCTTCGCCCTCTCCCGGGCACGGGCGAGCCGCTCGTCGAGCTTTTCCTTGCCGCCGAGCAGGCAGGACCCGGGAACCCGGACGTTGTCGAGGACGACCTCGGCGGTGTGCGAGGCGCGGATGCCGTGCTTCTTGAACTTCTGGCCCTGGGACAGGCCGGGCGTGTTCGGCGGGATGATGAAGGAGGCGTGGCCCTTGGAGCCGAGGTCGGGGTCGACCACGGCCACGACGACATGGACGTTGGCGATGCCGCCGTTGGTCGCCCAGGTCTTGGTGCCGTTGATCACCCACTCGTCCTTGGCCTCGTCGTAGACGGCGCGGGTGCGCATCGAGGCGACGTCGGAGCCGGCGTCCGGCTCGGAGGAGCAGAAGGCGGCCACCTTCACGTCGCTCGGGTCGCCGTACATCTGGGGGATCCAGGTGCCGATCTGCTCCTCGGTGCCGTTGGCGAGGACGCCGACGGCGGCCAGTCCGGTGCCGACGATGGACAGGGCGATGCCGGCGTCGCCCCAGAACAGCTCCTCCATGGCCATGGGGATGCCGATGCCGGTGGCGTCGAAGTACTGCTGGGCGTAGAAGTCGAGGGAGTAGATGCCGACCTTCGCGGCCTCCTGGATGACCGGCCAGGGAGTCTCCTCACGCTCGTCCCATTCGGCGGCCGCGGGGCGGATGACCTCGGCGGCGAAGCCGTGCAGCCAGTCCCGGACCTCCTTCTGTTCGTCGTTGAGCTCCATGGTGAACCCGGCCATGTCCCCTCCAGCGGCGCACATGTGTTACTTGCGGTAACATCAGTCTGTTACCCGTGGGTAGGAAAAGTCAACTCACCAGCGGGCCCCGGCAGCCCGTTCGATGCCGGGCGTGTGCCGGGTGTTAGTTTGCGCAGGCGTCACCGAATCAGCACGGGTGGGGAGAGCTCATGGACACCACGCAGCGGACCGAGCAGCAGCGGTCCGCCGACCGCCGACGGCGCGAGCTGCTGGAGGCCGCCGACCGAGTGGTGCTGCGCGACGGTCCGCAGGCCTCGATGAACGCCATCGCCTCCGAGGCGGGCATCACCAAGCCGATCCTGTACCGCCACTTCGGCGACAAGGGCGGACTCTACGCCGCTCTGGCCCAGCGGCACACCGACGCCCTGCTCGACTCCCTGCGGGCGGCGCTGGACGCCCCGGCCGACCGGCGCGAACGCGTCGAGGCGACGCTGGAGACGTATCTGGCGGCGATCGAGGCCCGGCCGCAGGTGTACCGCTTTCTGATGCATCCGTCGGAGGCCTCCCAGAGCGACCAGGAGTTCGACGTCGGCAAGCACTCCGCGCCGCTGCTGCGCAGGATGGGCGAGGAGCTGGCGCAGGTCATCGAGGAGCGGCTGGACCTCGGGCCGGAGAGCCACCGGCTGGCGCGCGTGTGGGGGCACGGCATCGTCGGCATGATGCACGCCGCCGGCGACTGGTGGCTGGGAGAACGGCCTTGCAGCCGGGCCGAGTTGGTGCGCAGCCTGGCCGACCTGCTGTGGGGGCGGCTGGCCGCCGCCGGGGACCGGGCGGGCGGCCCCGGCTTCTGACCGCGCGGCCCGGCTCACCCGCTCCACGAGGCCCGCGTCACCCGCCGCATCAGCCGGCGCCGGCGCCATCCCTCCACGCGGTCGGCGTAGACCGTGCCCTCCAGGTGGTCGCACTCGTGCTGCAAACACCTGGCAAAGAAACCGGTGCCGTGGACCGTGACGGGCTCACCGGTCACGGTGAAGCCCTCGACCACCGCGTGGTCGTACCGTTTCGTCCCCGCCTCCAGCCCCGGCAGGGACAGACATCCCTCCGGGCCGCGCAGCACCAGTCCGTCGGTCTCGACCAGGCGCGGGTTCACCACATGGCCCAGATGCCGGACCTCCTCGTCGTCCGGGCAGTCGTAGACGAAGACGCGCAGCGACTCGCCGATCTGGTTGGCGGCCAGGCCGACGCCCCGAGCCGCGTACATCGTGGCGAACAAGTCCTCGACGAGGCCGGAGAGTTCGGGGCCGAAGTCGGTGACCTCGGCGCAGGGGGCGTGCAGGACGGGGTCGCCGAACAGGGTGAGGGGCCGCACCCGCCCCCGGGCGCCCGGGATGGAGCCGTGTCGCATGGCGGCAAGGGTACGGGCCTCGCCGGCGCGCACACCGCGCGCAATCGTGACGGTGCCGGGATTCGGGCAGGTGAATGAAGCTCGATAGGCTGGGGCGACACCACGCTGCCGATTGCTGTGGCGCGGCGCGTACGCAAGGAGGATCGAGAACTGATGGCAGGCAACTCGGACCCGCTCACGCCGCGGGCCAAGCTGGCCGTGACCGCGGGCAAGGCGGTCGCTGCGGCATCGCGTGCCGCGGGACGCGGCAGCGGTTCGGTGATCGGTGGCCGGGTGGCCCTCAAACTCGACCCCGACCTTCTCGCCCGGCTCGCCCAGAACCTGGACGTCGTCCTGGTCTCGGCGACCAACGGCAAGACCACCACGACCCGGCTCATCGCCGAGGCCCTGCGCGCCGCCGGGCCGGTGGTCTCCAACGCGCTCGGCGCCAACATGCCGGCCGGCATCACCTCGGCGCTCGCGGGCGGCTCGGACGCGAAGTTCGGGGTCATCGAGGTCGACGAGAAGTACCTCGCGGGGGTCGCCCGGGACACCGATCCCAAGTGCATCGCCCTGCTCAACCTCTCCCGCGACCAGCTCGACCGGGCCGCCGAGACGCGGATGCTCGCGGAGAACTGGCGCGAGGGCCTGGCCGGCTCCAAGGCGGTGATCGTCGCCAACGCGGACGACCCGCTGGTGGTGTGGGCCGCCTCGTCCTCCCCCAACGTCATCTGGGTCGCCGCCGGGCAGATGTGGAAGGACGACGCCTGGTCCTGCCCGTCCTGCGGCGGCGTGATGCAGCGCCCCGGCGACGACTGGTTCTGCGGCCAGTGCGGCTTCCGCCGGCCGACGCCGAGCTGGGCGCTGTCCGGCGACCACGTCCTGGACCCGCACGGCTCCGCCTGGCCGATCCACCTCCAGCTGCCGGGCCGCGCCAACAAGGCCAACGCCGCCTCCTCCGCCGCCGTCGCGGCCGTCTTCGGCGTGCCGCCGCAGGTCGCCCTGGAGCGGATGTACCAGGTGCAGGCGGTCGCCGGACGCTACGACGTGGTGCAGTTCATGCAGCGCGACCTGCGGCTGCTGCTCGCCAAGAACCCCGCGGGCTGGCTGGAGACGTTCTCGCTCATCGACCCGCCGCCGACCCCGGTGATCCTCTCCGTCAACGCGCGCAGCGCCGACGGCACGGACACCTCGTGGCTGTGGGACGTCGACTACACCCGTCTGACCGGCCACCCGATCTTCGTCGTCGGCGACCGCAAGCTGGACCTCGCGGTGCGCCTGGAGGTCGCCGACCAGCACTTCCAGGTGTGCGAGAACCTCGACCAGGCCGTGCAGCTGGCCCCGCCGGGCCGGATCGAGGTCATCGCGAACTACACCGCGTTCCAGGACCTGCGCCGCCGCGTCGGCAACTGACCACGAAGGACGAGCACTTCATGAGCGACAACAGCCTGCGGGTCGTCTGGATCTACCCCGACCTGCTGAGCACCTACGGCGACCAGGGCAACGTCCTCGTCGTGGAGCGGCGGGCCCGGCAGCGCGGCCTGGACGTGGCCCGCATCGACGTGCGCAGCGACCAGCCGATCCCCACCTCCGGCGACATCTACCTGATCGGCGGCGGCGAGGACCGTCCGCAGCGGCTCGCGGCCGAGCGGCTGCGCCGCGACGGCGGCCTGTATAGGGCCGTGGAGAACGGCGCGATCGTCTTCTCGGTCTGCGCCGGCTACCAGATCCTCGGCCACGAGTTCATCAACGACCTCGGCCAGCGCGAGCCCGGCCTCGGCCTGCTGGACGTGGTCTCGGTGCGCGGCGAGGGCGACCGGTGCGTCGGCGACGTGCTGGGCGACATCGACCCGCGGCTCGGCCTGCCCCCGCTGACCGGCTTCGAGAACCACCAGGGCGTCACGCATCTGGGCCCCACCGCCCGCCCGCTCGCCCGGGTGCGGTTCGGCAACGGCAACGGCACCGGGGACGGCACGGAGGGCGCGTACAACGACACCGTGTTCGGCACCTACATGCACGGCCCGGTGCTCGCCCGCAACCCGCTCATCGCCGACCTGCTGCTGAAGCTGGCGCTCGACGTGAACGCGCTGCCGCCCACCGACGACCGCTGGTACGAGGCGCTGCGCGACGAGCGCATCGCGGCGGCGCAGCAGCCCGCGTAGCCCTTTGCGCAGGGCCCGTCTGATGGGGCATCCGCACAGGTGAGCGGGGTCGTCCAGCAGGCGGACGCATGGTTCGGCGGCGACCCCCGCTGCCGCTAGGGTGGCGGGGATCGAGCCGGACAGGGCGGTCCGGCCCCGGCCCTTTTCGAGAAGGTATTTCGGGCTATGCGCATTGGTGTCCTCACGTCCGGCGGCGACTGCCCCGGCCTGAACGCCGTCATCCGGTCCGTCGTGCACCGCGCCGTCGCCGACCGGGGCGACGAGGTCATCGGTTTCCGGGACGGCTGGAAGGGCCTCCTGGAGTGCGACTACCTCAAGCTCGACCTGGACGCGGTGGGCGGCATCCTCGCCCGCGGGGGCACGATCCTCGGCTCCTCCCGGGTCCGCCCGGAGCATCTGCGCGACGGTGTCGAACGGGCCAAGGGGCATGTGCGGGAACTGGGGCTCGACGCGATCATCCCGATCGGCGGCGAGGGGACGCTGAAGGCGGCCCGGCTGCTGTCGGACGGCGGTCTGCCGATCGTGGGCGTGCCGAAGACCATCGACAACGACATCGCCGTCACCGACGTGACGTTCGGCTTCGACACCGCGGTGACCGTCGCCACGGAGGCGCTGGACCGGCTGAAGACCACCGCCGAGTCGCACCAGCGGGTGCTGATCGTGGAGGTCATGGGCCGGCACACCGGCTGGATCGCCCTCCAGTCCGGCATGGCCGCCGGCGCCCACGCCATCGTGGTGCCCGAGCGGCCCTTCGACATCGAGGAGCTGACCGCCCGGGTCGGCGAGCGGTTCGAGGCCGGCAAGCGGTTCGCGATCGTCGTCGCGGCCGAGGGCGCCAAGCCGAAGCCCGGCACCATGTCGTTCGACGAGGGCGGCAAGGACGTCTACGGCCACGAGCGGTTCGCCGGCATCGCGCGGCAGCTGTCGATCGAGCTGGAGCAGCGGCTCGGCAAGGAGGCCCGGCCGGTCATCCTCGGGCACGTCCAGCGCGGCGGCACGCCGACGGCGTACGACAGGGTGCTGGCGACGCGGTTCGGGTGGCACGCGGTGGAGGCGGTGCACCGGGGCGAGTTCGGGCAGATGACCGCGCTGCGGGGGACGGACATCGTGATGGTCCCGCTGGCGGAGGCGGTCGAGACGCTGAAGACCGTGCCGGCGGAGCGCTACGCCGAAGCGGAGTGCGTGCTGTAGTCGTCCGGCGCGTGCCGGTGCACGGGCCGTGGCCGCCCCCGGTGACGTACGTCGCCGGGGGCGGTTCTAGTCTGGTACGGACTTAACGCCCAACCCCCACGAAACAGGAGCCGGCCGATGGAGCACAGCGGGCATGGCATGTCGGTGGATCTTCCGCCGTTCACGCTGGGGCGAGGGCTCGCATGGTCGCCGGACCTGTTCTTCCTCGTCGCCTGCCTGGCGGGGCTCGCCCTGTACGGCTGGGGTGTGGTCCGGCTGGCGCGGCGCGGGGACAAGTGGCCGGTGGGGCGGACCGTGGCGTTCGGCGCCGGCGTGGTGAGCATCGGGCTGATGATGTGCACCGCGCTGAACGACTACGGCATGGTCATGTTCAGCGTGCACATGGTGCAGCACATGGTGATCAGCATGCTGTCGCCGATCCTGATCCTGCTCGGCGCCCCCATCACCCTGGCGCTGCGCGCGCTGCCCCCGGCGGCGCGGGGCCGCAAGGGTCCCAGGGAACTGCTGCTGGCCCTCCTGCACAGCCGCTACATGCGGGTCGTCACCCATCCGGCGTTCACGATCCCCATGTTCATCGCCAGCCTCTACGGGCTCTACTTCACGCCGCTGTTCGACTTCCTGATGGGGTCCCGGCCGGGGCACGCCGCGATGATGGTCCACTTCCTCATGGTGGGAGTGGTGTTCTTCTGGCCGATCATGGGCGTGGACCCGGGCCCGCACCGGCCGGGGTATCTGATGCGGATGCTGGAGCTGTTCGCGGGGATGCCGTTCCACGCGTTCTTCGGGATCGCGCTGATGATGGGCTCGACGCCCATGGTCGACACGTACGCCGACCCGCCCGCCTCCCTCGGCATCGACGCGCTCTCCGACCAGAACGCCGCCGGCGGCATCGCCTGGGCGTTCAGCGAGATCCCGTCCGTCCTGGTGCTGATCGCCCTGCTGTTCCAGTGGTACGCCTCCGAGCAGCGGCAGGCCCGCCGCAAGGACCGGGCCGCCGACCGCGACGGCGACAAGGAGCTGCAGGCCTACAACGCCTACCTGGCCTCCCTCGACGCCCGCGGCCGGTAGGCGCGGCCGTTCCGGAAATCGGTGCGGATTTCGCCGTGCGCGTGGTGTGAAGGCGCAACGGGGGCACCATGGAGGGAACGGACCACGAGGAGGGTGTCGCGATGCCCGGATCCACGGACGGCTCGACGAAGACGATGGGGGTGCTCACCGTCGGCGGACTCGTCGTGGTGACCGCCTACACGGTGGCGCTCGGCAGCAACGGCTGGCTGTGGTTCGGCTGGATCGTGCTGGGGCTGATCACGCTCGGCATGGTCGCCACGCACACCACCCCCTGACCCTCTGCCGCGCGCGCCTCACTCCCGGGTGAGGCGCGCCCCCGAGTGGACGCCGGGCTGGTACTTCGGCAGCCGGGCGGTGACCTTCATGCCCGCGCCGACGGCCGTCTCGATGACCAGCCCGTAGTCGTCGCCGTAGACCTGGCGGAGCCGGTCGTCGACGTTGGACAGGCCGATGCCGCCGGACGGGCCGACCTCCCCGGCGAGGATGCGGCGCAGCAGCTCGGGGTCCATGCCGACGCCGTCGTCCTCGATCACGACGAGCGCCTCGGCGCCCGCGTCCTGCGCGGTGATGCTGATGCGGCAGGTGTCGGTCCGCCCTTCTATGCCGTGCTTCACGGCGTTCTCGACGAGCGGCTGCAGGCACAGGAAGGGCAGGGCGACCGGCAGCACCTCGGGGGCGATCTGCAGGGTGACCGAGAGCCGCTCCCCGAAGCGTGCCCGCACCAGCGCCAGGTAGTGGTCGATGGCGTGCAGTTCGTCGGCGAGGGTGGTGAAGTCGCCGTGCCGACGGAACGAGTAGCGGGTGAAGTCGGCGAACTCCAGCAGCAGCTCGCGGGCGCGCTCGGGGTCGGTGCGCACGAACGAGGCGATCACCGCGAGCGAGTTGAAGATGAAGTGCGGGGAGATCTGGGCCCGCAGGGCCTTGATCTCGGCCTCGATGAGACGGGTGCGGGACTGGTCGAGGTCGGCGAGCTCCAGTTGGACGGAGACCCAGCGGGCGACCTCGCCGGCGGCCCGGACGAGGACGGCCGACTCGCGGGGCGCGCAGGCGACGAGCGCCCCGTGCACGCGGTCGTCGACGGTGAGCGGGGCGACGACGGCCCAGCGCAGCGCGCAGTCGGCGGCGTCGCAGGTGAGCCGGAACGCCTCGCCGCGGCCGGTCTCCAGCGGGCCGGCCAGCCGTTGCATGATCTCCTCGCGGTGGTGGGCGCCGACGCCGTCCCAGGCCAGCACATGGGTGTCGTCGGTCAGGCACAGGGCGTCGGTGCCGAGCAGCGTGCGCAGTCTGCGGGCCGACTTGCGGGCGGTCTCCTCGGTGAGGCCGGCGCGCAGCGGGGGCGCGGCGAGGGAGGCGGTGTGCAGGGTCTGGAAGGTGGCGTGCTCGACGGGAGTGCCCAGCTCGCCGATGGTCTCCGGGGGCCGGGCGGTGCGCCGTCCCAGCCAGAAGCCGGCGGCCAGCAGCGGCAGTGCGGCGACGCACAGGCCGGCCAGGAAACCGCTCAAGGCTTCACCTCCGTGCGCAGTTCCTCGGGCAGGTGGAAACGGGCCAGGATCGCCGCCGTGCCGGCCGGCACCCGCCCCGGGGTGGCGAGCGAGACCAGGATCATGGTGAGGAAGCCGAGCGGCACCGACCACAGCGCGGGCCAGGCCAGCAGGGCGTGCGACGGGCCCTCGCCGGGGAAGCCCGCCATGGTCGCGGCGACCGCCAGGAAGGCCGAGCCGCCGCCGATCACCATGCCCGCGGCGGCGCCCGGCGGGGTCAGCCGGCGCCACCAGATCCCGAGCACCAGCAGCGGGCAGAAGGACGACGCGGACACGGAGAAGGCGAGCCCGACCGCGTCGGCGATGGGCAGTCCGCCGACCAGGGTGCTCACCGCGAGCGGGGCCGCCATGGCCAGCGCGGTGCCGAGCCGGAAGTGCCGTACGCCGCGGGAGGGCAGCACGTCCTGGGTGAGCACGCCCGCCACCGCCATGGTCAGCCCCGACGCCGTGGACAGGAACGCGGCGAACGCGCCGCCCGCCACCAGCGCCCCGAGCAGGTCGCCGCCGACGCCGCCGATCATGCGGCCCGGCAGCAGCAGCACGGCGGCGTCGGCGTCCCCGGTGAGGGTGAGTTCGGGGGCGTAGAGCCGGCCGAGGGCGCCGTAGACCGGCGGCAGCAGGTAGAAGCCGCCGATCAGGGCGAGCACGGCGACGGTCGTGCGGCGGGCGGCGACGCCGTGCGGGCTGGTGTAGAAGCGGACGACGACGTGGGGCAGTCCCATGGTGCCGAGGAACGTGGCGAGGATCAGCCCGTACGTGGCGTACAGCGGGCGTTCGGTGGTGCTCTCGGCCCGTGAGGGCGACAGGGCGTCGGTGCGCGACTCGGCCGCCGGGACGGGGGTGCCCCGGTCGAAGGTCAGCCGTGTGTTCCGCTCGATGCGGTGGGTGCCGGCGGGCAGTCGGAGGCGTTCGTCGGTGTGGGGGCGGCCGTCGACCGTGCCGTGCACCGTCACCGTCAGGGGGCTGTCGAGTTTCAGGTCGACGGTGTCGTCGATGCGCACGACGCGCTGCTCGCGGAAGGCGGCCGGCTCGTCGAAGGCGTCGCGGGGAGCGCCGTCGCCCTGCCAGGAGACGATCAGGAAGAGGGCGGGGACCAGGAGGGCGGTGAGTTTGAGCCAGTACTGGAAGGCCTGCACGAACGTGATGCTGCGCATGCCGCCGGCGGCGACGATCGCGGCGACGACGACGGCGACGATGATCCCGCCGAGCGGGTCGGGCGCGCCGGTCAGCACCGCCAGTGTCAGTCCCGCGCCCTGGAGCTGGGGCAGCAGGTACAGCCAGCCGACGCCCAGCACGAAGGCGCCCGCGAGCCGCCGCACCGCCGGGGAGGCGAGCCGGGCCTCGGCGAAGTCGGGCAGGGTGTAGGCGCCGGAGCGGCGCAGCGGTGCGGCGACGAACACCAGCAGGACCAGGTAGCCGGCCGTGTAGCCGACCGGGTACCAGAGCATGTCGGGGCCTTGGACGAGGACCAGTCCGGCGATGCCGAGGAAGGAGGCGGCGGAGAGGTACTCGCCGCTGATCGCGGCGGCGTTCAGCCGGGGGCCGACGGTGCGGGAGGCGACGTAGAAGTCGGAGGTCGTGCGGGAGATGCGCAGGCCGAAGGCGCCGACGAGGACGGTGGCGACGACGACGAGGGCGACGGCGGGGACGGCGTATGCGGAGTTCACGGCTGGTCCTCGGTCCCGGGCGGCGCGGTCAGCGGTCTTCCACGAGGCGGACGAAGTCGCGTTCGTTGCGCTCGGCCCGGCCGACGTACCAGCGGGCGAGCAGCACGAGGGGCGCGTACAGGCCGAAGCCGAGCACCGTCCACTCCAGGCGGCGGGCGTCCGGGGTGACCGCGAAGAGCAGGGGCAGCGGGCCGACCAGCAGCACCAGCACGCCGACCACGGTGAACGCGGCGCGCAGCTGGGTGCGCATCAGGGAGCGGACGTAGGCGTGACCGAGGGTGGTCTGCTCGTCGATCTCGGTGCGCGGGCGGTAGTAGCCGAAGGCTCCGCGGGGGCGGCGGCGCGGTCCGGTGACGACGACCCGGCGTTCGGTGGGTTCCTGGGGCATGCGCGGGTGTCCTAGCTCGTGGTGCGGCGCATCAGCAGGTCGCGCAGTTCGCGTGCGTGACGGCGGCTGACCTGGAGTTCCTCGGAACCGATCAGGACGCTGACGGTGCCGGCGTCGAGACGGAGCTCGCCGATGTGGCGCAGGGCGACCAGATGGCGGCGGTGGATGCGGACGAAGCCGCGGGCGCGCCAGCGGTCCTCCAGCGTGGACAGCGGGATGCGCACGAGGTGGCTGCCCTTGCCGGTGTGCAGCCGGGCGTAGTCGCCCTGGGCCTCGACGTGGGTGATGTCGTCGACGGCGACGAAGCGGGTGACGCCGCCGAGTTCGACGGGGATGTGGTCGGGGTCGGGCTCGTGCACGGGGATCCCGGGGGCGGCGCCGCGCCGTTCGGCGGCCCGGCGCACGGCCTCGGCGAGGCGTTCCTTGCGGACGGGCTTGAGCACGTAGTCGACGGCCTTCAGGTCGAAGGCCTGGACGGCGAAGTCCTCGTGGGCGGTGACGAAGACGACCAGCGGCGGGCGGGCGAACCCGGTCAGCAGCCGGGCCAGGTCCAGTCCGTCCAGGCCGGGCATCTGGATGTCGAGGAAGACGACGTCGATGGCCTCCGGCCCGTCCGGTCCGCTCTCCAGCGCGCGGTTGATCCGCCGCAGTGCCTCGGTCGCGTCTCCGGCCCCCTCGGCGCTGCCGATCCGCGGGTCCGCGTTCAGCAGGTACACCAGTTCCTCCAGCGAGGGGCGTTCGTCGTCGACAGCCAGGGCGCGCAACATGAACGTGGAGTCTAAGGGCCATCCTCGCGCCTGCACACGGGCGAACGGGGACGTATCCGGATGGATACAGTGCCCGCATGAACAGCAGGCCGGCGCCCTTCGACGAGCTCGACCGGAAGATCGTCACCGCGCTCATGGCGAACGCCAGGACCAGTTTCGCGGAGATCGGCGCGGCGGTCGGGCTGTCCGCGACGGCGGTGAAGCGGCGGGTGGACCGGCTGCGCGAGACGGGGGTGATCACCGGGTTCACGGCGACGGTGCGGCCGTCCGCGCTGGGCTGGCGCACGGAGGCGTACGTCGAGGTGTACTGCGAGGGCGCGGCGCCGCCCCGGCGGCTGGCGGAGGTGGTCCGCAACCATCCCGAGATCACCGCGGCGATGACGGTGACCGGGGGCGCGGACGCGCTGCTGCATGTGCGGGCGCGGGACGTGGAGCACTTCGAGGAGGTGCTGGAGCGGATCCGGACGGAGCCGTTCATCCGCAAGACGATCAGTGTGATGGTGCTGTCCCATCTGATACCGGAGAGCCCGGAGGCGGGCGCGAGCCAGCCGGCGCCCGAGGAGGGGCCCAGGGACGCACCGACCGTGCGCTGAGGGCCGAAGAAACGCAGCATCGCTGCGTGAACGCGCAGCTCTCGTTCCTTGTCGGCCGTGTGCGGCGCTTCCTACCGTGGTGTCAACCCCGAGTCGACACCGTTGGAAGCGGAGGAACCCCTCTGTGCCCGAAACACGTGTCCCGCGCCCACGGCGCTTCCTCGTCTGCGAACCCGGACACTTCGCCGTGCGGTACGCGATCAATCCCTGGATGCATCCCGACGTCCGGGTGGACGTCGATCTCGCGCAGGAGCAGTGGCGGTCGCTGGTCCGCGCCTACCGGGCCCACGGCCACACGGTCGAGACCGTGGAGCCGGTGGCCGGGCTGCCCGACATGGTCTTCGCCGCGAACGCGGCGGTCGTGGTGGGGGGCCGGGTCTTCGGCTCCCTGTTCCACGCACCGGAGCGGCGCCCGGAGTCCGTGCACTACGACAAGTGGTTCAAGGCGGCGGGCTTCGCCGTGCACCGTCCCGAGTCGGTGTGCGAGGGCGAGGGCGATCTGATCCCCGCGGGCTCGTTCGTGCTGGCGGGCACCGGCTTCCGGACGACGGTCGCGGCCCATCGCGAGGTGCAGGAGTTCTTCGGCGTGCCGGTGATCGGGCTGACCCTGGTGGACCCGTACTTCTACCACCTGGACACCGCGCTGTTCGTGCTGGACGACGGGCCCGGGGAGAACATCGCCTACTACCCGGACGCCTTCTCGCCCGGCAGCCGCGAGGTGCTGGCGCGGCTGTACCCGGACGCGGTGCTCGCCACCCGCGAGGAGGCGCTGGCCTTCGGGCTCAACTCGGTGTCCGACGGACGCCACGTGTTCCTCTCGGCTCAGGCCGGCTCGCTGGCCGAGAAGCTCGCGCGCCGCGGTTACGTCCCCGTCCCCGTCGACCTGTCGGAGTTCCGCAAGGCAGGCGGCGGCATCAAGTGCTGCACCCAGGAGATCCGCTCATGACCGCTCCCGCCCGTACGCGTTCGTCCGCCGATCTGATCCGCGCCGAGGAACCGGTCCTGGCGCACAACTACCACCCGCTGCCCGTGGTCGTCGCCCGCGCGGAGGGCGCGTGGGTCGAGGACGTCGAGGGCCGGCGCTACCTCGACATGCTGGCCGGCTACTCGGCCCTCAACTTCGGGCACCGGCACCCCGCGCTGGTCGAGGCCGCGCACCGTCAGCTGGACCGGCTGACCCTGACGTCCCGCGCGTTCCACAACGACCGGCTCGCCGGCTTCGCCGAGCGGCTCGCGCGGCTGACCGGGCAGGACATGGTGCTGCCGATGAACACCGGCGCGGAGGCGGTGGAGAGCGGCATCAAGGTGGCCCGCAAGTGGGCCTACGACGTGAAGGGCGTTCCCGCGGACCGGGCCACGATCGTGGTCGCTGCGGACAACTTCCACGGCCGCACGACGACGATCGTCGGCTTCTCCACCGACGAGACCGCCCGCGCGGGCTTCGGCCCGTTCACGCCGGGCTTCCGGGTCGTGCCGTACAACGACCTGGCCGCGCTGGAGGCGGCGGTAGACGGGACGACGGCGGCGGTGCTGATCGAGCCGATCCAGGGCGAGGCCGGGGTGATCGTCCCGGACGACGGCTATCTGGCGGGGGTGCGGGAGCTGACCCGCCGTGCGGGCTGCCTGTTCGTCGCCGACGAGATCCAGTCCGGGCTCGGCCGCACGGGCCGCACGCTCGCCGTCGAGCACGAGTCGGTCGTGCCGGACCTGGTGCTGCTCGGCAAGGCGCTCGGCGGCGGCATCGTGCCGGTGTCCGCGGTGGTCGGACGCCGGGAGGTGCTGGGCGTGCTGCGGCCCGGGGAGCACGGCTCCACCTTCGGCGGCAACCCGCTGGCGGCGGCGGTCGGCACGGCGGTGGTCGAGCTGCTGGAGACGGGCGAGTTCCAGCGCCGGGCGGGCGACCTCGGGGAGATTCTGCGGGACGGCCTGTCCGCCCTGGTCGGCAAGGGCGTCGTCGGCTTCCGCGCACGGGGGCTGTGGGCGGGCGTGGACATCGACCCCGCCCTCGGCACGGGCCGCGAGATCGGCGAGCGTCTGATGCGCGAGGGCGTCCTGGCCAAGGACACCCACGGCTCCACCATCCGGCTGGCGCCGCCCCTGACGATCACGGCGGAGGAACTGCGGTCGGCGCTCGGGGTGCTGGAGCGGGTGGTGACGGCCGGCGCGTGAGAGCGCCGGCCGGCGGCCAGGCCCGGTGCCGTGCCGATGCCGTGCCGGCCGGGTCCTCGGCAGGACGCGGCCGGCCGGTGCGGGCTCCACGGCCGAAGCCCACGTCGGTGCGGCCAGAATCGTGCCCGCGACGCACGGGGCGCATCCGGCGACCGGCCGCCGGAACCGCCGCCCCTGCGCCCCCGGGGCCGGGGCCACCCCGTGGCGCCCGCACACCGTCGCGCGCTTCCGGGCCCCGTGGCGGCCCGCACCGCGGCAGGCGCCGAGCCCGGCCCCCGGGTCGCGCCCCTCCCTCCCGTCGGCCGCCCCCGCCGCGGTCGCGCGGGCGTCTCGGCCCCGGTCGGGGCCCGGCACTTCGCGCCCGGTCCGGCGGGGCGGTGGGAGAAGGGTGAAGATGGGGGCAGATGGTCGTGGGCCACTCAGCGACAGAGAGGTCTGCCGTGGGCACTGACGAGGACCGTGACGGCGACCACCGCCGGATCGACGTGGCGGACGCCGCGCCCCTGCTGCTGGACGCGCGGGGCGTCGTGACCGGCTGGACCCGGGACGCGCGGCGGCTGCTCGGCCACGCGGCCTCCGACGCCGTGGGCCGCGACCTCGCCGACCTGCTCGGCGGCGAGGACGCCGCGCGCGCCCCCGCGCTGCTGGAACGGTGCCGGCGGGAGGGCGGCTGGTCGGGGCTGCTCATCGCGCGACGGCACGACGGCACGCAGGTCCGGGTGATGGTGCGGATCACCGCGGCGGATGAGGCCCGGGGCCCCTCACGGTGGCTGGTGCTGGCGTCCGAGTCGGCGGACACGCCCGGCTGGGACATGAGCCGCGGCGTCCTGGAGCAGATGATCGCCCACTCCCCCATCGGCATCGCGATCCTCGACACGGACCTGCGCTTCGTCTGGTCGAACGCGGCCCTCGCCCAGTTCGGCGGCGGCCCCCCGGACCGCCGCCTGGGCCTGCGGCTCGCCGACGTCCAGCCCGGCATGGACGCCGAGGCCATCGAGACGCTGATGCGGCGCGTGCTGGAGACGGGTGAGCCGGTGGTGGGCTACGAGCACGTCGGCCGGGTCCGCTCCGCGCCGCTGCGCCAGTCGGCGCACATGATGTCGTTCACCCGCCTGGACGACGGACACGGCCACCCCATGGGCGTGTACTGCACGGTCGTGGACATCACCGAGCGGCACCGCGCCCGGCAGCGGCTCGCCCTCCTCGACCGCGCCGGAGAGTCCATCGGCCGCACCCTCGACCTCACCCGGACCGCCCAGGAACTGGCCGACGTCGCCGTGCCGGGGCTCGCCGACCTCGTGACCGTGGACCTGCTGGAGTCGGTGCTGCGCGGGGCGGAGCCCTCCGAGGGGCCGCTCGGGGACGCCGACACGGTGCCGCTGCGCCGGGCCGGCCACCACTCCGCGGCCGACAGGGTGCCGGTGGCCGTCGTCGGCATCGGCGAGGTGGTCGCGTACCCGGCGGGCTCGCCCCCGGTGCGCTGCCTGCGCACGGGCCGTGCCTGGCGCGAGGAGCGGCTGGATCCGCTCGGCGAGGCGTGGGCCGGGCACGCGCGCGGCGGCCGGACGCCGATCTTCCTGGAGCTGGGCCTGCACAGCGTGATGATCGTGCCGGTGCGGGCCCGGGGCGTGACCCTCGGCGTCACCTCGTTCTTCCGGCGCCTCGGCCAGGAGCCGTTCGGCGAGGACGACCTGAGCCTGGCGGAGGACCTGGTGTCCCGGGCGGCGGTCTGCGTGGACAACGCCCGCCGCTACACGCGCGAGCGCAACGCCGCCCTGGTGCTCCAGCGCAGCCTGCTCCCGCACCGGCTGCCCGAGCAGGAGGCGGTGGAGGTGACGGCGTACTACCGGCCGGCCGACGAGCTGACCGGCCTGGGCGGCGACTGGTACGACCTGATCCCGCTGTCCGGCGCGCGGGTCGCCCTGGTGGTGGGCGAGGTGGCGGGCCACGGCATCGCCGCCGCCGCCGCGATGGGGCAGCTGCGGACGGCCGTACGGACGCTGGCGGCGTTGGATCTGCCGCCGGAGGAGGTGCTGGCCCATCTGGACGATCTGGTCGCGCGGTCCTCTCGCGAGGAGGTGTCCGGGGTGGACGGCCTGGCCTGCGAGGTGGGTGAGGCGGTGACGGCGCCCGCCGTCGGCACCGGTTGCGTGTACGCGGTGTACGACCCGGTCGACGGGCAGTGCACGCTGGCCTCGGCGGGGCATCCGGCCCCGGCCGTCGTCCTCCCGGACGGAACGGTCACGTTCGTGGATGTCCCGCCGGGTCCGCCGCTGGGCGTGGGCGGGCCGCCGTTCGAGTCGGTCGAGGTCGCCCTCGCCCCGGGCAGCACGCTCGCCCTGCACACCGACGGCCTGATGGCCCGCGACGAGGGCTCCTGGTCCCCGCGGGCCGGTCGGGAGCGCCTGCGCCGCGCGCTGGAGCGGCCCGAGCCCTCCCTGGACCGGCGCTGCCGTGCCGTGGTCGACGCGCTGGTCCCCGAGCGGCCGCACGACGACGTGGCCCTGCTGCTGGCGCGCACCGGCCTCCTCGGCGACGACCAGGTCGCGGACTGGGACCTGCCCGCCGACCCGGCCCTGGTCGCCGAGGCCCGCAAGACGGCCGTGCGGCAGCTGGAGGAGTGGGGGTTCGGGGAACTGGCGTTCACCACGGAGCTGGTCGTCAGCGAACTGGTCACCAACGCCATCCGGCACGCGGCCGGTCCGATCCGGCTGCGGCTGATCCGGGCGCACGCCCTGATCTGCGAGGTCTTCGACGGCGGGGCCACCGCCCCGCACCTGCGCCATCCGCGCACCACCGACGAGGGCGGTCGTGGGCTGCTGCTGGTCTCGCAGTTCACCCAGCGCTGGGGGACCCGTTTCGTCCCCGAGGGGAAGATCATCTGGGCGGAGCAGTCGCTCACGGACGCCGCGTGACAGGGGTGTTGGGCGACCCCCGCAGCCACGTCCGGTTCCTTCCGGACCCGCCCGCACATACACTCCGACCACCGGAGTTGAGGAGCCAGCCCTTGTTCTACCACCTGCTCAAGTACGTGCTTCTCGGACCGCTGCTGCGGCTGGTGTTCCGGCCCCGCATCGAGGGCCTGGAGCACGTGCCGACGACGGGCGCGGCGATCGTCGCCGGCAACCACCTGTCGTTCTCGGACCACTTCCTGATGCCCGCGATCCTCAAGCGGCGGATCACGTTCCTGGCGAAGGCCGAGTACTTCACCGGCCCGGGTCTCAAGGGCCGGCTGACGGCCGCGTTCTTCCGCAGCGCGGGGCAGATCCCGGTGGACCGCTCCGGCAAGGAGGCGGGACAGGCGGCGGTCCGCGAAGGGCTCGGTGTGCTGGGCAAGGGAGAACTGCTCGGCATCTATCCCGAGGGGACGCGCTCGCACGACGGCCGCCTCTACAAGGGCAAGGTCGGGGTCGCCGTGATGGCGCTGAAGGCGGGGGCGCCGGTGGTGCCGTGCGCGATGATCGGCACCTTCGAGGCCCAGCCGCCCGGCCGGAAGCTCCCCCGGATCCGCCCGGTGGCCATCCGCTTCGGCGAGCCCCTGGACTTCTCCCGCTACGCCGGGATGGAGAACGAGAAGGCGATCCTGCGCGCCGTCACCGACGAGATCATGTACGCCATCCTGTCGCTGTCCGGGCAGGAGTACGTCGACCAGTACGCGGCCGTCGTCAAGGCCGAGCAGGCCGCGGCGAAGGCGGAGGGCGAGCGCAGGTTCCCGCGGCTGCCGCGGCGCTGACCCGTCGCGGTCGCGTCGGCCGAGGCCGGCCGGCGCCTCGTCCAGCAGGCGGCGCAGGCGCAGGGGGCCACGCGCCCGCGGCAACGCCGACCCGTCACGGACGCGTCACGTCGATCCGGGCCAGCGCCTCGTCCAGCAGGCGGCGCAGGCGCAGGGCGTCCGGAGCGACGCCGGTGACGAGTGCGGCGGGGCCGGCGAGCGGGACCACGGCGGCCGTGTCGCCCAGCATCCGTGCTTTCGCCGGCCGGTCCGTGAACTCGGGGCGAGCGACGAGAAGTTGCCCCATCGCCCGGTGGCCGGCCAGTCCGGCGGGGCCGTCCCAGCCGCCCGGCGCTCCCGGCCCGCAGGCCAGTTCCTGGTCGAGGACGGTCCGTCCGCCGATGCGCAGGCGAAGGCGGCTGGTGAGCCAGCCGGGTTCCTCGCCGGCCCGCCCGAGCACCTGTTCCTCGCGCAGCACCAGCCGGGCGCCCGGGGCGAGGTCGGCGTGGGTGCGGACGTACAGCTCGCTGCCCCGCGCGGAGATCAACTGTTCGGGCAGCCACAGCAGTTCGCCCCCGTCGGCGACGGTGAGCCGGACGTCGTAGCGGGCGGGTCCCTTCGTCTGGCCGGGCAGGGCGATGGTGGCGGCGGCCGAGCCGACCCGCAGCCGGGCGCCCTCTCCGACTTCGACCTCGACGGTGAAACGGTCGCCGCCGAGGGGCCCGCTCATCGCACCGACCAGCGTCACCCGGGCCTCGCCCGCCCCGCCCCGGGTGCGGCGGGGCGCGAGCGGGCCCTCGCCCTGCAGCACGGGCAGGGCGGTGCCGCCGCGTCCGTCGCCGCGGGCGTGTATCCGCGCGGCGGCCCGGACCCCGCCGACCGGGGTCACGCCGTCCACCCCCACGCCGTCCACGCTCACGCCGTCCACGCGGCGAGTCGCTCCCGCACCCAGCCGGCGACCTCTTCGACCCCGGCCTCGCCGCGCAGGGACTGGAAGACGACCGGCAGTCCGGCCCGCTGCGCCTCGGCGTCGGCCGCCATCCGGGCGAGGTCGGAGCCGACGTACGGGGCGAGGTCGGTCTTGTTGACGACGAGCAGGTCGGCGGTGGTGACGCCGGGGCCGCCCTTGCGCGGGATGTCGTCGCCGCCCGCGACGTCGATCACGAAGACCTGCGCGTCGACCAGGCCCCTGGAGAAGGTGGCGGTGAGGTTGTCGCCGCCGGACTCGACCAGGATCAGGTCGAGCGGGCCCACCTCGTCCTCCAGGTCCTCGACGGCTTCGAGGTTGGCGGAGATGTCGTCGCGGATCGCGGTGTGCGGGCAGGCCCCGGTCTCGACGGCGGTGATCCGCTCGGGCGGCAGCACGGCCTCGCGCAGCAGGAACTCGGCGTCCTCGCGGGTGTAGATGTCGTTGGTGACGACGGCGAGGGACAGTTCGTCGCGCAGGGCTCGGCACAGGGCGGCGACGGTGGCGGTCTTGCCGGAGCCGACGGGGCCGCCGAGGCCGATGCGCAGGGCGCGGCGGCTGCCGTCGGGGCGGCGGGCGTCGGCGCCGACGGCGGCGGGGCCGTGGTGGGTGTGGTCGAGGTGCATGGCGGCGGCTCCTTGCCGTGAAGGTGGGGTGCGGGTCAGGAGGCGAACAGGCGTACGGGCCAGGCGGCGTGCGCTTCGGCGGCGATCTCCAGGAGCGGGGCGGAGGCGGCGGGCAGGGCGTCGGTCCCGTGGGCGGGCACCTGGCGGGCCGCCTCCACGGCCCGGTCGGCGATCCGGTCCAGCTCGGGCGCCAGCCGGGCCAGCACCGCCGTCGCGTCGAACGGGTCGAGGCTCAGCAGCCGCACGGTCGCGGTCGCCGGGCCGCCGACGCTCTCGTACGCCGCGCAGTGGGCCGCGTCCAGAGGGCCGAGCCCCGCCGCGCGCGCGGTGAGGCCGAGCACCACCGGCTGGTGGGCTCCCTTGGGGAACTCCCGTGCGAGGAGATTCAGTTCGGGCGACGGCCAGGTGGCCCGGGCGGCCCGCAGCAGCTGCCGGCCCAGCCTGCGCGCGGCGGTCCGCAGCGCCGGTGACGGCGTCCGCGCGTCCGCCGCCGCGTCGAGGCGCACGGGGTCGGCGCCGAGCGCGGCGGAGGCGGCGAGGGCGGCTGCCACCAATCCGGCGGTGTGGAGCCGTCCCCGGCAGAACTCCTCCAGGCTCGCGGCGTCCGTGATCCGCCCCGCCCGCACCGCGGCCTCGGCCCCGCCGGAGTGCGCGTGTCCTCCGGCGGGGAAACGGCCGTCGGCCAGGACGAGCAGTGCTGCGCGTGACATCGGCCGGCCTCTCAGAAGAGGAAGTAGCGCTGGGCCATGGGCAGTTCGGCCGCCGGGGTGGCCTCGACCAGTTCGCCGTCGATGTGCACGGCGAAGCTGTCGGGGTCGACGCGCACCTCGGGCCGGGCGTCGTTCTCGCGCATGTCGGCCTTGGTCACGCCGCGGGTCGACTCGATGGCGACGAACCGCTTGCCGAGCGCGAGCCGCTCCGGCAGCCCGTCCTCCAGGGCCGGCGGCGCGACGAAGTTGAACGAGTTCGCGGCCGGGGCCCGCCCGATCGCCCCGTACATCGGCCGGGGCAGGATCGGCTGGGGCGTCGGGATGGAGGCGTTGGCGTCGCCCATCTGCGCGTACGCGATCTGCCCGCCCTTGACGACCAGGAGCGGCTTGACGCCGAAGAACGCCGGCTCCCACAGCACCAGGTCGGCGAGCTTGCCGCTCTCCACCGAGCCGATCTCGTGGGCGAGGCCCTGGGCGAGCGCCGGGTTGATCGTGTACTTGGCGACATAGCGACGTACGCGGTGGTTGTCGGCGCGGCCGTCGCCGGGCAGCGCACCGCGCCGGCGCTTCATCACATGGGCGGTCTGCCAGGTCCGCAAAATCACCTCGCCGACCCGGCCCATGGCCTGGGAGTCGGAGGAGATGATCGAGATCGCGCCCAGGTCGTGCAGGATGTCCTCGGCGCCGATGGTGGAGGGCCGGATGCGCGACTCGGCGAACGCGAGGTCCTCGGGGACGGCCGGGTTGAGGTGGTGACAGACCATCAGCATGTCGAGGTGTTCCTCGGCGGTGTTGACGGTGAAGGGCCGCGTCGGGTTCGTGGAGCTCGGCAGGACGTGCGGTTCGGAGACGACGGTCATGATGTCGGGCGCGTGACCGCCGCCCGCGCCCTCGGTGTGGTACGCGTGGATGCCGCGTCCGGCGATGGCGGCGAGCGTGTCGCCGACGAAACCGGCCTCGTTCAGGGTGTCCGTGTGGATGGCGACCTGGATGCCGGTCCGCTCGGCGACGGTGAGGGCGGCGTCGATGACGGCCGGGGTGGAGCCCCAGTCCTCGTGCAGCTTCAGGCCCAGCGCGCCGCCGCGGATCTGGGAGAGCATCGCCTCGTGGGAGACGGTGTTGCCCTTGCCGAGGAGGCCGATGTTGAGCGGGTACGCCTCCATCGCCTCCAGCATCCGGGCGAGGTGCCAGGGGCCGGGGGTGACGGTGGTCGCCTTCGAGCCCTCGGCGGGGCCGGTGCCGCCGCCGACGAGGGTCGTGACGCCGGAGGCGAGGGCCTCGTCGGCGATCTGCGGGCAGATGAAGTGCACGTGCGCGTCGACGGCTCCCGCGGTGAGGATGCGTCCGTTGCCCGCGACGACCTCCGTCTCGGGGCCGATGACCAGTTCGGGGTGGACCCCGTCCATGGTGTCGGGGTTGCCCGCCTTGCCGATGCCGGTGATCCGCCCGTCGCGGATGCCGACGTCGGCCTTGACGACGCCCCAGTGGTCGACGATCACGGCCCCGGTGATCACGGTGTCCGGGGCGCCGTCCGCGCGTGTGGCCCGCGACTGGCCCATGGACTCGCGGATGACCTTGCCGCCGCCGAACACCGCCTCGTCGCCGGCCCGGCCGGGACCGCCGCAGCGGTCCTCCTCGATCTCGATCAGCAGGTCGGTGTCGGCGAGCCGGAGGCGGTCGCCGGTGGTCGGGCCGAACAGGTCGGCGTACGCGGCACGCGAGATCTCAGGCATCGAGGGCCCCTCCGGTCTCCCCGCGCAGTCCGGGCACGATCCGGGCGCCGGCCAGCGGGACGAGTTCCACCTCGACGGGGATGCCGGGCTCGAAGCGGACGGCGGTGCCGGCGGCGACGTTCAGCCGCTTGCCGCGCGCGGCGGCGCGGTCGAACTCCAGACCGGGGTTGGCCTCGGCGAAGTGGTAATGGGAGCCGACCTGGACGGGCCGGTCGGCGGCGTTGAGGACGGTCGTCCGGGTGACCTCGCGGCCCTCGTTGTACGCAATCGGCCCGTCGGCGAAAAGGATCTCTCCGGGAATCATCGGGCGCTCCCCCTCAGACGATCGGGTCGTGGACGGTGACGAGCTTGGTGCCGTCGGGGAACGTCGCCTCGACCTGGACGTCGTGGATCATCTCGGGCACGCCCTCCATGACGTCGTCACGGGTGAGCAGCCGGCGTCCGGACGCCATGAGTTCGGCGACGGTGCGGCCGTCGCGCGCGCCCTCGAGGATGTGCGAGGTGATGAGGGCGACGGCCTCGGGGTGGTTGAGCCGAAGTCCGCGCGCCCGGCGCTTGGCGGCCACGTCGGCCGCGACGTGGATCAGCAGCCTCTCCTGCTCGTGCGGGGTCAGTTGCAACGTCCCACCTCACATCCTCGCTCCGGGCGCCGTGCGGGTCCCGGTTGCCGCGGCCATCGGGCAAGTTGCCTGGTGGCGTGAGGGGGCAGGCTAATCGGCACGGGTTTCCGGCGCGTTAACCGAGCGCGGGCGCGACCGGCGCCGCCCCGGCTCGCCCGGCGTGCCCCGGCCTGCCCGGGCTGACCGGACTTCACGCTCCGACAGGTGACGCACCGCCGGACCGGACCGCGTCGTCCGGGCCGTCATGAGCGCCCGTGCGGGCGGGAGTTGAAACGGACCGAAAGGGTTACCCCCGACCGGAGTATTCGCGGGCCCTTTTTCGGAACGTCTCCGGTTGCGCAACGGACGTGCTTTCGGGGCGGAATCGAGTGTTCCACCGCTGGTCCGGGGGTGCGTGGCGGTCTTGACAGACGTTCGCACACCAGACTGTCCACCCGAACGGGTGAGTGAGAGTAAGACCACAAAGTCCCGGTTCCACTGGGTTTTTCGGACATCCGTGAGTCAAGATCCGTGACTGACGACAAGCCCCCGCCACCGCGGCGGGGCGATCCGGGCGGACGCCGAGTCCTGCCGCCGCCCGGATGACCGGTCGACAGGAGTGGATCGGCAGGAGTGGAGGACCCGAGCAAGACGGGCCGCCGGGACCCAGGTTCCGAGCAGCCCTTGGGGTGAAGCCGCGCCAGCGCGGCCGGGCAACTTCGCCAGCCCGAATCCGACAGGTCATCCTTCACAGGCGGCTGACGAAGGGTTGCGCATGACCGCGCTCAATCGTGTCCCGTCGCTCATGGCACGCGCCGGAACGGCCTCGGCGCTCACACTGGCCGCGATGGGCGGCTCCGTGGTGGTCCCGGGGGTCGCCTCGGAGGCCGCCGCCGCCACGCCGGCGACGAAGGCCCTCCAGGTGGCGGCCTCGAAGAAGGGCGCCCCGTACCGGTACGGGGCCACCGGGCCGCGCCGGTTCGACTGCTCGGGGCTGACGCTGTACTCGTACAAGAAGGCGGGCAAGAAGCTGCCGCGCACCGCGGCGCAGCAGTACAACAAGACCCGCCACATCCCGGCCCGCAGCCGCAAGGCCGGCGACCTGGTGTTCTTCCACTCGGGCTCGTACGTCTACCACGTGGGCATCTACGCCGGTAAGGGCAAGATCTGGCACGCCCCGAAGACGGGGGACGTGGTGCGTCTGCAGAAGATCTGGACGAAGAGCGTGTGGTACGGCCGAGTGGCCTGACCCGCCGGGCGGTGGCGGGCCCCGACCGGGCCGCCACCGCCCGGCCCCGCCCCGGAGCCCGGGCAAGGGCCCCGGGGCGCCGGGGCCGTGCCCACGGGCTCGCCTGCCCACGGGCTCGCCTCGGACGGAACGATGCCCGCTCCGCGGCCACGCGGGCGGGCCTGCGGCACATGGAGAGAGCCGACCACCACGGGTGACCCGCGCGGATTCGTCCGTCCGGTGCGCGCAGTACGCGCCCGCCTCCGCCGCGCGGCTCCTGCGACGCCCGTCTGCCCGCACCTCTCGTGAGGCGATGCCCACCAAGACCGCTCGGCGCCCGAGACGGCACGGCTCCCCCGCGCGGGTGCGGTCGGCACGGCCCGGCAGCCCCGGGCCGCCGCCGGACGCGTCCGCCCGCCCCGCTCGCAGGCAGACCCGTCGCCGCGCCCCCACGGGCCCTGGCTTGGAGTTCCCCTCCGCCGGACGCACCCGCCCCCGGTGACGGGCGAGGCCCGTTCCCCAGGGACACACCCTCCCCACCACGCCCCGCCGGGCGCTCGCGGCCCAAGGCCCCGCTACGACCCCTGCTGCCCCGCCGTCGGCAACGCACGGGGCGGTGTCGTCGTCCACGGGATCTCGATCGCCACCGTCTTGCCGCCCTCCCGCGTCGGGCGCACCCGCAGGCGGCCGCCGTGCTCGGCGGTCAGGCAGCGGATGATGGCCAGGCCGCGTCCGTTGTCCTGCTGCACCGCCGCCGGCAGCCGTTTCGGGAATCTCGGGTGGCTGTCGGTCACCCCGATGCGCAGGTGTTCGTCACGGGCCAGTTCGATGTCCACCCGGAAGGTGGGTGACAGCCCGAAGGTGTGCTGTACGGCGTTGGTGGCGAGTTCGGAGACGATGAGCCGCACGGTGTCGGCCGCGTCCGTGTCCGGCGACAGACCCCATTCCGCCAGCGTGCCGACCACGTAGGCGCGGGCGGCCGAGACCGAGGCGGGCTCGCTCGGCAGAGTGACGGATGCTTCCAGACGGTCTGCCATGGCGACGTCGCCCCTTTCCCGCGGGACCGGAGTCCGGCACGGAGCGGATGGTTCGAGTACGGTCCCGGACTGGTGCTTGTCCGCCAGACTGCCATCACCGCGCCGGTCACGGTGGCGATCCACCGAGTAATGCATATATCTGTCGCTCGAAGCGGTGAACTCTGCGACGGCAGAGCGTTTTTGGGCGACTCGGAAGGAGTAAGGAGTTGCCCATGCAACACGGTCCCGCGGTACGCCGCCGGAAACTGGGCGCAGAATTACGCGAACTGCGCGCCCGCGCGGGGCTCACGAGCGGTGAGGCGGCCCACCTGGTGGGCTGGCACCAGTCGAAGGTGAGCCGGATCGAGACCGGCCAGAGCGGGGTGAAACCGGCCGATCTGAGACTGCTGCTGGACGCCTACGGCGTGACGGATCCGCAGTTGCGCGAGGTGCTGCTGATGCTGGCGGGCTCCGGCCGGGCGCACGGCAGGGATCACTGGTGGCACGCCTACCGCGGGGTGCTGCCGCCCACGTACCGCGACTTCATCAGCCTGGAGTCCCAGGCCACGGCCATGCGCACGCTGGAGACCTCGGTGGTGCCGGGCCTCCTGCAGACCCCGGAGTACGCCCGCGCGGTGACGCGGGCCGCCGTCGAAGGGCTGTCGGAGGACCGTCTCGACGCCCTCGTGGAGGTACGGCTGGCCCGGCAGGACGTGCTGCGCTGCGAGCCGCCGCTGGAGCTGAGCGCCGTACTGGACGAGGCGGTGCTGCGGCGCGAGGTCGGCGGTCCGCAGGTCATGGCCCGTCAGCTGGAACGGCTCCTGGAGGCGGCCCGACTTCCCCAAGTCCGTCTACAAGTACTGCCGTTTGCGGCCGGTGCGCACATCGGGATCACCGGACCTTTTGTTATCTTCTCGTTTGCGAGCACTTCTGATCTGGACGTGGTTGTTCTTGACCACTTGACGAGTAGCCTCTATCTCGAACGGAAAGAAGACCTGGAGGCCTACACGGAGGCCTTCAGCACGCTGCAGATCCACGCCCTTTCGCCCGAGGACTCGTTGGATTACATCGCCGGGATATTGCCGGCGCGTAAGGAGGCACCATGACCGCACTGCCTCGGACCCTTCCTTCCAGCACCCGACTCCATCCCGTGCGGTGGCTGCGCAGCAGCTACAGCACCGGGGCGAACAACTGCGTCGAGACGGCGCGCCCGTCGAGCGGCCCCTGGTCCGGGCTGCTCGCCGTGCGCGACTCCAAGGACCCGGAAGGACCCGCGCTGCTCTTCTCCCCCGAGAGCTGGGCGGGTTTCACGGCCACCCTCTGATCCCCCGCACGTTCCCCCCGGCGCGGTGCGCGACCGTGGTACGCCGACTCATGGTCGCGTCGCGCCGATGACCCGTACAGCGCGTTCGATCCGATCCCCGGAGAGGTCCGCGCGGGCCGTCAGCCGGATCCGCGAGATGCCGTCGGGCACGGAAGGAGGCCTGAAGCAGCCCACGGCCAGTCCCGCCTCCCGGCAGTCGGCGGCCCACCGCACGGCGCTCTCCGGGGACGGTGCGCGCACGGACACCACGGCGGCGTCCGGCCGCACCGCCTCGAGTCCCAGCTCCGTCAGCCGGGCGTGCAGGTGCGCCGCCACCGCGCGGGCACGTGCCGCCCGCTCCGGCTCGCCCCGCAGCAGACGCAGCGCCGCCAGCGCCGCGCCCGCCGCCGCCGGGGCGAGACCCGTGTCGAAGATGAAGGTCCGGGCCGTGTTGACCAGGTGGTCGATCACCCGGCCCGGGCCGAGCACCGCCCCGCCCTGGCTGCCGAGCGACTTGGACAGGGTGACCGTCACGACGACGTCGTCCGCGCCCGCGAGCCCCGCCGCGTACGGGGCGCCCCGACCGCCGTCGCCGAGCACGCCGAGGCCGTGGGCGTCGTCGACGACCAGCCCGGCCCCGTGCGCCCGGCACGCCTCGGCGAGGCCGGCGAGCGGGGCCGCGTCGCCGTCGACCGAGAACACCGTGTCGGACACCACGACGGCGGGCCCGTCGTGCGTGCCGAGCGCCTTGCGCACCGCCTCCGGGTCGGCGTGCGCGACGACCTGCGTGGCGCCGCGGGCCAGCCGGCAGCCGTCGATCAGCGAGGCGTGGTTGCCCGCGTCGGAGACGATCAGCGACCCGTGCGGGGCGAGCGCGGTGACCGCGGCGAGGTTGGCCGCGTAGCCGGAGGAGAAGACGAGGGCGGCCTCGAAACCGCAGAAGGCGGCCAGTTCGCGCTCGAGTTCGGTGTGCAGTTCGGTGGTGCCGGTGACCAGCCGGGAGCCGGTCGACCCGCCGCCCCAGGTCCGGGCGGCCCGCGCGGCGCCCTCGACCACCTCGGGATGGTGGGCGAGGCCCAGGTAGTCGTTGCTCGCCAGGTCCAGCAGCGGCGAGCCGGCGGGCCGGGGACGCAGGGTCCGGACGAGTCCGGCGCGGCGGCGCGCGGCCGCCTGGTCGTCGATCCAGCCGAACGCCATGGCTCCTCCGGGAATTTGTAGGCAATGAACAGACACTAACGGGACTGTCCACAGGTCAGTGTGTGGCAAGGCACACACACCGAATGGCCCGCGTTGTGCGAACTCTCCTTGGCCCGGGGGGCACTCTTAGGACAGGATCGCCTCTCATGGACCTGCTGAACACGCTGGTGGACAAGGGGCTTCGGCGCGAGCTGCCGACCCGCGAGGAAGCACTCGCCGTCCTCGCCACTTCCGATGACGACGTGCTCGACGTGGTGGCCGCGGCCGGCAAGGTGCGCCGCCACTGGTTCGGCCGCCGGGTGAAGCTGAACTACCTGGTGAACCTGAAGTCGGGCCTGTGTCCCGAGGACTGCTCGTACTGCTCCCAGCGGCTCGGTTCCACGGCCGGCATCCTCAAGTACACCTGGCTCAAGCCCGGCGAGGCCTCCGAGGCCGCCGCCGCGGGGCTCGCCGGGGGCGCCAAGCGGGTCTGCCTGGTCGCCAGCGGGCGCGGCCCGACCGACCGGGACGTGGACCGGGTCTCCGAGACGATCAGGACGATCAAGGAGCAGAACGAGGGCGTCGAGGTGTGCGCCTGCCTCGGCCTGCTCTCCGAGGGTCAGGCCGAGCGGCTGCGTGAGGCGGGCGCGGACGCGTACAACCACAACCTCAACACCTCCGAGGCCACGTACGCGGACATCACGACCACCCACACCTACGCCGACCGGGTGGACACCGTGCGCAAGGCGCACCAGGCCGGGCTGTCCGCCTGCTCGGGCCTGATCGCCGGCATGGGCGAGAGCGACGAGGACCTGGTCGACGTGGTGTTCGCGCTGCGGGAGCTGGACCCGGACTCGGTGCCGGTGAACTTCCTGATCCCCTTCGAGGGCACCCCGCTCGCCAAGGAGTGGCACCTCACCCCGCAGCGCTGTCTGCGGATCCTCGCGATGGTGCGGTTCGTGTGCCCGGACATCGAGGTGCGGATCGCGGGCGGCCGGGAGGTTCATCTGCGCACGATGCAGCCGCTCGCGCTGCACCTGGCCAACTCCATCTTCCTCGGCGACTACCTCACCAGCGAGGGGCAGGCCGGCAAGGCCGACCTGGAGATGATCGCGGACGCCGGGTTCGAGGTGGAGGGCGCCGACCAGGTGACGCTGCCGGAACACCGGGCGCGGGCCGCCGGGGCGGGCTGTGGGTCCGGCGCGGGCGCAGAGGGCGGCGGCTGCGGCTCGCACGACGGCGGCTGCGGCTCGCACGAGAGCGTCTGCGGTACGGCTGCCGCGCCGCGGGCCGCCGAGCCGCGCACCGACCTCGTCGCCGTGCGCCGCCGGGGCGCGGGAACGGACCTCGCGCCCAATGCCTGACCTGTCCGTGCCCGAGCTGCTGGAACTGGACCGGCGGCACGTCTGGCATCCGTACGGTCCCATGCCCGGCCGGGTCGACCCGCTCGTCGTGGAGTCGGCGAGCGGGGTGCGGCTCCGGCTGGCCGACGATGGCGGCGAGCTGGTGGACGGCATGTCGTCCTGGTGGTCGGCGATCCACGGCTACAACCACCCGGTGCTCAACGCCGCGGCGCGCGAGCAGTTGGACCGGATGAGCCATGTGATGTTCGGCGGGCTCACCCACGAGCCCGCCGTGCGGCTCGCACAGCTGCTCGTCGACCTGTCGCCCGAGGGTCTGGAACACGTCTTCCTCGCCGACTCCGGATCGGTGTCGGTCGAGGTCGCGGTCAAGATGTGCCTCCAGTACTGGCGTTCGCTCGGGCGGGGCGAGAAGCACCGGCTGCTGACCTGGCGCGGCGGCTACCACGGGGACACCTGGCAGCCGATGTCGGTGTGCGACCCCGAGGGCGGCATGCACGGGCTGTGGGCCGGGGTGCTGCCGCGCCAGGTGTTCACGGACGCGCCGCCGGCCGAGTACGACGAGGCGTACGCCGAGCGGCTGCGCACGGCGATCGCGCGGCACGCCGCCGAGCTGGCCGCGGTGGTCGTGGAGCCGGTGGTGCAGGGTGCGGGCGGGATGCGGTTCCACTCCCCCGCGTATCTGCGGGTGCTGCGCGAGACGTGCGACGCGCACGACGTGCTGCTGGTGTTCGACGAGATCGCGACCGGCTTCGGCCGCACCGGCGCGCTGTTCGCGGCGGAGCACGCGGCGGTCTCGCCGGACGTGATGTGCGTGGGCAAGGCGCTGACCGGCGGTTACCTGACGATGGCGGCGACGTTGTGCACCGCGCGGGTGGCCGACGGGATCTCGCGCGGCGAGGTGCCGGTACTCGCGCACGGGCCGACCTTCATGGGCAATCCGCTGGCGGCCGCGGTGGCGTGCGCGTCCATCGGCCTGCTGCTGGGCCAGGACTGGCAGGCGGAGGTCAAGCGCCTGGAGGCCGGCCTGCGGGAAGGGCTCGCCCCGGCCGCGGAACTGGCGGGCGTGCGGGACGTACGGGTGCTGGGCGGAATCGGCGTCGTCCAGCTCGACCACCCGGTGGACATGGCGGCGGCCACACGGGCGGCGGTGCGGGAGGGCGTGTGGCTGCGACCGTTCCGCGACCTCGTGTACACGATGCCGCCGTATGTCACGGACGACGCCGACCTGGCACGGATCGGGCGCGCGGTGTGCGCCGCGGCGCGGGAGGGATGACATGCCGGTACTGGTGATCACGGGGACGGGCACGGAGGTCGGCAAGACGGTCGCCACCGCCGCCGTCGCCGCCGCGGCGCTGGCGGCGGGGCGCTCGGTGGCCGTGCTCAAGGCCGCGCAGACGGGCGTACGGCAGGATGAGCGCGGGGACGCCGAGGAGGTCGCGCGGCTCGCCGGCGCCGTCACCGCGCGGGAGCTGGCGCGCTATCCCGACCCGTTGGCGCCGGGCACCGCGGCGCGGCGGGCGGGCCGGGCGCCGGTGCATCCGCAGGACGTGGCCGAGGCGGCGGCCAAGCTGGCCACCGAGCACGACCTGGTGCTGGTCGAGGGCGCGGGCGGGCTGCTGGTCCGCCTCGACCCGGCGGGCGGCACGCTGGCCGACGCGGCCGAGCTGCTGTCGGCGCCCGTCCTGCTGGTGGCGTCCGCAGGCCTCGGCACCCTGAACACCACGGAGCTGACGGCCCGCGAACTGCGCGCCCGGCGCCTGGACCTGCTCGGCGTCGTCATCGGCAGCTGGCCGTCCGACCCGGACCTGGCCTCCCGCTGCAACGTGACGGACCTCCCCCAGGTGGCCGCGGCCCCTCTGCTCGGCGCCCTCCCGGCGAACGCCGCGGCCCTGCCCCCGGCCGCCTTCAGGAGGACGGCGCCGAACTGGCTCGCGCCCCGGCTGGACGGGACGTGGGACGCGGAGGCGTTCCAGGTGCGGGCCGCTCCGCGATAGGACGTGCGAAGAGGCCGGCCGGAGCGAGCACCGTCCGGGGACCGGCCCCTTCGCGGCGGCCGCAACGCCCTGGACGGGGCGCGTCCATGGCGCGTGCGAACCATGGGCCGGGCCCGTCACGGCCCCGGCTCATGCCACGGGCACGCCGGGTCGGCGTGTCGCCCCCGAAGGGACGACGGCCGCGTCTCGCACACCGACGTGAACAACCACCGCGGCGTCTGCGAGGAGGTGCGCGACTTCCCGGCGTGAGCCGCGCGCGGGGGTGCACGAAGCGTCCGCGGGGAACAATCGCGGTACGGCCCGTCCTGTCGGGGAGGTCTCCATGCCGCTACGGTCCACCGGCGCCCGCAAGGTCGCGCGGGACCCCGTGCACCACCCGCTGTTCGCCCGCTACTACGCCCGGGTCAGCGTCGCGGCCGAGACCCGGCTGGGCCTGGCCCGCGTGCGCGGCCGGCTGCTCTCCGGGCTGTCCGGGCGGGTCCTGGAGGTCGGCGCGGGCAACGGGCTGAACTTCGCGCACTATCCGCGCGCGGTGGCGGAGGTCGTCGCGATCGAGCCGGAGCGGCGGCTACGGCAGTCGGCGCGGGAGTCGGCGCTGCGGTCCGGGGTGCCGGTGGACGTGGTGCCGGGCGCGGCGGAGCGGCTGCCGGTCAAGAGCGAGGGCTTCGACGCGGTGGTGCTGTCGCTGGTGCTGTGCAGCGTGCGGGACGTGCCGTGCGCGCTGGCCGAGGCGCGGCGGGTGCTGCGGCCGGGCGGTCAGGTGCGGTTCTTCGAGCACGGCCGGGGCGGCGGGCCGGTGGCGGTCTTCACCCAGCGGGCGCTGGACCGCACGGTGTGGCCGTTGCTGAACGGCGGCTGCCACCTGTCCCGCGACCCGGTCGCCGCGCTCCGGGCCGCCGGCTTCGTCCTGGGCCCCTACCGCCGGCTGCTCCTGCCGGAGAACGGTCCGGTACTGCCCGCCTCGTACTGCGTTCTGGGCACCGCCTGGCGGCCGGAGGACTAGGGGGTGTCCGGTTCGCCGGTCCAGCGGCGCAGTTCCGCGGCGATCTCGTGCACCGTGGCCTCCCCGCTCTTGACCAGGCGCGCCAGGTCGCGCACCCGTTCGGGCGAGGTGGTCACGCTGAAGCCGCTGGCGACCAGGTAGGCGTACGCGACGGCGGAGGCGTACAGGGCGTTGGAGCGCTCCAGCGCGGGGACGTGGACCAGGAGCTGGAGGAGCGCCGCCGCGCGGGCGTGCGGGGTGTCGTAGACGGGGACGTCGAATATCTCGGCCCGGTGGCGCGCCACGGCTGCGACGAGGGCGCCCCAGTCGGTGACCCGGGGGTCTCCCGGCGTGCGCTGCTCGGCGAGCATGAGCAGCCAGGCGAGGTCGATGCGCAGGTCGCTCACGGATCAGCGGCGGCTCTCGCCGGCCTCCTCGGCGAACACCTTCTCGTACTGCCGCATGAAGTCCGCCGCCGCCTCCACGAAGGTGTGGCCCGCCTCGCCGGCGTCCTGCCGGACCAGTTCCTCGATGTAGCGGTTGACGCTCATGCCGCGGGCCAGGGCGCGCTCGCGGGCCGCGCGTGCGGTGCCCTCGTCGACGCGGACGTTCAGCTGGGTTCTCGCCATACCTCGAAGCTAGCGCCGGGGTGCTAGCGGGACAAGGCGTCCGGTGGCGCAACCGGGAGGGAAACCGCGCGTGCGGGGGTCGCGCGGCAGGGATGGGCGCGTGCGGGGGTGCACGCATGCGGCGATGGGATTCCGTGTGTGCCGCGGATCACATTACGCTCGGCCACGGCGAGGAACTCGGACGTCCGCGAGCCGTACGGCTCCCGTCCCGGTGACCAAGGAGGCAGTCTTGTCCACTTCCGCTGCGGAGCACGCCCCCGGTCTCGCCCCCTCCGACGGGGTGGCGGCCGCCGCGCGCGGGCTGACGAAGGCGTACGGCTCGGGCGAGACCGCCGTGCTCGCCCTGGACGCGGTGGACGTGGACATCGCGCGCGGGCGCTTCACCGCCGTCATGGGGCCGTCGGGCTCCGGGAAGTCCACGCTGATGCACTGCCTGGCCGGGCTCGACACCGTCTCGTCGGGTCGGGTGTGGCTCGGCGGGACGGAGATCACGGGGCTGAAGGAGCGCGAGCTGACGCGGCTGCGGCGGGACCGGATCGGGTTCATGTTCCAGTCGTTCAATCTGATCCCGACGCTGAACGCGCTGGAGAACATCACACTGCCGATGGACATCGCCGGCCGCGCACCGGACCGGGAGTGGCTGGACCGGGTCGTCGACACCCTCGGCCTGCGCGACCGGCTGCGGCACCGGCCGTCGCAGCTGTCGGGCGGTCAGCAGCAGCGCGTCGCCTGCGCCCGTGCGCTCGCCTCCCGGCCGGAGCTGATCTTCGCCGACGAGCCGACCGGCAACCTGGACTCGCGCGCCGGCCTGGAGGTGCTCGGCTTTCTGCGGGAGGCCGTGGACGACCTGGGACAGACCGTCGTCATGGTCACCCACGACCCGGGCGCCGCCGCCCACTCCGACGTGGTGCTCTTCCTCGGAGACGGGCGGATCGTGGACGAGATGGAGCGGCCGACGGCGGAGGCGGTGCTGGAGCGGATGAAGCGGTTCGACGTGATCCGCCTCCGGCCGGACGGCCTCGCCGGGGCGCCCGGCGCGGCGGCCGGCGAGGCGCGCGGCGGGGGCGGCGGGGCAGCCGGTCAAACGCCCGGCGAGGCCGTCGGCCGGGAAGGCTGAGACCCGTGCTCAGGGCGACCCTGCGCAGTTTCCTCGCCCACAAGGGGCGGCTGCTGCTGTCGGCGCTGGCCGTGATCCTCTCGGTGGCGTTCGTCGCGGGCAGCCTGATCTTCTCCGACACCGTCGGCCGCACCTTCGACCGGCTCTTCGCCTCGACGGCCGCCGACGTCACCGTCAGCCCCGAGCAGACCCTCGGCGAGCAGGTGCCCTCGGGGGCGACGGCCACCCTGCCCGCCGCGCTCGCCGAGCGGATCGCCCGTGTGGACGGGGTGGCCGCCGCCCGCGCGGAGGCCGAGGTCGACACCCTCACCGTCGTGGACGACGAGAACGAGGCCGTCAGCCCGACGACCGGCGCACCCACCATCGGCACCGCCTGGCAGCCGACCGACCGCAGCCCCGTCGAGCTGACCTCCGGCCGGGCCCCGCGCGGCACGGGCGAGGCGCTGCTCGACTCCCAGACCGCCGACCGCGCGGACGTGCGGATCGGCGACACCCTGACGGTGATCGCCGCGCCCGGCTCGTTCCCGGTCGAGGTCGTCGGCATCGTCACGTTCACCACCACCAACCCCGGCAGCGCGCTGCTCTTCCTCGACCCGCCGGCCGCCCGGACCGGGCTGCTGGGCGATCCGGACGCGGCCACCGCCATCACCGTCGACGCGGCCGAGGGCGTGGACGACGCCACCCTGAAGCGGCGCGTCGCGGCGGCCCTCGGCGACGCCGGCCGCTACGACCTGCGCACGGCCGACGAGCAGGCCCAGTCGGACGTGGAGCAGCTCGGCGGATTCCTCGACGTCATCAAGTACGTCATGCTCGGCTTCGCCGGCGTCGCCGTGCTGGTGGGGATCTTCCTGATCGTCAACACCTTCTCCATGCTGATCGCGCAGCGCACCCGCGAACTCGGGCTGCTGCGGGCCCTCGGCGCGGACCGGCGTCAGGTGCGCCGCTCGGTGCTCACCGAGGCGCTGCTGCTCGGCCTGGTCGGCTCCACGCTGGGGCTGGCCGCCGGCATCGGGCTCGCGGCCGGGCTGATCGAGTTGATGGGCCTGCTCGGCATGAACATCCGGACCGACGAGATGGTCATCGGCTGGATCACCCCCGTCACGGCCTACGTCGTCGGAGTCGGCGTCACCTTCGTCGCCGCGTACCTGCCCGCCCGGCGCGCGGCCGGGGTCTCGCCGATGGCGGCGCTGTCGGACGCGGAGGTCGCCGGGACCGGCCGGCCGCTGCGGGTGCGCGCCGTGGTCGGCGCGGTCGTCGGGGCGGCCGGCGCGGCGGCGCTGGCGGGCTGCGCGGTGTCGTCGCGGACCGCGTCGGCGGCGTCGCTGCTGGGCCTCGGCGTGGTGCTGACGCTGATCGCGACGGTGATCGCCGGGCCGCTGCTGGTCCGCCCGGTGATCCAGGTGCTGGGCGGGGCGTTCCCGACGCTGTACGGCCCCGTGGGGCGGATGAGCCAGCGCAACGCCCTGCGCAATCCCCGCCGTACCGGCGCGACCGCGGCGGCGCTGATGGTGGGCTTGGCTCTGGTCGGCGGGATGTCCGTGGCGAGCGCCTCGATGACCGAGTCGTTCGACCGGCAGATCGACCGGACGCTGGGTGCCGACTTCGTGATCCAGAACACCAACTTCGTGCCGTTCCCGCGCGAGGTCACCGACCGGGTCCGGGACACCGAGGGCGTGGGTCTGGTCGTGCGCGGCCGGTTCGCGCCCGTCGCGGTGCGGCTCCCGGACGGCGACCGGGTCGAGACGACGGCCGCCGCGTACGACCGGCGCCTGGACGAGGTCGCCAACATCACCTATGCGCGGGGCGACAGCGCCGCCGCTCTGGCCACCGGCCGTCTGGCCATGGACCGGGACTTCGCCGAGGACCACGGGGTGCGCGTCGGCAGCGTGGTCCCGGCCGAGTTCCAGGGCGGCCGGACGGCCCGGCTGACGGTGGCCGCGCTGACCGACCAGGAGACCGCCGAGGGGTTCGGCATACAGGGCGGCCTCTACTTCGGGCTGGGCACGCTGGACCGGTACGCGCCGGGCGGGCAGGAGTCCGCGCTGTACGTCAACGCCGCCCCGGGCACGTCCGACGACGCCCTGCGCGCGGGCCTGGAGGCGACACTGGACGCCTATCCGCAGCTCCAGGTGCGCGACCTGGCCGACTACAAGCAGCTCGTGCACGACCAGATCGCGGTGCTGCTGTACCTCGTGTACGCGCTGCTCGGGCTGGCGATCGTCATCGCGGTCCTCGGCGTGGTCAACACCCTCGCCCTGTCCGTCGTGGAGCGCACCCGCGAGATCGGCCTGCTGCGGGCCATCGGACTCGCCCGGCGCCAACTGCGGCGGATGATCCGTCTCGAGTCGGTCGTCATCGCGGTGTTCGGCGCCGTCCTGGGGCTGGCACTGGGCCTGGTGTGGGGCGTGTGCACCCAGCAGGTGCTGGCCCTTCAGGGCATGACGGCCTTCGCGGTCCCGTGGGGCACGATCGTCGCGGTGGTGATCGGCTCGGCGGTGGTCGGCGTGGTGGCGGCTCTGCTTCCCGCGCTGCGGGCGTCGCGGATGAACGTGCTGGCGGCGATCGCCCACGAGTGAGTGTCCACGCGGCACGCAGAGCCGACACGGCGGGCGCGGCGCGCGTCAGGCCGCCACGGGCGAGGGGCGGCGCCCCGTCCCGGCGCCGGCGCTCCGCACCGCGGGCTCGCCACCGGGACCTGCCGGGCGCCCGCGAGCTCCGGACAGCCGTCGGCGCCCCGCCGCGTGCCGCTGCCGCGCCCCGCGCCGCAACGGCCGTCCTCGGACGAGGCGGCCCGCCCGGCGTCCGCATGACGGAATGTCCCGCCCCCGTCGGCCCGCCGTGGTGGGATCGCCGCATGAACGACCTGCGGATACGGGCCGCGGAGCCCGACGACCTCGATGCCGTGCTGGCCTTCTGGAAGACCTCCGCCGAGGGGAGGAGCATCAGCGACGACCGCGACGGCGTCGAGCGGCTGATCGCCCGCGACCCGGGCGCGTTGCTGCTGGCGGAGTCGCAGGGCGAGCTGGTCGGCACGGTGATCGCGGGCTACGACGGCTGGCGCTGCCATCTTTACCGGCTCGCGGTGGCCCCCGGGCGCCGGCGGCAGGGCGTCGGTACGGCGCTGCTGCGGGCGGCCGAGGAGAGGTTCACGGCGTTGGGCGGACGCCGCTCGGACGCGATGGTGCTCACCCGCAACGAGACCGCCCATCATGCCTGGCGCGCGGCGGGGTATACGGCACAGGAGCAGTGGCGGCGCTGGGTGAAGCCGCTGACCGGATCCGGCGGCGGGTGAACCCGGTTTCATCCGTCTTTGCCGGTCCTTTACTCTTGTCGGACCACTCGGTCCTCCATGAAAGGTGTGAGCGTCCGCCCATGGGCGAGCCTCCCAGTAGCAGACATCGTGCGATCCTCCCCACCCTGCCGGACGATGGGACGGGGGTGAACCGATGACCGAAGTGCTCCTCCTGCTGGTGGCGATCCTGCTCTCCCTCGCCTGCGGCGCCTTCGTCGCCGCGGAGTTCTCCCTGACCACGGTCGAGCGCCGGGAGCTGGAGCGCGCCGCCGAGCGCGGCGAGCGCGGCGCCGCCGGCGCGCTGAAGGCCGTCCGGAACCTCACCTTCCAGCTGTCCGGCGCGCAGCTCGGCATCACCGTGACCAACCTGGTCGTCGGCATGCTCGCCGAGCCGTCCATCGCGCGGTTGATCGCGAGCCCGCTGCGGGCCGTCGGCGTCGGCAGCTCCACGGCCTCCTCGGTCGCCCTGGTGCTGGGCACGGCCCTTTCCACGGTGTTCCTGATGGTCGTCGGCGAGCTGGTGCCGAAGAACTGGGCGATCTCCTCGCCGCTGGCGGTGGCCAAGCGGGTCGGCAACGCCCAGCGCTGGTTCAGCACGGCGTTCCGGCCGTTCATCACGCATCTGAACAACACGGCCAACCGCCTGGTGCGCCGCTTCGGCATCGAGCCCGCCGAGGAACTGGCGTCCGCGCGCGGGCCGCAGGAACTGGCCGCGCTGGCCCGGCACTCCGCCCGCGAGGGCGCCCTGGAGCCCGACACGGCCGAGCTGTTCGTGCGGACGCTCAACCTCGCGGACCTGACCGCCGAGAACGTGATGACGCCGCGGGTGCAGGTCGTGGCCCTGGACGCGCAGGCCACCTGCGAGGACGTGGCGAACGCCACCCGCGCGACCGGGCTGTCCCGGTTCCCGGTCTACCGCGGCAGCCTCGACTCCGTGGTCGGCACCGCGCACGTCAAGGACGTGCTGGCGGTGCCCGCGGAGCGCCGGATGCGCGTGCCCGTCTCCGAGCTGATGCGCGAGCCCCTGCTGGTGCCCGAGTCGCTCACCGTCGACCGGCTGCTGGACCGGCTGTCCGGCAAGCGGACGATGGCCGTGGTCATCGACGAGTACGGCGGCACGGCCGGCGTCGCGACCCTGGAGGACATCGTCGAGGAGGTCGTCGGCGAGGTCCGCGACGAGCACGACCCGCACGAGACGCCCGACCTCGCCCCGGCCGGCACCGACGAGAACGGCCACGCCCTGTACTCCGCCGACGGCGCCGCCCGCATCGACCAGCTCGCGCGCGTCGGCCTGCGTCCGCCCGAGGGACCGTACGAGACGCTCGCCGGCCTCGTCGCCACCGAACTCGGCCGCATCCCGGCCGTCGGCGACACCGTCCAGGTCGGCGGCTGGCGGCTGGAAGTGCTGGACGCCGCCGGGCGACGGGCCGCGCGCGTGCTGCTGCACGCGCCCCTCGACGACGCGCAGGAGGCGCAGGCATGACCGCCGTACAGCTGCTGATCGGCCTGGCAACGCTCGTCGTCAACGCCTTCTTCGTCGGCGCCGAGTTCGCGCTGATCTCGGTCAGGCGCTCACAGATCGAGCCGTACGCCGAGCAGGGCGACCGGCGCGCCAAGAGCGTGCTGTGGGGGCTGGAGCACGTGTCCGCGCTGATGGCCGCGGCCCAGCTCGGCATCACCCTGTGCACCCTGGTGCTCGGCGTGGTCGCGGAGCCGGCGATCGCGCATCTGCTGGAGCCGGCGTTCCACGCCATGGGCGTGCCGAGCGGCGCCGGGCACGCGGTGTCGTTCGTGATCGCGCTCTCGCTGGCCACCTATCTGCACATGCTGCTCGGCGAGATGGTGCCGAAGAACATCGCGCTCGCCGAGCCGGTGCGCAGCGCGCTGCTGCTCGGCCCGCCGCTGGTGGCGCTTTCGCGGGCGCTGCGGCCGGTGATCTTCACCATCAACGCCTTCGCCAACGGTCTGCTGAAGCTGCTGCGCATCGAGACCAAGGACGAGGTCACGGCGACCTTCTCGGACGCGGAGCTGGCCGAGATCGTCAAGGACGCGGGCGAGGCCGGGCTGATCGACGAGCGGGCGCGGGAGCGGCTGCACGACGCCCTGGAGCTGGGGCGCCGTCCCGTGCGCGACGTGGTGCTGCCGCTGGAACGCGTCGTTTACGCGCGCGTGGGCGTCACTCCCGAGCAGTTGGAGGGGCTGTCGGCCGCGTCCGGGTTCTCCCGGTTCCCGGTCGTGGACGAGGGGCGCCGGATCGTCGGCTATCTGCACGTGAAGGACGCCCTGGACGCCTCGCCGCGCGACGTGCCGTTCCGGCTGCGCGACATGCGGCCCATCGCGCGCGTGCGGGAGTCCACGCCGCTGGACGACGTGCTCACCGCCATGCGCGGCAGCCGGACCCATCTGGCGGCCGTGCTCGGCGCCGACGGGCGGCTGGCGGGGCTGGTGACGATGGAGGACGTGCTGCGGGAGCTGTTCGGCCAGCGGGCCTGAGCCGGCGGCCGTGGCCGGGAGAGGGCGACCGACCGCCGGGTATGGGCGCGCGTTACCATCGCTGACGCCATGCAGACGAACCCCTCTCCCACCACCCCCTCGTACGGCAGCCTGGTCGCCCTCGGCGACTCGTTCACCGAGGGCATGTCGGACCTGCTGCCGGACGGCACCTACCGGGGGTGGGCCGACCTCCTCGCGGCCCGGATGGCCGCGCACAGTCCCGGCTTCCGGTACGCCAACCTCGCCGTACGGGGAAAGCTGATCGGACAGATCGTCGACGAACAGGTGGACGTGGCCGCCGCGATGGGCGCCGACGTGATCACCCTGGTCGGCGGCCTGAACGACACCCTGCGGCCCAAGTGCGACATGGTGCGGGTGCGGGACCTGCTGACCGAGGCCGTCGAGAAGCTCGCCCCCCATTGCGAGCGGCTCGTCCTGATGCGCAGCCCCGGCCGGCAGGGGCCGGTGCTGGAGCGGTTCCGGCCGCGCATGGAGGAGCTGTTCGCCTGCGTCGACGACCTGGCGGCACGCCACGGCGCGCTGGTCGTGGACCTCTACGGCGCCCCGTCGCTGGCCGACCCGCGAATGTGGGACGTGGACCGGCTGCACCTGACGTCCGAGGGCCACCGCCGGGTGGCGGAGGCCGTGTGGCAGGCGCTCGGCTACGACCCCGCGGACACCGACTGGCGCACGCCGCTGCCGGCGACGGTGCCGCCGCGGTGGGTCGCCCGGCGCATCGCCGACGCGCGGTTCGCCAGGCAGCACCTGCTGCCGTGGATCGGCCGCCGCCTGACCGGCCGCTCCTCGGGCGACGGGCGCCCGGCGAAGCGGCCCGAGCTGCTGCCGTACGTGCCGTACGAGGGGCCGCGGGCGTAGGAAGACGGTCCGGCGGGGACGCCGGGAGGGCGATCCCGGCGGAGCGCCGGGGTGCGCGGGGACGACGGTCCCGCCGGAGCGCCGGCAGCGCTCTCGTAGCTTCCCACGAAGACCCCGGTGGCGCTGGCCTGCACGAACCGCCAGTACACTCCGTACACGTGACTTCCGCTCCCGCCAAGCCCCGCATCCCGAACGTCCTCGCCGGACGCTACGCCTCCGCCGAGCTCGCCGTGCTCTGGTCCCCCGAGGAGAAGGTGAGGCTGGAGCGCCGGCTCTGGCTCGCCGTGCTGCGGGCCCAGAAGGACCTCGGCATCGAGGTGCCGGACGCGGCGATCGCCGACTACGAGCGCGTCCTCGACCAGGTCGACCTGGCCTCGATCGCGGAGCGCGAGAAGGTCACGCGGCACGACGTCAAGGCCCGCATCGAGGAGTTCAACGACCTCGCCGGGCACGAGCAGGTCCACAAGGGCATGACGTCCCGCGACCTCACCGAGAACGTCGAGCAGCTCCAGATCAGGCTCTCGCTGGAGCTGATGCGGGACCGCACCGTGGCCGTGCTGGCCCGGCTGGGCAAGCTGGCCGGCGAGTACGGCGAGCTGGTCGTGGCCGGCCGTTCGCACAACGTGGCCGCGCAGGCCACCACCCTCGGCAAGCGGTTCGCGACCGCCGCCGACGAGTTGCTCGTCGCCCACGGCCGGATCGAGGAACTGCTCGGCCGTTACCCGCTGCGCGGCATCAAGGGCCCGGTCGGCACCGCCCAGGACATGCTGGACCTGCTCGGCGGCGACGCCGCGAAGCTCGCGGAGCTGGAGGACCGGATCGCCGGGCACCTCGGCTTCTCCCAGGCCTTCACCTCGGTCGGCCAGGTGTACCCGCGCTCCCTCGACTACGAGGTCGTCACCGCGCTGGTGCAGCTGGCGGCGGCGCCCTCCTCGCTGGCGAGGACGATCCGGCTGATGGCCGGGCACGAGCTGGTCACCGAGGGTTTCAAGCCCGGTCAGGTCGGCTCCTCGGCCATGCCGCACAAGATGAACACCCGCTCCTGCGAGCGCGTCAACGGCCTGATGGTCATCCTGCGCGGCTACGCCTCGATGACCGGCGAGCTGGCGGGCGACCAGTGGAACGAGGGCGACGTCTCCTGCTCGGTGGTGCGCCGGGTGGCGCTGCCGGACGCGTTCTTCGCGCTGGACGGACTGCTGGAGACCTTCCTGACGGTGCTGGACGAGTTCGGTGCCTTCCCGGCGGTCGTGGCCCGCGAGCTGGACCGCTATCTGCCGTTCCTGGCGACGACCAAGGTGCTGATGGCGTCGGTGCGGGCGGGCGTCGGCCGCGAGGTCGCCCACGAGGCGATCAAGGAGAACGCCGTCGCCTGCGCCCTCGCCATGCGCGAGCAGGGCGCCGAGCGCAACGAGCTCCTCGACAGGCTGGCCGCCGACGAGCGCATCCCGCTCGACCGCGCGCAGCTCGACGAGCTGATGGCCGACAAGCTCTCCTTCACCGGCGCCGCGGCCGGCCAGGTCGGCGTCGTCGTCGGCCGCATCGAGGAGATCGTCAAGCAGCACCCCCGGGCCGCCGGCTACACCCCGGGGGCGATCCTCTGACCCGCTTCACCCGCGAGGAACTCGAGGCCGCCCGCGACCGGCTCGTCCCGGATGTGACCGCGGACGGCCTCAAGGTCCTCTTCTGCGGCATCAACCCCGGCCTGATGACCGCGGCCACGGGCCACCACTTCGCCCGGCCCGGCAACCGCTTCTGGCCGGTGCTGCACCTGTCGGGCTTCACGCCGCGGCAGCTGAAACCGTCCGAGCAGCAAGAGCTGCTGTCGTACGGGCTCGGCATCACCAACGTGGTGGCGCGGGCGTCCGCCCGGGCCGACGAGCTGACGGCCGAGGAGTACCGCGAGGGCGGGCGGCTGCTGGCCCTGAAGGTGGCACGGCTGCGCCCCCGCTGGCTCGCGGTGGTCGGGGTGACCGCCTACCGGGCGGCCTTCGACGATCCCAAGGCCCGGGTGGGACCGCAGGCGCGCAGGATCGGTGACACCCGGGTGTGGGTCCTGCCGAACCCGAGCGGGCTCAACGCGCACTGGACCGCGCAGACGATGGCGGAGGAGTTCGCCCGGCTGCGGGAGGCGGCACGGAGCGCGGGGGACAGCGGCGGAACGGACTGAGAGATCACGGCGGGTCCGTCTCCGTGACCACCGCGAGCAGACTGCCGGCCTCCGTCCCGGCGCGGGCGACGACGCCGACGGCCACCCAGCGGCCGGTGCCGGCCGCCTGCCACAGGTACGCCTCGTCCACCTGCGCGCCGAGCGTCGCCCACGGCTCCGGTATGTCGTCGCCGCGTTCGCCGCGCACCCGGAGGGTCAGCGTGGCCCAGGAAGGGGCCCCGCCCCAGCGCTCGTTCAGCCGCTCGGCCATCGCCTCCCGGCACGCCTCGACGTCGTCCGCCGTCAAGTCCGCGGCGTCCGGCCCTAACTCCGTGATGAAGTAGCCCGGCCCTCCTCGGCCGACGTCCGACCAGCCGTGCTCCGCGGGAAAGGGACGGGAGCACAGCCGGTCGATCGTGTCCAGGCACCGCACGATGTTCATGCGTCCAGTAAAGCGGGCCCCACTGACAATTGGCGTTGCGTCAGGCGTCACCGCGGTGCAGCCGCCACGCACCGGCGGCCGGCGCGACCGCCGCCCACAGGGCACTCACGCCGGGAACCGGTCCCGCGGGCCCGGGGAGCCGTCCCAGGACCGGTGCAGGGCCATCTGTCCGGCCCCGTCCGGGAGATGGTCGGTCAGGCCGCCGCGAGGTCGCCCACGGTGAACGACACGATCAGGACGAACGGCACCAGGACGCCGAGCGCCGCGATCCCGCTGCGCAGCGGCGCCGTGAGCCCGGCCGCGAAGAGTGCCGGCGTGAAGTAGAGGGCGCAGCCCACCACGCCGTGTGCCCGCTCCCCCGCCCTGGGCCCGGCCGGCGCCTCGCCCGGCCCCGTGCTCGCCAGCGCCGGCGAGGCTTCGGCGGCGAGCACGGTGGCCGAGCCGCCGAGGATCCTCGTGGTGACGACGTCCGAGAACGACGAGTACGCGTACGAGGCGCTGCGGGCGGGAGCGAGCGGGTTCCCGTCGAAGCGGGCCCGGCCCGCCGAGATCGTGCACGCGGTGCGGCTGGTGGCCGGGGGTCGAGTCGCTGCTGTTCCCGGCCGCGGAGTACGGCGACGGCGGCGGGAAGCGGGGGGCACGGGTGAGGCCGGCGGAGGCCGCGCTGACGGAGCGGGAGGCGCAGACGCTGCGGCCGATGGCGCGGGGTAGGTCGAACGCGGAGATCGCCGGGGAGCTGGTCGTCGGCGCCGAGACGGTGAAGTCGCACGTCAGCGCGGTGCCGGCGAAGCCGGGTGCGCGTGATCGGACGCAGGCGGTCGTCGTGGCGTACGAGTCGGGGCCCGTGGCGCCGGGCTCAGCCGCGGTGGGGCGTTCGCCGGGCTCCGCCGTGGCGAGTACGATCCGCCCAACACGCGCACGAGCTGGGAGGACGGACGTTGGGGCGGCTGACCGGCGGGGATCCCTCGCTGCTGCGAAGGATCAACTCCGCGGTGGTGCTGCACGCGCTGCGTGCCACGGACTGCGCGACGCTGACCGAGATCACCCGGGTGACGGGACTGTCCCGGCCGACCGTCGAGGGCGTGGTCGAGGGGCTGATAGAGGCGGGCCTCGTCGTGGAGAAGGCGGCCGAGGAGGGCGCCGCACGGCGGCAGGGGCGCCCGGCCCGGCGGTTCCGGTTCCGGGCGGAGGCCGGTCATCTGCTCGGGCTGGAGATCGGGGTGCACCGCGTCGCAGCGCTCCTGTCCGACCTCGACGGACGGGTCGTGGGCGCGCAGGCCAAGGACGTGGACGAGACCGTGCACGCCGACGAGCGGCTGGAGCGGCTGCGCACCGCGGTGGCCGAGCTGCTGCGCCGGGCCGGTGTCTCCCGCGGCAGCCTGCGGGCGGTGGGCGTCGGCACGCCGGGGATCGTCGAGGCGGACGGCACCGTGCGGCTGAGCACGGCGTTGCCGGGGTGGACGGGGCTGCGGCTGGGCGAACGGCTGAGCCGCTCCTTCAAGTGCCCGGTGCTGGTGGAGAACGACGCCAACGCGGCGGCGGTGGCCGAGCACTGGAAGGGGGCCGCTACCGAGTCGGACGACGTGGTGTTCGTGCTGGCGGGGCTGAGCCCGGGCGCCGGTTCGCTGATCGGCGGACGGCTGCACCGGGGCTACGGCGGAGCGGCCGGGGAGATCGGCGCGCTGCACCTGCTGGGCCGCGAGGCCACGCCGGAGACGCTGCTGTCGACCACGGACGAGCCGCTGCATCCGCTGGACGAGCAGGCGGTCGCCGACGTGTTCGCGCAGGCCCGTCAGGGCGATCAGCGGGCCCGCGCGGCCGTGGACCGGTTCATTCAGCGACTGGTGCACGACGTGGCCGCGCTGGCGCTGGCGCTGGACCCCGAGCTGGTCGTCATAGGAGGCTGGGCCGCGGGACTGGACGGCGTACTGGACCCGCTGCGTCGCGAGCTCGCGCGCTACTGTCTGCGTCCGCCGAAGGTGACGCTGTCCCTGCTCGGCGAGGCGGCCGTCGCGACGGGAGCGCTTCGGCTGGCGCTGGACCACGTGGAGGAACAGCTGTTCGCGGTGGAGGGCCCGACCGCGCGCCGGTAGCGGGCGGCGCGTGCCCCGGCGGATCGTCCGGGAGCGCGTGCCGGGGCGCCGGGATCAGGAGGCGCGGGGCTGCGGATCCTGGTGGATCTCCACGCCGCCAAAGTCGCCGAAGGTGAGCCGGCAGGTGTCGGCGCGGTAGGTGGCGACGGAGAGCGCCGCGGTGCGGCCCTCGGCGAGGAAGCGGGTGGTGACGACGAGGACGGGAGCGCCGGGGAGCCGGTCGAGTTCCTTGGCGTCGTCGGCGCGGGCCGAGCCCAGCTCCACCGCGCTGTCCCGGCCCTCCAGCTCCAGCCGCTGCAGTTCGCGCAGGACGGCACGCGCGCGTGCCGGTCCGGAGGGGGCGTCGATGGCGGAGAGGGCGGGCACCGAGGACTCGGGCACGTAGAGCAGCTCGGCGGCGACGGGCTGGCCGTGGGTCGTGCGGGTGCGGCGCACCGTGTGCACCGGCCGGTCCCGGCCGGTCTCCAGGGCCGCGGCGACGGGCGCGGGCGGCGCCGCGACCGTGCAGTCGACGGGCTGCCAGGCGTCCCCGGGCCCGCCGGGCCAGGCGTGCTGCTCGGAGCCGACGGCAACGCCCACGCGCGGCGGGGCGACGGTCGTGCCGACGCCGCGGCGGCGCTGCAGCCTGCCCTCCAGTTCCAGCTGCTCCAGGGCCTGGCGCAGCGTCGCTCGGGCGACGCCGAAGCGGGCCGCGAGGTCGCGTTCGTTGGGCAGGATCTCGCCGACGGAGAACTCGGAGTCCAGTGCCTCCGTGAGCACGGTCTTGAGATGCCAGTACTTGGGCTCCGGCACCGATTCGAGCTGCGTGGTCCCCACCCTGTCCTCCGCAATCGCCGTGTTCCGCCGGCGTTTCAGCGCCCTTGTTTATTAAAGGTTGTTGCACTTATCTGCGACCATAGGGCGACCCTCACCCTTGGTCAAGACCAATCCCTTATGCCGGACACGCACGGACACACGTGGACTCACGCCACCGGACGCGGCCGGGCATCCCCACCGCGGGGAGCTACCCGCCGGTAGCGAGTGTCGACAAGGTCCGTGCCGCGTCCGGCCAGCCGAGCCCCGGCGAGGGGCTCCATTCGACGGGAGCAGGTGACGGGTACGGAGGTGGGCGGGTGCGCGGCGGCCCCTTGCGCGTGGCGCGCACTCTGATCGGGGGCGGCGTGCGCGCCGGGGTACCGCCGGCCGCCGTGAATCCGTGTTGCGGACGCCCCTCGGTGGTCCGGCCCGGGATCGCGCGCCCGCGCGGACGGGTGGCCGTGCCGCCTCTGCGACAGGGACGCGGACGAGCCGGGCCGGACACGGCGGCAGGGCAGCAGGGCAGCAGGGCAGCAGGGCAGCAGGGCAGGCGATGATGCCGCACCGGGACGGCAGCAGGGCCGGGGCGAACGGGGCCGGACCGCGACCGGGGCCCACCGCCCTGGGGCCGTTGTTCACTTCCGGTTTGCGCGGGCGCTGCGGCGTCCCAGTAGTCATGGCATCGCAATTGGCCGGATCCTTCCCCGTCCTGGAGGCGCGCCCATGTCACACCGTCCCTTCCCTGGTCGCCGCAGTGTGCTGCGGGGCTCCCTCGCCGCGTCCGCCGCGCTCACCCTGCCCGTCGGTCTCGGGGGCGCCCCGGCCCTCGCCCTGTCGGGGCGACCCAACGCCGGGTGGGGGGTGCAGACGGGCGACGTCACCGCGAACTCCGGGCTGGTGTGGGTGCGGTCGGACCGGCCCGCGCGGATGATCGTGGAGACGTCCGCGACGGAGTCGTTCCGCAACCCCCGCCGCCTGCACGGCCCGCTGCTCGGGGCGGACACCGACTTCACCGGCACCACCCGGCTGCGCGGACTGCCGCCCGGCGAGCAGATCCACTACCGCGTGCTGCTCGCCGATCCGGACGACCCGCGCCGCACCGGCGAACCCGTGACCGGCACCTTCCGCACCGTGCCGGTGAACCGCCGCGACGGCGTGCGCTTCGTCTGGTCCGGCGACCTCGCGGGCCAGGGCTGGGGCATCAACCCGGACATCGGCGGCTACCGCATCTTCGACGCCATGGCCGGCCTCGACCCCGACTTCTTCCTGTTCAGCGGCGACACCGTCTACGCCGACGGCCCGCTGGCCGCCACCGCCGCCCTGCCCGACGGCGGCGTCTACCGCAACGTCACCACGCAGGAGAAGGCAAAGGTCGCCGAGACGCTGGCGGAGTTCCGCGGCAACTTCCGCTACAACCTGCTGGACGAGAACCTGCGCCGGTTCAACGCCCAGGTGCCCTCCATCGTCCAGTGGGACGACCACGAGGTCCGCAACAACTGGTACCCGGGCCAGACGATCTCCCAGTCCGACGCCCGCTACACCGTCAAGAGCGTGGACACGCTGGTGGAGCGCGCCCGGCGGGCGTTCGCCGAGTACTACCCGATCTCCACGCTGCGGCCCGGCGCCGAGGAGGGCCGCGTCCACCGCGTGCTGCGCCAGGGCCCGCTGCTCGACGTGTTCGTCCTGGACATGCGCACCTACCGCAACGCCAACTCCACCGACGACCAGACGGCCGACCCGCAGGGCATCCTCGGCCGTGAGCAGCTCGAATGGCTGAAGAAGGAGCTGTCCCGGTCCCGGGCGGTGTGGAAGGTGCTCGCCTCCGACATGCCGCTCGGCCTCGTGGTGCCGGACTCGGGCGAGGGCCGGCCGCACTTCGAGGCGGTGGCGCAGGGCGACCCGGGCGCGCCGCTGGGCCGTGAGCTGCAGATCGCCGAGCTGCTGCGGTTCATCAAACACCGGCGGATCACGGGCACCGTCTGGCTGACGGCCGACGTCCATTACACGTCGGCGCAGCACTACCAGCCGTCGAGGGCCGCGTTCACGGACTTCGAGCCGTTCTGGGAGTTCGTCTCCGGCCCGCTGAACGCCGGCTCCTTCCCGGCGAACGCCCTGGACGGCACCTTCGGCCCGGAGCGCGTCTTCGTGAAGGCGCCGCCGCGGGCGAACGTCTCCCCGGCCGAGGGTTACCAGTTCTTCGGCGAGGTCGACATCGACGGCGACACCGCCGAGCTGACGGTGCGTCTGCGCGAGCAGGACGGCACGGTGCTGTTCACGAAGGTGCTGCAGCCGGGTCTGGTCGGGCAGTAGGTCCCGTACTCTCGAAGACCGTGCCGCGCACCGTCGTCATCCCGCGGTGCGCGGCGCGGCCCTGCGCCTGCCAACTCGCCCGCGCAGGCCAAGTTTTCGCAGGCCAGACTGATTGTCAGTGGTCGCCTCTACGGTTTTCCCATGACGCGATCCGTACAGGCCGTGGCCTATCGACGACCCTCCGTGCTGGAGTCCGCGGCCGACGGACGCCGCCTCGGACTGGAGACCTCCCGGGGCGCCACCCCGTCCGGCGTGCGGGACCACCCGCAGTTCTTCGCGGGCTTTCTGACGTCCCCGCAGGTCGCTTCGGCGGCGCTGCTCGCGGTGGCGGACGTCGCCGCAGCGCGCTACTACCAGCGCCAGTTGCGCGCTTCGCTCGACCCGGTCGTCACGGGCAACGGCGATCGGCTGCGCTTCGAGTCCTTCTCCGGCTGCGGCGGGGTGTACGCGCGCCTGGACGTGCTCGAGGCGGGTCTCGACGGCGGCGAGGTGGGGCACGGCACGACCAACGTCGACGTCAACAACCCGCTGCGGGAGGCGCTTTCGCGGACCGGCCCCGCCGATCCGCTGCACATGCGGGTGGGCCCGGACGAGCTGGCGGTGACCACGGTGGACGGGCCGGTGGTGGAGAAGAGGGTGCCGCTGCCCGACCGCTGGCTGCGCGGCTTCGCCGAGGCCCAGGTGATCGCGGCCGGCTTCGACCTGCGGGCCGAGCTGCCGGCCGCCGAGGCGGTGCGGTTCCTGCGGGCGCTGCCCCGCGGCGGGGCGCGCGGGGCGTCGGGCGGCGCGCAGTGGGTCGTACCGGTGCGCGGCGGGCTGCGGCCGACGACGCGGGCGGTGCCGGGCGCGGTGTGCCTGCCCGGCCCGGAGCGGCTGGCCGCGCTCCAGCGGGTGCTGCGCCATGCGACCGCCCTGCGGGTCTACGGGCCGGCGGTGACGGGCGGCGCCCCGGCCACGGCCGCCGCGTGGGAGGCCGTGCTGCCCGGGATGCGGCTCACGCTGACGCTGTCCCCGGACGCCTCCCGCGGGTTCTCCGGCGAGGGCGGGGTGCTGGACTCGCTCACCGCCGGCGAGGCCGCCGACGACGCGGAGCTGGTCTCGGTGCTGCTGGCGTGGGAGCCGCGCGTGGACGCCGCCGACCTGGCCGCGGCGTCGGGCCTGAGCGCGGAGCGGGTGCGGGCGGCGCTGGTGCGGCTGGGCACGTCGGGGCGTGTCGGGTACGACGTGGCGGAGGCGGCCTACTTCCACCGGGAGCTGCCCTACGACGCCGAACGGGTGGAGCGGCACAATCCGCGGCTGCGTTCCGCGCGTGCGCTGGTGGCGGCCGGGGCGGTGGCCCTGGACGGCGCGGTGGCGACGGTGACGGCGGAGGACGGGCACGTCCACCGGGTGCGCGACGCCTCGGGGGCGCTGTCGTGCAGTTGCCCGTGGTGGGCGAGATACCGGGGTGGGCGCGGGCCGTGCAAGCACGCGCTGGCGGTGCGCATGGTGCGGCGGGGATCCGCCGTGGAGCAGGCCGGGGTTCGGGTCGACGGGGGTGTGCGATGAGTGCTGAGCTGATGGCGGCGGTCCGGGCGGGCCGTACGGCCGAGGCGGTGGGGCTGCTCGACGGGATGACGGACGCCGAACGGCGCGCCTGTTTCCCGGGATTGCGGGCGCTGCGCAAGGAGCTGCGGGCGGCGCCCTGGGACGCGGCGTCCCGGCGCGCCCATCCCGCGCTGCACGCGGCGGGGGCGGCCTGCCAGACCGGCGCGGCGGGCGTGGCGACCTGGATCGCCGCCGCCGACATGCGCTGGTCGCGGGTCTCCCCCGGCGTGCTGCTGCACGTGCTCGGGGACCGCGAGCCCGGCTGGCTCGGGGAGGTGACGCACCGGCTAGCGCAGCGTCCCGCTGCCTCGGGTGTGCCGTACGAGCTGATGGCGGGGCTGGTCCGGCTCTCCGGCTGCCCGGTGCCGACGACGGACGCCTATGTCCGGGGCTGGGTGGACCACCACATCGGCACCTGGCAGCACGGCGGTTCGCTGCACGAACGGCTGCGGCGGGACCCGCACCTGCGCACCATGGTCGCGGCGCTCTTCGAGACGGACGACATCGGCGGGCGGTTGCAGTGGGCGGACGGCTCCGGTCCGAACAGCTGGACCGGAGCTCTGGCGCTGCTCACGGCGGACGGGGCGCTGGACCGCGCCGCCACGGTCGACGCGTGCGTGGCGAAGCTGCTGCGCGGCGGGACGACGGCGGACCAGCGGGTGTTCCTGCGGCTGCTGAAGTCTCTGGCACCGACCCGGGCCGAGGAGCGGGAGCGGACGGCCGACTGGCTGGCGCTGGCCGCCGCGGCGGCGTCCCCGGTGGCCGCGCACGCCCAGTCCGTCCTCGCGGCCCTGGCCCTGGACGGCGAGCTGCCCGCCGCCCGGCTCGCGGAGTTGTCCGGCGCGGTGCTGTTCCGCACGGAGAAGAAGCTCGTCCGGGCGCAGCTGGTGCTGCTCGGCAAGGTGCTGGCGCGCGACGCGTCCTCGGCCGACGAACTGCTGCCCGCGGTGGCGCAGGCCTTCGGGCACGAGGACTCCGACGTGCAGGAGCGGGCGCTCAAGCTGGTGGAGCGGCACGCGGGCACGCTCCGCTCGCCGGACGCGCGCGAGGAACTGGCGGTGTCGGGGCAGTTGATTCCCGCCCTGCGCTCGCGTGCGGCCGGGGCGCTGGGCATCGCGGCTCCGGGCGCCGACGTGGCGGCGTACGAGGAGATCCTGCCGCCGGTGCCGGAGCCGATGCGTTTGGCGCCCGCGCCGGAGACGGCCGTCGAGGTCGCCGAGGAGGTGGGCGCGGCCCTGGCGTCCGAGCCGGGCGTCGCGGGTTTCGAGCGGGCGCTGGACGGTCTGGTGCGGCACGCCCACCGGGACCGGGAGGCGCTGCTCGAGGCCCTGGAGCCGGTCCTCGCCCGCCGCTGGTGGCACAGCACCGACCCGGTGTACGCCCAGGCCCGGTTCGGCTCCGACCGGCATGCCGTGCTCGGCGCGGACGACGCCCTGGACATGCTGCTGGCCACCCTGTGCGGCCAGGTCCCCACCGCCGCCCTGCACGCACGCGTCCGGACCGGCACGTCCGGCCGCGACTGCGTGCACGGCGCCCTCGCCCGGGCCTTCGAGCACCGTCTGTGGGAGGTGGCGTACCGGATACGCACCGATCCGCTGCCCTTCCTGCTCTCCACCCCGACCTGGAGCACGGGGCTGCTGGAGCCGGACGAGCTGGTGGACCGGCTCGACGCCTACCGGCGCCTGGGCGCCCGGGTGTCGGCCGCGGACTTCGCGCAGGCGCTGCTGCGGGTGCGACGGGAGGACCGGGACGCGGCCGGTGCGGCGGCCCGGCGCGCGGCCGGCCTCGGCACTGCGGAGGGGGCGCGTCTCGCCGCGTGGCTCGCTTCCGGGCCGCCCGCCGCGCCCGCGTCCGGCCGGCGGACGTTCGGCTCGCGTGTGCTGGTCGAGCTGGGTGAAGTGCCGGAGCTGCGGGAGGGGTTCCCGGAGGAGTTCCGGTCGCTGGGCGGGCCTCTCGGCTCCTTCGGGGACGGGCGGTACTGCCCCCACTGGAACAACCTGGTGCATGGTCACTGGCTGGCACTGCTCCCGGAGCGGCGCGAGTGGGTGGCGGCCCGGCTGCTGCGCGACCTGTCGTCCGTCGCCGTGGACGACGGCCGGGGCGCGGCCGCCGTACTGCCCCTGCTCGCCGAGTCCGGCGGCGGGGCGGGCGACGCCGTCCACCTCGGGGTGGCGTACGGGCTCGGAGCCCGGCATCCGGAGGACCGGCTCGCCGCCGTGGACGCGCTGCTGGTGCTCGCCGCGCGCGGGCAGTTGGACGCCAACCTGCTGGGCGCGGACCTCGGTCAACTGGTCCGCCGCGGAGCGGTGAAGCCGCTGCGGCTCGCGGAGTCGGTGCGCACGGCCGCGGCCACCGGAGCGAATGCCACGGTATGGACGGTTCTCCGGCAGGCGCTGCCCGTGCTCCTCGCGGACCTCGCCACCGGAGAGCCGGCCGCGCCGGCCCGCGGGCTGGGCGATCTGCTGGCGGTGGCGGCGGAGTGCGCCGAGCGGTCCGGGGCCCGCGGTGAACTGCCGCATCTCGCCCGGGCGGCGGCCCGGCGCGGCTCGTCACGCCTGGTGACGCAGGCCCGTCGGCTGCATGTCGCGCTGGTCGAGGAGGTCGCGGCCTGACGCGCTGATCAACGACGCCGTGTGCCCGGGCGGTCCGCACCACAGTTGTAGAAAGAGCAATAAATGGTGCGGAAAGTATGCTTTACCCATCGGTCACAGAGCGTTCGTGATCGCGCAACACCCTTCCTTCACAGTGGCTGCATGAGTCGAGAACTGTCTGATGTGAGGCGCGCCAGGAACGGGCGCCCAGTGCACCACTGGCGACGGGACGTGGTGGAACTCGCCGCGCTGTTCACCGCCGTGGCGGTGGCCGACGCCGTGGCCAACATGATCGGGCACGGGCCCGACGGTCCGGCGCTGCTGATCGTCTCCGCGGCCGTCCTGCTGGCCACGGCCGCCTTCCACGTGTGGTGGGCACGCCGCCACGGCCACGCACCGCCGACGAGTGATACCGACGCCCGGCCGCCCTCCGCCGAGGAGCAGGCCGGGCGGTCCGCGCAGCCCGAGCGGTCCGGGGACGGCGCGCTGTGGCGGATGCGGACGACGGTGAAGGACGAACCGGGCTCGCTGGCGGCGCTGTGCACGGCCCTGGCCGGGCGCCGGGTCGACATTCTCAGCCTGCAGACGCACCCGCTGGGCCGGGGCACGGTGGACGAGTTCCTGCTGCGGGCGCCCGGTGACCTCGCCGCCTCCGACATCACCCGGGCGGTCGCGCAGGCGGGCGGCACGGGGACCTGGATCGAGCGGGCCGACGCCCACGATCTGGTCGACGCCCCCACCCGCATCCTGGGCCTCGCCACCCGCACCGCGCTGGACGCCGCGGAACTGCCGCTGGCGTTGCGCCAGTTGCTGGGCCGGTGCACCATCCGCTCGCTGCCCGCCGCACCGGGCCACAGCGGCGAGCCCACGGAGGGCGTACCGGTGGAGGGCGCCCTGGAGGACACCGTGATCCGGCTGCGGGCGCCGGAGGGCGGCGTCATCACGGTCGAGCGCCCCTATCTCCCGTTCACGCCGACCGAGTTCGCGCGGGCCCGGGCCCTGGTCGAGCTGGACGCCCGCCTCGGGCCGCGCATTCCGCGCAGCCAGGACGTGCTGACGCTGCCGCAGGGCAACGCCATCACCGTGCGGCGGGCCGACACCGGCGACCTGGAGGCGGCGAAGGAGATGCACGAGCGCTGCTCGGAGCGGACCCTGTCGATGCGCTACCACGGACCCGTCGGCGACGCGGACCGCTACCTCGACCACCTGCTCAGCCCGCGCCACGGCCGGACGCTCGCGGTGCAGACCGCCTCGGGTCGCATCGTCGGGCTCGGTCATCTGCTGTGGGACGGCGACGAGACGGAGGTCGCGCTGCTCGTCGAGGACGAGTGGCAGCGGCGCGGCATCGGCAGCGAACTGCTGCGCCGGCTGGTCGCGATGGCCGTCGAGGCGAACTGCGCCGGTGTGTACGCGGTGACGCAGGCGTCCAACACCGGCATGGTCGCGGCCATGCGGGGGCTGGGGCTGCCCCTCGACTACCAGATCGAGGAGGGCACCCTGGTGATCACGGCCCGGCTGGACACGACGGCGGTCGGCTCGGGTCTGCCGTACGACCAGCAGCGGTTCGGCCTGCCGGTCAGCCGGGACTGAGGCGACGCGACCGCGTCCGGGCGGCCGGCGTGAGGCCGTTCCGCCCGGACACAGGGCCTCCGCCTTCGGGAACCGGCCCGGCCGGCCATGGCGCCGGCCCCGCACGCCTCCCACGGCTGCCGCCGCGCAGGTGCCGACGCGGCCCTCGCCCTCACCGCCGTCGGCGCCGTCGTGGCGCTCCGGTCGCCGCCCCGGCCGATCGAAGAGGCGCGCGTCCTGCTCCCGCCGATGCGGAGCAGGGCCACCGAGCGGCCGGGAACGGAGCCGCGGTCCGTTCCCGGCCGCGCTGCCGAGACCGGGAGCGGACCGCGACCGACGACGTCCGGACCACGGCTGTCGCGCCCGTTCCTGCGCCGAGCCGTCGCTCACACGGCTGCCGTCTCCCCGTCGTACCGGCCCGTCGACCCGGTCGGCCGTCCGCCGAGCGCCCCGTCCAGGTCGGCCCACAGGTCCTCGACGTCCTCCAGGCCCACCGACAGCCGCAGCAGCCGGTCGCTCACGCCCGCGCCCCGCCGGTCGTCGGCGTCGACGATGCGGTGGCTGATGGACGCCGGGTGCTGGATGAGGGTGTCGACGCTGCCGAGGCTGACGGCGGGCGTGACGAGGCGGACGCCGCCGATGACGGCGTGCGGGTCGCCGTGCACCTCGAAGGCGATCATCGCACCGCCGATGCGCGGATAGTGGACGCGGGCGACGCGCGGGTCGGCGGCGAGGCGGCGGGCCAGTTCGACGGCGGTCGCCGACGCGGCCCGCACCCGCACCGGCAGGGTCGCCAGGCCCCGCAGCAGCAGATACCCGGCAAGCGGATGCAGCACCCCGCCGGTGGCGAACCGCACCTGCCGCAGCCGGCCCGCGAACTCCTCGTCGCAGGCGACGACTCCGCCCATCACGTCCCCGTGCCCGCCGAGGTACTTGGTGGCGCTGTGCAGCACCAGCCGCGCCCCCATCCCCACCGGCCGCTGCAGGACGGGTGTGGCGAAGGTGTTGTCCACCAGCAGCGGGACGGAGCCGCAGGAGTGGGCGACGGCGGGCAGATCGATCTCGGCGAGCGTCGGGTTGGCCGGGGTCTCGACCATGACCAGCCCGGTGTCGGGGCGCAGGGCGTCCGCGACGCCCGCCGGGTCGGTCCAGGTCACCTCCGAGCCGAGGAGGCCGGCGGTGAGCAGATGGTCGCTGCAGCCGTACAGCGGCCGTACCGCCACGACGTGGCGCAGCCCGAGCGAGGAGCGGACGAGGAGGACCGCGCTCAGGGCGGCCATGCCGCTGGCGAAGGCGACGGCCGCCTCGGTGCCCTCCAGCCGGGCGAGGGCCGTCTCGAAGCGGGCGACGGTGGGGTTGCCGAGCCGGCTGTAGATGGGCGGTCCGTCCGGTTCGGCGCCGGTGGCGGCGAAGGCGTCGATCCGGGCGGCCTCCTCGCGGCTGTCGCGGCTGGGATAGGTGGTGGACAGGTCGATGGGCGGGGCGTGCAGTCCGAGGGCGGCGAGGTCGTCGCGGCCCGCGTGCACGGCCTCGGTGGCCAGCGCTCTCGGTACGAGGGGTGTGTCGTCGTCGGCGTGCCTGCGTGAGTCCATGCGGCGAAGCGTGAACACCGCGCGGGTGATGGGGGTCCCATCCCGTGCTACGTTCGGCCGATGGCGGAATCTGTCGTACTGGATCCGGTGGACCTGCATCTGCTGCGCCTGTTGCAGAACGACTCCCGGACGACCTACCGGGAGCTCGCGGCGCACGTCGGCGTCGCGCCGTCGACGTGTCTGGACCGGGTGACGCGGTTGCGGCGGGCGGGCGTGATCCTGGGGCATCAGTTGCGCCTGGATCCGGCCAAACTCGGCCGCGGGCTGGAGGCGTTGCTGTCGGTGCAGGTCAGGCCGCACCGGCGGGAGCTGGTGGGGCCGTTCGTGGAGCGGATCCGGGCGCTGCCGGAGTCGCGGACCGTCTTCCATCTGACCGGGCCGGACGACTATCTCGTCCATGTCGCGGTCGCCGACATGACGGACTTGCAGCGACTGGTCCTGGACGAGTTCACGGCACGGCGGGAGGTGGCCCGGGTGGAGACCCGGCTGATCTTCCAGCAGTGGGACTGCGGCCCGCTGCTGCCGCCGGGGAGCGGCCCGTCGGTCCCGGCTCAATCCGGATGACGCCCGGCGGGCCCTCGTACGAGGATGGTCCGCATGTCAGAGACCGAGAACCCGCTGCCCCGTGAGATCGCCGACGCCTACGTCGACGACCTCGTCGCCCTCGACCCGATCACCGGAACGTACCTGGGTGTGAAGGAGAGTTCGAGCCGCCTGCCCGACCTCTCGCCCGAGGGGCAGGAGGCGGTGGCGGAGCTGGCGCGCCGCACCCTCGCTCGGCTGGCCGAGGCTGAGCGGCGGCCCGGCGCGGACAGTGACGCCGAGCGCCGGTGCGCGCGCCTGCTGCGCGAGCGGCTCACCGCCGAACTCGCCGTGCACGACGCCGGCGAAGGGCTGCGCGCGGTCGGCAACCTCGGTATGCCCGTGCACCATGTGCGTGAGGTGTTCACCGTGACGCCGACGGCGACGGACGAGGACTGGGCCGCCGTGGCGACCCGGCTGCGGGCGGTGCCGGCGGCGCTGGCCGGCTACCGCGCGTCCCTGGCGCTGGGGCTGGAGCGCGAGCTGTACGGGGCGCCCCGGCCGACGGCCGCGCTCATCGGGCAGCTCGGCGAGTGGACGGAGTCCGACGGCGCGGGTCGCGGCTGGTTCGAGGAGTTCGCGTCCGCCGGCCCCGGGGCGCTGCGGCCGGAGCTGGACGACGCCGCCCGTGCGGCCACCGCGGCCGTGGCGGAGCTGCGCGACTGGCTGCGCGGCACGTACGCCCCGGCGATCGAGGGCGCCCCGGACACGGTGGGCCGCGAGCGGTACGCCCGCTGGGCGCGGTATTACAACGGCACCGACCTCGGCATGGACGAGGCCTACGCGTACGGCTGGTCGGAGTTCCACCGGCTGCACGCCGAGATGCGGCAGGAGGCCGAGAAGATCCTGCCCGGCGCCGGGACGCCGTGGGAGGCGCTCGCCCACCTCGACGGGCACGGCCGGCACATCGAGGGCGTCGACGAGGTCCGGCAGTGGCTGCAGGACCTGATGGACCGGGCGGTGGAGGCGCTGGACGGCACGCACTTCGAACTCGCCGAGCGGGTGCGGCGGGTGGAGTCGTGCATCGCCCCGGCCGGCAGCGCGGCGGCGCCGTACTACACCGGTCCCTCGGAGGACTTCTCGCGTCCCGGCCGCACCTGGCTGCCGACGATGGGCGCGACCCGGTTCCCGGTCTACGACCTGGTGTCGACGTGGTACCACGAGGGCGTGCCGGGCCACCACCTCCAGCTCGCCCAGTGGGTGCACGTCGCCGAGAGCCTCTCCCGGTACCAGGCCACCGTCGGCATGGTCAGCGCCAACGCCGAGGGCTGGGCGCTGTACGCGGAGCGTCTGATGGACGAGCTGGGCTTCCTCGCCGACGCGGAGGAGCGGCTGGGCTATCTCGACGCGCAGATGATGCGCGCGCTGCGGGTCATCGTGGACATCGGCATGCACCTGGAGCTGGAGATCCCCGCGGACTCGCCGTTCCGGCCGGGCGAGCGCTGGACCCCGAAGCTGGCACAGGAGTTCTTCGGCGCGCACACCAGCCGGCCCGCGGACTTCGTCGAGAGCGAGATGACCCGCTATCTGACGATTCCCGGTCAGGCGATCGGCTACAAGCTGGGCGAGCGGGCGTGGCTGCTGGGCCGGGAGAACGCGCGCAGGCGGCACGGCGACGCCTTCGACCTCAAGGCCTGGCACATGGCGGCCCTGTCGCAGGGTTCCCTCGGCCTGGACGACCTGGTGGACGAGCTGTCGGCGCTGTGAGCCGCTCCCCGGCGACCCGTCGAGCCGCTCCCGACGGCCCTCCCAACGGCCCGTTCAGCAGCCGCAGTCGGCCCCGGCGGGCGCGGTGAGCGGATCGGCGGGACGGCGCTCCGTGCCCTGCCACGTCTCGTACGCGAAGCCCTCGCGCACCCAGTACTCGAAACCGCCGAGCATCTCCTTGACGCGGTAGCCGAGTTCGGCGAGCGCGAGGGCGGCGCGGGTCGCGCCGTTGCAGCCGGGGCCCCAGCAGTAGGTGACGACGGGCACGGACCGGTCGAGGAGCCGCTCCGCCCGCTCCGGGACGAGCGCGGTCGGCAGATGGACGGCGCCGGGGACGTGGCCCTGGTCCCAGGCCTCGGTGGAGCGGGAGTCGAGGAGGACGAACCCGGGGTCGCCGCCGGCCGAGAGGGCGGCGGCGACATCGGAGACGTCGGCGTGGAAGGCGAGGCTCGCCCGGAAGTGGGCGGCGGCGTCGGCGGGGAGGGCGGGGGCGACGCGCAGGACGGGGTTCACGCTGGTGGTGGAGGTCATGCCAGAAAGGTACGGCGGCCGTCCCGGCCCCTGAAGCCGCGATCCCCGGCGTTCTGCTTGCTCGGCCGGGGATTTCGCTGTTATCTCTCGGGGATGACCGCGTATTCCCCGGACGCCACCGACTGGCGCATTCTCGACGTCCTGCAGCGGGAGGGACGGGCCAGTTTCGCCGAACTGGCCCGGGCCGTCTCGATGTCCGCGAGCGCGGTCACCGAGCGGGTGCGCCGCCTGGAGGAGGCGGGGATCATCAAGGGCTACGCGGCGGTGGTCGACCCGGAGCGCCTCGGCCTGCCGGTCCTGGCCTTCGTGCGGCTGCGCTATCCGACCGGCAACTACAAGCCGTTCCACGACCTCGTCGCGGTGACGCCCGAGATCCTGGAGGCGCATCACGTCACGGGCGACGACTGTTTCGTCATCAAGGTCGCCACCCGCTCGATGCGCCATCTGGAGGAGGTCTCGGGGAAGATCGCCGCGCTGGGCTCGGTGACCACCAGCGTCGTCTACTCCTCGCCGCTGCCGGGGCGTCCGCTCGGCCGCTGACCGGTGCCGCGCTGCCGCAGTGTCGACCCCGATCTGCCCTTGACGACCTCGAGTTGGGCGTGGATGCGGCGGCGCAGATCGCCGACGTGGCTGACGATGCCGACGCTGCGGTCACGCTCGCGCAGGGAGTCGAGCACGTCCAGGACCTCGTCCAGCGTCTGGTCGTCCAGGCTGCCGAAGCCCTCGTCGATGAAGAGGGTGTCGAGGCGGACGCCGCCCGCCTCGTCGGTGACGACGTCGGCGAGGCCGAGGGCGAGGGCGAGGGAGGCGAAGAAGGTCTCGCCGCCCGACAGGGTCGCCGTGTCCCGCTCGCGTCCGGTCCACGCGTCGACGACGTGCAGGCCGAGGCCGCTGCGCCCGCGTCCGGACCGGTCGTCGGAGTGAACGAGGGTGTAGCGGCCGGACGACATCCGCAGCAGCCGCGCGGTCGCGGCGGCGGCGACCTGTTCCAGGCGGGCGGCGAGGACGTACGCCTCCAGGCGCATCCGGCGCTCGTTGTCGGCGGAGGTGCCGACCGCGAGCCCGGCCATCCGGGACACCCGGTCGTACTCCTCGCGCAGTGGCCCGAGCCGGCGCACGGCGGCGGCCGCGCGGGCGGAGAGCCGGTCGAGTTCGGCGCAGCGCCGGGCGGCGGCGTCGCACGCGGAGGCGGCGGCGCGCACCCGCCGGTCCGCCTCGGCAGCGGCGCACTCCGCCGCGTCCGGGTCGGCGGCGGGCCGGCGGGCGGCGGCAGCGGCGTCCTCTTCGGCGAGCACGGCGCGTACGGCGGCCTCGTCGGCCTGCCAGGCGTCCAGCCGTCGTTGCAGCTCGCGGTGGGCGGCGTCGTCCAGCAGCGCGGCGGCGGCGCTCGCGGGGGTGTCGAAGCCGGCGCGGTAGGCGGCGTCGGCGAGCCGGGCGTCGGCGTCCTTGAGCCGCTGCGCGGTGTCCTCGGCGGCGCGGGCGGCCTCGGCGGCCTCGGTGAGCCGTGCGGCCCGCGACTCCAGTTCGGCGGCGCGCTCGGCCACACTGGCCGCGGCGCCGCGTGCAAGCGTCAACTCTGCCTCCAGGGAGGTGTGTTCACGCTCCAGGGCCTCCCGGCGTGCCAGCCGGGAGGCGGTGCCGACGGCGGCCCGCTGCCGGTCGGCGATCCGCCGCTCGTACTCCTGCTCGGCCCGGCGCAGTTCCTCGTGGGCGGCGTGCAGCCCGGAGGCGTCCCGGCGGGCGCGCGCGTACAGCCGCTCCAGTTCCTCGGTCTCCTGGGCGAGCCGGTCGGTGGGCGTGTCGCCCGACTCGGCGGCAGCGGCGGCCAGCGCCTCGCGTACGAGGCCCAGTCGCCGTTCGTCCTCGGCGCGTGCCTCGTCGGCGCGCTGGTAGGCGGCCAGGGCCTCTTCCTCGGCGGCGCGGTCGACGTGTCCGGCGACCTTCCGCGCGGGGGCGGGGTGTGCGGTGGCCCCGCAGACGGCGCAGGGCTCGCCGTCCCGGAGGTTCGCGGCGAGTTCGGCGGCGATGCCGCTCAGGCGCTGTTCCTTGAGGTCCAGCCAGTGGGTGCGGGCGCGCAGGGCGGTCTCGGCGGAGGCGAGTGCGGTGCGCTGGGCGGCCTCGGTGTCGCGGGCCAGCCGGTCGCGCAGCCGCGCGGCGTCGAGCCGCCGCTGGACGGGTTCGCGGCGCACGGCGAGCTGCTCGGCCTGCGAGGCGGCCTCCTGGGCGGCGTCGACGCGCTCCTGGAGGGCGCCGCGTACGGCCTCCCAACCGTCGAGCCATGCCTCGGCCTCCTCCAGCAGCTCCGCGTCGGCGCGTTCCTGGCGGTCCAGGTCGGCGCGTTCGGCGCGGAGTTCGGCGAGGCGCCGCTCGGCGCGGCGGGCGGATGCGAGGCCGCCCAGTTCCTCGGCGGTGCGGCGCGCGGCGGCAGTGAGCCCCGCCGCCTCGGCCTCGGCGAGGGCGTCGGGCAGCGCGGCACGCGCGCGTGCGTCGGCCGCGACCGCCCGCCGGTGTTCGGTTTCGGCGGCCTCGCGCAACTCCAGCGCGGGCGCCACGGCCTCGGCCTTGCGGGCGTGTTCCATGCGCTGCCGGTCCGCGTGGTGGGCGTCGGACCGTGCCTGCAGCAGCCGGGCCCGCTCGGTGGCGTCGGCGAACCTGCGCTGGAGGCGGGCGACTTCACGGACGTCGTCCAGGGTGTGGCCGGCGGCGGCGCGGGCGGCCTCTGCGGCGGCGAGGCGGCAGCGGGCGATGTCGAGCTGCTCGCGTGCGGTGCTGCGGGCGACGGCGGCGGCGCCGAGGACGGCGTCGGCCAGGCCCGGGTCGCCGGGCGCCAGCTCGGGCAGCTGCATGGCGTCGCCGGCGGCCTGCTGCATGCGGTGCGCCTCGGCGAGCAGCGCCGCGTCGGCGTCGCGCACCCCGGCTTCGGCGGCGCGGCGGCGTTCGACGAGGCGCTTCTCGACGTCGGCGAAGCGCTGGGTGTCGAACAGCCGGCCGAGCAGTCTGCCCCGGGCCTCGGCGTCGGCGCGCAGGAAGCGGGCGAAGTCGCCCTGGGGCAGCAGGACGACCTGGCAGAACTGCTCGCGGCTCATGCCGAGCAGCTGGGTGATCTCCTCGCCGATCTCCTGGTGGGAGCGGCTGAGGTCCTTCCAGGCGCCGGTGACGGGGTCGTGCTCGCGCAGCCAGGTCTCGGCCTTGTCGAGCGTCGTGCCCTTGCCGCGCTTCTTGGCGCGCTCCCAGGGGGGCCGGCGGGTGATCTCCAGCCGGCGGCCAGCGACGGTGAGGTCGAGGGTGACGGAGGTGCGGGTGCCGGGTGGGGCGTGGTCGCTGCGCAGGGTGATGCCCTGCCCGCTCTGGCGGGCGCCCGGTACGGCGCCGTACAGCGCGTAGCAGACGGCGTCCAGGACGGACGTCTTGCCGGCGCCGGTCGGTCCGTGCAGCAGGAAGAGGCCGGCCGCGGACAGGGCGTCGAAGTCGACGCCCTGAGTGCCGCCGAAGGGTCCGAAGGCGGTGATGTCGAGCCGGTGCAGCCTCACCGCGCCACCTCCGTGAGGGTCCGCTCGGCGCGCACGGCGTCGAAGGCGTCGCGCAGCACGGTCCGTTCGTGCTCGTCGGGGCCGGCGCCGCGCACATGGGCGACGAAGTCCTCGGCGATCTGCTGGTCGCTGCGGCCGGCGAGGCGGCGGGCGTAGGACACGCCGGGCTCGTCGGGGGCCCGGTCGGGGTCGAAGACGAGGCTGAGGGCGTGCGGGAAGCGCACGGTGAGGCGGGCCATGGGCTCGGCCGGGCGCACCGGGTCGGTGAGGGTGGCCTCGACCCACGACTGCTCGTGCCGGGTGAGGCCCGGGTCGGCGAGGAGCTGTTCCAGGGTGCCGCGGATGCGGGCCAGCGGGCGCGGTACCGGGCAGTCGACGCGCTCGGCGGTGACGGTTCCGTCGGCGTCGAGGTCGACGAGCCACATGCTCTTGCGGTGGCCGGCCTCCGAGAAGGAGTAGGCGAGCGGGGAGCCGGAGTAGCGCACGCGGTCGGTGATGGTCTGGCAGCCGTGCAGATGCCCGAGGGCGGCGTAGTCCACCCCGTCGAACACGGCGGCCGGGACGGCGGCCACTCCGCCGACGGTGATGTCCCGCTCGCTGTCGCTGGCCTGGCCGCCCGTGACGAAGGCGTGGGCGAGGACGACGGACCGCGTGCCCCCGGGACGGGTGGCGAGGTCGGCGCGGACCCGGTCCATGGCGGCGGCGAGCACTGCCTCGTGCCCCGCCTTCTCCACCCCCAGTTCGTCCCTCACCAGGGCGGGTTCGAGATACGGCAGCCCATAGAAGGCCACGTCGCCGTGCTCGTCGGAGAGGACGACGGGCGTACCGCAGTGGGAGGGGTCGGTGCGCAGGTGGATGCCCGCGCGGCGGATCAGCCCGGCGCCGACGCCGAGGCGGCGGGCCGAGTCGTGGTTCCCGGAGATCATCACCGTCGGCACGCCGAGGTCGGCGAGCCGGTGCAGGGCGTCGTCGAACAGCTCGACCGCGGCCAGCGGCGGCACCGCCCGGTCGTACACGTCTCCGGACACGACCACGGCGTCCACGTCGCGCTCCCGCACGGTGGCGACGAGGTGGCCGATGAACTCGGCCTGGGCGCCGAGCATGCTCACCCGGTGGAAGGCCCGGCCGAGGTGCCAGTCGGACGTGTGCAGCAATCTCATGATTCCCGAAACTAACAGCCGGGTCCGACAACCCGGGCGATTACTCCCGCGTCACCCCGCGACGCCCGCCAACCGGCCGCCTATTACGGACATATGGCTCCAGCTACGACAAGTACCCTTTTGTCGCCGTGTTTTGATGCGGTGCAGGTCACACGTCCCCGTACGCCTCGCCGCCCAGCTCGAAGCCGGCCGTGCCCGCGGTGGCGTCGGCGAGCCAGCCGCGGAAGGCGTCCACGTCGGCGTCCGGCAGCCCGATCTCGATCGTGACCGCCTCCCCGTAGCGCACGTCCCGCACCGCGCGGCCGGTCGCCCGGAGGTCGTTCTGGATCTTGCCGGCGCGCTGGTGGTCGACGGTCACCGTGGCCAGCCGGAACCGGCGGCGGGTGAGGGTGCCGACGCTGTCCAGTGCCTCCCCGACCGCTCCGCCGTACGCCCGGATCAGGCCGCCGGCGCCGAGCTTGACCCCGCCGTAGTACCGGGTGACGACGGCGACGACGTACCGCATGTCGCGGCGCAGCAGCATCTGGAGCATGGGGAGGCCCGCGGTGCCGCCCGGTTCCCCGTCGTCGTTCGCCTTCTGGATGCCGGCGTCGGCGCCGATGACGTACGCCCAGCAGTTGTGGGTGGCGTCGGCGTGCTCCTTGCGCACGGCCGCGATGAACTCCTGGGCCTCCCGTTCGGTGGCCGCGGGGGCGAGGGCGCACAGAAAGCGCGAGCGATTGATCTCGGTCTCGTGCACGCCCGCGCGGGCGACGGTGCGGTACTCGTCCTGCATCGGGACAGCCTATGCCGCACGCGCGCGTGCCCTCCCGCCCGGCGGCCGGGCCCTGCTCCCGACGACCGGCCGCCGCTTCGCACGCGCGCGTGCCCTGCGGCCGTCACGACCACGCCGCCTCACCGTCGGCCGCCCGTACCGCACGCGTGCGCCGCGACCGGCCACGGCCGCCCCAGGGCGCGCTACCGCCGCTTCTCGCCGCGCGCCGCGGTCATCGCCGTCAGCAGTGCCGTGCCGGGCGTGAGGTCCCGCCAGGTCGTGCCGTGCCAGGCGAGCACGGCGACGGCCGCGGTCGGGAACTTCACCCGGACCCGTTCCAGCGCGTCGTCCAGACCGTCTCCGGCGAGCGTGAGCACCAGGTCCTCAAGGCCCGGGTTGTGCCCGACCAGGAGCAGCGTCCCCGCCTCCGGGGGCGCCTCGTGCACGGCCTCGAGCAGGGCGTCCGCGTCGGCCCCGTACAGCCGCCGGTCGTGCCGTACGGGCGGCGGGGCGCCCCACTGCGCGGACGCCAGCTCCCAGGTCCGCCGGGCGCGTACGGCGGTGGAGCACAGGGCGAGGTCGGGCAGGCAGTCGGCGTCGGCGAGCGCGCGCCCGGCGGCCGGGGCGTCGCGCAGGCCGCGGGGCGCGAGCGGGCGCTCGTGGTCGGGGACGCCCGGCGGCCAGGCGGACTTGGCGTGCCGCAGCACCACCAGCCGGCGCAGCGGACCCGCTCCCGCGCGCGGCGTCACCCCGACGCTCCCACGTCGCGCACGAGTTCGAGACCGAGCAGCCGGTCGGCGTAGGCGTACGTCTCGAACCGCGCGCCGTCCGGCAGGTCCGCGCGGCTCTCCACTTCGCGCAGGACGTCCAGGACCGCGGGGACGTCCAGGTCGTCCTCCCAGGCGTCCGCGAGCCGCGCGCGGACGTCTTCGGGGACCGGCCTCGACGGCTGCCGCGCCCACGCGGCGACCGCACTCCGCCAGCGGGCGAGGGTGTCGCCGGCCTCGGCGACGGCGGTCCCGTCGAGCCGCAGCGGCACGGTTCTCGACCCGGACAGCAAGGCCAGCCGCAGGGCGGCCGGGTCCGGCCCCGGCACGATCCCGGGCGGCTCCACGGCCGCCACCGCCAGCCTCACCCCGTCCGGCGTGCCGTGCCCCTCCGCCGCCACATGCACGACCTGCCGCTCCACCGGCCCTGCGTCCGCGCCGCGGCGGTCCTCGAAGGGGCGGATGCCGAGGGACGCGGCGGCGGCGCGCAGCTCCTGCGCACGGTCCGCACCGGAGAGCACGCACCACACCGGAGTGCCGCCGAGTTCGAGGGCGCGGACGAGGACGTCGGCGGCCAGCAGCACCCGCAGGCCCGTGAGATCGGCGCCCGGCACATGGGCTTCCACACGGGTGGGCGCCCGCCGGGCGGCGTAGGGGGCGACCGGTTCGCCGGTCCGGGCGTCGATGATGCGCAGCACAAGGCGAGCCTAGGCGGACCGGCGCCGGCGCGCAGGGCGGATGGGCACGGGCCCGGAAACCATGCGGGCTCCCCGTTGCAGGCAGGGCAGACGACGGGGACCGGTTATCCAGGCCCTGCCTCCCCTTGCACACAGGACAACCGGCACGGACGGGAATCCGTGCGGGCGTCCGCCCGTTGTACGGTCGACGGCCGGCGCCGACCGGCCGCAGGGCGACGAGGCGCGAGGAGTGCTCATGGTGTACGGCGACGACGCGGCGGTCCGCAGGATCCTCACGGAGCTGGGCGACACATGGGCCGTGGTGGGTCTGTCGGCCAACCAGGACCGCGCGGCGTACGGCGTCGCCCGCACGCTCCAGCGCTTCGGCAAGCGGATCGTGCCCGTCCACCCCAAGGCGGAGGCGGTGCACGGCGAACAGGGCTACGCCTCCCTCGCGGACATCCCCTTCGACGTGGACGTGGTCGACGTCTTCGTCAACAGCGACCTCGCCGGGGGCATCGCCGACGAGGCGGTGGCCAAGGGCGCCAGGGCGGTCTGGTTCCAGCTCGGCGTCGTCGACGAGGCGGCCTACGACCGGACCCGCACGGCCGGCCTGGACATGGTCATGGACCGCTGCCCCGCGATCGAGATCCCGCGCCTGGGCTGAGCGCGTTCCGACACCGCGCCCCGGCTCAGGACCGCCGGCGCCGTCCGGTCCGTATGCCGGCGAACAATTCGATTCCCCACGGCGTCGACGTGTGCGAAGGTCGGCCGGTGTCCGATCCCCGAAACGAACCTGTGCCGCCCTCCGCGCTCGGCCTGCTCCGCTGGCAGTTCGACCTGACCTGGTCGCTGTTCGAGTACCACCTGGACAGGCTCGAACCCGACGACTTCCTGTGGGAGCCCGTCGCGAACTGCTGGACCGTACGCCGGGCCGAGGACGGAACGTGGATTCCGGACTGGGCCGAGAGCGAGCCCGACCCCGTTCCCGTACCGACCATCGGCTGGCTGAGTTGGCACATCGGCTGGTGGTGGGGCGTGGCCATCGACCATGCCGGGGGCAGAGCGCCCCGCGAGCGGGGCGAGGTGGTCTGGCCGGGTGCGGGCGAGCCGGCCGTCGAGTGGCTGCGGGGCCTGCGCGCGGACTGGCTGGCGGCCCTGGACCGGCTGACCGATGCCGACCTGGACTCGACCGCCCCGTTCCCGTGGCAGAACGACCCCCGGCACACCCTCGCGCACATGATCGCCTGGGTTAACGCCGAACTGATGAAGAACGTCGCGGAGATCGGCCAGCTCCGCCTCCAGCGAGGCGCCGTCCATCCGCCGGCTGTCGCGGGCTGACCGCGAGAGGCGGCCCGCCCGGACGACGGGTCGGGACCCGGCTCCGGCACCGATCCGGCAGGTTCGGCGGAGGCAGGGGCGCCCGCGCCCCTGCCCCGCCACACCGCCCGCCGCCATGATCTCCGCGTGACCTCCCCCACCCCGCCGCACGCCGGCTCCTCCGCCCCGACCGCGTCGTCCCGGCCGTCGTCGTGGGCGTCGGACCCGCCGGGCTGGCGCTCGGCAACGTCCTGCGGGCGGCGTCCGTCGCTACCCGGCGGCCTGCCTGGCACACGTCCGGGACTACCAGGAGTTCTCGCACTGGCCGTCCGAGGTGTTCCACGGGGCCGCTTCGGGCGACCCGTTCCGGGCGGGCACGGCACGGGCGAAGCTGCGCCGCGTCTTCGACTCCCCCGCCGCCGCGGCGGCGTTCGCCGAGCTGTACCTCGGCACCCGCATGCCCTACCGCGCGGTCAGTCGTGCGGCGGGCCGTCACGGAGCCCGTGGTCGGCGATGCCCAGCGCCTCGTCCACGAGCCGGCGGACGGGGCCGTCGCGCAGGGAGTAGACCACCCGGCGGCCCTCCTTGCGGGTGTCCACGAGTCCCGCGAGCCGCAGCCGCGCCAGATGCTGGCTGACCGCCGGCCGGGCCGCGCCCCCGCAACTGCCGGTGAGCGTCGTGACATCGGCCTCCCCGGCGCTGAGGGCGTGCAGCAGCGTCAGCCGGGTCCGGTCGCCGAGCAGGGCGAGCAGGTCCGCGGCGAGCGCGAACCGCTCCTCGCCGGGCGGGTGCGGCTGCGCATCATGCGCAGGTGACAGGTGCATGCGTGCGCTCATACGCACATGATGATGCCGCTCCCCGGGTACGTCCACCGTGTGCGCGCGGCCGGAAGGAGACGGACATGAGCGACCCCCGCATGCACCAGGACCATCACGGCCATCACACCCATGACCACGGCCACCACGGCCAAGGCCACGACCCCGAGCCCCGCCTCCGCCACCGCCTCGCGCACCTGCTCACCCCCCACTCCCACGACGCCGCCAACCGGGTCGACTCCGCCCTGGAGTCCTCCGCGCGCGGCATGCGGGCGCTGTGGGTGTCCCTGGCCGTGCTCGGGGCGACGGCACTGGCACAGGCGGTCGTGGTGGCGTGGTCGGGTTCGGTGGCGCTGCTCGGCGACACGGTGCACAACACGGCGGACGCGCTCACCGCCGTACCGCTGGCGATCGCCTTCGTCCTCGGCCGCCGCGCGGCCGACCGCCGCTTCACCTACGGCTACGGGCGCGCCGAGGACCTCGCGGGTCTCGTGATCGTGCTGACGATCGCGGCGTCCGCCGTCTTCGCCGGATGGACGGCGTTCGCGCGGCTGCTCGACCCGCGTCCGGTGGAGCACGTCCCGGCCGTCTTCCTGGCCGCCCTGGTCGGATTCGCGGGCAACGAGTGGGTGGCCCGCTACCGCATCCGGGTCGGCCGTTCGATCGGCTCGGCGGCGCTGGTAGCGGACGGGCTGCACGCGCGGACGGACGGCTTCACCTCCCTCGCGGTGCTGCTCGGCGCCGGCGGCTCCGCGCTGGGCTGGCGGCTCGCCGACCCGGTCGTCGGCCTGGCGATCACGGCGGCGATCGTGCTGGTGCTGCGCGACGCGGCGCGCGAGGTGCTGCGGCGGGTGCTGGACGCCGTGGACCCGGCGCTGGTGGACCGGGCGGAGCGGGCCCTGCGCGAGGTGCCGGGGGTGCGCGGGGTGGGCGAGCTGAGGCTGCGCTGGATCGGGCACCGGCTGCGCGCGGAGGTGGCCCTCGTCGTGGACGGGGAGGCGACCGTACGCCGGGCGCACGCGATCGCGGTCGAGGCCGAGCACGCCCTGCTGCACGCCGTGCCCCGCCTCACCGCGGCCCTGGTGCACGCCGATCCCGCGCCGGTCCCGGGCGAGCCGGACCCCCATCTGGCGCTGGCCCACCACCGGGCGCCCGCCTGATCCGTCAGGCGACGCCCAGGCCGTCCAGCACCACCGCGCCGGGCAGCTCCGCGAACGCCTTGCCGGGCACCAGCAGCTTGCCCCGCCGCCGGCCGCTGCCCACCAGGACGTACGGCAGGTCCACGACGGCAGAGTCCACCAGCACCGGCCAGCCCTCGGGCAGGCCGATCGGAGTGATGCCGCCGTACTCCATGCCGGTCTCGCCGGTGGCCGTGTCCATCGAGGCGAACGACGCCTTGCGCGCGCCCAGTTGCCGGCGCACCACGCCGTTGACGTCGACGCGGGTGGTGGACGGCACGACGCACGCGGCCAGCGTGGTGTCGCCGCCGCGCCTGCCCGCGACGACCACGCAGTTGGCGGACTGCTCCAGCAGTTCCCGGCCGTAGTGCTCGACGAAGACGGCGGTGTCGGCCCACTGGGGGTCGGTGTCCACGTAGACGATCTGGTCGGCGGGGACGCTGCCGCGCCAGTGCCGTACGGCGTCGGCCACCGGGCGGGTCAGTTCGTCGAGGCGGTCCGGGGCGGGGGCGGCCTGGTCGAAGTGTCCGATGGGTGAGCGCATGGCCGCACGGTAACAGCCCTCCGTGCGCGTGCCGGTGGCAGGTGCATCGGCGTCGGCCTGCCGGGCGGTCTCCTTCGGCCCTGCGTACGCGGGCCGGTGGAAGCACGGGCAGGCCTGCTGCTCGCCCAGCGGCCTCCAGCGCTGCGCGGGCGGGCCGGCGGCAGGCCGGATCAGGACTCGGCGTCGGCCTCCAGCCGCGCGAGCGCCGCCGCCGTCTCCTCGTCGAGGCCGGCGAGCGCGGTGAGCTGCTCGGGCGTGACGCCGTCCGGTATCGGCACCGGGGCGGGGGTGCGCAGCGGCGGCTGCCAGCCATCGGCCGGGGTCCAGCGCCGTACGACGCGGGCGGGCGCCCCGGCGACCACGGCGTGGTCGGGCACCGTGCCGCGTACCACCGCGCCGGCGGCCACGACGACGTTCCGTCCGATCCGGGCGCCCGGCAGGATCACCGCGCCGGTGCCGATCCAGCAGCCGGGCCCGATCTCCACCGGCTCCATGCGGGGCCACTGCTTGCCGATGGGCTCGTGCGGATCGTCGTAGGAGTGGTTGGTGGAGGTGACGTAGACGTAGGGCCCGAAGTAGCAGTCGCTGCCGATGGTGACGGTGGTGTCGGCGATGACGTGGCTGCCGCGGCCGAGCACGACGCCGTCGCCGATGCGCAGGATCGGCTCGGGGCCGAGTTCGAGGCCGGGCATCAGGCCGGCCGTCAGGGTGACCTGTTCGCCGACGATGCAGTGGGCGCCGAGGCGGATCCAGGGCTCGCCGAAGACGGTGCCGAGGGGGAAGGCGAGTCTGGTACCGGTTCCCATCGCGCCGAAGCGGAACCGCCCCGGCCGGTCGGCGGTGACGGAGCCGGTGCGCTGCGCCCAGGCCCAGCCCGCGTGGACGGCGCGCTGGGTGAGGCGGCGTCGCCAGGATGAGAACGTGTTCTTGCGCTTCGGCACCCGCTCACGGTAATCGGCGCGGGGCCGCCCACGGGCCGGGAGGCCTGTGATCTTCGCCCCACCGGGTGGCGTACGGTGCCGGTGTCGACCATGGGAGGCGGAGGAACATGACGGACGGGGCGTTGATCACGGGCATCGGCGGCCGGGAGCCGGAGATCGCCGGGGACGCGTTCGTCGCGCCGACGGCCGCGGTGATCGGGGACGTGACCCTGGGAGCGGGCGCGAGCGTCTGGTACGGGGCTGTCCTGCGCGGCGACGTGGAGCGGATCTCCGTGGGGGCGCGGAGCAACGTCCAGGACAACTGCACGCTCCACGCCGACCCGGGTTTTCCGGTGACGGTCGGCGAGCGGGTGTCCATCGGGCACAACGCCGTGGTGCACGGCGCGACCGTCGAGGACGACTGCCTCATCGGCATGGGCGCCACGGTGCTCAACGGGGCGGTCGTCGGCGCGGGTTCGCTGGTCGCCGCGCAGGCGCTCGTACCGCAGGGGATGCGCGTGCCGCCGGGTTCGCTCGTCGCGGGGGTGCCGGCGAAGGTGCGGCGGGAGCTGAGCGCCGAGGAGCGCGAGGGGCTCACCCTCAACGGCACGATGTACGCGGCGCTGGCCGGGCAGCACCGGGACGTGCACGGGAAGTGACGGCTGCCCGGACGTCCTCCCCGCCCTGCGCGCGAAGGACGGGGACCGGGAACCCCGGCGTCCCTGCCCCGACCGATGAGGGCAGCCGCTTAACCCATCGGCGCGCGGGCGTGCGCCCGTAGGCCGGCGCACGCCCGGAAGCATCCGGCAGCACCGCCGGTCCCCGGCGGTGACCCGCCTCTCAGCTGTTGGGACGCAGCGTCCAGACCACCGTCATCTCGGTCGTGACCGCGCCGTCCTCGCGCCGGATGGCGACGGACACCGGGAACTCCGGGCGCTTGCCCTCGTCCAGTTCGGCGACGACCTCGGCGGCGGGCCGGCCGAGGGTCGCGGTGGCGGTCACGGGACCCAGGGCGATCTTCTTGAACGCGATCTCGGCGTGCACCGGCAGCGGCACGGCGCGCGAGAGCTGGTCGCCGAACGCGGCCAGGACTATCGCGCCGCTCGCGGACTCGCCGAGGGTGAACATCGCGCCGGCGTGCGGCCCGCCGACGTGGTTGCGGTACTCGCTCTGGTCCGGCAGGGCCAGCACGGCCTTCTCCGGAGTGGTCTCCAGGTACTCGAGGTTCAGGGTCCTCACCATCGGCACCGTGGCGGCGAGCAACTCGCCGATCGACATCTGGTCTGCGCTCATGCCGGAAGGTTACCCACGAGTAGCCACTGTGGCCAGGGCCGCACGGGTCCGCCCGCTCGGACCTCCGGCCGGATTGCTACGTCCCTGACAAGGGGCAGTGACCGAATCGTGTCCCTGGCGGCACTAGGGTTACTGCGCATGTGGCCAGGACAGCAGCCGCCCGGGGGCGAGCAGAACCCGCAAGCGCAGAACAACCCGCAAGGGCAGCCCAACCCGTACCAGCAGCCGGGTTACCAGCAGCCGAATCCGTACCAGCAGCCCGGCTATCAACAGCCCGGCTACCAGCAGCCGGGCCCCTACGCAGGGCAGTCCCAGTGGAACACCCCGGCCCCGGCGGGCCCGCCCCAGCCGGCGCCCGGCGGCGGTGACGGCAACCGGACGAAGGTCGTCGCCATCGTGGCGGCCTCGGCCGTGGTCCTGACCGCCGCCGTCACCGGCTTCCTGGTCCTCGGCGGCGAGGAGGAGGACACGGCGAGCCCGAAGAAGGAGACCAGCGCCTCTCCGTCGGCGCCCGCCGCCCCGTCCTCGCCCGCCGCGTCGGCGTCCGGTTCGGACGACAACCCGCGCGGGACCGAGACCGAGAAGCCGACCGTCGACGGCTGGAAGGTCGTCGTCAACCCCAAGCGCGGCGTCGCCTTCGACGTGCCGGCCGACTGGGAGGTCCAGTCGCCCGGCCTGAGCATCGGCTTCGAGGACGACAAGTCGGACGACGCCAAGCCGCTGATCATCATGTCGGCCCCGGCGTACTACAAGTCCAAGTGGTGCACGACCGACTCCAACAAGGACGGCCGCACCGAGGACACCGCGCTGGCCGCCGTGGGCACCAAGGGCGCTGACGGCGCCAAGGACACCGACGAGGTCGCCGTGAACACGGTCCCGTGGTGGGTGTACGGCGGGTACACGCAGCCCGACAAGAAGAGCCTGACCTTCGACAAGGAGGCCAAGGAGTACACGACCGCCTCGGGCATCAAGGGCAGCATCGCCTGGGCCCAGTCGGAGAACACTCCGCAGAAGGGCAAGTGCGCGAGCGACGGCAAGGCCCTGACGTTCGGCTTCAAGAACTCCAAGGGCGACTTCGTGTCGTGGAACTTCTACGGCGCCAAGGGCGTGACCGGCGAGGTGCCCAAGGAGACCGTCATGAAGATCCTCAGCACCGTCCGGCTGCACGGCGAACCCACCGAGTGACGGGAACAAACGGTTTGGCAAGTCGGGGGTAGGGCGGGGATAGTCGGCCGGTGAACACCGCCGACCGCCCCCGACGCCTTCCGCACCGCCCCGGCTGGGCGGGCCGCAACTACAGCCTGCTGACCGCCGCCGCCGTGGTCACCCACCTCGGGAGCCACGGCGCGCTCATCGCCGCCGCGTTCGCGGTGCTGGAGGCCGGCGGCGACGGCGGCGACGTGGGCCTGGTGGCCGCCGCGCGGACGGTGCCGCTGGTGCTGTTCCTGCTGATCGGCGGGGCGGTCGCGGACCGGCTGCCGCGGCACCGGGTGATGGTCGCGGCCAACGCCCTCAACTGCGTCTCCCAGGGCCTGTTCGCGCTGCTCGTGCTGACCGGCGAACCCCTGCTGTGGCAGATGATGCTGCTGTCCGCGCTGGGCGGCACCGGGCAGGCGTTCTTCAGCCCGGCCGCCGAGGGCATGCTGATGTCCTCCGTGCAGGGCGAGCAGGCGAGCCGGGCGTTCGCCGTGTTCCGGATGGCGATGCAGGGGGCGGGCCTGGGCGGTGCGGCCCTCGGCGGCGTCATGGTCGCGGCGATCGGGCCGGGCTGGGTGCTCGCCGCGGACGCCGCCGCCTTCGCCGTCGCCGGGGCGATGCGCGCCTTCCTCGACGTGAGCCACATCCCGCCGCGCGAACCGGGCGGAGGGCTGCTCGCGGATCTGCGGGAGGGCTGGCGGGAGTTCGCGGGCCGGCCCTGGCTGTGGGGCATCGTCGTGCAGTTCTCCCTCGCCAACGCGGTCGTCGCCGCGGCCGACGCGGTCTACGGCCCCCTGGTCGCCCGGGACCATCTGGGCGGGGCGGCGCCCTGGGGGCTGGCGCTGGGCTTCTTCGGGGCGGGCACCGTCGTGGGGGCGCTGCTGATGACGCGCTGGAAGCCGCGCCGGCTGCTGCTGGCGGGCACCCTGTGCGTCTTCCCCCTGGCCCTCCCCTCCGCCGCGCTCGCCGTGCCGACGTCGGCCGGAGTCCTGTGCGCGGCGATGTTCCTGACCGGCGTCACGCTGGAGATCTTCGGCGTCTCCTGGATGACCGCCCTGCACCAGGAGATACCCGAGGACAAGCTCTCCCGGGTCTCGGCCTACGACTGGTTCGGCTCGGTCGCCCTCGTCCCGCTGGCGACGGCGCTGGCCGGCCCCGCGGAGACGGCGGTCGGCCGCTCGACGGCGCTGTGGGGCTGCGCGGCGCTGGTCGTCGTGGTGACGGCGGCGGTCCTGTGCGTCCCCGACGTGCGCAACCTTCGCCGCCGCACCAAGGAGGTGACGGGCGGTGCGGGCCCGGACCGGCACGCCGGATCACCCGATGCCGAACGCCCCGTCGGGGGGCTCGGGTGAGGGCACCGCGTCCGCGTCCCGCACCGGACGCGCGTCGCCGATGAACCGGCGCAGCCCCTCGCCGTGCTCCACCCGTGCCGGGAAGGCGTCGGCGGCGGTGCGGCGGGCCAGGGCGGGCGTGTCGACCGGCCGCTGGGCGGCGACCAGCACGGCGTTGCCGAACCGCCGCCCGCGCAGCACGGCCGGCTCGGCGATCAGCACCAGCTCGCGGAACACCTCTGCGTGGGTGGCCAGTTGGGAGCGGAGGAAGCCGAAGGGCGCGGCGTCGGCCAGGTTGGCCAGATAGACGCCGCCGGGCCGCAGCACGCGCGCGGCCTCACGGGCGTAGTCGAGGGACGTCAGATGGGCCGGCACCCGGGAGCCGCCGAACACGTCGGCGACCAGCACGTCGGCGCAGCCGTCCGGCGCCTTCGCCAGCCAGTCGCGGGCGTCCGCCGCGTGCAGCACGATGCCGGAGTCCTCGGGCAAAGGCAGCTGTTCCACCACCAGTTCGAGCAGCGCCCGGTCCGCGTCGACCACGTCCTGCCGGGAGCCGGGCCGGGTCGCCGCCACGTACCGGGGCAGGGTGAGCGCCCCGCCGCCGAGGTGGAGCACGTCCAGCGGACGCCCCTCCTCGGCGACGGAGTCCAGGACGTGCCCCAGCCGCCGCGCGTACTCGAACTCCAGGTGCGCGGGGTCGTCCAGGTCGACGTACGACTGCGGAGCGCCGTCCACCGTCAGCAGCCAGGCCCGCTCCCGGTCGACGTCGGGCATGAGCTTGGCGAACCCGTGGTCGACGGGCCTGCTGACGGGGACGGATTCGGTCACCGCTCCATTGTGCCCGGCGCTCGGGCCCCGTCGACGGCCGTCACCGTCCCGGCGCCGACGGTCCGCCCGCCCTCGCGGATCGCGAAGCCGAGCCCCGGCTCCAGGGGCACCTCGCGACCCAGCTCCACGGTCATGTCGACCGTCTGCCCGGGCCGCGCGACCGCCGCCTCCCCGAGGTCCACGGCCCCGACCACGTCCGCGGTGCGGATGTAGAACTGCGGCCGGTACCCGCTCGTCACGGGTGTCGTACGGCCGCCCTCGCGCGCCGACAGCACGTACACCCGTGCCGTGAACCGCCGCCGGGGCGTCACGCTGCCCGGCGCCGCGACGACATGGCCGCGCCGCACCGCGCCGCGGGACACGCCCCGCAGGAGCAGCGCCACGCTGTCCCCGGCCTGCGCCTCCTGCATCGGCTTGCCGAAGGTCTCCACCCCGGTGACGACGCTCTCCAGGCCCGCGCCCGGCACCTCGACCCGGTCGCCGACCCGGACGGCGCCCCGCTCGACGGCGCCGGTGACGACGGTGCCCCGGCCGGTGATGGTCAGCACGTTCTCCACCGGCAGCAGGAACGGCGCGTCCAGATACCGCTCCGGAACCGGCACATAGGTGTCCACCGCGTCCAACAACGCCTCCACGGACGCCGTCCAACGCGGGTCCCCCGCCAGCGCCCGCAGGCCGGAGACCCGTACGACGGGCGCCGCGTCGCCGCCGTAGCCGTGCCGGGTGAGCAGGTCGCGCACCTCCAGCTCGACCAGGTCGGTCAGCATCGCGTCCTCGCCGTCACCGACGGCGTCGGCCTTGTTGAGGGCGACGACGATGTGGTCGACGCCCACCTGGCGGGCGAGCAGGACGTGCTCGGCGGTCTGCGGCATGATCCCGTCGAGCGCGGAGACGACGAGGATCGCCCCGTCGAGCTGCGCGGCGCCGGTGACCATGTTCTTGACGTAGTCGGCATGGCCGGGCATGTCGACGTGGGCGTAGTGCCGGGTGTCGGTCTCGTACTCGACGTGCGCGATGTTGATGGTGATGCCGCGCGCGGCCTCCTCGGGGGCGCGGTCGATGCGGTCGAACGGCACGAAGGCGCCGGCGCCGCGGTCGGCGAGGACCTTGGTGATGGCGGCGGTCAGGGTGGTCTTGCCGTGGTCGACGTGGCCCATGGTGCCGATGTTGAGGTGCGGTTTCGTGCGGACGTATGCCGTCTTGGGCATGGCGGTACCTCGAAGTCCGTTGTGCTGCCCGGGTGATGGCCCCGGCGCGCTCGGCCGGGACGGGGACCCCGTGGATCCGGCCGACCCTCCCCCTGCGGGGTCCGCCGGTCGATCCGGGGAGGGTCAGCTTCGGGCGCCGTCGACAGCGGCCACGAGGAGCGGGACGGCAGCCTTCGGGGCATCCGCTGCGGCGGATGCGGCGAGGACGAAGGCGTACCGGAACATGACGCCGATCATTCCCGAGGGCCGGTCGCGCGTCGAATGGTTTTCGCGCGGGCGCAGCGACGCCACAGGCCGTTCGTTTCCCCGCCCGTGACCGTCGTGAGACGGACCATACGGCGATCACACATGTTCGTCGGTTAGTGTCACCGGATGCTCGATGCCACCACCCGCTCTGGGGGCACCGCCGCGGTCTCTCCCCGGACCGCCGCCGCACTGGACCCGCCCGTCACCGCGGGCCGGCTCGCGCGCTGCGTGGGCGTGCTGCTGTCGCCCTGGTCCCGTTTCTCCCTGCTCGTCGCGCTGCTCGCCGGCGCCGCGACGACGGTCCTGCTGGTCGAGCCGCAGCGGCTGCTGTCGGAAGGGCTGCCGCCGCACCTGAGCGGGGCCGCCGCCGCGCTGGTCTTCGCGGTGGCCTACGGCGTGTGCACGGTGGCGTTCGTGCCGAGACCGCTGCTGAACGTCGGGGCGGGGGCGCTGTTCGGCTCGCAGCTGGGCATCGGCGCCGCGGTCGCCGGGACGGTGCTGGGCGCGGCGCTCGCCTTCGGTCTGGGCCGGGTGCTGGGGCAGGACGCGCTGCGCCCGCTGCTGCGGGGGCGGGTACTGACGGCCGTCGACGGGCAGCTCAGCCGGCACGGCTTCCGCTCGATGCTGGCGGTGCGGCTGTTCCCGGGGGTGCCGTTCTCCGCGGCGAACTACTGCGCCGCCGTCTCCCGGATGGGGTGGCTGCCGTTCCTGCTCGCGACCGCGCTCGGGGCGGTCCCGAACACGGCGGCGTATGTGGTGGCCGGGGCACGCGCCTCGACGCCGACGTCCCCGGCCTTCCTGATCGCGATGGCGTGCATCGCCGTGCCGGGCGCGGCGGCCGCGGTGGTGGCCTGGCGCAAGCGCCACCACCTGCGGGGCCGCCGAGGGCCGTCACCGGCGCAAGCGCCACCACCTGCGGGGGACTGACGGGCGGTCACGCGGCTGCGGAGGGTCAGAAGTCCGCGCGGTACACGTCCAGCCGCCCGCACATGCCGAACCTGCCTTCTTCGACCGGCTGTTCGGCCCGTACGACGGCCTCGGCGAGGTGGGACACGTCGCCGCGCTCCAGCCGGTCGAGCTGCTCCCGGGTGGCCTCGGCGGCGGCCTGCGCGCCCCTGCGCAGCCGTTCCCGCCACTCGGCGAGCCGGGGCCGCACCAGGGCGCCCGCGGCCCGGTGGAAGGCGGCCAGGGCCTGCGGACCGCCCTCGCGCAGCGCGCGGTAGCCCTCCATCGCCAGGTCCCGCCGGGCCCGGGCGGCGCGTTCGCGCTCCGCCCGCGGCGCCCCGGCCGGGATCCCGGTCGCGGCGGCGTACGTCTCCGGGTCGGCGAGGTACTCCGGCGGCAGCGTCAGCACCGCGTCCCCCGCCTCCGGCAGGCCGCTGTTCTGCATCAGGACGGTGATCCGCAACTCGTCCTCGTTCACCAGCCGGTGGATCGTGCCCGGCGTGAACCAGGCGACCGTGCCGGGCGTGAGCGGCGTGACGCGGAACCCGGAGGCCGTCAGCGTCTGCACCGCTCCCCGCCCGCCGGTGACGACGTACGCCTCCGAACAGGTCAGGTGCAGGTGCGGAGTGCCGCCGCGCACGCCGTCGGCGGCCGGCCAGTCGTAGACGCACAGCCGGGAGACGGCGACGCCGCCCGGCAGCCCGTCGAACCGGCCGGCCGGCGCCCCGTCCGTCACCACGGGAGCGCCTCCAGGCGGCCGGTGATCCGCTCCCGCTCCCAGGCGCCGTCGGCGACCACGATGCGGTAGCGGCGGCGCAGGGTGTCGCCGGGAGCGAGTTCCAGCTCGTCGAAGAACGCCCAGGAGGGGGCGACGGCGGCGAACGGCTCGTTGCGCACGAACCAGTGGGCCGGGTGCTCGCCCCGCTCGCCGAGGTGGTCGTTCTCCGGGGCGTGCGCGAAGACGAGGGTGGCGTGCCCGTCGACGCCGTCGTGCTCGGCGCAGTACGCGAGCCACGGCGACTGCGTCGCCATCAGGTGCGGCCCCTCGCCGTCCGGGCCGATGATCCGTCCCTCCCGCCAGCCGCGCGGGCCGCGCCAGAACAGGCCGGTGTAGCCCGCCATCGCGCGCCCCGCGGTGGTGGGGCTGCCGAACAGCAGCGGCTCGTCGCGGCGGTTGGTGACGGCGGTGGTCCACGTCAGCGCCCAGGAACCGGAGCCGGCGTCGATGCCGTGCACCTCGATGCGGCGCTCCTCCTCGGCCCACAGCTCGCCGGAGTGCGGGTGCCAGGTCAGCCGCTCGGCGATGACGGCCCGGTCGCCGTCCGCCGTGACCTCGTCGAAGCCGGCGTGCGCCATGGAGCCGACCCGGTCGGGCAGGGGAAGGTAACCCTCGCCGTGCACATAGCTGTTGCCGCCCCACAGGTTCTGCCCGGACAGGTGCGAGGCGGTCAGCTGGAGGCCCTTGTGCCAGCGGTGGTCGTTCGGGCGGTAGTCGGTGACGACCGCGCCCGAGAGGGTCCGCAGGGGGTGCACGTACGGCTTGGGCGCCTCCCACGCAGCCTCCGGGCGGTAGACGTACGTCAGCAGTTCGACGCCGCTGTCCGGGGCGGTGACGGTGACGCGGTCGCCGTGGACGTGGACGATGCCGGGGCCGCTCACGCCGGCGCCTCCGCGCTCGCGCCCGCCGCGGAGGGGGCGGGGGCCCAGCCGGCGGCGCCGCCGTGCAGGTGCGTGTAGTACGGGTCGCCGGGGCCGATGTCACCGCGCCGCACCGTGGTGTCCGTGAACGCCGACTTGTAGAGCGCGGTGACCAGCTCCAGGCTCTTGCGGCCGTCCTCCCCGCTGCTGCGGGGCCGCTCGCCGGCGCGCATGCTCGCCACCAGCTCGCGCAGCTGGGCGATGTGGGAGCTGGGCACGTCCGTCCCGAACTCGCGCCAGGCGGCGGCCTCTTCCACCGGTACGTCCGGCGCGGGGGTGATGCGCCAGTCGGTGTTGGCGTAACCGTACAGGTGGCTCAGCTCGATCGTGGCGCGCTCGCAGTCCAGCCGGATGCGGCTCGCCTCGTCGGGGCTGAGCACGCTGTTCACGACGGTCGCCATGGCGCCGCTCTCGAAGCGGAGCAGCGCCGTGGAGACGTCCTCGGTCTCCACGTCGTGGACCAGCCGGCCGGCCATCGCCCGGACCTCGCTCCACGGCCCGAGCAGATCGAGCAGCAGGTCCATCTGGTGGATGCCGTGGCCCATCGCCGGGCCGCCGCCCTCCGTCTGCCAGCGGCCACGCCACGGCACGGCGTAGTAGGCGGCGTCGCGGTACCAGGTGGTCTGGCAGTGCGCGACCAGGGGCCGCCCCAGGGCGCCCGCGTCCAGCAGCCGGCGCACATGGGCGGCGCCGGAGCCGAAGCGGTGCTGGAAGACGATCGCGGCGTACGGCCCGCCGTCCGCGCCCTCCGCCGCCTCCACGGCGTCGAAGTCGGCGAGCGAGGGCACCGGCGGCTTCTCGCACCACACCCATGCGCCGGCGTTCAGCGCGGCGATGGTCTGCTCCCGGTGCAGCGTGGGCGGGGTGCAGATGGTGACCAGGTCGGGGCGCTGCTCCTCCAGCATCCGCGCCAGATCGGTGTAGGCGTGCGGGACGCCGCCCGTCGCGCAGAACTCCCGGACCGCGGCGGCGTCGATGTCGACGGCCGCGACGACCTCCGTCTCGCCCTCCTCGGCGAGCTGGTGCAGGGCGGGCAGATGACAGCCTCGGGCGATGGCCCCCGTACCGATCACGGCGGCGCGGAGCGGGCGGCCGGCGAACGGCGCGGAAGGCGGGGTCGGGGGCATCGGCATGGACCTGATCAGCACTCCTCCGAAGACGGATACAAAGCTCAGAGGGCCAGCAAGCGCTTTCCCTCCAGGCAACGTAGGCCCGGCCCGCCGACGGGGTCAACACCTCGCACCGATCACCGGCGGCCCTCCGGGCGACCGATCACTTCGCACGACCGAGCGAGCCCCGGGGTCGGGCGCCCTGTCAGGGGGCGCTACGCTGCCCCACAACACACCAGATCACCGCGCGCGGGGGCTCGGTGTGTCCGTCGTCCGTTCCTCGATCGGCACTTGGACTCCGTAACTTCATGTCTTGGTTCGAATCACTCATCCTCGGACTCGTCCAGGGGCTGACCGAGTTCCTCCCCGTGTCCTCCAGTGCGCACCTGCGTCTGACCGCCGCGTTCTCCGGCTGGGAAGACCCGGGCGCCGCGTTCACGGCGATCACCCAGATCGGCACGGAGGCCGCCGTGCTGATCTACTTCCGCGAGGACATCGGGCGGATCCTCGCGGCCTGGTTCCGCTCGCTCCACGACAAGAAGTGGCGCAAGGACCAGGACGCCCGGATGGGCTGGCTGGTGATCGTCGGCTCGATCCCGATCGGCGTGCTGGGCGTGACGTTCAAGGACCAGATCGTCGGCCCGTTCCGTGATCTGCGGATCACCGCGACCATGCTGATCGTCATCGGCATCGTCATCGGCGTCGCCGACCGGCTGGCGGCCCGCGACGAGTCGGGCGGCCGGCACCGGGCGGCCAAGCAGCGCAAGACGCTTCAGGAGCTGGGCGTCAAGGACGGCCTGATCTTCGGCCTCTGCCAGGCCGCGGCCCTGGTCCCGGGCGTGTCCCGCTCCGGCGCGACCATCAGCGGCGGTCTCTTCATGGGCTACACCCGCGAGGCCGCGGCCCGCTACTCCTTCCTGCTCGCGATCCCGGCGGTGCTCGCCTCGGGCCTGTTCGAGCTGAAGGACGCGATGGAGAACGACCATGTGACGTGGGGTCCCACGATCTTCGCGACGGTGATCGCCTTCGTGTCGGGCTACGCGGTGATCGCCTGGTTCATGAAGTTCATCTCGACCAAGAGCTTCATGCCGTTCGTGTGGTACCGCATCGCCCTGGGGATCGTCATCATCGCCCTGGTCAGCGTGGGTGCACTGAGTCCGGACGCGGGCGAGCCGGCGCACTGAGCGGGGGTGGCGGTCGCAGGCTGCCCGCCAACGGCGACCCTGCGACCGCTCCGGGAAGGTGCAGTCATTCCGGACCCGGAACTTCCGGCCGTCTCCCACTCGTCTCCCACTCCCGCCGGGGGCGACGACCCCTGTAGGCGTCCGCCCACCAGTGAGGGCAGGGACGGCATCCCCGGCCGGTCGTCCGGACCGGGCCGGCCGGCATGGATCACCGCCCTCGCGACGACGGGCGCACCGAGCCCGGACGCGGGGCGAGCCGGCGTGCCGAGCCTCGCCGGGCGCCGTCAGGCCGCCTCGATGACGTCACCGCGCACGGCGGCGGCCCACTCGACGACCAGCAGCTCGTACTCCGCCCGCTCCTGCGGCGACAACGACCCGCCCGCACGCAGCCACAGCGCGCGGATCAGTTCATTCACCTCGGCAGCAGACCGCACGGAACCACGGACCAAGGAATCAGGGAACATGCGGGCAAGCCTAGGGGCAAGCACTGACACTGCGCTACCGAGTGGCTACAAAATGCAGCATCTGTTCGCTCCCCCGCCGGACTCACCCCCACGGCGTTCCGACGCCTGTGCGCCCCGCCCGCACGCCCCCTTGGCGCAGCCCTCTCCATGGTCAAGACTGTGGCGATGACGCAGCGTGTGGAGCTCGCGACCGTGATGGACCGGCTGGCCGTGGACGCACTGATCACCGAGTACGCGGTGACGGTCGACGACGGCGACTGGGCGGCGTACCGGCGGCTGTTCACGCCGGAGGGGCGGGCGGACCACCGTTCGGCCGGGGGGATCGAGGGGGACGCCGGGGACGTGGCCGAGTGGCTGGCCGGGGCCCTGGGGCCGTACGGCGCGCGGCAGCATCTGGTCGTGAACCGGCGGGTGGTGTTCGACACCCTGGACGGGGACGCCGGGAACACCGCGCGGGCGCAGGCCGACTACGTCAGTGTCCTGCGGGCTGCGGGCGGCGAGGAGGGGCCGGGGGCGCCCGATCTGGTGTGCGGCGGGCGGATCGCGTTCGGGCTGCTGCGGACGGACGACGGCTGGCGGCTGCGCGAGGTGAGCGTGCGGGAGAAGTGGCGGCGTGCGGGCGGGGCTCCCGGGGTACCTGTGAACGGCTGAGCCGACGCCCTCTGTACCGGGACCTCGGCGGCGCGCACACTGGGGGCAACGGTACGGAGGCGCCGTATGAAGACGTCGGGCGAGTGGCTCGTCTCCCCGTGGCGGCGGTCCGCGGTGGCCGTCACGGCGGGCGCGCTGCCGATGCTCGCCTTCCCGGCGCCGGCCCTGTGGTGGTTCGGCTGGGTCGCGCTGGTCCCGTGGATCCTCCTGACGCGCTCCGCGCCGACGGGCCGGCGGGCGGCCTACGACGGCTGGTGCGGAGGGCTCGGGTTCATGCTCGCCGTGCACCACTGGCTGCTGCCGAACCTGCACGTCTTCACGTTCGTGCTGGCCGCGCTGCTGGGCGCGTTGTGGGCGCCGTGGGGCTGGCTGGTGCGCCGTTTCCTGGGCGGTGCTCCCCCGGTCCGCCGGATCGCGGCCGGCCTGCTGGTGCTGCCGTCGGGCTGGCTGGCGGTGGAGCTGGTCCGCTCCTGGCAGGGGCTGGGCGGCCCTTGGGGGATGCTGGGCGCCACTCAGTGGCAGGTGGAGCCGGCGCTGCGGCTGGCGTCGCTGGGCGGCGTCTGGCTGATCGGCTTCCTGCTGGTGGCCGTCAACGTCGCCGTCGTCGTGCTGGTCGCGGTACCGGCCTCGCGCACTCCGGCGCTGGCCGGGCTGCTCGCCGCGGCGGCGGCGGGTTCGGCGGCGTGGGCCTGGGCGCCGCGACCCGCGGTCGACGGCGAAGCCCGGGTGGCCGTCGTGCAGCCCGGCGTCGTGGACGGCCCCGACCGCCGCTTCGCCGTCGGGGAACGGCTGACCCGCGAGCTGGCCGGGCAGGACGTCGACCTGGTCGTCTGGGGCGAGAGCAGCGTCGGCTTCGACCTCGCCGACCGCCCCGATCTGGCCCGCCGTATCGCCGCGCTGGCCCGCACCCTGGAGGCCCCGGTCCTGGTCAACGTCGACGCGCGCCGCTCGGACCGGCCCGGCATCTACAAGAGCTCGATCCTCGTCGGCCCCGACGGCCCGACCGGCGCGCGGTACGACAAGATGCGGCTGGTGCCCTTCGGCGAGTACGTCCCCGCCCGCTCCCTGCTCGGCTGGGCCACCTCGGTCGGCGAGGCGGCGGCCGAGGACCGCCGGCAGGGCACGGGCCAGGTCGTGATGGACACCGGCGGCACACTGCGCGTCGGCCCGATGGTCTGCTTCGAGTCGGCGTTTCCCGACATGAGCCGCAATCTCGCCGGGCGGGGCGCCGACCTGCTCGTCGCCCAGTCGTCGACCTCCACCTTCCAGCGCAGCTGGGCGCCCGCGCAGCACGCCTCGCTGGCCGCGCTGCGCGCCGCGGAGACCGGTCGCACGATGGTGCACGCCACCCTGACCGGCGTCTCCGCGGTGCACGACCCGCAGGGCCGGCGCGTCGGGGCGTGGCTCGGCACCGACACGAGCGCCGCCGAGGTGTACGAGGTCCCGGTGGCAAGCGGCGCCACCCCGTACGCGCGGTACGGCGACTGGCCGGTGTACGCGGCGCTGCTGACGCTGGCGGCGTTCGGCGCGGCGCAGGGCGCGCGGGCGGTCAGTCGCTCGCGCGGGAGCGCTCCTGGACCGCGAGTACCACCTGCTCGCACAGGGCGTGCGTCGCCAGCGCGTCCCGGGCGCTGACCACCCGGCCCGCGCGGACGGCGTCGAGGAAGGACAGCACCGCCTGCTCGATGCCGCGCTGCCGCGCCACCGGCACCCAGTCGCCGCGCCGCCGCACGGTCGGCTGGCCCTTGTGGTCGATCACCTCGGCGAGGTTGAGCACCTGCCGCTTGGTGTCCTGCCCGGAGACCTCCAGGATCTCCTCGGCCGATCCGCTGAGCCGGTTCATCACGCCGAGCGCGGTGAACCCGTCCCCGGACAGCTGCAGCACGACATGGTGCAGCAGCCCCGCCTCCGCCCGCGCCCGCACGGTCACGTCGTCGATCTCGCCGGGCACCAGGAAGCGCAGGGTGTCGACGACGTGGATGAAGTCGTCGAGGATCATCGTGCGCGGCTCTTCGGGCAGACCGACGCGGTTCTTCTGCATGACGATCAGCTCGCGCGGATGCTCCGCGCACTGCGCGTAGCCCGGCGCGTGCCGCCGGTTGAAGCCGACGGCGAGGCCGACGCCCTGGCGCTCGGCGAGTTCCACCAGCCGCTCGGAGTCGGCGAGTTCGTACGCGAGCGGCTTGTCGACGTACGTGGGCACACCGGCCCGCAGCAGCCGCTCGACGATCTCCGGGTGCGCCTCGGTCGGCGCGTGCACGAAGGCCGCGTCGAGGTCCTGGGCGAGCAGGGAGTCCAGGGTCCGGTGGCGCCGCTCCGACGGCAGGTGGAGGCTGTCGGCGACGCGGTCGAGCGTGGCGGGCGTGCGGGTCTGCAGATGCAGCTCGACGCCGGGCTGCGTCCCGAGGACCGGCAGATAGGCCTTCTGCGCGATGTCGCCGAGTCCGATGCAGCCGATCTTCACGGGGGCTCCTCTACCGCTGGTCCGCGCCTGCCTGGAGCGAAGCATACGGCGGCGGCGGAGGCCGCCAGTCGGCGATCCCGTCGAAGCCCCGCAGGAACAGCGCGGGCCCGGCCTGGGACAGCACGGTGAGCAGGGTGTCGCGTGCGGCGACGGCTGCGCGGCTGCCGGCCATGTTCACGCGGGCGATCCGCACGGCCTTGCGGGCGATGCCCGTCGTGCGGGGCAGCCTAGCGGCGGTGTAGCCGGCGAGGTCGTCGGCCACGCTCGCCCCGCCGGTGCGCAGGGCCAGCACGACGGCGTCCTCGACGGCCTGGTTGCCGCCCTGCCCGAGGGTCGGCGGCATGGCGTGCGCGGCGTCGCCGAGCAGGGCGACCCGGCCGCGGTGGAAGGCGGGCAGCGGAGTGGCGATGTGATGCACGTCGTGGCGGAGCACGTCCCCGGGCCGGGCGGCGGCGAGCACGGCCGGGACGGGCTCGTGCCAGTCGCCGAAGCGGCGCAGCAGTTCGGCCCTCTCGTCGTCGGGGGCGCGCTGTCCGGCCGGTGTCATGGCGGCGGCGTAGGCGTAGACGCGGCCGTCCTTGAGCGGGTGGGTGCCCCAGATGCGGCCCCTGCCCCAGGTCTCGTGCGAGGAGAACCGCAGGCCGGGCAGCGGCAGCAGCAGACGCCAGGTGGTGAAGCCGGCGTACACGGGGCCGGGGTGGTCGGGGAAGAGGCGTCCTCGCACGGCGGAGCGGATGCCGTCGGCGCCGACCACCAGGTCGGCCTCCAGTTCGCCGTCGGGCGTGCTCACGCGCGCCGGCCGGCGCGCGTCCCCGGGGTCGGCGAGGCGGGCCTCGACGGCCGTGCGGACGGCGTCGGCGGGGAGGCGGGCGGCGAGCAGATCGACGAGCGTGGCGCGGTGCAGCAGCACCAGGGGGCCGCCGAACCGCTCGGCGGCGGCCCGGGTGTCGGCGCGGGAGAGCCAGCGGCCGTCGGGGGCGCGCAGTCCGCCGTCGCCCTGCGCCGCGGCGAGGTCGCGGATCTCGTCGCCGGCGCCGATGACGTCCAGGGCGCGAAGGGAGTTCGGGGCGAGGGAGATGGCGGAGCCGACGGGTTCGAGGGACGGGGCCCGTTCGAGGACGGTGACCCGCCAGCCGCGCCGGTGCAGGGCCGCCGCCGCGGTCAGGCCGCCGATTCCGGCGCCGATCACTACGGCTCTCGGCGTGTGTGCCATGACTCCTCCTCGGGGTGCACGGGGTGTCCCCATCGGCGCTCACTACAGATGTAGTGCGACCCTCGCCGCCGACTGTACTACAGGCGTAGTCGGGCGGGGTAGGTTGGACGCCATGCCCGAGCCCGCGCACGACGCCTCCCGCCCCGCGGGACCCCTTGGCACGCCGAGCACCACCGCCGTCCCAGCCGCCTCCCGCGCCGACCTGGTCGCCGACGCCGCCCTCGCCCTGCTCGCCGAGCGCGGGATGCGCGGGCTGACCCACCGGGCGGTCGACGAGGCGGCCGGGCTGCCCCAGGGATCCACTTCGAACGTGGCCCGCACCCGCCGGGCGCTGCTGGAACTGGCGGTGCGCCGGCACGCCGACCGGGAGGCGCGGGTGCTCGGCATGGACGAGCTGCCGGACCCGGGAGACGGCCTGGACGCCCTGCTCGACGCCGTGGCACTGGCGCTGCACCGGACCCTGACCGACCACCGCGACCTGCTGGTCGCCCGCTACGAGCTCGCCCTGGAGGCGACCCGCCGCCCCGAGCTGCGCGCCGCCTACGACGCGGCGGGCGCCCGCTTCCGCGACCGGCTGCACGCCCTGGTCACCGCCCTCGGCTCGACCGCTGCAGACCGGCACGTCCTCTCGCTGGTCGCCTGGGCGGACGGGCTGATGTTCTCCTGCGCGGCCGGCTCCTTCAGCGCCGACGTGCCGAGCCGGGAGGAAGTGCGGGCGGGACTGAGGGAACTGCTGGACGGCATGCTGGGCAACTGATCTCCGGCCGCCCGCCCGGTGAACTCCTGGCCGCGCGGACCGGGTCCGGGAAGGATGGCCGCATGACGACCGAACGCCGTGAACCCGCCCGCAACGCCGACGAGCGCACGATGCTGGAGGGCTGGCTCGACTACCACCGACGGACCCTGGCGTGGAAGTGCGAGGGACTGACGGACGCTCAGCTCAGGACCGCGTCGGTGCCGCCGTCGGAACTGTCCCTGATGGGGCTGGTACGGCACATGGCCGAGGTGGAGCGGATCTGGTACCGCAAGGTGCTGGTGGGCGACGATCCCGGGCCGATCCACTTCTCCGAGCAGGACCCCGACGGCGAGTTCCACCTCACGGAGGCGGACACCTGGGCGGACGCACACGCCACCTGGCAGGCCGAGATCGAGGCCGCCCGGCTGAACGCCGCCGCCTTCGGCCTGGACGACCTCTCCCGGGGCCGCAGCCGCACCGGGGAGCCGTACAGCCTGCGCTGGATCCACACCCACATGATCGAGGAGTACGCGCGGCACAACGGTCACGCCGACCTCATCCGCGAGCGCCTCGACGGCGTCACCGGCGACTGACGTCATCCCCGGCACGCGGATCACCCGTACGAGGCAACCTGGGCCGGTGCTCCGTGCCCGGCGCGGGCCGAGGCAGCAGAGTTACGCGGGTGCACCGTACGACGACCACCGCAGCGCTTCTGGTCACCGTCGCCGCGTCCGCCCTCTCCGGCTGTGTGACGGTCCAACGCCCGCCCACGCCCGCCCGCACCCTGGCGCCGGGGCCGGACGAGCGGGTGAAGCCGCAGATCGTGCAGGCCCCGGCCCGGGAGGCCCTGGAACTGATCGGCCCCTCCGGGCCGCCCGGCCGGGCCGCGCCAGGGGCGGACCGGCCGGCCCCGGCGGCGCGGCCCTCGGCGGACGGAAAACCGCCCGCCGACCGGGAGCCGTCTCCGGCCCGGTCGCCGCGCACCGAATCGCGCCCGGACGACCGGCCGGCCCACCCGGAGCCGCAGCGCCCGCGGCGGCCGTCCGGCACCCGGGCCCCGGCCGCCTCCCAGCAGCCCCGCGAGGGCTCCGGCATCTGCGGTCTCGGCCGTACCTACGGCGGCTGGCACCCGGACAGCCCCCAGTCGACCATCTGCGACGGCGCCTACGGCCGTTGAGCCGGACGCCGGACCGCGCCCCGTCCGCCTCCGCCTGTTAGCGTCGTCGTCGGGACGTGCGGCAGCGGGCGGAGGCGGAGGACGCGGTGGCGGAGCAACAGGAGCAGGCGTCCGCGGACGCCGTGATGAGCCGGATCGGGCAGGTCGTCATGTTGCAGCACGCGGGCGACCGCGAGGAGGCCCGGCACCGCTACCTGCGACTGTGGGCGGAGATCGGCGAGGACGGCGACCCGCTGCACCGGTGCACCCTCGCGCACTACATGGCCGACGCCCAGGACGACCCGGCCGACGAACTGGCCTGGGACCTGCGGGCGCTGGCCGCGGCCGAGGAACTCACCGACGAACGCCTCGCCGAGCACGAGGGCGCGCTCGCGGTGCGCGCCCTGTACCCCTCCCTGCATCTCAACCTCGCCGCCGACTACGTCAAGCTGGGGCGCCGGGAGGCCGGCCGCGCCCATCTGCGCCGCGCCCGGGGCGCCGCCGACGCGCTCGGCGACGACGGCTACGGCAACGGCGTGCGGGCCGCCATCGAGCGGCTGGAGCTGCGGCTGGCGGACGGGGAGCCGGGGGAGGTCGGCCCCTGGGGCCCGCCGCGGCAGCGCCCCTGAGCCGGCCCGGGGGGCGCCTCAGCCCAGGTTGGGGATGCGCCAGTCCACCGGCTCGTGGCCCTGCCGCGCGATGGCCTCGTTCATCTGCGTGAACGGGCGGGAGCCGAAGAACTTCTTCGCGGACAGCGGCGAGGGGTGCGCACCCTTGACCACCGCGTGCCGGCTCTCGTCGATCAGCGGGAGCTTCTTCTGCGCGTAGTTGCCCCACAGCACGAACACCGCCGGGTCGGGCCGCTCGGCGACCGCGCGGATCACCGCGTCGGTGAACTTCTCCCAGCCCTTGCCCTTGTGCGAGTTGGCCTCGCCGGCCCGGACCGTCAGCACCGCGTTGAGCAGCAGCACGCCCTGCCGGGCCCACGGCATCAGATAGCCGTTGTCCGGGATCGGCAGCCCCAGCTCCTCCTGCATCTCCTTGTAGATGTTGCGCAGCGAGGGCGGCGTCCTCACGCCGGGCCGCACCGAGAAGCACAGCCCGTGCCCCTGGCCCTCGCCGTGGTACGGGTCCTGGCCGAGGACGAGCACCTTCACCCGGTCGTACGGCGTGGCCTCCAGCGCGGCGAAGACCTCCTCGCGCGGCGGGTAGACGGGACCTCGCGCCCGCTCCTCCTCGACGAACTCCATCAGCTCCTTGAAGTAGGGCTTGTGCAGTTCGTCGCCCAGGACCCCGCGCCAGGACTCGGGCAGCACGGCGATGTCGGTCACGTCAACTTCCTTACGGTGTGCGGTCGCTTCCAGTCCCAGAACCTACCGGCGACCACTGACAATCACCGCCGCGCGCCCCTACCAGCTGGTCTTGCGGGACAGTTCCCACACCATCATGATCGTCGACGGGTCGAGCGAGCGTTCGCCGCCGGCGATGTCCACGTTGGCGGCGATGTACTGCTTGCCCTGCCACAGCGGCAGCAGCCGGGCGTCGTCGACGAGGATCTGCTGGGCCTCCTCGAAGTCCTCCTCCACCTGGCCGCGGTCGCTCTCCCGGCGGGACCGGGGCAGCAGCACGTCGGTGATCTGCTCGGCGGGGTACGGCGTGCCGAGCGCGTTCTTCTCGCCGACGAACGGCGCGATGTAGTTGTCGGCGTCCGGGAAGTCGGGGAACCAGCCGCGCCCGAACACCGGGTACTCGCCCTTCTGGTAGCCCTCGACGTACGTCTTCCAGGGGCGGCTCTTGAGCGTGATCTCGAACAGGCCGGAGGCCTCGAGCTGGCGCTTGAGCTCCTTGAACAGGACGGCCGTCTCGGAGCCGTAGCGGTCCGTGGTGTACCAGAGGGTGAGCGGGACGGGCTCGGTGATGCCGGCGTCGGTGAGGATCTCGCGGGCCTTGTCGGCGTTCGGGTCGCCGTAGGTGTCGAAGAAGCCCGTGGTGTGGCCGGTGAGGCCCTTGGGGACCATGGAGTACAGCGGGTCGACGGTGTTCTTGTAGATGTTGTGGGCGATCGTCGGGCGGTCGACGATCTGGGCGACGGCCTTGCGCACCGCCTCCTTGCCGGCCCACTCGTCCTTCGGGTTGAACACCAGGTAGCTGATGTCGGCGCCGGAGCCCTCGACCAGCTGCAGCGTGTCGTCGTCCTTGCGCTGCAGGGCGACGATGTCGTCGGCCGCGAGGCCTCGGTAGGTGACGTCGATCTCCTTGGCCCGCAGCGCCTTGACCATGGCGGCGGAGTCCTGGAAGTAGCGGATCGTCACCGCGTCGTTCTGGCGCTCGGCAGCGCCCTTGTAGTTGTCGTTGCGGGTGAGTTCGGCTTCCTTGCCCTCGTCGTACCCGGCGAGCGAGTAAGGGCCGGAGCCGGTCACCCCGCCGTCCTCGCGCAGCTTGTCGGCGGGGTAGTCGTCCGGGTCGACGATGGACATCGCCGGCGTGGCGAGCACGAGCGGGAAGGTCGCGTCGGGGTTCTTGAGGTGGAAGACCACCTCGCGGTCGCCGAGCGCCTGCACCCGGTCCAGGCTGCCCAGCAGGGCCGCGGGGCCGCTGTCGGCGTTGATGGCGAGGATCCGGTCGATCGAGTGCTTGACGGCCTTCGCGTCGAGCGTGCCGCCGTCGGAGAACTTCAGACCCTCGCGCAGCTCGCAGCGGTACGCGGTGTTGGCGCTGTTGGTGAACTCGCAGGTCTCCGCGGCGTCCGGCTGGGGCGTCGTCGAGCCCGTCGGGTAGCTCAGCAGCGTCTGGTAGATGTTGCGGAACAGCTCCCAGGAGCCGTCCCAGGAAGCCGCCGGATCCAGCGTGCTCGGGGCGCTCGTCGTCCCCACGACGATCGGGCCCCCCTCGGCCGAGTCACCGTCCGAAAACAGGCTGCAACCGGCCAGCAAGGATATGGAAGCGATCGCGGCCACTTGCCGCAGGCCTCGATTCCGGTTGAACACGCGCACGCTCCTCGATCTGCCATACCAAGGGTCGGCAGACACTATCGCAGCGCTCAGGCGGCGTGGACCGCCCGTGCACGACGTTCTTGATCACTTCGGCGATGACTACGTTGTCAGACCCCACTGAGCGGCACTTTTCCGGACAGGGGCGCCTGTTCCGTCAACAAAATCGCGTCACGACTTGTCGACATCGAGCCAGGCGCCCCCCTTGTCCGTGCCCGGGCATGCGCCCGTGCGTGCGGCCGTACCCGTGGTCCGTCAGGCGACGCCGGCGTTCAGGAAGATGCCGCCGTCCACGACGAGGGTCTGGCCGGTGATCCAGTCGGCCTGCTCCGAGGTGAGGAACGCGGCGGCGCCGCCGATGTCGGAGGGCACTCCCAGCCGGGCCAGCGGGTAGGCCGCGGCGGCCTCCGCCTCGCGGCCCTCGTACAGGGCCTCGGCGAACCTGGTCTTGACCACGGCCGGTGCGATCGCGTTGACCCGCACCCGCGGCGCGAACTCGTGCGCCAGCTGGACGGTCAGGTTGATCATCGCGGCCTTGCTGACGCCGTACGCGCCGATGAAGGGCGAGGGCGCGAGGCCCGCGACGGAGGCGATGTTGACGATCGCGCCGCCGTTGTCCTTCTGCCAGGCGTGCCAGGTCTTCTGGGCGAAGCCCAGCGCCGAGATCACGTTGGTCTCGAACACCTTGCGCGCGACGTCGAGGTCGAGGTCGGCGATGGGCCCGAACACCGGGTTGGTGCCGGCGTTGTTGACCAGGTAGTCGACCCGGCCGAAGGCCTCCATGGTGCGCTCGACGGCGACGGCCTGGTGGTCCAGGTCGTGCGCCTTGCCGGCCACGCCGATGGCCCGGTCGGCGCCGAGCCGCTCGACGGCCTCCTTGAGGGCGTCCTCGTTGCGGCCGGTGATGCAGACGCGGTCACCGCGCGCGATCAGCGCTTCGGCGACGCCGTAACCGATGCCGCGGCTGCCGCCGGTGACGAGCGCGGCCTTGCCGGAAAGTTCAGTCATGTCCCTGTTCCTCGGGGTTGCCTGGCTCGAACTAGTCGAGCGGTCCGCCGGCCACGTACAGCACCTGGCCGGAGACGAAGCCGGCCGCCTCGCCGGTGAAGAAGGCGATGGCGTTGGCGATGTCCTCGGGCTCGCCGACGCGCTGGACCGGAATCTGGGTGGCCGCGGCGGCCTTGAACTCCTCGAAGCCCATGCCGACCCGCTGGGCGGTCGCCGCCGTCATGTCGGTGGCGATGAAGCCCGGGGCGACGGCGTTGGCGGTGATGCCGAACTTGCCGAGCTCCTTGGCGAGGGTCTTGGTGAAGCCCTGCAGACCGGCCTTGGCGGCGGAGTAGTTGGCCTGGCCGCGGTTGCCGAGGGCGGAGGACGAGGAGAGGTTGACGATGCGACCGAAGCCGGCGTCCACCATGTGCTTCTGACAGGCCTTCGACATCAGGAAGCTGCCGCGCAGGTGCACGTTCATGACGGTGTCCCAGTCGGAGACGCTCATCTTGAACAGCAGGTTGTCGCGGAGGACGCCCGCGTTGTTGACGAGGATCGTCGGCGCGCCGAGTTCCTCCACGACACGGGCGACGGCCGCCTCGACCTGCGCCTCGTCGGAGACGTCGCAGCCGACGGCGACGGCCCTGCCGCCGGCCGCGGTGATCTTCTCGACGGTGTCCTTGCAGGCGGCCTCGTCGAGGTCGATCACGGCGACCGCGCGGCCCTCGGCCGCCAGGCGTACGGCCGTGGCGGCGCCGATGCCCCGCGCGGCGCCCGTCACGACTGCGACCCGCTGCTCAGTGGTGGACATTGCTGCTTCTCCTCGCCCTTGGGATGCGGCTTCAAAACGGCCGCCCATCGGTGAGCGACCGCTTAGTACCTTCAGCAGACGTGACGCTAGAAGCACTGGCACCCGGTGTCAACGGCACGCCCGGAGCGTGTGATCCATCACCCGTCCGGCGCATCGCGCGAGGACCCGTCCCGGGCACCCGATCGGCCTACGGCGGCGCGCGGCGTACGCCGGTCGGCCCATAGCGTCGAGGCGCGAGCCATCCGTGGCCGGAAAGGAGGCGCCCCATGCGCCGTCATACCGGTGCCCTCGGCACGCTGATCGCGATCGCCGCGATGCTGCCGTCGGCCGCCACAGCTCACGCCCAGGATCTGGACTGCGCCGACTTCACCTACCGGGAGGAGGCGCAGGCCGTGCTCGACAGCGACCCGTCCGATCCCAACCGCCTGGACGAGGACGACGGCCCGGACGACGGCGTCGCCTGCGAACTCCTGCCCCGCCGCGGCGGCCCGGTCATCTCGTCGACCATGCGCCCGGCTCCCGCGGCCCCGACGCCGGCCGTCCCCAGCCCGCCCGCCACCGTGTCCCCGAGCCTCGGCGTGGAAGGCGGCCTCGGTACGACGTCGTCCTCCGGCCCGACGGCCTGGGAAACGGCGATGGGCGTCACCTTCGCCACCACCGCCGCGCTGACGGCCGGCTACCTCATCAGGCGACGGCGCACCTGACGCGGCGCGCCGCGCCTCCCGGTGTCCCGCCGGAGGAACGCGGCCCGGACCGGCCGCCCCGGGCGCGGGGGAACTGCGCCACCGGTCCGCCTCCCGGCACCCGCACGACGATCAGCCTCTGCCGACACCCGGCCTCACCGCACCAGCAGCCCCAGCAGCCGTTCCACTTCACCCTCCGGATCGGCGGTGAGCCCCGTGTGCACCGGCCCCGGCTGGACCACCGTCGAGCGGGGCGCGATCAGCCAGCGGAAGCGGCGGCCCGCGTCGTCGCCCGCCGCCTGGCCCGCGCCGGCGCCCCCGCCGCACACGCCCTCGACGGCGCGCAGCGCGGCGCGCACGCCGGCCACGTCGGCGGCGGGGTCGAGGGCGAGCAGCCGCGCCTCGTCGAGGTGCGTGCGGGCGCCGACGTACGCCTTGGCACGGCAGTACACGAGCACCCCCGCGTTGATGCACTCGCCGCGCTCGACGCGGGGCACGACCCGCAGCAGCGCGTACTCGAAGACGTGCCGGTCGGTCACTTGTCCCCCCGGATGCGCTCGTGGACGACGGCCGCCCGGGCCAGCAGGGGCCGGGCGTAGGCCCGCCGCAGTTCGTCGGGCGTGCCGAACCCCGGCTCGTCGGTGAGCCAGACGTCGGGGATCTCGGCGGTGACCTCGGCGAGCAGGTCCTCGGTGACGAGCGGGGCGAGGTCGGCGGCTGCCGTGGCGACGTCCGGCGAGAACGGTCGCAGCGCGTGGTCGGAGGCGTCGTAGGGCCGGGCGGCCGAGGTCTCGGCGGAGGGCCAGTTGTGGTGCCAGATCATGGTGGCGCCGTGGTCGATCAGCCAGAGTTCGCCGTGCCACATCAGCAGGTTGGGGTTGCGCCAGGACCGGTCGACGTTGTTCACCAGCGCGTCGAACCAGACGATCCGCCCGGCCTCCTCGGGGCTCACCTCGAAGGCGAGCGGGTCGAAGCCGAGCGCGCCGGACAGGAAGTCCATGCCGAGGTTGGCGCCGCCGCTGGACTTCAGCAGTTCCTGCACCTCCGGGTCGGGTTCGCCGAGGCCCAGCACGGGGTCCAGCCGGACGGCCGCGAGCCCGGGGGCCCTGAAGCCCAGCCTCCGGGCGAGTTCGCCGCAGACGACTTCGGCGACGAGGGTCTTGCGGCCCTGGCCCGCTCCGGTGAACTTGGTGACGTACGTCCCGAAGTCGTCGGCCTCGACGAGTCCCGGCAGCGAGCCTCCCTCACGCAGGGGCGTGATGTAGCGGGTCGCGATGACTTCCTTGAGCATCGCCCCAGGTTACTGGGGCGCGAACGGGTGAAGTTCCGCGCGGGCCCTGAACCGGTTCCGCGTCCGGGACGTACTGCTGAACGGATAGGACCGCCTCTCGAAGGGTAGGACCCCGCATGTCCAGCGAAATGTCCGGCGACGTGTCCGCCGAGAAGTCCGGTGAGATGTCCGGTGGCCGGTCCGGTGCGTCCGGCACGCACCCCGGTTCGGGCCCGGCCCGCCGCACCGTCCTCGCGGCGGCCGGCGCCGCGGGGCTGGCCGCCGCGCTCACCGCCTGCGGGTCGGACGGCGACTCGTCCGCCCCGGGCGGCGACTCGTCCGCCCCGGGCGGCGACTCGTCCGGCCCGGGCGGCGCCGTGCTCGGTTCGACGTCGGAGGTGCCCGAGGGCGGCGGCAAGGTGTTCGGGGACGTGGTGGTCACCCAGCCGACGGCCGGGGAGTTCAAGGCGTTCTCCTCGAAGTGCACCCATCAGGGCTGCGCGGTGCGGGACGTCAAGGACGGGGTGATCATCTGCCCGTGCCACGACAGCCGGTTCTCCGCGACGGACGGCAGCGTCCAGAAGGGCCCGGCGACCGAGCCGCTGGCCGCCGCCGGGATCACCGTGGACGGGGACCGGATCAAGCGGGCGTGAACCGGCTCCGGGGGGAAGGGCTTGCCGTGGCGGCCCGGGCGGGCGAGATTGGCCACCGTCGCGCGCCCGGGGAGGCGACCGCCTCCAAGGTGCGGACGCCGGGGGACGACACCGCCGTCGCGCGCCCGGGCGCACGCCCGCGACCTGCACTGCCGACACTCCCGAGAGGAATCGCATGACCGTCACTCAGCGCCGGGGCCGCAAGATCATGATGACGCCCGGTGAGCTGGACGAGTTCCTCACGACCCAGCGCACCTGCCGGGTCGCCACGGTGTCGGCCGACGGCTACCCGCACGTCAGCACGCTCTGGTTCGCCTGGGACGGCACGTCCCTGTGGCTGTACTCGGTCGTGCGCAGCAGGCGCTGGGCCGATCTGCGCCGCGATCCGCGGGTGGCCGTCGTGGTGGACACGGGCGAGGAGTACGGCGAGCTGCGCGGCGCGGAGCTGTCCGGGACCGTCGAGTTCGTGGGCGAGATTCCCCGCACCGGGGAGCCGTACGCCGAACTCGACGCGCCGGAGACGCTGTTCGCCCGCAAGAACTTCGGCCTGGAGGAGATGCCCCACGACGGGCGGCACGCCTGGCTGCGGCTGACGCCCACGAAGACGGTCTCCTGGGACTTCCGCAAGCTGGCGTCCCTGTAGCGCCGGTCCCTCGCCACAGCAGACCTAGGCTAGGCCGCGGCAGCCGCCCCCGCCCGCTCCCCCGCGACCCGCTCCCCCGCCGCCCGCAGGGCCCGCACCGCGGCCCGGATCGACGGACGGCGGTCCGCGTCGGCGCGCCAGACGACGTAGACGTGGCGGCGCACCCGCTGCCTGAGCGGCGCGGTGACGACCCCGGCGGGCACCGGCAGCCGGCCCAGCAGCGGGGCGATGCACACGCCGAGTCCGGCGGCGACCAGGCCGAGCTGGGTGTGGGTCTCGGCGGCGCGGTGGCCGACGATCGGCTCGATGCCCCGCGAGCGCAGCGTGAACATCAGCCACTCGTGGCAGAACTCGCCCTCGCCCCAAGTGATCCACTCGTCCTGCGCGAACTCCCCGAGGTCGACCTCCTCGCGCCCGGCGAGCCGGTGCCCGGCCGGCATGGCGACGTCGGCGGGGTCGTCCAGGAGCGGCGCCTTGACCAGACCGTCGGGCAGCGGCATCGGCTTGTTGTACCAGTCGAGGACGACGGCGAGGTCGAGGTCGCCGCGCACGACGCCCCGGATGCCGTTCTCCGGCTCCAGTTCGCAGGAGCGCAGGCGCAGCGCGGGATGCTCGGCGCGCAGTGCGGCCAGCGCCGTCGGGAACAGGCCGCGCGCGGCGGTCGGGAACGCCGACAGGCGCAGCTCCCCGGCGACCTGCCCGCGCTGTGCCTCCAGGTCGACCTGGGCCAGCTCCACCTGCGACAGGATGCGCGCGGCGTGCTCGGCGAGCAGCCGGCCCGCGTCGGTGAGCCGCACGCCCCGCCCGTGCTTGGCGAGCAGCTGCTGGCCGACCTCCCGCTCCAGCTTGGCCAGTTGCTGCGAGACCGCCGAGGTCGTGACGTGCAGTCCCTCGGCCGCGCCGCTCACCGATCCGTGCCGGGCGAGGGCGTCCAGGGTGCGCAGCCGCTCCAGGTTCAACATGTAAGTGATGCTACGAGATATGCGGCGCGAATTCTCGATTGTGCTACGAGATGCGGGCGTCGCATGGTGGTGCCCATGACCACCGTCACCGCCTCCGGAACCCGCCCCGACCGGCACCCCGTCCGGCGTCCCGGACGCCGCCTCCGCCGGTCCGCCGCCCGGCCCCGCCGGACCGTCGACTGGCGTCTGCGCTTCGCCGCCCTGTCGTTGATCTGGGGCTTCAGCTTCCTGCTCATCAAGGTCGGCACGGAGGGGTACGCCCCCTTCCAGGTGACCCTCGGGCGGCTGGTGTTCGGTACGGCGGTGCTCGCGGCGGCGATGGCGGTCAAGCGCGAGCGTCTCCCGCGCGGGGCGCGGAACTGGGCGCACCTGACGGTCGCGGCGTTCCTCCTCAACGCCCTGCCGTTCTCGCTGTTCGCCTACGCCGAGCTGACGATCCCGTCGACGCTGGCCGGCATCTGCAACGCGACCTCGCCGCTGTGGGGCATGGCCCTGTCGCTGGTCGCCCTCTCCGAGGACCGTCCGACCCGGGTCCGGGTGGCCGGTCTGGGGCTGGGCTTCCTCGGGGTGCTGACGGTGCTCGGAGCCTGGCAGGGCTTCACCGGCGTCGACCCGACGGGCACCGGGCTCGCGCTGCTGGCCTCGCTGAGCTACCCGGTCGGCTGGATCTACGTCCGCCGCACGCTGGCGGGCACGGGCGCGTCGAACCTGTCCCTGACGGGGACGCAGCTGCTGCTCGCCACCGTCCAGCTCGCGGTCGTCACGCCGCTGTTCACCAGCGCGCCGGCCCGTCCGGCGGTCGTTCCGCTGCTGGCGATCGCCGCTCTGGGCGCCCTGGGCACGGGACTGGCGGTGCTGCTGCAGTACGGCCTGGTGGCCGAGGTCGGGCCGACGACGGCGCAGATGGTCACCTACTTCATCCCCGTGATCGCCACCGCGGCGGGCGTCGCGGTCCTCGGGGAGTCCCTGACGTGGTCGACGCCGGTGGGCGCGGCGATCGTCCTGGCGGGCGCGGCGCTGACGCAGGTGCGGCCGAGGAGGGCCGGGGCGAGCTGACGCGGGGGCTGTGGACGGCCTGGGTGAGCCGACGGGGCGGTGGGGGCGGCGGCCGGGGAGCAGGCGGGAGGGTTGGGCGGGGCGCTGCGGGCGGCCGGGGAGCCGGCGCGGGCGGTCGCCGGCGGCCGGAGTGAGCTGACGCCGGGTCCGCGGACGGCCGGGGAGCCGGCGCGGGGCGCCGCCCCCGGCCCAGGCACCGCCCGCAGCGCCGAGCGGCGCCTCGCCCGACCCCGCGTCGAAACGCCCCACCGCGCCGACGTGGGCCGCCTGCGGTCGGCCGGGCGCGGACGGTCGGCCCGCAGCGAACCCCCGGTCCACGGACGGCGGCGCCCGGCCGGCCCCGGTCCCGCCCGGGCGCCGGGGCGGCAGCGTGCGGCGACCCCGTCACCGCGCCGGATCGGCCCCTCCCGTCAGACCCACCTCCGCCCCGGCGCTGGCCCCACCGCCGCGGCGATCGCGTCCGCCAGCGCCGCCGCCTCCGACTCGGCCAGCGTCGAGACGGTGACCCGGATGCCCGGCGGGGCGCTCATCCGGAAGCGGGCGCCGGGGGCGACCGCCCAGCCCGCGTGCAGGAGGCGGGCGACGGCCCCGGTCTCGTCCGGGACCGGCATCCAGACGTTGAGGCCGCTGCGCCCGCGGGCGGCGATGCCGTGCCGGGCGAGCGCGCCGATCAGCGCGTCCCGTCGCCGCCCGTACGCCGCCGCCACCGCGGAGGGGTCCACCGCGCCGCCGGTCCACAGCCGCAGCACGGCCCGCTGGGTGAGGAGGCTGACCCAGCCGGGGCCCAGCCGCTGACGTCCGCGGACCCGGTCCAGGGTGACGTCGTCCCCGGTGAGCACCGCGAGCCGCAGGTCGGGGCCGTATGCCTTGGCCACCGAGCGGACGAAGGCCCAGTGGCGGGCGACACCGGCCAGCGGGTGCAGGGGCAGGTCGACGATCCCGTGCCCGTGGTCGTCCTCGATCACCAGGGTCGCCGGGTGCCGGCGCAGCACGGAGCGCAGGGCACGCGCGCGGGGGGCGCTGACGGCGGCGCCGGTGGGGTTCTGGGCCCGGTCGGTGACGATGAGGGCGCGCGCTCCCGCCGTGAGGGCGCGCTCGACGTCGGCCGGGAGCGGTCCCTCGTCGTCGACGGCGACCGGGACGGTCCGCAGCCCCAGCGCGGGCACCAGGTCGAGCAGGCTGCCCCACCCCGGGTCCTCGACGGCGACGGCGTCCCCCGGCTTGAGGTGCGCGGCGAGGACGCGCTCGACGGCGTCCAGCGAGCCCGAGGTGACGGCGACCGGCCCGGGCGGCACTCCCCCGGCGTCGAGGTCGTCCCGCGCGGCACGGACCAGGCCGGGTTCGAGGGGATCGTCGCCGTAGAGCACGGGCGTCCGGTCGCCCTGCTCGGCCGCCGCCGCGAACGCCTCCCTCAGCGACGGCAGCAGCGCCGGGTCGGGGTTGCCGGCGGCCAGGTCGCGCACGCCCTCCGGCACCTCCACCCGGATCTGCTCGCGCCCGGTCGTGGCCGGCTTGGGCCGCACCCTGCTGCCCCGTCGGCCGTCCGTCTCGATGACCCCGCGCTCGCGCAGGACTCGATAGGCGGCGGCGACGGTGTTGGGATTCACGCCCAGCTGCGCCGCCAACTCCCTCATGGGCGGCAGCAATTGGCCCGGTCGCAGCGCCCCGGACCCCACCCCGCGCTCCACGCTCGCGGAAATCTCCGCGGCGCCCCGGCCCTCGATCCGATAATCTCCTAGCACAAACACAAGTATGCACTAGTGCAATGGAGAGTGCCATGCAGGGGTCCGAGCAGACGCCGTCGCAGTCCACCGCCTACACGCCGACCGAGCGCACGGTCCCCACCCGCTCCCCCGGCCGAGCCGCGTACGACAGGGAACTGGTGCACGCGATACTCGACGAGGGCTGCGTCTGCCACCTCGGCTTCGTCCGGGACGGCGCCCCCGTCGTCCTGCCGACGCTGTACGGCCGGATCGGCGAGCGGCTCTATGTGCACGGATCGACGGGCTCGCGCCCGCTGCGCATGGCGGGGCAGGCCGCCGGTCCGGGGCTGCCGGTGTGCCTGACGGTCACCCATGTCGACGCGCTGATCCTGGCCCGCTCGGCGTTCCACCACTCCATGAACTACCGCTCGGTGGTGGTGCACGGCGTCGCCCACGACGTCACGGACCCCGAGGAGAAGCGCGAGGCCCTGGACGCGCTGGTCGAGCAGGTGGTCCCGGGCCGGTCGAAGGACTCCCGGCCCGGGAACAGGAAGGAACTGGCCGCCACGGCGGTGATCCGGCTGGACCTCGACCAGGTCTCCGCGAAGCTCCGCACCGGCGGCGTCAACGACGAGCCCGAGGACCTGGCCCTGCCCCACTGGGCCGGCGTGGTCCCCCTCCGCAAGGGCTACGGAACCCCGCTCCCGGACCCGGAGCTGGCCGCCGGGACCGGGCTCCCCGGCTACCTCGCGGACCTCACCTCGGCGTGACCCGCCGGCCCGGTCACCTCGCGGACCTCACCTCCGTGCGACCCGCTCACGCAGCCGGCTCACGGCCCGCGTGCGTCCCCTCCGCCCGGAGGACGATCCCCTCGCCTCGGCCGTCGCCGGCCCGGTGACCGAGGCGAGCAGGAGCAGCGTGCCGGCCAGCGTGGCCGCGTCGAGCCGTTCACCGAGCAGGGCGACGGCGAGGACGGCCGCGCTGACCGGTTCCAACAGCATGATCAGCGACACGGTGGCGGACCGTACGACGGCCGCGCCCGCGAAGTAGAGGGCGTACGCGAGCGCCGTCGGCACGGCCGCGATGTACGCCAGGAGCCACAGCAGCCGCAGCGGCTCGGCGGTGTGCGGGACCAGGCCCTCGGCCAGCGCGAACGGCAGCAGGCACAGGCTCGTCACCGCGAACGCCCACACGGTCGTCGCGGAGGCGTCCGCACCGCCGTCGCGGCCCCAGTAGCGGGTCAGCAGGGTCATCGCCGAGTATCCGCCCGCCGACAGCAGCGCGAGCACCACGCCCGAGGGCCGTACGGCCGTCTCTCCGCCGCCGAGGACGAGCAGCGCGAGCCCGGCGAGCGCCCCGGCGACGGCCGTGAGCCCGGCGCGGCCGAGCCGCTCGCCCATGGTGAGCCGGGCGCCGAGCGCGATGAGCACCGGACCGGCGCCGAGGGTGACGACGGTCGCGACGGCCAGGCCGGTGGCCGAGACCGCGGCGAAGTAGGCCGTCTGGAACACGGCGAGCCCGAGCCCGGTGGCGCCGACGCGCAGCGCCCTGCGGGCGAACGGCTCGGGGCGGGCGACGGCCCGGGGGCGGGAGCGCGGTCGCAGCAGGCGTGCGGCGGCCAGCAGCGCGAGGCCCGCGGCACAGCGCCAGAAGGACAGGGCGACGGCGCCCATGTCGCTGGTCCGGTAGACCAGGGAGGCGGCGGCGCCCGCGGTGCCCCAGGCGGCGCCGGCGACGATCAGATACAGCAGGCCTCGCCCGACGGGCAGGCCGGAGACAGCGTGGGACGGTGTGGACACGGTGTTCTCTCCGCAGACGCGCAACGGGGTGCGCGGAAGTTCGGTGGTGGACCGCCGTCGGCGCGGGGTCCTCGGACTTCGTCCGCGGGCAGCACGGTCACGCCCCGGCGCGGTGCGCGGGGCGCTGATTTCCCGGGGCCCGCCTTCAGGCGGCCGGGGGCGGGAGAACGCGTGCGTCCGAATGCATGATCGTCACCCTAGGCCGAGGTTCCCCGCGCGGACAACTCCGTTTCGGCCCCGCCTCCGGCGACCGGGTCCGCTGCGGGCTTGGCCGGCGTGGACGACTGGGCGATGAAGGCGCCCGCCAGCACCACCGCGCCTCCGACGAGCTGCGGCGCGGACAGGCGCTCGCCGAGCAGCACCCACGCCAGCACGGTCGCCACGACCGCCTCCAGGCACGCCACCACGCCCGCGACCTGCGGGGAGAGCCGGCGTACGGCCAGCACGCCGGTGACGTAGGCGACGACGGTCGCCACCAGCACGATCCAGCCCAGCAGCACAGCGGCCGGGACCGTGGCCCCGTCCATGTCCGCTCCGCCCGCGAGCACCGACCAGTCCATGCCCCAGGGACGGGCGACCAGGGTGAGCACGGCCGCGCCGACGAGGAGTCCGTAGGCGATGACGCCGAGCGGGTCGGGGGCGTCGTCGCCCGAGTCGCCGCCCTGGTCGGCCAGGACGAAGTAGCCGACCTGGCAGCAGGCGGCCCCGAGCGCCAGCAGCAGCCCGAGGGCGTCGAAGCCGAGTCCGGCCCACACCTCGACGACGCAGGCGAGTCCCCCGACCGCGAGGACGACGCCGAGCGCGGCGGCACGGGTGACGGGCCGCCGCTGCACGAACCGCACCCAGCCCAGCACCAGGGCGGGCGCGAGGTACTCGACGAGCAGCGCGACGCCGACCGGGATGCGGGAGATCGCGGCGAAGTAGCAGGCCTGCACGCCGGCGACGGCGAGCAGGCCGAAACCGGCGAGCAGCGCGGGGCGGCTGCGCACCAGGGCGCGGTGGCGCACGGCGAGCGGCAGCATCACCAGGGCCGCCCCGGCCACCCTCAGCCACACGACGTGCAGCGGGTCGAGGCCCGCTTCGATCAGCGGCTTGGCCGCGACTCCGGATCCGCCGAAGGCGACCGCCGACCCGACGGCGAGCCCGAGCCCGACGCCCCTGCCGCGGCTGCCCCGGCTGCTGACTGACGTATGCACCGGCACATGATGACAGGCGACGACATGACCGTCACCCCATATGGCACCTGTCTCACGCGCCGGACCGCCGTGCACGCTCAGTGCTCCGGCAACCCCGCTCAGCACTCCGGCGGACGCGCTCAGTACTCCGGCAGGTCGTCGAGCCGCCCGGACCGGCCCTCTCCCGCGGCCGGCAGGCTCTCGATCAGCGTCAGCAGCTCGGCCGCGTCCCATCCGGCCCGGGCGAGCACCTCGACGGCCCGCGCCCGCGGCTCGGCGACGATCACGGCGAGCAGGTCCACTCCGCCGGCCCGCTCCTCCCCACGTCGCGCCGCCCGCTCCCAGGCGCGGCCGAGCGCCGCGGCGGCCAGGGGCGAGTACCCCTCGCCCTCCTGCCCGCCGCCCAGGGCCGGTGCCGCGCCGGAGTCCTCGACGCTGCTCTGCCAGCGCAGCCCGTAGCCGATGCTGCGCTGCACGAGATAGCCGAGGAGCCGGGCGAGCCGGGGCCCGGCGTCGAAGAGGGCGCGCACATCGGCGTCGTACTCGAGGAGGGAGTGCAGCAGATGCGCGGTGTCGATCTGCCGGTCCCCGTCGCGCAGGGCCCGTCTGCGGGCACCGGCGACCACCGCCGCCAGCTCGGCGCTGAGCCAGGCGTCCGTGACCGGTCCGGGGAGCCCCGGGTCACGGGGCGACTGCCGGGGAATTCGGGATTGCACACCTTCACCCCATCAGTCTCTTCGGCGCCGGTCATCCCCGGCCAGAAGCATCTTCGGGTCCCGCAGAAAGCGGACATCCCCGCCCGCATCTCCTCCTTGGGGATGAGATCAGGCCACAGTGGCGCGCACAGCGCGCGCCGCCTTGCCATGCGCCCCCGAAGCGCAACTTTCGCGCGCGTCCAGTCGTCCCACACCGACATGGAGTGCAAGTGCTGGCTGGTGGCGCTGCCGGCCGTGGACGGCATGCAGTACGTCTACCGCGTCCACGCCCCGGAGGACGCCCTGCCCGCCGACCTGTTCTGGGACGCATGGCACTGCCACGACGAGGGTCCGTTCCCGCGCGCGTGGGACGTGTTCGACGCGGCGGTGATCCGCCGGGTGGGCTGAACCGCCCGGCGGATCACACCGTCACCCGACCCCGGACCCCCCGCCGCCTGGCCGCGGACCACCCGGACGCGCGTGGGGCCGATGCCCGTCAGTCCTCGTCGGCGAGGATGAGGTACAGCTTCTTGCGGGCGTCGTTGATGACGCCGAGCGCCTTCTCGCGCTGTTCCTTGCTGCCGGTCTTCCAGACCTGCCCGAAGGCCTCCATCAGCCCGAAGCCGGCCTGCCGGATCTCGCCGAGCGCCTCCCAGTCGACGCCGCGGGACGCCTCCTCCCAGGGCGCGTCGGGGCCTTCCTCGGCCGCCGCGCGGCCCGCCTCGGTGAGGGAGAAGAGCTTCTTGCCGCCTTCGCTCTCACTGACGATCAGGCCTTCGTCCTCCAGCAACTGGAGGGTGGGGTAGACCGAGCCGGGGCTGGGCTTCCATGCGCCGCCGCTGCGCTCGGCGATCTCCTGGATCATCTCGTAGCCGTGCATCGGCCGGTCCGTCAGCAGGGCGAGGATCGACGCCCGCACGTCACCGCGCCGCGCCCGCCCCCGTGGCCCGCCGCGCCCTCGCCCGCCCCAGGGTCCGGGCCCGAAACCCGGACCGAAACCGGGCCCGAACCCGCGCTCGCCCGGCCCGAAGGGCCCGAAGGCGGCCCGCCGCCCGTCGAAGCCGCCCCGCCCCGTGCGACCGGCGCCACCGTGTCCATGGCCGCGCTCGTATCCGTGGGTACGCATCGCCATCACTCCATTCGTTCGCTGATCTAACGCGATGTCTCAACGATATATCGGAACCTGTCGTCCGGCAAGAGTGCCCGAACATCGCCGCCCCTCCGGATCCACGACCCGGGCCACGGCCGGGAAAGGGCCGGACGGGAAGAACGAGGGCAAAGCCGGGCGAGCCCGCCGGGTCGGCCCCGCCGGGCGTACGCCTCCGACGCGCCGGAAAACCGGTCCACCACTCCCCGATTGGCCTTGGCCCGCCCCTTCGCGCACCCTCTAGCGTCCTGGCATGCGGATTCGAATCGTCGACGCCTTCACCGACCGCCCCTTCGCCGGCAACCCGGCCGGGGTCCTGCTCCTCGACGCCTTCCCGGACGACGGCTGGCTCCAGCGCGTGGCCATGGAGGTCAACCACGCCGAGACGACCTTCGCCCACCCGCTCCCCGAGGGCGACGAGGCGGACTGGGCGCTGCGCTGGTTCACGCCCGCCACCGAGGTCGCGCTGTGCGGGCACGCCACGCTCGCCACGGCCCACGTCCTGCACACCACCGGCGCCCACACCGGTCCCGTCCGCTTCGCCACGCGCAGCGGCGTCCTGACCGCCACGCCCGACGCCGACGGCATGATCACCCTGGACTTCCCGACCGCCCCGCTCACTGCGGTCGACATCCCCGACGGCGTCGCCGAGGCCCTCGGCGCACAGCCGCTCGCCGCCCTCGACACCGGCCCGAACGTGGGCGACCTGCTGATCGAGCTGGCCGACGAGAAGACGGTCCACGCGCTGCGCCCCGACCACCGCGCCCTCGGCGCCCACTCGGCGCGCGGCGTCATCGCCACCGCCCGTGCCGAGGACCGGGCCCGGGGGTACGACTACGTCTCCCGCTGCTTCTTCCCGAACGTCGGCATCGACGAGGACCCCGTCACCGGCAGCGCCCACACCGCCCTGGCCCCGTACTGGTCCGAGCGCATCGGCACACCCGAGCTGACCGGTCTGCAGGCGTCCCCGCGCTCCGGCCTGGTCCGCACGCGACTGCGCGGCGCCCGCACCCTGCTGAGCGGCCGCGCGGTCACCGTCATCGAGGGCGAACTGCTCGCGCGGCCCTGACGCGGCGTCCGCGGACCCGCGTCACGCCGTGGGCAGCCAGGACACCTTCCCGGCCAGCAGCGCGTACCCGACGAACGCGCCGATGTCGAGCAGCGAGTGGGCGACCACCAGCGGCCCGACGCGCCCCCAGCGCCGGTAGAGGTGGACGAAGACCACCCCCATGACCATGTTGCCGATGAAGCCGCCGATGCCCTGGTACAGGTGGTACGAGCCGCGCAGCACCGAACTGGCGGCCATCGACCGGAGAGGGCTCCAGCCCAGCTGGTCGAGGCGGCGCAGCAGATAGCCGACGACGACGACCTCTTCGACGACCGAGTTCTGCAGGGCCGACAGGATCAGCACCGGGTACTTCCACCACACGTCGGGCAGGTCTTCGGGGACGACGGTGAGGTTGAAACCGAGGCCGCGGGCGGCCAGGTAGAAGGCGATGCCGGTGCTGCCGATCACCGCGGCGATCACGGCTCCGCGGCCGAGGTCGGGCCAGGGGCGCGTGCGGTCGAAGCCGAGCGTGCGCAGGCTGCGCCCCTCGCGCAGCAGCAGGTGGGCGACGAGGACGACGGGCACCAGCGAACTGGCGATGCCGAAGAGCTGCCAGGCGAGGTCGAGCCAGGGTCTGCCGGGCGCGGCCGAGGAGTTGAGGGTGGCGGCCTGGTCCTTGAGGCCACCGGGCCTGGTGACCGACCCGACGAAGCTGATCAGCGCCGAGACGCCGCTGGCACCGAGTGACAGCGCGAGTACGACCAGCGTCTCGTCCCGCAGCATCCGCCGCGACGGCCGCTCCGGCGTCGTCCCGGTCCCGCCCTCCGCGCCCGCCTCTGCCCGCACCCCTGCCTCCCGTCGTGTGGCCCCGTACCGAAGAGAGTACGAAGATCGCACACGACAGCCTCGCAGACGACCGCCGATCCCCTGGGCCGCCCCCGGCCTGCCCGCACCGCCGACCGCGCGGAGACCCGCCCTCCGCGCGGCCGATCCGCCTCACGCCGCCCGCGCGGCCTCCGGCATGCCCACCGGCCAGGTGTGCACCGGGTCCCCGAGATGCATCAGCTCGGCATAGCGCCGGGTCGTCGCGGCCAGCGCGGCGTTCCGCGACAGACCGCCCTCCAACGCCTTGTGGAACGTCGCCGTCTGCCACGACGCCCCGTTCACCCGTCGCCGGCAGCGCTCCTCGATGATCCCCAGATACAGATCCCGGTCGGCCCGCTCGACTCCCCACGCGTCCAGCCCGGCCTCGGCGAGCGGCAGCAGTTCGTCGCGCACGAGGGTCACCGCGTCCACCTCGCCCGTGCCCCCGTACCGTCCGCGCCGGGGCCAGGTGAAGCGGGCGTCGATGCCGTGCCGGCACGCGGCGTCGAAGTTGGCGGCGGCCGCCTCGAACGGCAGCTTGGTCCACACCGGCCGCGATTCCTCGGCGAGCGCGCGGACGAGGCCGTAGTAGAAGGCCGCGTTGGCGAGCACGTCCACGACCGTGGGGCCGGCGGGCAGGACGCGGTTCTCCACGCGCAGGTGCGGAACCCCGTCCACCAGCCCGTAGACCGGCCGGTTCCAGCGGTAGACGGTGCCGTTGTGCAGGACCAGTTCGGCGAGTTTGGGCACGCCGCCGGCGTCGAGGACCGCCAGCGGGTCCTCGTCGTCGCAGATGGGCAGCAGGGCGGGGAAGTAGCGCAGGTTCTCCTCGAAGAGGTCGTACGCCGACGAGATCCAGCGCTCCCCGAACCAGGTGCGCGGGCGCACGCCCTGCGCCTGAAGCTCCGGCGGGCGGGTGTCCGTGGACTGCTGGAACAGCGGCGGCCGGGACTCGCGCCACAGCTCGCGGCCGAAGAGGAAGGGTGAGTTGGCGCCCACGGCTATTTGCGCGGCGCTGGCCGCCTCGGCCGCGTTCCACACGTCCGCGAAGCGCCCCGGTGTCACTTGCAGGTGCAATTGCACGGACGTACAGGCGGCTTCCGGCGCTATCGACCGCGACGTGCACCTGAGATGCTCGACACCGTCGATGTCGAGCGTGAAGTCCTCGCCGCGAGCGGCCACGATCTGGTCGTTGAGAAGCGTGTAACGGTCGACGTCGGAAAGGTTGGAGGAGACCAGGTCGTCGCGGTCGAGGGTCGGCAGAATGCCGATCATCACGATTCCCGCGTCGACCTCGCCCGCTTTCCGGTGGGCATATGCCAGTGACGTACGGAGTTCCTCGGCGAGCCGGTCGAATACCCGCCCGCCGAGCCGGTGCGGAGCGATGTTGACTTCCAGGTTGAACATGGCGAGTTCTGTTTGGAAATCGCGGCTTGCGATCTTTTCCAGCACCTGCGCATTGAGCATTCGCGGCGAGCCGTCCCGACCGGCGAGATTCAGTTCGATCTCCAGTCCCATGAGGTTCCTGGGGCGCTCGAACCGCTCCTCGTCCAGCAAGCGCCGCAGCCCCTCCAGGCACTGCTGGAGCTTGGCGCGGTAGCGCTGGCGATCGGACAGGTCGAACGCGCCTGCCACGACCTTCTCCCCCATCGAAGTTCCCTCCTCGGTGGGCGGGCCGAAGATCGGCCGCCGGTGTCCGGGTCAGGATGGATGATGCCCAGGCCAAGCGATCCATAACGTCCCCGGCGAAGGCCCGCAACCGCTAGTGTGGTCACTCGGAACGACCGTGACCGGAGGCACATTCCCCTGGCAAGGCGCAGTATGCGGTTCCGGTACCGGCGACCTCGTGAAAAACGCCGACGAGAATTGGCCGACCGCGGCCGGAGCGATGCCCGAGGTCAGCGCCGGGCCGAGCCTCCCGGAATCGGGAGGATTTCCCGCGTATCGCCTGCTTCCGGCAGGCCGAATGAACCCTTGCGCGAGTGCCCCGAAGCGACTAGCCGAAACACCGTCTGAACATTTGCCGTATAAACTCCGCTCAAGGCAGAAGGTTGGCGCCCGCCGTCGGGGGAAACCTGCCGTCGAGATGGCGTACGGCAGCCGGCACCCCATACCTCTCGTTCCACAGGCCCCGGCCCCCGCCTCACTGCCCCCGTGTGCTGACAGTGCTGTCCGCCCCGCCCCCCTCGCGCCGCCTTGCCTGTCGAATGAGAGGCGACCCACCATGCCGCTGCACGTTCCCCCGGCCCCCGCGCCCGCAGTCCGTTCCGTCCTCACGGCCCTCGGTTCCCCCACCGCGGTCCACGAGGCCCGAACGCCCGCCCTGCGCAGCGCCCAGGGGCCCACCACGCCCGAACTCCCGCTCCCGGTCCACGTACTCGAGCGGATCACCCCCCAAGGCGCCCCCGTCACCCGGCTCGCCGGCTGGCGCTTCCTCGTCCACTGCGACGGCCACGCGATCGCCGCCGCGGAGACCATGCTGACCCCGGACGGGTGGGCGTTCTCGCACTTCTTCGAGGGCCCCTACGTCACCTCCACCGAACGCGCCCTGCGCCAGGCGGAGACGCTCACGCAGCCGTACCAGCCGCGACTGCTGTCCGTGCCGGGCCTTTACATGCTCACCCTCTGGCTGCACGGCGACACCGACTCGGACGGAGCCGACGGCGACCCCGCGGCGACCGACCTGCTGGTGCCGCTGGCGCCCGCGCCGCCCGGCATCGCGGCCCACCGGCCGCACCGGGTCGCCGATCTGCTGCCGGTGCTCACCCATCGCGTGGCCCCGGCACCGCCCCTGCTCGGCTCCCCGGCCCCGGCCTGAGCCCTCCCGCACCCCGCGCCGGTCACCGGCGCCGCGCCCGCCCGTACCCCGTCACCGGAGCCGTCCGGAGGCGGGGTACGGCCCGTCCGGACCAGAGCCTGGTCCGGACGGGCCATCCGGAACCACCCGAAGTGACGGTGCCGTTGAGATGAACCGCCCGCGCGGGTGACGCGTCCTGAACCAGTGAAGAGCGGTGCAGCCAAATGCCTGCGGAACGACGCCCGTGGGGCAACACTGGGACCGACCGACTTATCACAACGGGGGGCGGCCATGAACGACGCTTCACGCCGCGAGACAGACAGGTCCGACTCGTCGGACACGCCGACGATCCCACACGACAGCACGACAGAGCGAAAGATCCCTTCCATGTGCCAGCACCAGCCGCCGTGCCCGACCGCAGACTCCGCCGACCGGGAATCCGCCCGCCTCGTGGCGCACCACCCGGAGCAGGGCTGGAGCCTGCTGTGCAACGGCGTCCTCCTCTTCGAGGACACCGGTGAGCTCCTGCCGGACGGCCGGGTCATCGCCCCGCACCGCACACTGGACGGCCGCCACATCGTGACCGCCGCCTGAGGAGCTCACGAACGACGCACCGGGGCCGGACCGCGGAGCAGCATCCGCGCACCGGCCCCTTCGCACGTCCGCGCCGCCTTTATCGTGACCCCCATGCACTCCTACACGATCGGCCGGGCCGCACGGCTGCTCGGCGTGAGCCCCGACACCGCGCGCCGCTGGGCGGACGCGGGCAGGATGGCGACCCACCGCGACGACACCGGACGCCGCCTCATCGACGGACGGGACCTCGCCGCGTTCTCCGTCGAACTCGCCAAGGCCGGCGGTGGCGACGAGGAGACGTCGTACACCTCCGCCCGCAACGCCTTCCCCGGCATCGTCACCGCCATCAAGCTCGGCGACGTCGCCGCCCAGGTGGAGATCCAGGCCGGCCCGCACCGTCTGGTGTCCCTGCTGACGCGCGAGGCCGTCGAGGAGCTGGGCCTGGAGGTGGGGATGGAGGCGACGGCCCGGGTGAAGTCGACAAACGTTCATATCGACCGCGCCTGACGCCTGAGATCGACACCCGCACCGGCACCGCTCCGGGCGCCTGCACCGGCGGTCACCCGGCCTTGCGATCGCACATGCGCTGCGACCGCACCGTCTCCCCCAGCGCGTGCCAACCAATATGCGCTTCAGCCTGGCATCTGCGTCTGTATGATCCCCGCATGAAGAGAGCGCGTGCCCTCTTCCCGCCCGGAGACCGAGGGAGTCACCCGTGATGATCCGCACCGCAGCCGCCGTGCTAGTGGCCGTCACCGCGCTCTCCGCCGTCACCGCCTGCTCCGACTCCTCCGACAGCGCGTCCGGCACCGGCTCCGACGGCGCCTCCGGGAAGGTCTCCGGCAGGGTCACCGTCTTCGCGGCCGCCTCCCTGGAGGAGAGCTTCGAGGCCCTCGGCGAGCGCTTCGAGAAGCGGTACCCCGGCACGGAGGTCGGCTTCAGCTTCGGCGGCAGCGACAGCCTCGCCGCGAGCATCACCGGCGGCGCCCCGGCCGACGTCTTCGCCTCCGCCAGCCCCAAGACCATGAAGATCGTCACGGACTCCGGCGGCGCATCGGGCGAACCGGTCACCTTCGTCCGCAACCGGCTGGAGATCGCCACCCTGCCGGGCAATCCGGACGGCATCGCCTCCCTCGACGACCTCGCCGAACCGGGCCTCAAGGTCGTCCTGTGCGATCGCAGCGTCCCCTGCGGCGCCGCCGCGCGGACCGCGCTGGACGCCGGCGGTGTGCGGCTGACGCCGGTGTCCTACGAGCAGGACGTCAAGAGCGCGCTGACCAAGGTCGAACTGAAGGAGGCCGACGCCGCGCTCGTGTACCGGACGGACGTGCGGGCCGCCGGTGACAAGGTGGAAGGCGTGGAGTTCCCCGAGTCGTCGAAGGCGGTCAACGACTATCCGATCGCCCTCCTCAAGGACGCCCCCAACGCCCGCGCCGCCGAGGCGTTCATCGACCTGGTCAGGTCCGAGGAAGGGCGTCAGGTGCTGACGCGGGCCGGATTCCTCGCCCCATGACGCGCCGAGTGCCGCTCGCCCTGCTCCTGCCGGCCCTGCTCGGCCTGGCCTTTCTGGTCCTGCCGCTGATCGCGCTGCTCGTGCGGACGCCCTGGTCCGGTCTGCCGCAGCAGCTCACCAGCCCCGGGGTGTGGGAGGCGCTGCGGCTGTCCCTGCTGTGCGCGACCGCGGCGACCGCCCTGAGCCTGGTCGTCGGGGTTCCGCTGGCGTGGCTGCTGGCCCGCACGGAGTTTCCCGGCCGCGGCTTCGTGCGGGCCCTGGTGACGCTGCCGCTGGTGCTGCCGCCGGTGGTGGGCGGTGTGGCCCTGCTGCTCGCCCTCGGCCGCAACGGCGTCGTCGGGCAGTGGCTGGACTCCTGGTTCGGGATCACCCTGCCGTTCACCACGGCGGGCGTGGTGCTGGCGGAGACGTTCGTGGCGATGCCGTTCCTCGTCATCAGCGTCGAGGGCACCCTGCGGGCCGCCGACCCGCGCTTCGAGGAGGCGGCCATGACTCTGGGCGCCTCCCGCTTCACCGCGTTCCGCCGGGTCACCCTGCCGCTGATCGCGCCGGGCGTCGCCGCGGGCGCCGTGCTGGCGTGGGCGCGTGCGCTGGGCGAGTTCGGGGCGACGATCACCTTCGCCGGCAACTTCCCGGGGCGCACCCAGACCATGCCGCTCGCCGTCTATCTGGCGCTGCAGAGCGACCCCGCCGCAGCGATCGCCCTCAGCCTGGTCCTGCTGGCCGTCTCGATCGCGGTCCTGGCTGGCCTGCGCGACCGCTGGATGACGACGCCATGACCGACGCAGGTACGACACCGCGGCACACCCGGGGCCTGGACGCCCGCCTGGTCGTCGACCGCGGCTCCTTCCGCCTGGACGTGGCCGTGACCGCGGCGCCCGGCGACGTCGTCGCCCTCCTCGGCCCCAACGGCGCCGGCAAGACCACCGCGCTGCGGGCGCTGGCCGGTCTCACCCCGCTCACCGGCGGTCACCTGCGGCTCGACGGCGCCGACCTGGACCGCGTACCGCCCGAGTCGCGGCCGGTGGGCGTCGTCTTCCAGGACTACCTGCTGTTCCCGCATCTGAGCGCCCTCGACAACGTGGCCTTCGGGCCGCGCTGCCACGGCGCGGGCAAGGCCGAGGCCCGCGCCCAGGCCGCCGCCTGGCTGGAGCGGATGGGCATCGCCGAGCACGCCGCCTCCAAGCCCCGCCGGCTGTCCGGGGGCCAGGCGCAGCGCGTCGCCCTCGCCCGCGCCCTCGCCACCGGCCCACGGCTACTGCTGCTGGACGAACCCCTGGCCGCCCTCGACGCCCGCACCCGCCTGGAGGTGCGCGCCCAGCTCCGCCGTCACCTGGTCGGCTTCGAGGCGGTCGCCGTGCTGGTCACCCATGATCCGCTGGACGCCATGGTGCTGGCCGACCGGCTGGTCGTGGTCGAGCACGGCCGCGTCGTCCAGGAGGGCACGCCCGCCGAGATCGCCCGCAGGCCGCGCACCGACTACGTGGCCCAGCTCGTCGGCCTGAACCTCTACCGGGGCACCGCCGACGGCCACACCGTCCGCCTCGACCCGGACGGCCCCGCCGTCACCACCACCGAGGACCTGCGCGGCCCCGCCTTCGTGGCCTTCCCGCCGGCCGCCGTCACCCTCCACCGCGACCGGCCCGCCGGCTCCAGCGCCCGCAACCTGTGGCGCTGCGAGGTCAGCGGCCTGGAAACCCACGGCGACCAGATCCGCGCGGCCCTGACCGGCGAGCTCACGCTCACCGCCGACCTCACCGCGGTCGCCGCGGCCGAGCTGGACCTGCATCCCGGCGCCATGGTCTGGGCGGCCGTCAAGGCCACCCAGACCCACGCCTACCCGGCCTGAACCACGGCCGCGGTCGACAGGCCTTCTCAGTCCTCGTAGGCGTCCAGCGGCGGGCAGGAGCAGACGAGGTTCCGGTCGCCGAAGGCCTGGTCGATCCGGCGCACCGGCGGCCAGTACTTGTCGGCGGCGACGACGCCGCCGGGGAAGACCGCCTCCTCGCGGCTGTAGGCGTGCTCCCACGCCCCGCCCAGCGCCGCCGCGGTGTGCGGGGCGTTGCGCAGCGGGTTGTCGTCGGCCGGCCACGCGCCCGAGCCGACCTTCTCGATCTCCGCGCGAATGGCGATCATCGCGTCGCAGAACCGGTCCAGCTCGGTGAGGTCCTCGGACTCGGTGGGCTCGATCATGAGCGTGCCGGCCACCGGGAACGACATCGTCGGCGCGTGGAAGCCGTAGTCGATCAGCCGCTTGGCGACGTCGTCGACGCTCACGCCGGTCGCCTTCGTCAGCGGGCGCAGGTCGATGATGCACTCGTGCGCGACCAGCCCGCCGGGGCCGGTGTAGAGCACGGGGTAGTGCGGCTCAAGACGCTTGGCGATGTAGTTGGCGCTGAGGACGGCCACCTGCGTGGCCCGCTTCAGGCCCTCGCCGCCCATCAGGCGGACGTACGCCCAGGAGATGGGCAGGATGCCCGCGGAACCCCACGGAGCGGCGGAGATCGGGCCGACGCCGGTCGCGGGGCCGGCCTCGGGCTGCAGCGGGTGGTTCGGCAGGTACGGCGCCAGGTGCTCGCGCACCGCTACCGGGCCGACGCCCGGACCGCCGCCGCCGTGCGGGATGCAGAACGTCTTGTGCAGGTTCAGGTGCGAGACGTCGCCGCCGAAGTGGCCGGGCTTGGCCAGGCCGACCAGGGCGTTGAGGTTGGCGCCGTCGACGTAGACCTGGCCGCCGGCTTCGTGCACCCGGGCGCAGATGTCGGCGACGTGCTCCTCGAACACGCCGTGCGTGGAGGGGTAGGTGATCATGAGCACCGCCAGCTGGTCGCGATGCTGCTCGATCTTGGCCCGCAGGTCCTCGACGTCGATCTCGCCGTCGTCGGCGGTCTTGACGACGACGACCTTCATCCCGGCCATGACGGCGCTGGCGGCGTTGGTGCCGTGCGCGGAGGACGGGATCAGGCAGACGGTGCGCTGCTCGTCGCCGTTGGCGCGGTGGTAGCCGCGCACGGCCAGCAGCCCGGCCAGCTCGCCCTGCGACCCGGCGTTGGGCTGCAGCGACACCTTGTCGTAGCCGGTGACCTCGGCGAGACGTTCCTCCAGCTCGCGGATGAGCGTGAGGTAGCCCTGCGCCTGCTCGGCCGGCGCGAACGGGTGCAACTGACCGAACTCGGGCCAGGTGACCGGCTCCATCTCGGTGGTGGCGTTGAGCTTCATGGTGCAGGAGCCCAGCGGGATCATGCCCCGGTCGAGCGCGTAGTCGCGGTCGGCGAGCCTGCGCAGGTAGCGCAGCATGGCGGTCTCGGAGCGGTGCTGCTGGAACACCGGGTGGGTCAGGTAGGCGTCGGTGCGCAGCAGCGCCTGCGGCAGCGCGTCCTCGGTGGCCGCGTCCAGCGCCTCGACGTCGCCCTCGACGCCGAAGGCGTTCCACACGGCGCTCAGGTGGGCCCGGGTGGTGGTCTCGTCGCAGGAGACGGAGACGTGGTCGGCGTCGGCGAGGTGAAGGTTGACGCCCTGCTCGCGCGCGGCGGCTACGACCTCGGCGGCACGGCCGGGGACGCGGGCGGTCAGGGTGTCGAAGTAGGCGCCGTGCACGACCTCGACGCCGCCGCCGTTGAGCCCGGCCGCCAAGACGGCGGCGTACCGGTGGGTGCGCCGGGCGATGCCCTTCAGACCCTCGGGGCCGTGGTAGACGGCGTACATGCCCGCCATCACGGCGAGCAGCACCTGGGCGGTGCAGATGTTGCTGGTGGCCTTCTCGCGGCGGATGTGCTGCTCACGCGTCTGCAGCGCGAGGCGGTAGGCGCGGTTGCCGTCGGCGTCGACGGACACGCCGACCAGACGGCCGGGCAGGCTGCGGGCGAACTGCTCGCGCACCGCCATGTAGCCGGCGTGCGGCCCGCCGAAGCCCATGGGCACGCCGAAGCGCTGCGTGGTGCCGACCGCGATGTCCGCGCCCAGTTCGCCCGGCGACTTCAGCAGCGTCAGCGCCAGCAGGTCGGCGGCGACGGTGACCAGCGCGCCCAGGTCGTGCGCCTGGTCGATGACGGGCTTGAGGTCGCGTACGGCCCCGGAGGCGCCCGGGTACTGGAGGAGGACGCCGTTGATCTCCCGCTCGGCGATCTCGGCGGGGATGCCCTGGCTCAGGTCGGCGACGACGACTTCGACGCCGACCGGCTCGCAGCGGGTCCGGATCACCGCGACGGTCTGCGGCAGCGCGTCCGCGTCGACGAGGTAGAGGCCCTTCTTGTTCCGCCCCATGCGCCGGGACAGCGCGACGGCCTCGGCAGCGGCCGTGCCCTCGTCGAGCAGCGAGGCGCCGGAGGTGGGCAGACCGGTGAGGTCGGCGACCATCGTCTGGAAGTTCAGCAGCGCCTCGAGCCGCCCCTGGGAGATCTCGGGCTGGTAGGGCGTGTACGCCGTGTACCAGGCGGGGTTCTCCATGACGTTGCGCAGGATCACCGGCGGGGTGAAGGTGCCGTAGTAGCCGAGGCCGATCATGGAGCCCAGGACCTGGTTGCGGTCGGCGAGCGCACGCAGCTCGGCGAGCACCTCGGCCTCGGTGCGGGCGTCCGGCAGTTCCAGCCGGTCGGCGTTCTTGATCACGTCCGGGACGGCGGCGGCGGTCAGTTCGTCCAGGGAGCCGTAGCCCACCTGGGCGAGCATCTTCGCCCTGGCCTCCTGGTCGGGCCCGATGTGGCGCTGTTCGAAGGGGATGCCCTGTTCGAGCTCGGCGAGCGGGATGCGGTGGGCGGTCATCTGCGGAGGCCTCCTGGTCTGACGCGACCTTCGGGGGGCACCCCGGCACGGGTACCCCGACGGCCTCCCCCTCTGTCATCTCGACCTGAGAGCTTCACCGGGCCGCCCGAGGACGTCCGGCTTTCACCGTCGGTGAGGACGGACGCCGGCGGCGCCTGTCCTGCTTTCCAGAGTGACCTCGTCCGTGCGGTACGGGGGCCTGAGAGATTCCGGGGAGGATTTGCTCCTTCGGCGCCTCCGACGGTGGTCGGAGGACTCTCCCGCACGGGGTCGCCAGCCACTTGCCAGACTACCAGCGAGCCCGGCGCGGGGTCCCTCGAGTGGCCGCCTTCCCCAATGTGCTCTTTCGTAGTGCTGACGAACGAGTTGCGACCATGAGGAGGGACCGTGCAGACCGACATCGATCCGCGCAACCTGATCGGCCGCAAGGCGTTCGACCGCACCGGCGCCAGGATCGGCACGATCGACGAGGTGTACCTCGACGACGCCACCGGCGAACCGGAGTGGGCGGCCATACGCACCGGCCTGTTCAGCCGCGACGCGTTCGTCCCGCTGGAGCCCAGCGAACTGATCGACGGCAGCCTGCACGTCCCCTACGACCGCGCCCTGATCAGGAGGGCTCCCGACCTCGGCGTCGGCCGACACCTGTCCCCGGAACAGGAGCTGCGGCTCTACCACCACTACGGACTCGACGTGGCCGCCCCTCCCCCGCTCCCGGACCACGACTTCGGCAGACTCGCCGGCTCCGACGACTCCTGACCTGCCTCGGGTCTTCGCGGCACGAGCGGCAGCGGATCCGCCGGCTCCAGCGCGGGGTCGTCGGTACGGAAGGTCCGCACCCGCCCCGGCTCCGAGCCGGGCGTCTCGAACCGCACGGTCACCCGGCCCAGTCCACTGCCCTGCACCCAGCCGTGCCCGTGCTCGGCGTGCCGCACGTCGTGCCCGGCGGGCCAGCGCCGCTCGGCCGGCTCGGCGACGCCCTGTTCCGGTTCCGGCACCGCGTCCTCGTCCGGCACGTCCGCCAGGGGCCCCGCGGCCTGCGCGAACAGGTCCTCCTGCGTGTAGTCGGCGAGGCCGCTGACCCCCACGCCCAGCAGCCGCACGCCGCCCGTCGTGTCCACCGAGTCCAGCAGCCGCGCCGCGGCCTCCCGCACCACCGCCGGATCGTCCGTGGGGCCACGCAGCGTCTCGGACCGGGTCAGCGTGGAGAAGTCGTACCGGCGCACCTTGAGCACGATCGTCCGCCCCGACAGCCCCGCGCCCCGCAGCCGCCGCACGCACCGGTCCGCCAGCCGCTGCACCTCCAGCCCCACCCGGAGCCGGTCGTGGATGTCCACGTCGTAGGTGTCCTCCACGGACACCGACTTCGTCTCCCGCTCGGCCACCACGGGCCGCTCGTCGCGCGCCAGCGCCATGGCGTACAGCGCGTGCCCGTGTGCCTTGCCGACCAGCCGGACGAGTTCGTCCTCGCCGGCCTCGGCCAGTTCCCCGACCGTGGTGATCCCGGCCCTCCGCAGATGGTCCCCCGTCGCGGGGCCCACTCCGGGGAGCGTCCGCACCGGCATCGGTCCGAGCAGCGCCCGCTCGGTGCCCGGCTCGATCAGCTCCAGCCCGTCGGGTTTGGCGCGCTCCGAGGCGATCTTCGCGAGCATCTTGGAGGCGGCGAGCCCGACCGAACCGGTCAGTCCGGTGACGGCGCGGATGTCCGCCCGCAGCTTCTCGCCCGCGACCCGCGCCGACCGCGCGTCCCGGGCGGCTCCCCCGGCCTCCAGGTCCACGAACGCCTCGTCCAGGCTGAGCGGCTCCACCAGCGGCGACAGCTCCCGCAACAGCGCCATCACCTGGTCGCTGATCGACCGGTACACCGCGAAGCGGGGCACCAGATAGGCGGCGTTGGGCGCCAGCCGGCGGGCCTGTGCCATCGGCATCGCCGAGTGCACCCCGAAGACCCGGGCCTCGTACGACGCCGTCGCCACCACACCGCGGGGACCGAGTCCGCCCACGATGACGGCCTTCCCGCGCAGGCTCGGCTTGGACGCCTGCTCCACCGAGGCGAAGAAGGCGTCCATGTCGAGGTGCAGGATCGTCGGCGCGGCTCTCACATCTTCGATGCTGCCCCACGCCACTGACAATCGGGGCCCTCAGACGGCGCGGTTGCTCCGCCGCCGCGCCAGCTCGTCGGCGGGGTTGGCGCCGACGAGGGTCTCGCCGGTGTCGACGCGCTCGCCGTGCAGCTGGGACAGTGCGTTCTCCACGTCCCGCCACACGACCCCGACCGCGATCCCGAAGATGCCCTGACCGCCCTGGAGCAGCGCGTGGACCTCGTCCGGGGAGGTGCACTCGTAGACGGTGGCGCCGTCGCTCATCAGCGTCATCCGCTCCAGGTCGCGGAAACCGCGTTCTCTGAGGTGCTGCACGGCCGTGCGGATGTTCTGCAGCGACACCCCGGTGTCCAGGAACCGCTTGACGATCTTCAGGACGACAACGTCCCGGAAGCTGTACAGACGCTGCGTGCCGGACCCGTGGGCGGGCCGCACACTCGGCTCGACCAGGCCGGTGCGGGCCCAGTAGTCGAGCTGCCGATAGGTGATGCCGGCGGCCGCGCAGGCCGTGGGCCCGCGGTAGCCGATCTGTTCGGACGCCATGGGCGCCGCCCCTCCGCCGCCGGGAACGGCCGTCGGTCGCTGCACAGCGTGATCGGCCGTCCTGCCGTGAAGCGGGTACGGTCCGCTCTCCCCCAGACCGCGTCCGGGGGCACCCCCAGCCGTACCGTCGCCGCTGCTTCTCACGCCGACCTCCGTCCTTGACCTGCCTTCTCGACGGTAGGCAGTCACCAAGGGTGCGTCAACGATCGCCACACTCGGCACGCCGAGTGATAATCACCCTAGGAGTGGTTTCCCGCACCCCACCGCGGGGAAAGGCTAGCCGAATGCGCAGACGGGGGGCCGCAGGACGCTCTCACTCGCCCCCGGCAATTGCCGGGCGGAAGCCGCCCGGCGGACCGTCTCACTGGTTGCTGGTGCCGAAGTCCTCGGGCGAGATCTGGTCGAGGAACTCGCGGAACTTCTCCACCTCGTCCTCCTGCTCGTCCGGAATCGCGATCCCCGCGTCGTCCAGCACCCCGTCACTGCCGTAGATCGGCGTGCCGGTGCGCAGGGCGAGCGCTATGGCATCGGAGGGGCGGGCGCTCACCTCCACGCCGCTGGCGAAGACCAGCTCCGCGTAGAAGACGCCTTCACGCAGGTCCGTGATGCGCACTTCGGTGAGCTCCTGGCCGACGGCCTCCAGCACGTCCTTGAACAGGTCGTGGGTCAGCGGTCGTGCGGGGGCCATGCCCTGCTGGGCGAAGGCGATCGCCGTCGCCTCCCCCGGACCGATCCAGATGGGGAGGTAACGGTCACCTGCCACTTCGCGCAGGAGCACGATCGGTTGGTTGGAGGGCATTTCCACCCGGACACCTACGACATCGAGCTCGTTCACACAGCAACCCTAGGCCGTGCCCGGGACGTTTGGGTAGTCGGGCCGGGTCAAGAGCCCCTCGCGACCGGTGGCGCCCGCGCCCCGTCCGGCGCCCCCGGAATCCGGCTCCGGTCAGGGCAGCCGTACGCCCAGTGCCGTCTGCACCAGCGCCGCGTGCAGCTTCACCGTCAGGCCCGCCAGCTCCTTGGCCCGCGCTTCCGCGTGCGCCCTCGTCTGCGGGTTGCGGTGCCGCCGGAGCGGGGCCACGACCTGGTCCACCAGCCCCGCCTCGCGGTCGGCGGCGGCCTTCATCACCCGCAGGTGCCGCGGCTCGATCCCGAACCGGCCCAGCTCGGCGACGAGCGCCGCCACGGTCGCCGCCTCCGCGTCGTACACGCCCTCGGCCAGCGGGGCGATCAGCCCGTACGACTCCCACTCGGCCAGTTCCCGCTCGTCGATCCCGGCGGCGGCCAGCAGCTCGGCCCGCCCGATGCGCGCCGCCGTCGGCCCGTCGAAAGCCTCCGGCGCACCGTCGGCGTCCCGCTGCCGCCCCACCACGGGCAGCCGTACGTCCTCACCGCGCTCCAGCGCCTCGAGCTGCTCGCGGATCACCTTGAGCGGCAGATAGTGGTCCCGCTGCATCCTCAGCACATGCCCGAGCCGCTCGACGTCGCCGGCGCTGAACTTGCGATACCCGGACGGGGTCCGCTGCGGCTCGATCAGCCCCTCCGATTCAAGGAAGCGGATCTTCGAGATGGTGACTTCCGGGAACTCCTCGCGCAGCACGTTCAACACCGTGCCGATACTCATCAGCCCGCTGTCCGCGGCGGCGGCGCCGTGCCCGGCGCCGCCGCTCGGTGAGTGACGCATGGACCTTCCCTGTTCCCCCCGGACAAGCGTCCGGGGAGGGTCAGATGCCCTGCCGGCTCGCGTAGAACACCAGCCGGTACTTGCCGATCTGCACCTCGTCACCGTTCGACAGGGCGACCTGGTCGATCCGCTCGCGGTTGACGTAGGTACCGTTCAGACTGCCCACGTCGGCCACCGTGAACGAACCGTCCGGACCGCGCCGGAACTCCACGTGCCGCCGCGAGACCGTGACGTCGTCCAGGAAGATGTCGCTCTGCGGGTGACGGCCCGCCGTGGTCAGGTCGCTGTCCAGCAGGAAACGACTGCCCGAGTTCGGGCCGCGGCGCACCACCAGCAGCGCGGAGCCCAGCGGCAGCGCGTCCACCGCGGCCTGCGCCTCGGCGGAGAGCGTCGGCATCGGCGTCTGGCCGGTGGCCTCGGCGTCGTAGGCCTCGAGACCGCTGATGGAGATCGTGGAAGTCGTCTCGGAAGGGCGCTCGGCGGCAGCTCCGGCACGCAGCGGCGCACCGCAGTTGGAGCAGAAGCGGCTCGTCTCCGGGTTCCGGTTACCGCACCTCGTACACACCAGCGCCGGCATGGAAAACCCTCCACCCGTACTCGACGGTTGGCCGAAACCTATGCCGCCGGCCTGGGCAGGGTCAACGGACGACGCGCCGGGGCCGTCACCGCCCGGACCGGCCACCTGGTCCCGGAACAGCGGGCGCTGGCCTTCCGCGTCGGGCTGCGCACGATGACGGGCGGTGGCGTTGCCGCTGCCCTCTCGCGTGCTCTTGCCGAACAACTTCGCAAACAACTTCACGGGCGATTCCCCTTGACCGAAACAGACCCGCCCGTGGGGCAGGACGAACCCTGATTGCACACACTGGCCGACCCGGACATCCTCACAACGTCCGTATCCACCAGACAGTTTCCACCACGCACCACCCGATCGGTGCGTCGACCCCCCGCAACCTCATGCCCTCGCCGGACGTCCGCCATGCACCCCCGGTTCACTGGGAGGACGACCGAGCGTAGTCAGGTCGCTTCACCGCTCGCAAGGCGTCCACGACGATCTTGTCCGACCGCTCCACACTAACGGTGGCCTGCTCCTTCTCGAGCGTCTGCACCACGCCTCCCGGGATGTTGAGCGCCGGTTCCAGATCCTGCGGCTTGCCGATGACCTTGAAACGATACGGGGTGTTGATCTTGTTCCCGTCGACGGTCACGCTCCCGCGCGCGTCCGCGAGGTAGGTGCCGGCGACCACGCGCACGCCGTTCACCTGGATCGCCTCCGCGCCGGCGGCGCGCAGCTCCTGGATCGCGTCGAGCAGCATGTCCGCCTCGACCGTCCCCTTCGTGTCGGTGATCGTCATCGTGATGCCCGGCCCCTGGGCCGCCACCGTGCCCGCGAGGATGCCCAGCTGCCGTTCCTTCTCCTGCGTCTGCCTCCGGGCCTCCTCCGCCTGGTTGGAGCTGTTCTCCAGCTCCTCCCGCTGCTGTTCGAGACCCTGCTTCTCGTCCTCAAGACGCTGTGTGCGGTCGTCGAGTTCATCGAGGATGCGAACGAGATCCTCCTGCCGCGCCCCGCTGAGGACGCTGTCGCCCTCGCTGTTCGAGGCCACCTGCACGGCCAGGCCGAAGCCGAGGCCGAACAGGAGCAGGGCGACGATCAGCTGGGCGCGTGTCACCCGCGGCGGCCACAACCCGTCGATCAGCCGCTGCCGTCCCGTCGGCGCCGGTCCGGGGGTCGGCCCGGTGCCGTCCTCGGCCGGGGCCGCGGCGGGCACCTCGGGAGGCAGTTCCTCGCGCAGCGGCGGACGCTTGCCGTTGGTCTCTTCCTGGTTGCTCATCGGCCTCACGCCCGGAAGACGTGGCGCCGGATGGCCGCGGCGTTGGAGAAGATGCGGATGCCGAGGACCACCACGACGCCGGTGGACAGCTGCGCGCCGACGCCCAGCTTGTCGCCGAGGAACACGATCAGCGCGGCGACGACCACGTTCGACAGGAACGACACCACGAACACCTTGTCGTCGAAGATCCCGTCGAGCATCGCCCGCAGCCCGCCGAAGACCGCGTCCAGCGCCGCGACGACGGCGATCGGCAGATAAGGCTCTACGGCCGCCGGCACCTCGGGCCGGACCAGCAGGCCGGCCACGACACCCACGACGAGGCCCAGTACGGCGATCACGATGTGCCCTTCTCACTTCTCTGCTGTGCTGTTTCCGATATCGGCTGTGCTGTGCGGACGATCATCCTGGGCGCGGCGGGCAGCCGGAGGTCGTCCTCCGCGGAGATGCCGGTCCTGATCCCGAAGTTCTCCTGCAGCGCATGCAGGTACAGCCCGTCCGCACTGTTCTGGAACGCGGCGCTCAGCCGCTCGCCGTCCCCCACCGCGAGAACCGTGTACGGCGGCACCAGCGGCCTGTTGTCGACCAGTATGGCGTCGCCGGCGGCCCTGATCGCCGACAGCGCCGTAAGCCGCTGCCCGTTGATCGCGACGGCCTCGGCGCCGGACTCCCACAGCCCGTTGACCACCCGCTGCAGATCCCGGTCGCGCACTCGCCCCGTGTCGGAGAAACCGGTGGTCCCGCGCGGGTCGTCGTCTCCGCCGCCGGTGGCCTCCTTGGCGTCGTTCACCACCAGCCGCACCCCGGGGCCGTGCACCTCGGTCGCCCCGGCCAGCAGGCCGACCAGGTCCGCCTGGGCGCCGCCGCCGCTGTCCCGCAGGGCCTCACGCTGGCGGGCGTTCACATCGGCGCGCAGCGCGTCGACGTCCTGCTCCAGCTCGTCCGCGGCGTCGGTCTCCCGTCCGATGCGGTCGATGAGCTCCTCCCGCTCCTTGGCCACGACCGGCGCGTCCACGCGGGCCTGCGCCGCGCCCAGGGTCACCACGAGAGCCGCGAGGACCAGGCCGGCGGCCAGCCCGAGCCGGGCCCTCAGCGTCTTCGGCACGCCGCCGGCGCCGGCGGCCTGCTTCCGGGCCGCGGCCTGCGCGTACCCGTCGTCGAGGCTGTGGTCCATGACGTTGGTGAGCAGTGACATGGACGCGTCCGGACGCGCGGCAGACCTGGGAGTGCTCCGAACGGGGGGCTGCTGCGGCATGCCGCACATCGTCGCACGAGGCGACCGCTACCTCCGAATGGCCCCACCGGCGTGCCGGACAGGCCCCCCTTGGGGACACTTGTCCGGCACGCGCGCGTGGGGCGCCTTGTCTCCTACCGGGGCCTACCGCCCCGCGCTGTCCACGACCGCCGCCCACTCGTCGAGCAGCGCCTGTGCGGAGGCGTCGTCCGGGCCCTCGGCCCACAGATGGGTGACGGCTTCGGCAGGGTCGGGCAGCACCATCACCCAGCGCCCGTCGGCCTCCACCACGCGCACCCCGTCCGTGGTGTCCACCTGTCGGTCTCCGGCCGCCTCGACCACCCGGCGCATGACGAGTCCCTTGACGGCCCAGGGGGTCGCCAGATCCCGCTTGAGCACGTGCGCCCGCGGGATCCGCGCGTCGATCTGGCTGAGGGTGAGCTGCGTCCGCGCCACCAGCCCGATCAGCCGTACGAAGGCCGCCGTGCCGTCGAAGACGCTGCTGAACTCGGGGACGATGAATCCGCCCTTGCCGTCGCCGCCGAAGATGGTCGTCTCGTCCCGGCCGACCCGGGTCAGGTCGTCCGGCGAGGTGGTGGTCCACTCGACCTGCGTTCCGTGGTACGCGGCGACCTGCTCGGCGATGCGGGTCGTCGTCACCGGCAGCGCCACCCGTCCGCTGCGCCGCTCGGCGGCGACCAGGTCGAGCATGACGAGCAGTGCCCGGTCGTCCTCGACGATCCGGCCCTTCTCGTCCACCAGCGACAGCCGCTCGCCGACGGGGTCGAACCGCACCCCGAACGCCGCCCGCGCGGACGCCACGATCTCTCCCAGCCGCACCAACCCCGACCGCCGGGCGTCCGCCGTCTCCGTCGGTCTCGACTCGTCCAGCCCGGGGTTGATCGTCAGCGAGTCGACGCCCAGCTTCCCGAGCAGGCTGGGCAGCACCAGACCCGCGCTGCCGTTGGACGCGTCCACGACGACCTTCAGCCCGGACTCGGCGATCCCGGTAGTGTCGACGTTGCGCAGCAACGACCCGGTGTAGGAGTCGAAGACGCTCGCCGGGAAGTGCAGGTCCCCGATCTCGCCCGGGAAGGCACGCCGGTACTCCTGCCGCGCGAAGACCCGGTCCAGCTTCCGCTGGCTGGCCTGCGACAGATCGGCGCCCTGGGAGTCGAAGAACATGATGTCCACGGAGTCCGGCACTCCGGGCGAGGTGCGGATCATGATGCCGCCGGCGCTGCCCCGAGCCGTCTGCTGCCGCGCCACCGGCAGCGGTACGTTCTCCAGGTCCCGCACTTCGATGGCGCTGGCCTGAAGGGCGGAGATCACGGCCCGCTTGAGCGCACGCGCACCACGGGAGTGGTCGCGGGCTGTGGTGACGGTGGACCCCTTCTTCAGGGTCGTCGCGTAGGCGCCGGCGAGCCGCACCGCGAGCTCGGGCGTGATCTCGACGTTCAGGATGCCGGAGACGCCACGGGCTCCGAACAGATGCGCCTGGCCACGCGACTCCCAGATCACCGAGGTGTTGACGAACGCGCCGGCCTCGATGGTCTTGAACGGGTAGACGCGCACATTGCCCTGCACGATCGATTCTTCACCGATCAGGCACTCGTCGCCGATGACCGCGCCGTCCTCGATGCGGGCCGCGCGCATGATGTCGGTGTTCTTGCCGACGACGCAGCCTCGCAGGTTGCTGTGCTGCCCGACGTAGACGTTGTCGTGCACCACGGCCTTGTGCAGGAAGGCGCCGGTCTTGACGACGACGTTGGAGCCTACGACGGTGTGCTCGCGGATCTCCGCGCCGGCCTCGACCTTGGCGTAGTCGCCGATGTACAGCGGCCCGCGCAGTACGGCATCGGGGTGCACCTCGGCCCCCTCGGCCACCCAGACTCCCGGGGAGATCTCGAATCCGTCGATCTCCACGTCGACCTTGCCCTCGAGAACGTCGGCCTGCGCCTTGACGTAGCTCTCGTGCGTGCCGACGTCCTCCCAGTAGCCCTCGGCGACATAGCCGTAGACCGGCTTGCCCTCCTTCATGAGCTGGGGGAAGACATCACCGGACCAGTCGACGGGCACGTCGGCCTCGACGTAGTTGAAGACCTCGGGCTCCATCACGTAGATGCCGGTGTTCACGGTGTCCGAGAACACCTGCCCCCAGGTGGGCTTCTCCAGGAACCGCTCGACCTTGCCCTCTTCGTCGACGATGGTGATGCCGAACTCCAGAGGGTTGGGCACGCGCGTCAGGCAGACGGTGACCAGCGCGCCCTTTTCCTTGTGGAAGTTGATCAGCTCGGTGAGGTCGAAGTCGGTCAGGGCATCGCCGGAGATGACAAGGAAAGTGTCGTCCTTCAACGCCTCTTCGGCGTTCTTGACGCTTCCGGCGGTACCGAGTGGCTTCTCCTCGTTGGCATAGGTGAGCTCCATTCCGAGCTCTTCCCCGTCACCGAAGTAGTTCTTGACCAGTGAGGCAAGGAACTGCACAGTCACGACGGTTTCGTTGAGCCCATGCCTTTTGAGCAGCCGCAGAACGTGCTCCATGATCGGCCGGTTGGCGACCGGCAGGAGCGGCTTGGGCATGCTTGAGGTCATGGGGCGAAGGCGTGTGCCTTCGCCGCCGGCCATCACGACGGCCTTCATGTCGGAAGCGTCCTCCTCTAACAGACGACGGTCTAGCCGACTTCACCCGTCCGAATTGTCCCGCACTTTTCGCCGGCGGGCCATCGCAGGCTCAGGCGCTGCGTCTCTGCGGCGAGTTCAGTCGGCCGTGGCGCCCGCACGAACGATACGGCGGACCTGCACCACGTAGAGGACTCCTGCCCACCAATACAGGGTTGTACCCCATCCGGCGAACGCCCATCCGAAAATAGCAGCGAGTGACGCGATCCATCCTGTTCCGTCACTGAGCAGGAGCAACGGGAAGGCATACATCAGGTTGAAGGTGGCCGCCTTCCCCAGGAAGTTCACCTGCGGCGGGGGATAGCCATGGCGTCTGAGGATGCCCACCATCACCAGCAGGACCAGCTCGCGCGCCAGCAGGACGGCGGTGAGCCAGAGCGGGAGAATCTCCCGCCAGGTGAGTCCGACCAGCGTCGAGAGAATGTAGAGCCGGTCCGCGGCCGGGTCCAGCAGCCGGCCGAGGCTGCTGATCTGGTTCCAGCGCCGCGCGAGTTTTCCGTCCAGGTAGTCGCTGATCCCGCTGAAGGCCAGCACCAACAGCGCCCAGCCGTCGCTCTTCGGGCCTCCGAACTCGGGCCGCAGGATCAGCCACAGGAAGAGGGGCACGCCGACGAGTCGAGCCATGCTGAGGATGTTCGGGATGGTGAGCACCCGGTCCGTCTGGACGCGGGTCTCCTGGACCTCCAACCGGGGGCCTCCTGTCGGAAACGAGCCAACGATGCCCCCTGACCTTACCTCAACGCAAAAAAGCTCCGGCTCTTGGGCTGTCTGCCCAAGAGCCGGAGCTCCAAAAGGAGTTCGGCGGCGTCCTACTCTCCCACAGGGTCCCCCCTGCAGTACCATCGGCGCTGTAAGGCTTAGCTTCCGGGTTCGGAATGTAACCGGGCGTTT
>NZ_JBVJFP010000017.1:0-152823 GCF_055587785.1 Streptomyces sp. NPDC046379
TGGCCTGGCTCGCCGGCTGCCGACGTCTCCACCGCCGCTACGAACGCAAAGCCAGCCACTTCCTGGCCTTTACCAGCATCGCCTGCACCCTCATCTGCTACCGACGACTGACCAATTGAGATGACTTGTAAGGCGGAGACGCTGAGTGCCGCAGCGCCTAGGAGCGCGGTGGTGCGCATGTCCTTCTCCTCTGGATTTCGGTGACAAGTGTTGAAACTGTCTTCGCGTCCGGCTTCGTGTGCAAGGCGTGTGCGCTGGCTCATGCGAGTGCGCGCCCACGCACGGGTGTGAATGGCGGTGGTCATATCCGGCCAGGCCGCAACGACTTCGTCCCCGACGGGCTCGTCACCGCTCCCATCGCCAACGCCGCCGCCCCTTCTCCGCCCCAGCGCTCGACACCCCGGGCCTGGCGTCCGAGTGCCCGGCCGCGCTCTGAGGTCCCACGTGACAACAGCACCCCACGGGAAGGCCACGGCGGTGCCCTTGACGGGATCGTGGAAGTGGTTGATCTGGACGCTGCGGCTTCCGTCCTGCACCGCGGCGGGGCCGTGGAACCGGTTCGGGACCATCGGTCTCGTCCGGCCGGCGTTGCTGCCGTCCGCACCGAGACGCACTGCCTCGACGAGGCGCCACCCGCCCACGGACGTCTGCACGTCGGAGGGGTCAACGGCCGGGCCGTCATCGTCCCCACGAATGGCACCGGAGCCTTCCGCCCGCACACGGAGAGGGGGACCAAATCCGCGGGATCACGTCCCCGCCGGACGCGCCAGCGCATCGACGGCTGCGGAGAACAACCCCGGCAGCCGCTGTGCCGCGGGCACCAGCGCCGAGCGGACCGGGGGGATCCTCGTCGCGCCGAGCAGCGCCTGGGTCAGCCAGCGGTGGCGCCGGGTGAGCCGTCGCCACTCCCGCTCGTATGCTGCCGGGTCGTTGTCGACGACTGCTCGCACCGCCGCCGAGGCCTGCGCGAGCGCCAGCGCGATGCCCTCACCGGTCAGCGCGTCGACATAACCGGCCGCATCGCCCACGAGCAGCACCCGGCCGGCGGTGCGTGCGTGCGTGTCCTGGCGGAGCGGTCCCGCCCCGCGCACCGGTCCGCTGGACCCGGCGTCGGCCAGCCGTTCTCGCAACTCGGGGAATACGGCGAGGTGGTCGTCGTACGGTCCGTGGCCGGCGGTGAGCAGCGCGACGCCGACGAGGTCGTCGCTCACCGGGGTCACGTAGGCCTCCGCGTCACGGGCCCAGTGCACCTCGACGCGATCGCTCCAGGGGGCCGACACGTAGTGGCGGCGCAGCCCGTGTCGCCGGTGTGCCCGACGCGGCCGGTGCAGACCCAGGGACCGGCGGATCGGCGAGTGCAGGCCGTCTGCAGCGGCGAGGTGCCCGGCACGGGTGCCGTCGACCACCACACCGCCCTCGTCCTGCTCGACACGGCGCACCGTGCGCTGCTCGACCCGTACGCCGGCGGCCAGCACCGCCTCCCGCAGCGCCGCGTGCAGGACGGTGCGACGCACCCCGCGGCCCGGCCCTGCCCGGAAGTCGGCGCCGATGCGACGCGGCCCGGAGACGTACGCGATACCCCGCAGGTCGTGTCCCGGCGGGTGCACACCGAGCGCTGCCAGGGCGGCGACGGCACCCGGCATGAGACCTTCGCCGCACGCCTTGTCGACGGTACCGGCGCGCTGCTCCCAGACGGCGACCTCAAGGCCTGCCCGAGCCGCGTGCAGTGCCGTGGCGAGACCCGCCGGTCCGCCACCGGCGACGAGAAGATCCATGCGCCCCTCCTCAGACCAGCCGTGCCAGGGCGGCGTTCTCGACGCGGACGCGGGTGGCGAGCAGGAATCCGTTCAGCACGGTGAAGACGATGGCCGTGACCCAGGCCGAGTGCACCAGCGGGAGCGCGAGCCCTTCGACGACGACGGCAAGGTAGTTCGGGTGGGGCAGCCGGCGGTAGGGGCCGCAGGTCACGCGGGCAGCGCCGGGTACGACGATCACCCTGGTGTTCCATCGCCGGCCCAAGGTGGCGATGCACCACCAGCGCAGCGCCTGCGAGGCCGCGACGAGGGCGAGCATGGCCCAGGCGAGACCCGGTACGAGGTCCGGCCGCCGCACCCATACCTCCACGAGCGCGCCGACCAGCAGGCCCGTGTGCAGCACCACCATGAACGGGTAGTGACCCCGCCCGGCCTCCACGCCGCCCTGTGCGAGGCTGCGGACGGCGTTGCGATGGGACACGAACAGTTCGGCGACCCGTTCCAGGCCGACGGCCAGGACCAGGACGGTGAACAAGGCTTCGCCGCTCACCTCTCATCCTCCCGGGACGCGCAGCAGCACGAGTTCGGAGCAGAAGCCCGGACCCAGGGCGAGCATGAGCCCGTGGGAGCCGGGCCGTGGAGGGCGGTCGGCGAGCGTGTCCGCCAGGACGTGCAGCACCGAGGAGGAGGACAGGTTGCCGATCCGGCGCAGTGAGTCCCACGTCACCCCCAGGGCGTCACGCTCGATCCGGAGCACTTCCTGCAGTGCTTCCAACACCTTGGGGCCACCGGGGTGCGCGACGTACCAGCCGATGTCGTCGTCGGTGAGGGCGTGGTCGGCGAGGAAGCCGCGAACGTCGTCGCCGACGTACCGGCGCACCAGGTCGGGGACCGAGGAGTCGAGCACGATCTTGAGTCCGCCGGACCCGACGTCCCAGCCCATCATGCGTTCCGAGTCGGGGTAGAGGCGACTGCGCGAGGCGAGGACCTCGGGGCGGGCGGGGTCGTCGGACCGGGCGAGCGGATGCTGGGAACCGACGGCGACCACCGCCGCGGCGCCGTCCCCGAACAGGCCGCTCGCCACGAGATTGGCGAGCGAGGTGTCCTCGCGCTGGAACGTGAGCGAGCACAACTCGACCGACACCAGCACCGCGACCCCGTCGGGGCGGCCGCGCAGCAGGTCGTTCAGGCGTGCGATGCCGGCCGCGCCGGCGACACAGCCGAGGCCGACCAGGGGCATGCGCACCACGTCGGGGCGCAGCCCGATCTCCGCCGCGATGCGGGCTTCGAGCGGGGGGACGGCCAGGCCGGTCACCGTGCACGACACGATGAAGTCGACGTCGGTCGGCGTGAGGCCGGCCTCCTTGAGCGCGTTGACGACCGCGCGGCCGCCCAGTTCGACGCCTGTCCGGATGAAGGCATCGTTCGACTGGCCGAAGTCCCCGAGGCGGGTGTACTCCTCCAGCGCCAGCACGGTGTGCCGGGTTTCGACGCACGTGTTGCGGTGGAACCGTTCGACGACGCCGCGGTCGACCGTGTCCTCAGCCAGTATGTGGGCGAAGAACTCGGTGATCTCTTCCTGTCGGTAGCGGTGCTCGGGCAGGACACCGCAGACACCGAGGACGCGCATGGTCATGCTGGCTCCTGAGGACGGCCGGTCGGACGGACGGGTGTGAGGAGCGCCCGGCCGAGACCGAACGCGACGGTGGGGGTGAGCCGGCCCCCGGCGAGCCCGAGTTCGACGAGGTCGTCGAAGACGCGCTGGTCGGCGGCTGAGGCCCGCAGCCCGGCCTCGAGGACATCGGCGGTGCGGGCGAGCCGGGCGGCCAGCGCGGTGTGGCGCAGATGGGGCAGCAGGATCGGGCGGGTGACGCGGGCATACCGCTCTCCCGCCCGCTCGGGCCGTCCGTCGCGCAGGGCTGCGGCGGCGGCGCGACCGGCCGCGATACCGGTGGCCACGGCGTAGTGAATGCCCTCGCCGGTCAAGGGGTTCACCAGGCAGGCGGCGTCGCCCGCGAGCAGTACGCGGCCGGCCGGAGGACGCCAGCGTGCCGTCGAGAGCGGAAGGAGGTGCCCGGCCCAGTTCCGTCCCTCCTCGGTTGCACCGGGCAGGAGCGCTTCCAGCCGCTCGAACAGCTGGGCGCGGGTCGGCGCCGGCCGGCCTTCATGGAGGACCTCGCCGTACCCGACGTTCGCATGTCCGTCACCGCGGTCGAAGGACCAGGCGTACGACGGCTGATGGCGGGTGCCAAACTCGATGACCTGTACGCCTCGCCGCCCGGGTGAGACCGGGGCGTAGCCGCGCAGCGCCAGGGCCACCGGACCGCGGGAGCGGCCGAGCGCGCGTCGGACGACGGAGTGGTCGCCGTCGGCGCCGACCACGACCGCGGCGCGGACCTTCCCGTCAAGGACCACCGCATCGGTGTCCTGCCGCAGATCGCGGACCCGGTGCCGCAGGAGGTGGGCGCCCGCGGCGACGGCCGCGTCGACCAGCCGGGCATCGAAGATGCGGCGCGGCACCACCCACGCCGGGCGGGCCGTCCGCCGCTCGACGACCAGGCCGCCCCGGCCGAGGCGGAGGCGCTCGACCGGGACCCGGTCGTCGACGAGACCGGTGACGCGGACCTCGGCGAGGTGGTCGAGGACGTGCGGGGCCACCCCGTCGCCGCAAACTTTGTCCCGCGGGAAGCCCGCCCGGTCCAGCAGGGCGACGCGCAGACTCGCGTCGGCGTGCAGCGCGCCAAGGGCGGCGGCGGCACCGGCCGGCCCGGCGCCGACCACCACGAGGTCCCAGCGACTGGAGGTGGGCGCCATCAGCCGGCCGCCACGAGCAGCACGGCATCGAGCAGGGCGACGGCCACCGCGGCCCGGAAGGGAGCACGGCCGTGAGCGACCGCCGTGAGGACCATGAGGAACGCCATCGGGGCGAGGACCGCCGACGCCCATGCCGGAGGGGACCCGGCGGGACCGAGCACGGCCAGCAGCGAGGCGGCGGCCAGCAGCACGGCGGCCACGGTGCGCGAAGGGCGCTCGCCGATCCGGTGCGGCAGTCCGCGGACATCGGTGCGTTCGTCGTCGGCGAGGTCGGGCAGCGTGTTGAGCAGATGTGCCGCGACACCGAGCGCGGCTCCGGCACCGGTCATCCACAGCGGCGCCCAGGCCGGGGCCGGACCGGCGAGGGTGACGACCGAGGGCAGCGTCCCGAACGCGCTGGCGTACGGCAACCACGACCACCAGGTCGATTTGAGCCCCAGGTTGTAGGCGTGGCCCGCGCCGGCGCCGAGGACGACGTTGACCAGCCCGCTGCGCCAGCCGGCGAGCGCGGACAGCACGATGCAGGCGAGTGCGGCCACGGCCAGGGCGCGCACCACCGCGCCGACGGGGAGGGCTCCGGCGACCAACGGTTTCCCGGTCCGGCAGACGGCACGGTCGCGAGGCAGGTCCCGCAGGTCGTTGCCCCAACCGATCGTGAACTGCCCGGCGAGTACCGCAGCGGTGACGACGGCGGTATCAAGCGGGCCCAGGTCGTTGCGGAGCGCGAGCAGGCCTGCTACGGCGGCGACCGCCAGGGCCGGTCCGCCGTGGGCGGCGGCGAGCAGCGCGACCACGCGCGGCGGTTTGGGAGGCGCCGGTGCTGTGCCGGTGGTCACGGGCGTCGCCGCACAGCGACCGGCCCACGACGGACCGCGTCACCGAGCGCCCCGAGGACGGTGCGTGGGCGCAGCACGGGGGTCCGGCCGGACGCGGCCCCCCTCATGCCCTCGATCACCTCGGCGAGCACCTGCGGGCCGTCCTTGGCCGGGGCCCAGCCGAGCTCCGTGCGCGCACGGGTCGTATCCAGCACCGGCAGCGCGAAGCCCATGTCGAGCCACCCTGTGTCGACCGGTTGCAGGCGCGCGTGCCAGGCGGCCGACATGGCGGCGCGGACCACGGGGGAGGGCACGTGCACCAGCCGGGCGCCGAGCGCGTTGGCGATGACCGCCGCGGTCACGGGCGTGTCGGCGGCGAGGTTGAACGGACCTGCCGCGCGCCGGTGCAGCACCGTGACGATCGCCTCGGCGACGTCGTCGGTGTGAACCATCGGGATGGTCAGCCTCCGGTCCATCGGCAGGACCGGCAGCAGCCCCAGCACCTTGGAGGGGACGAGGGCCGGAACGCCGTACCGCGAAAGAGCGCTGCCGGCGGCGCGCTGCCCACGATTCCCGGCCGAAGGCGGGTGACGAGCGTGCCGGCGTCGGAGGCCTCATACCGGTCGAGGAGACGTTCGGCCGCCGCCTTGTGCCGGCTGTACCGCGAACTGCGCACGCCCCCGGTGGGCCAGGACTCGTTCACCGGACGATCGTCCTTCTTCGGTGAATAGGCGCCGACCGAGGACATGTGGAGCAGGTGCGGGACACCGGTGTCGGCGACGGCCCGGAGCACGCGGCGGGTGCCGCCGACGCCGAGTTCCCTGAGATAGTCGAGATCGTGGGACGGCTGGAAGCCCCACGCCAGGTGGACGACCGCGTCCGCGCCGGTGAACGCCTCGACGAGTGTGCCGTGACAGGCATCGGTGCTGAGGTCCGCCGGGCGCCAGTCGACCCCCCGGCTGTCAGGGCCCTCGGGCAGCCGCCGGGCCAGACCCACGAGGTCGTGCCCGCCCTCGGCACGCAAGCGCCGCACGACGACGGAACCGATGTTCCCGGTCGCCCCGGTGACCACGATGCGCATGCAGGATGCGTTGCCAGTCGTCCCTTCTCTCACACGGGGCACTCCGGCATACGGCGGACATGGGCGTCACCCGGCCGCTGCACTGCGCGTGAGCCTCCTTCGGAGGTGAAGCGACATCGGAGACGACAGCGGCCTCGCCACCGTCGGCCCTTCGCCGCCTACGCCGGTCTGGCACTCGTGACGGGGGTCTCCGGCTCCTCCTTCCGCGGCGAGCACCCCTCGGGGCGCGGCGACAAGCAGCTCGCACGGCCTTCTACCCGCCGCGTTCACCGACCCGTCCGGCAGCGCTCACGTCAGCCCGCTCCTTTCCCGCCCTGGAGCCATGGTTCTGCGGGTTGCCGCGCGGTCTCATCCGTGGGCGATCCCTGACATCCCTCCCTGCACTCTCCTCGCGACCGGACCAGGGAGGGAAGCCGGATGATCGGGCCAGGCGGGTAGGGGTGTCGTCGGGGGACCGGGGCGGGCAGGTGTGGTGCTCGCGCGTCGGCGCTGTGTCGGTCTTGGCGACACCGCACCGGAGGGAGCGGGGAGCGGACGTCGGCCGTCGATGCCGCGGCGGCCGCTGCGCTCAGTCGTCGGTTGCCGGTTGTGAGGTCCCTGGTGAAGGGGTATTCGACCGGGAAGAACCGTCTCCGCCGGTGAGCGGAAGGCGGCTCGCGGGACGAACGCACGCGAAACGGCTGGTATTACTGGGGCATGCAGGAAGAGACCGCACGCTCCGCGATCGACACGTTCATCTCCGCGTTCAACGCCTCCGACGACGGCTATGTGACTGCTCTGCTTGCCCAGGCCCTGACCTCGGACGTGGTTCTCTGGGGGCCGCTGGGCCGCAGCGAAGGGATCGCGGCGGTCGAGCGGTTCGTGCTGGACATCCGGCACCACCCAGCGGGGACCGGCACGATGGTGCGCTGCTCAGCGGTGGACATGCCTGATGAGTGGGCCCGATACCAGTGGGTCTTCACCACGCCCAATGGAGGCCCCCGCCTGGCGGGAACGGACGTCGTCCATCTGCGGCGGAGCCTCATCGACCAGATTATCGTCTTTGCTGGGGAGATCAAGGCGTCCGCATCCTGAGTCACCCTTCTGTTGCTGTCCTCCCGCACTCGCCCCGCTCCGGCGCTCGGACGCCACCGCACATCCAACCGTCGCGACCACCAACACGGTCGCACGCCCAGTCGAGTTCACCGACGTGCACATCCAGCTCGACCTGCAGAGCATGGGCTCAGCAGTGCAGCAGCGTGGGGCTCTGTGACCGGGAGTCGAACTAGCCAGCGGCGCCCGAGTCGACCGGTTGAACGTTCCACGGCACCAGTCTGAGCCGTCCTGGGGCTATCTGAGCCGTCCTGCGGCTAAAGGTGTCACCAGGGCTGGTGCGGGCACTCCGCAAATGCCCTCTTCGGGTACACCGCCGCGCGAAGGGAAACCCAAGGATGATCCAGAGTGCGGATATCCGTGAGTGGCGCACTCACGACGTCCTCGACGCGGCCGGCCACAAGATCGGCACGCTGGAGGCCGTCTACGTGGACACCAGCACTGACGAGCCCGCTATGGCCACCGTCCAGATCGGGCTGCCCACCCGCCGCCGCCTGGTCTTCGTCCCGTTGAACGGCGCGATCGTGGGGCCGGCCTACGTCAGAGTCGACTACGACCGCTCCCTGGTGAAGAAGTGCCCGGCGATCGGCACCGACGATGTGCTGCCCGCCGAGGACGAGGGGGCGGTGTTCACGCACTACGGCCTGCCCTACCAACCCGGCGCGAACGGTGAGCGGCAGCTCGCCCGCCGCTGACCCCTGATGAGGAGGTGCCTTACGGCATGACGTTTTTCCTGACCCTCGTCATCGCGGCAATCGTGCTGGGCATCATCGGCGTCGTCGCCGAAGGACTGTTCTACCTGCTCATCATCGGAATCGTGGTGCTCGTCGCGGCCGTGGTGCACTTGGGCATGCACATTCGGCGCTCCGGCCGGCATCAGCGTAGGGTTCGCTGAGGCTGGACGACGCCCAACCTGTGACCGGGCGGTGCCGACAGCCCGGGCGGCCGGACAGGCTGCCGGCAGGATGGCGTGGCGCGTGTCCCGGGGAAGGCAGTGCCCCCACGCCGGTATATCGAGTGGGCGGCTTGCCGGCATCGTCCACTCCGGTCCGCCCGTGGCCGGGCAGGACACACCCGGCCGCCTTCCAGTGGACTTCCAGCGTGGAGTGGATCAGCGCGTCCAAGTAAAAGCCGGACGGCCTCACGGCGCTGTCGGCCGGGTCGATCCCGGGCACCGGGCACCGGCGATACGGGCATCGCGGGCATGGCCATACCAACGCGCTGGCCCCCGCTTCGGTCACCTTGCGGTATCGCGCCGCTGGGCGCGGTATGACGGAGTGCTTCAGTCGGCCAACAGGCGGGTCCAGCCGGCCGGTGGGGCCAGGAGCGTACGGACGTGAGGCTTGCGGGCGTGCAGCCGCACGTGCCCCCGGTGGCCGTGAAGAATGAGGTGGCCGAGGTGTTCGAGTGCCTTGGCGGCGAAGCCGTTCGCCGGGCACATGCCGTCGCCTTTGCCGAAGGGGAGGTAGGAGCGCCGCTGGTCGTCGGTCGGCTGCTCCCAGCGCGAGGGACGGAAGTCCAGTGGACTGTCCCATACGGCCGCCGACCGGTGGATCGCGTGCGTGCCGATCAGGAGGTGCTCGCCCTCGCGGACCTGGACGCCGGCAACCTCATGGTCGGTGGCGGCCACCCGGACCAGGCGCCACGCGGTCGGGTACAGGCGCAGCGCCTCCCTGACCAGCCGATGGACCTGTTCCTGCCGCACCGCCGGAGTGTCGTAGCCGTGCTGGATGCCGAGCATCACCACCCATTCGAGAGTCACACCGGTGAAGCCGACCGTGGACAGGACGAGACGTTGCAGCAGTTGTGCGCGATCCAGGGGTGACAGTTCGCCGGGCAGGCCGAGTACCAGATCGACCAGGTCCTGCACGCCGCCTTCCGGCGCCGGCAGCCGGCCAAGTTGTTCGGCGAGCCCGGCCCGGACGGCGGGCACCGTGCGGTGCGAGCGTCTCAGCACGTGGCCGACGATGTCGTCGGCGACGACGCTCGACGTCACGTAGGTGTCGACGAGCGCGTTGATCTCGGTATGACGCTGGTGCGCGATGACGGGGGCGAAGTACCGCCGGACCAGCTCGACACCCCAGCGCTGGTGCCGCAGACGGCCGCGGCCCTCACTCACCTCACCGAGGGCGGTGCCGAGGTCGAAGGACGACGCGAGATCGTGCCGGGCCAAAACCCTGAGCAACTCGCGGGAGGCTTCGCTCCGGACCGCCTGGGGGAGGGGTTTTGGTCCCAAGCGGTAGAAGCCGGACTGGGACAGGTAATTGCCGGCCGAGTCGACCAGGACGTCGCGGGCCGCGTCAGCATCGGCCACAAGGAGGGTTCCGAAGCGGAGCCTGAACGGACCGTCGTGGTCCGCGGCCTGTTCCTCCCACCGTCGCAGGTGCGGCCACAGACTCTTCCTGTCCAGGAACATGGGTCAAACACCCATCTGACGAGGGACAGGACGCGCGATGGCTCGGCCGCTCGTCCCATCCCTTGACGGAGGGCACATCAGGCGTTGCGCCCGTACCTGTCGCCGTACTGGTTGCGACGCGTACGCGCCTCACCGCTGAGCCACCGAAGGCTTCTGGTGATCCATGACATCGTGGCTGCCCTCCCTTGCCGGTCGGAGTCTCCGGCTGCCGAGCGTCAGTCCTGCTGCCCGTAGCCGACGAAGTACCCGTGCCACCGTGCACGCATCTCACCGCTGAGCGCCCGAAGGCTGCTGGTCACCCACGACATCGTCATCCTCCTTACCCGTCGACGCTTCAGGGTCCTACGACCCGGTACGGCATTTCGCCGTCTGCTGCCACTCTCGCCGTGCGCGGCCGATTCACGGTGAACCGGCCGATCTCGAGGGCTCGATCAGTCCGTGACGCTACTCCCATGCAGAACCGGATGAACCGCCGGAACCGGCCAAAGACGGTGGTGCGGCCGAGCGGCACAGTGCGCTACGACAGGCCCTCTGCCAGGTCAGCCCCGACCACACGCACAGCGCGAACACTCGCGCCACCGCATGCGTGCCGTCCCTGCAGCGAGTGCCAGAGCCCGGACGTCTGCGCCGGCCCCGCCGCGCCTGAGCCGTATGCACCGTAGTACTCGGGCCCTCGCACTCCTCACTGTGACCTTTTCCGGGCAGGAGGCGCTCATCTGCGCCACCGCGCTCCGGGAGCGACGAGCAACAGCTCGCGAACGACTGAACTCGGCGCCCGCCGCCGCGGAGGCTGCCGCGCAGCCGACGCCGAGTCCTGCGCAACGCCAGCGCATCCGCTTCGCACCACCAGCCACGGCTGCACACTGTGCAGCCGTGGCTGCGACGCTGGCGGGGCCGCTGCCCGGTTCCGGGGCCGCCCCGTGCGGTGTCTGCCGTCAGGTGGCGGAGTCCGGGGTCTTCCCGCGGCGCAGGGCGCGGGCACACCAGCCGATGACCATGGCGTTGATCAGCGCTCCGGCAACGATGGAGAGCAGGAACATCGCGTCGCCCTCGGGCAGGAGCAACAGCAGTACGAGGCTGGACGGGATGGTGGCGAACATCGGGATGACGACTGCCATGGACCCGTCGGAGGCGGCCACCAGCGCCCATCCGAGCAGCAGGGCACAGCCCGTCAGGTAGATGCGGGCGGCGGCAGTACCGAGGACTCGGCGCACATCGCGTAGGACGGGCAGACCTGGGCCGGTCATGGTGAGGGACTCCTGGAGGGTGGTGGCCCTTGGCCGGTGGGCTGTCAGGCGGGGGAGTGGGGCGGGTTGGGGTGGGCCAGGCCGAGGTCGTAGGCGAGGATCGTCGCCTGGACCCGGTCGCGCAGTTCGAGTTTGCGGAGCAATGCGTTGACGTGGGACTTCACTGTGCCGACGGTGATGCCGAGGTGCTGGGCGATTTCGGTGTTGGTGAGCCCCGCGGCGATCAGTCCGAGGACGCCGCGCTCACGGCCGGTCAGGCTGTTCAGTTCGCGTGGGGTGCTGCTGTCCGGCATCCCGGTAGGGGTTCTGGACGCGTAGTGGCCGATGAGTCGGCGGGTGGCGGACGGGGCGAGGACGCTCTCGCCCGCGGCCACCACCCGGATGCCGTGCAGCAGTTCGCCGGGGTGCACGTCCTTGAGGAGGAATCCGGAGGCGCCTGCGCGTAGCGCGTCGAACACGTACGCGTCGAGGTCGAAGGTGGTCAGCACCAGGACACGGGGTGCGTCGGGACGGCCGGTGATGATCCGGGTGGCGGCGATGCCGTCGAGTTCGGGCATGCGGACGTCCATGAGGACCACGTCGGGGGCCAGTTCCCCGGCGAGCCGTACCGCTTCGGCGCCGTCGGCGGCCTCACCGACGACCGTCATGTCCTCCTCGGCGTCGATCACGGCGGCGAACCCCGCTCGTACGATGCCCTGGTCGTCGACGACCAGCACCCTGAGGCTCATCGTTGCCCCTCCTCGTCATCCTGCTGCACAGTCGGCGCCGCGGTCAGCGGCAGCAGGACGCGGACCGGACCCGTCGGGTCGGCGGTGACCGTCCCGCCCGCCACCGCCGCCCGCGTCGACAGCCGTCGGCACAGGACGGAACGCACGGTGTCCGGGACTCCGATCGCCGTGATCGTCAATGCGGTGTCGTCCGCGTCCAGTTCCACGGTCATCGGCTCCTCGCCGCCGGCCGCGAGTACCGTTTCGCAGGCATGGTAGGCAGCCAGGTCCACGACGGTGGGCAGCCGTCTCGGTATCCGGTCGGCCAGGCGTATCTCGACGTCGCGGCCGGTGGCCCGGATCTGACGGCCCAGGAGGTCGAGGGCCTGCAGGGTGGGCCGCGGCCGCAGCGCCGACGTGGTCTCGGCGTCCCGGACCGTGTCGAGCAGGGTGCGCATCGCGGCGAGGGCCTCGCGGGCACGTTCGACGGTTTGGTCGAGCCTGCCCGACTCGGCCTGCGCGACCATGTCGGCGGTCCGCGCCAGCACGGTGGTCTCCAGCCCGGTGGCGATCCGGCGGCGCTCGGCCCAGGCGTCCCGCACCGCCTCCTCGGTCCAGGCCGCGAGCTCTCCGGCCTGCGCACTGCGCGCGGCCCGGCGGTGACGCCCGCGCAGGGTCCCGCCCCACCAGGCCGCGCCGACCAGCAGGGCCGCCAGCCCCGTCGACCCCGCGACGAGCGCCCAGAGAGGGAAGGAGGTGCCCCGGTGCACCAGTGCGGCGGTCGTGGCCGCCGCGTGCACCAGCACGGCCACGACCGGGCCGGCCCCCACGGGCGACAGGAGCGGGCGGCCTTCGGCGACGGGCGGTCCGGTGGCGGCCGTGCGCGCCGCGGCAGAGGCGATCACCGCGCAGGTGGCGGCCGTGCTCAGCAGGGACGGCAGGAGCACCCACCCGGTGTACGCACCCACGGCCGTCGCCATCGGCCAGAGCAGGGCCAGACCCAGGACGACGCCCTGGGCGGCGCGTGGCGCCCGGCGTCGCCACAGCAGTGCGAGCGCCTGTCCTGCGGCCAGCAGCGCGAAGAGCGCGCCTGCCGACGCCCCCGGACCGCTCGACGCGGATGCCGCCCGGACGATCAGTGAGGGCAGCAGCGGTTGCACGGCGAGGCCGACGGCGGCCGTCACCTGTGCCAGGCGGTACTGCCACGGCACCGACCGCTTCACCGAGGCGGCGGCGAGCCGGCCGGGCAGGACCGCGTTCACCTCCCAGCCGCCCTCCGCCGTCGGGCCGCTGGTCAGGGTGCCGCCGGCCTCCCGGGCTCGCGACCGCAGAAAGCTCTGGCCGCGCCCCGAGCCGAGGCCGGCGCCGTGCGCCGGCGAACCGGCCGGCGGTGCGGCGCTGATGACGACGACCTCCGTGCGGGCGTCGCCGTAGCGGCAGGTCACGGTGGTGCGTGCACCGGGTGCGTGCCGTGCCACGTTGGTCAGCGCCTCGCGCACGATGCCGTACGCCGCGTCCCCGAGGGCACCGTCCGGCAGTGCGTCGATCTCGCACTCCACGTGCTGGCCGAGCTGGGAGAAGCCGGCGACCAGAGCCAGCATCCGCTCCCTGGGTGCTGGCTGCTGCTGGTCCGGTGAGGGTGCCGGCGCCCGCACGGCGCCGAGCGCACGGGTGACCTCACGGCCGGTCTCGGCGGCGAACCGGAGAGCCTCGTCGGCCAGTTCGGGGCGGCGGTCGCGCAGCCCGAGTGCCGCACCCGCCGTGACGACCACGGCCGTCAGATGGTGTGCGCTGACGTCGTGCAACTCCCGTTCCATCCGCCTGCGTTCGACCGCCGGGAGCCGGTGACGCTCGATCTCGGCCCGCTTCAACCGCTGTTCGGCGGCCTGCCGCGCGAGCCGGCTGCGCCGTGCCAGCATTCCGGCGGCGGACGCGGCGGTGTACAGCACGGCCGTCAGGACGAGGTCGAGCCCGTCGCGGTCGCTGAGCCCGTGCAGGCTGATGCCGTACAGGGACTGCCAGGAGACGAGCGTCATCACGCACAACAGGGCGGTGAAGGTGTCACGTTCGTCGGCCGCGGTGAACAGGGCCAGAGCCACACCCGCCGTCCCCAGCACCGCCATGGCGCCGACGGGCAGGGGACCGGCGCCCAGCGCACAGGCGGCGACGACCAGGACGAGGGTGGTCACCGGTCTCGAACGGCGCAGCGAGAGCGTGGCCGTCACCAGCCCGGCGACGAGGGCCGCCACGAAAAGGGCGGACCCCGCCGGGACGGTCCCGCGGATCACATCCGTTCCCGGCCACACCACGGCCTGGACGCCGAGCAGCACAGGGGGCAGAAGCCGGTCGTCGGTGTTCTTCATAAGGGATCAAGATTAGGACCGCAGGTGAGCGGCTGTCCTCGGGCTCGGGGCGGACGGTTCTCTCTACCCTGGGGTGCAGACCCTGCACCTGCGGTTCGACGCGGTGATCATCCCGCAGCGTGAGGATCCGGCCGGGCACCCGGCCATAGTCTCGATCACGTCGGGAAAGCAGCCGACCGAACACCGGTCCTTCCACGCTCTCCCGCCCGTCGACACTCCACTCACCAACAGAAGGATCCATCGTGTTCAAGCGCGTTCTGGTCCCGTCCGTCATCGGCGTCGTCGCCCTCGGCGCCATCGCCGCCGGCGGCTACGCCATGGCCTCCACCACCACGCAGCCGACCGTGAAGAACGGCTCCGCCAGCTACACCGCTCCGTCCCAGCAGGGCGAGGGCAAGCTCACGTACACCGCGGACGTGAGCGACGACTCGGGTGTCCGCGAGCTCAGGGTCATCGCGTGGCCGGCCAGTTCCGAACTCGCGCCGACGAAGGCGGAGCTGCGGTACGTGGACAAGGCCACGTGCCACAGCACCTCGGACGAGACCTCCCGCTGCACCTACACGCTGAAGGTGACGCAGCAGGACGCGGCCGATCTCGCGGAAGGCGCATGGCATGTGTCGGTTCTGGCGACGGCGAAGGACGGCGACACCAAGTTCGTGTCCCGCGCGGCCACGCTCGACGTCACCCGCTGACCCGTCACCGGAGCCGGACACCCCGGGGGACCGGCCCTGGTGACGCCCGTCCCCGCTGCCGCGTCGGCTCCGCATCCGAGGGTCGCTGCCACGAGCAGCCCGCCACCCCTTTCCTTCCCGCCGGGCGCCGTCCCCGTCCGTGTGCCGGCACCCCCGCCGCAGTGTCGGGCATCGGGCGGCCTGTCCGTCGGCACCTCGGTACGGGTGCCGCGCGTGGTCCGGTGAGAGGTCCGCGCCCGGCCGGCGGCGCTGTCGCCCGACGCCCGGCGCGTCGCGGAGACAGCGGCCCTGTTCGGCCCGGTCGAGGCGTGGTTCCTGGCTCGCCTGCGAGTTGCCCCTCACCACCGTACCGGTGGGGCTGGAGGACGCCGGCGACAGCGGCTGATGGTGACCCGGCTGCGGGCCGACGGCCCGTCGCCGCCTGCCGCGTACGCCTTTTCCTGCAAACTCGTCCGCGGCACGCTGCTCGCCGACATACCACCCTCCCGTCCTTACGCCGCCCGGACGGCGGTGGCTCGGGTGAAGAGCGGTCGGCGGAGCGGAGGGCCGACCGGGCCCCTTGCCGGTTGCCGCCGCATCACCCAGCAGGGCTGACGTCCGGTAAGGGCTTTCACGTACTCGAGCATCACTTTCTTGCGAGGAGTCCCGCGCGCCGGTTCAGGGGTGGTGGCATCCCAAAAAAGGGTAAAGGCAAGTGATTGCCCACAATTCAGTCGAACTATGTTTTTCCCTCGGAGTCGGGCCCGCCTTGCCGGCCCGACCCGATCAGGGCGACAGCCCGCACACAGAAGGACGTTGAAGATGCGAACCACCCGATCGGCCCAGTCCGCTCGGCTGTTCACCCTGCTCGGTGTCGCGGCCGTGGGCCTGTCCGTCACGGCCGTGACCCTGCCCGGCGATGCCGACGCGGCACCCCGCCACCACCAGAGCCGGCCGACGATCGTGCTGGAGCACGGCGCGTTCGCCGACGCCTCCAGCTGGGACGGTGTCGTCCAGCGCCTGGAGCGCGCCGGTTACCCGGTGGTGGCCGCCGCCAATCCGCTGCGCGGCCCGGCGAACGACGCCGCCTACCTTCGCAGCGTCGTCCAGCACATCGACGGGCCCGTGGTCCTGGTCGGCCACTCCTACGGCGGCACCGTCATCAGCCAGGCCGCCGCAGGACTGGAGGACAAGGTCAAGGCCCTCGTCTACATCGCCGCGTTCCTGCCCGACACCGGCGAGAGCTCGCTCGGACTGACGAACAAGTTTCCCGGCAGCACCCTCGGCAACGTGATCGACCCGGTGAACTACACACTGCCGGACGGCAGCCAGGGCGCCGACGTCTACATCGAGCCGGACAAGTTCCACCGGCAGTTCGCCGCGGACGTGTCGGCCGGCCAGGCCCGGCTCATGGCCGCCGGCCAGCGTCCGATCGCCGCCGCCGCACTCGAGGAGAAGTCCACGAAGGCCGCCTGGAAGACCATCCCCTCCTGGTCCCTGGTCACCACCGAGGACCTCAACATCCCCGTGGCCGCCCAGCGCTTCATGTCGCACCGCGCCCACTCCCGCACCACCGAGATCGACGCATCACACGCGGTGTCCGTCTCCCATCCCGACGCCGTGACCCGCATCGTCGAGACGGCCGCCCGCACGGTCCGCTGACCCCGGACCGCACCCGGCCTCACCTCCCACACCACAACCCGCACAACCCGCACCGAAAGGCAGCCACCACCATGGCGTTCATCACCGTCGGCCAGGAGAACACCACCCCCATCGACCTCTACTACGAGGACCACGGCAGCGGGCAGCCGGTCGTGCTGATCCACGGCTATCCGCTCGACGGCCAGTCCTGGGAGAAGCAGGCCGCAGCCCTGCTGAAGGCCGGCTACCGCGTCATCACCTACGACCGGCGCGGCTTCGGCCGCTCCAGCCGGCCCACCACCGGCTACGACTACGACACCTTCGCAGCCGACTTGAACACCGTCCTGGAGACCCTCGACCTGAACGACGCCGTCCTCGTCGGCTTCTCCATGGGCACCGGCGAAGTCGGCCGCTACCTGGGCACCTACGGCGCGGCCCGGATCGCCAAGGCCGCCTTCCTCGCCTCCCTGGAGCCCTTCCTGCTCAAGACCGACGACAACCCCACGGGCGTCGACGCCGACGTCTTCGAGGGCATCGAGCAGGCCGTCACCACCGACCGCTATGCCTACTTCACCGCCTTCTACCAGGACTTCTACAACCTCGACGAGAACCTCGGCACCCGCATCAGCGAGGAGGCCCTGCGCAACAGCTGGAACGTCGCCGCCGGCGCCTCCTGGTACGCCTCGCTGGCCTGCGTGGCCACCTGGACCACCGACTTCCGCGCCGACATCGCCAAGATCGACGTGCCGGCGCTGATCCTGCACGGCACCGCCGACCGGATCCTGCCGATCGGAGCCACCGGGGAGCTGTTCCACCGGGCGCTCCCGCAGGCCGAGTACGTAGTCGTCGAGGGCGCCCCGCACGGCCTGCTGTGGACCCACGCCCAGGAGGTCACCGACGCCCTGCTCGCCTTCCTGGCCAAGTGACCGGCGCCCGGCGGGCTTTGCTGCCGGGGGGTGAACCACCCTGATCCTCGGAGCCGCCAGGCAGAGCAGCTCTTCGAGACGTGTCAACGACGTCGACAATCACGGAGAGTAGGCACACCACAGTAGTCGGCCAGTACCCCGGTGCTGACAGCGCTGGGGTACTGGCCAGGACAGCATCGGGGTGTTCCTGGTGAAAGGTCCTGGTCATGCCGCAGATGTCCAAGGTCGAGTCGTACGCGGCGATCCGGCGTGGTCACCGTGCCGACATGAAGATGCGCGAGCTTGAGCGCAAGTACAACGGCGTGTCGTGGCGGACGGTGAAGAAGGTTGTGGACTCGGTCTGGCCGATGCCGCAGAAGAAGCTTCCGCCGCGGCCGACTGCGCTGGATCCTGCCAAACCGGTGATCGACGAGATGCTGCGGACGGACCTCGACGCGCCACGCAAGCAGCGCCATACGAGCACGCGGATCTTCCATCGGCTCATCCAGGAGCACGACGCCGTGTGTCCTACCAGATGGTCCGGTGCTACGTCTTCGACCGGGAAGCCGGAGATCCTCGCGACCTCGGGCAAGGCCCCGGTCGAAAGCCTTCGTGCCGCAGACCCGCCTGCCCGGCCATGAGGCGGAGGTCGACTTCAGCGACGTGCCCGTGCGCCTGGCCGGCGAGCCGTCCCGGTTCGGGTGGAGCGCGCGGCCGATGTTCTGCACGATCTCGACCTGCGAGCCGCGGGTGTCGGCGAAGCGGACGGCCTCCTCACCCCGCTCGCCGCAGATGTCGACCCCTTCCCCAGAACGCGGCAGCTGGCCAGGAACGCCCGGTGCACCCGCCGGCCGTCGGCGGCGCCTGCGAACTGCCGCAGCACCTCACGCCGCTTGGCGACGAGGTGGTCGCCGCACAGCCACGCCGACCACACCCGCTCCGGCGGCACCTGCCGCCCGGCCTCCAGCTCGTAGAACCGGGCGCCGATCGACGACGCCGACAACCGGTCCGCGGCCGCCAGAGGGCAAGCCGGGCGATGCGAACGGCCCGTACCGGCGAGCTGCGGACGTCTCAATCGCACGGCACCCCTGAGGGGGGACGCTCTTCTCTGCACCGCTCGAAATCTACTCTCGCCACGATAGACATTCGCTGCTCGGATGGTTATGGTTTCTCTCATCGCCGAGATCGAAGAAAGGCCCGGCAGACACGAACTGCCGGGCCGCAGTACCCGCATGACGGTGCGGTGGTGGAATCCCGAAGCCGGAGTCGCACGGTGGCGACGGGATTGGCTACCGGACCGGGCGGCCCGAAGTGATGAGGGGCCGCCGCGAAGAGGACCGCAGTGACGTGGCCGCAGGACAGATCGGGCGGTCACGTCCCGGCAAGTGATCGGTTCAGGAAGAACGGAGGAGTCGAGCGCCATCAGGATCGCCCGGGCGGCGGAAGCGAGCCCGGGTACCGCAGGACATCGATAGGCAGGTGGTCTCCGGTCACGCATCCGCGATCCCCGCACCCCCGTCGGAGTACCGGGCGGTCGTGCGGAAACAGAAGGCCGGCGCAGCACTAGGGCCGGCAGATGGTTGCAGTTCCTTCGGGGCCTTGGTGCCGTACGGCGCCAAGGCCCCTCCATACGTTCTCCAGAGAGGTGAGATGACAGCAGACGAGGCGCTGAGCCGTCTCGACGACGACGACTACCCCGCCTACACGATGGGCCGGGCCGCAGAACTGCTCGGCACCACTCCCGGCTTCCTGCGCGCCATCGGCGAAGCGCGACTGATCACGCCCTTGCGCTCCAAGGGCGGACACCGCCGCTACTCCCGCTACCAGCTGCGCATCGCGGCCCGCGCACGTGAGCTCGTCGACCAGGGCATGCCGATCGAAGCCGCATGCCGCATCGTCATCCTCGAAGACCAGCTCGAAGAAGCCAAGCGTCTCAACGCCGCATACCGCCGCACCGGCTCCCCGCTCCACCCGCCAACCGCGGCCTGAGACTGCGTCGTGAGCACGAGGCGGCCTGCCGCGGCACGGTGCGCGGCCGGGCGGGACAACGTTCTCGTCCAGATGTTCACGTGGGAGCCAGACGTTCATGTGGGAGTCCCACCGCAGCGCGCACAGCACCTGAACCGTAACCGCGGTTTTCCGGGCCGGGGAGGAGCGACCGTCCCCGGCCCGGTCCACGACGGTGGCCGCCTCAGCGGTACGTAGGGACCCAGCCAACGGAGCCCGGCTCACGGGTTTCCACAGGCGCCGCCGACCGGTCGACCGGCAACTGCCGGACTGGACCACCAGCTGACCCCGTGCGGGGCTCCTCGTACTCCAGCAAGAACGGGGCACGGGAGAGCGGCCGCTGATGCCGTTCGAGCGCGCGCGTCGTTGCTTCTCGCAGATGACGGTTCGCGCCGGACTGGCGCGTTCCCCCGGACGGCTCTGTCGTCAAGCTCGGGCCGACCTCACCGACGGACACCTGCCGGCTCAGCCACCTCTCTGTCCGCCCGCGGCGCGGCGCCTGAGCCGGGCCCGAACCCCTTGACGATCAGCCACCCGGCCAGCCCCAGCTCCCACGCGAACACCGGGAGTGCGGCGGCCGCTCCCGCCACGGAGAGCTGCGCGTAGGTCCCGAACATCACGGCGACGGCCGAGGCGCAGATCAGCGGCCCGCCGACCAGGCCGAGCAGGGCGATGAAGCGCGGCACGAGCCGTGTGCGGTACGCAAGGTAGGCAAGCAGGACGCTGTTCAGGCCGAGGGCGATGTTGGGCCCGAGCAGGAACGTCCAGTCGTGTACGGCCACCAGCGCGATGTCGGCGCCTGCCGCCGCCTCCGTGTCCCGCCGCAGGGTGACGAGCGCCAGGACGGCGACGATCCCGAGAGCGATGACGGCGGCTTCCAGCAGCCGCCCGAAGGCGTAGCCGAGCGCGAGCCCTTCGCCGTGGCGCCGCAGGACGGGGAACAGTGCCGCCCCGGTACCGGCCACCGCCACCACCAGCACCACCTCGCAGAGCACCCCGAGCAGCGCCCGCGTGTCGGCGCCCTGCGCGAGCCGGCCGTCCGCCGCTTCGAGCAGGGGGCGGTACAAAACGGCCCCGACTATCGCGGCGGCTTCGGTCAACAGGAACAGCGACCCGGTGGCCACCGCGGTTCTCCGGTCCGGACTCATCTTCTCGGTACCTCTCGCTCGGTGGCGGTGTACGCCGTACACCTGGCGGTGAGCATAGGTGTACGGCGTACACTCGTCAAGGAGAGGGCGCCGTCAAGGAGGGAAGGGGCCTAACCGGAATGACCCGGCAGAAAGCCACGCACACGCATCGGACCCCCCTGAACAGGGACCGCGTCCTGCGCGCCGCCGTCGCGCTCGCCGACGCCACCGGCATCGACGCGCTCAGCATGCGCAGGCTCGCGCAGGAGCTGGACGTCGTACCGATGGCCCTCTACAAGCACGTGGCCAACAAGGAGGAGCTGCTCGACGGCATGGTCGACACAGTGGTCGGCGAGATCGACCCGCCGGCTGCAGGCCCCGACTGGCAGAGCGCGGTCCGCGGGCGGATCCTCTCGGCCCGGCGGGTCCTGCTGCGCCACCCCTGGGCGGCCCGGGTCATCGAGTCGCGGACCGGCCCCACCCCGGCCGTGCTGGCGTATCTGGACTCCATGGCCGGGAGCTTCCGGGACGGCGGCCTCTCCGCCGATCTCACGCACCACGTCATGCACGCGATGGGCAGCCGCCTGCTCGGCTTCAGCCAGGAACTGTTCGACACCTCGGGCCCCTCCGGCCCGCCGAACCCCGAACTGGCGGCACGCTACCCGCACATCGCGGAGCTGGCCGCGACGGCCGCACACGACGAGGGCTCCTCGGTCGGGGGCGGCTGTGACGACCAGTTCGAGTTCGAATTCGCCCTCGACCTCCTCCTGGACGGCTTCGAAAGCCTCCGCCGCCAAGGCTGGACGTCCGCACGGAAGGCGTAGCGGTGCAGAGGGCTCATCCGGCGTCGAAGGGGACAGGGACGCCCAGGCGGCGGTACTTGTCGAAGTCGTGCCCCGGTCGGCGTACAGACGCCGGGGCTTGCGGCGGGGGCGTCCACGCAGGTCCCGGATCGGCGGGACGGCGTCCAGCAGTAGCAGGAGCCGGGTGACGTTGTAGCGGTTGCCGCCGGTGAGTGTGACGGCGAACGGGGTTCCGTGGCGGTCGACGATCAGGTGGTGCCCGCCCCGGCTCCGTTGAGGGCATCCCGTGCGTTCGTGCCGTCGGCGCAGGAGGGCGAGCGGCTGCGTCAGCCCCTGGGGCTGATGAGGAGGACGTGGCTGCCCACGGAAGGTGCGCCGGACAACGGAGTCGGGCTGGGAGTCGGTGAAGAAGACGGTCGAGCCGCCACGCCTTGCTGGGAAGGCGGTCCTCCCTCTGCGGTGCGGGTCAGCGCTGCGATTCGGATTCCGCTGCGGACAACCTCTCCGGTGCCACGCCCTCCGCGACGTTCAGCTCCTGGGTCCCTACGACGGACAGCAGTTCCAGCTGCTCGGCTCCCGGGCTTCCGGGCGGGGCGGTGAACCACAGCAGGCGTTGCCGTCCGTCCTCGCTTAGGAGGTTGTAGCAGTCGAGTTCGATGACGCCGAGCATGGGGTGGATGATCTTCTTGTGGTCCATGCGGCGCACCGCGACGTCGTGGGTGTCCCAGAGGGCTGCGAACTCATGGCTGCGGCGGCGTAGCACGGCGACCATCTTCGTGACCTCCTCGTCCCGGCCGCGTCGGGCGGCCGCTGCTTGGAGGTCGGCCACGAATACCCGGGAGTGCTGGGGGTGGTCCTCGGGCGGGTAGATCTCGCGCGCCTGCGGGTCGGTGAACCAGCGGTACACGAAGCTCGCCGCCGGGCCGCGGCGTGCCGGGGACTTGCCGAGCAGGGTCAGGGCCAGGTCGTTTTCCACCAAGGTTTCGTGCAGGTCGGTGATGACGCGTGCGGGAGTGTTGGACAGCCGGTCCAGGAGTCCGAGGAGGGCGGGCTGCACGTGCGCCGATGGTCCGCGGACGGACGGAGGGATCGGCCGTTCGGCCAGGTGAAACAGGTGGTCGCGCTCGTCGCCGTTCAGGCGCAGGGCTCGGGCGAGGGCGGACAGGGTCTGGGCCGACGGCTGCACCCTGTTCTTCGTGCTGCCGCGTTCCAGCTCGGTGTAGTAGTCGGCTGACAACCCCGCCAGCTGCGCGACTTCCTCGCGGCGCAGCCCGGGGACGCGCCGGCGCGGGCCGTGGGGGAGACCGACCTCGGCGGGACGGATGCGGTCGCGGCGTGTCCTGAGGAAGGCACCGAGTTCTGAAAGGTTCACCCCTCCATGGTTGCTCGTACACCAGTGCACAGCCAGGGGGTGGCATCCCCTGGGTGGACGCAGCCCTGGCTGGGGAGGGGGAGGGCGGCCGATCGTGGAGGACGCAGCAGGGCGACGGCAAGGCCGCGGCCCGACCCCCATCCACCACAGGAGTCAGCCATGCCCATCCCTACTCCCCTCGACGGGACCGTTGCCTCGGCCCAGCCCTCCGCCTCACCCCGTGTCGCGATCGTCACCGGCGGCTCGCGCGGCATCGGCCGCCGGACCGTCGGTCGACTGGCCGCCGACGGGTACGCCGTCGTGGTCGGCTACGCCGGCAACCGGGACGAGGCCGAAGCCGCCGTGAAGGAGGCCGTCACCAGCGGTGGCCGGGCGATCGCAGTGCGCGCAGACGTCGCCGACGAACACGCAGTCGCAGCCCTGTTCGACGCGGCCGAAGCTGAGTTCGGCGGTGTCGACGTCGTTGTGCACGCGGCCGGGCGGATGCACCTGGCACCGATCGCCGAGCTGGACCTGGCCGTCCTGGACGACCTGCACCGCACCAACATCCGCGGCACGTTCGTCGTCGTCCAGCAGGCCGCCCGTCGGGTGCGCCCCGGCGGCGCGATCGTGACGTTCTCCACGTCCGTGGTGGAGCTGGCTTTTCCGGGCTACGGCGCGTACGCCGCAAGCAAGGGCGCGGTCGAGGCGCTGACGCTGATCCTGGCTCGGGAGCTGCGGGGCCGGGACGTCACCGCCAACACCGTCGCGCCCGGCCCCACGGCCACCGACCTGTTCCTGGACGGCAAGGACGAGGAGACCATCGCCCGCCTGGCCGCCCAACCCCCGCTGGAGCGCCTCGGTACCCCGGACGACATCGCCGAGGTCGTCGCGTTCCTAGCCGCACCGGCCGGCCACTGGGTCAACGGACAGGTCATCCACGCCAACGGCGGAATCATCTGAGCCGCCCGCAGCCTTCCCCAATCGATCAACGAACGGCCTTGTCATGACGAACGACGAAACAGGGAAGGTCATTCTCGTCACTGGGGCCTCCAGCGACATCGGGGCGCTGTCCGTGCGTGCTCTGGCCCTCGCCGGTCACACCGTGTACGCGGGCATCCGCCAGACCACGACCCGCAACGCGACCACGGTGGCCGACCTGACGCGCTACGGCACCGACCACCGGGTCGACGTGCACGCCGTCAAGCTGGACATCACCTCCCAGGACTCCGCCGACGTTGCAGTCGACCGGATCCTCGCCGAGCGCGGCCGGCTGGACGTGGTCGTGCACAACGCCGGGCACATGGCCCTGGGCGCCGCCGAGGCGTTCACCTCCGAGCAGTTCGCGGACCTGTACGACGTGAACGTCCTGGGCACCCAGCGCGTCAAACGCGCCGCCCTCCCGAAGCTGCGGGAGCAGGGCTCGGGGCTGCTGATCTGGATCGGCAGCTCCAGTACCCGCGGCGGCTGCCCCCCATTCCTGGCCCCCTACTTCGCGGCAAAAGCCGCAATGGACGCTCTGGCCGTCAGCTACGCCGCCGAGGTACTCCCGTTCGGCATCGACACCGCGATCGTAGTGCCCGGCGCGTTCACCACCGGCACCCACCACTTCGCCAACGCAGGCGCCCCCGCCGACACCGACCGTGCGGAACTCTACGATCAGCGTCACCGACCCCTGACGGACGATCCGGGCAAGCGCCTGGCCGCGCTCGCCCCTTCGGACGCCGATGTGGCCGAGGTCGCTGAAGCCGTCGCGCGCCTGGTCGCGATGGAGCAAGGAACCCGGCCCTGCGCACCCACATAGACCCCAGCCGGGACGGCAGCGAAGTCGTCTCCGCGGTCGCCGACCGCGTCCGTGCCGACTTCTTCCGCCGCATCGGACTGGACAGCCTGCTCACCGCAGGCAGTTCCCTGTAACGCCCCACTGAGAAAAGGAACGACCCGCCATGCCTTTCGCGAACTTCAAGGTCCCCGAGAAGACCCTCACCCCGAAGCAGAAGGAGGAGATCGTCACCCGCACCACCGAGTTGTACGTCGAGCTCTACGGTGAGCGCGCCCGCAGCAACACCATGGTGCTGATCGAGGAGGTCGCCGACGGCGGCTGGGGCATCTCCGGCAACGTGCTGACCCTCGCCATGCTCGGCGAGGCGACACCGACGGACACCAGCGACGCCTGACCGCACCCACCGGCCGTCATTCGGCCGAGACAGCACCTTGAACCGAGGGCCGCCGGGTCGAGCGTCCGCCAACACGGCTCGTTGATCCGGGGGCCTGTGAGATCAGCGAAGCCCTTCATTGCGTCCCCGTACTCGATCGGTCCGCGGTGTCCGCCGGGTGCGGGGACGGGGCACGGCAGCTGTCAGCCCCAAGTCGAGCCGCTCAGAGGGCTGCCCTCTTCCACTGAACCCGTGACGTGTATCACCTGAACATGGACAACGCGGCGGTGCCGGTGCTGCCTGTCCGGCGGCGGGGTCGCGGTAGGCGTTGAGGGTTCGGTGAAGGGGGTGCCGCGATGGTCGATGTCGCTGCCGGGGCTCGGCCGGTCAGGTAGGCGTCGCCGGCGGCGTCAGCCAGGTGGCCAAGGCATGCGGCGTAGCCGGGAACGTGGATCCCGCGGCAGCCGACGGGGTCGGCAGCAGGGTTGGCGCCCGTGCGCGTAGTGCGGCCAGGCTAGCAATGCGGCGGTCGTGCTCATGGCGCGGCGGCTTTAGGGTGCCAGGCGCTTGTATGGGCGGCTGGACCGGCTCCGCGTACGCGGCGTCCGGTGACGTGGCGTGGTGCGGCCTCGGCGGCCGGGAGCGGGCAGGCGTTCGGCGGCGAGTTGGGGGCGTGGCACCGGGCTGGTGCCGCGCGCGGGAGATGTCGGCGTGGCCGGGTGGTGCCCAGCGGGCGGCGTTCGGTCAACGCCCGATTCTCCCGGCCCGCACCGCTCCCGCGCCCCGGGACAACCATGGAGAGCACGCGCGACGCGGGCACCGAGTGGTCCTCAACTCTCGTGTGCCGGACTTGTACCGGCAGTACTCGAGGGCCAGAGTCGGTGTCGTCGCAGCACCGCGCCGCTCGCCCGGCCTGCGATGGGGATCGTGGTGACTGGTCCCTGCTGGTCCCTGCTGGTCCTCTGGGGATTGCGGGGCTAACTCGCGCGCCCTGCATTCTCACGCCGTCCTGCCCCATAGACCTCTCATGCCCGGTGGTTCGCCGGTAGGACCGCAGGGGCGGCCAGCTTGGCTCCCAGGCTTCCTCTGCCGGCCCTCAGAGCACCCGGCGCCCGGCGCGTCCAGCAGCAGCTTGCGCCGCTCCATCAGCTCCCCGGCCCGCATCGCCGTCCACTGTTCACATGTGCCGCAGCGCGGCGGCATGACCGTCTCTGCCACCGCCCGCGTCGCGGCCGTCCGCTGGGCGATGGGCGACGGCGCCATGGTGACGTGCACCGGCCCCGGCACCCCTACCGGGCGAGTGCCGGCGCGGCCGCGTCCCCGGACTGCGGGCACCGCTGCACCCGCACCTCCGCAGACCGGCCCGGCGCCCGCTGCGCCGTGCCCGCCACCTCCGCCTGGACCGTCACCTGGCGCGTCGAGGGTGCCGAGACGAACGCCGGCGGGTGGACGGAAACCCGCACCAGCACGCGACCTGTCGTCGTCGGCGAGGCCCAGCAGGTCCTCAACTGGAATCGCGCGGAGTCGTCCGAGTGCGCGGTGCCGGCTGGTCACGGCGGCGGCTGGTGGAGAGGGCTTTGTGCCGGTGGTGGAAATGGCTTTTGAGTGCGTCGTGAGCCGTCGGTGAAGCTGTGGTGGAGACTCGCCTGCTGAGGCCGCTGGGTTGGTTGCTGCGGGTGTGGGCGGGCTGGTGTGGGTGACTGGGCGGGGGAGGGTGGGGAAACAGCCCTCGGGGTTCTTCGCCGTCGAGTGGTCGGCGGAGAACCCTTTGACGTGTCCGGTGCGGGGACTTGGTCCGGTGCGGGCAGGTGCTGGGTGCCTGGCCGGGGACAGCTGTAGTCGAAGGGCAGGACAACCGGCCGGGCCGGCGCCGACCCGGCGCTCATCCAGCGCGACCAACTGCCGATGGGGGGTGCGGGGCGTGGCCCATGTGAGAGATGTCCGGCCGGGCCAGCCGGGCGGGGTGCGAGACGGCTGTCTCCGCCAGCAACAACGCCGCGTCGACGGCCTCGGTCGTACTCGGGCACAGCACGGCGCGGGTGGCGACGTCGATGGAGGTGGTGAGTTTCGGGCCGAGTCAAGCGCCTGTCGTTGAAGGTCGCGAGAACGTCCAAGCAGGCGGCGTCGACCTGGACTTGTTCGCCGGGCCACAAGGCCGTGGCGGGGGTGAAGTCACGCCCGTCGACGCTCGCTGGCACCTGCCTTACGGGCCCGGCAGCGAACGACCAGTGCGGCCGCAGTACGACCTGGGGTGCGGCACACGCAGGCCGAGCGAGAACAGGATCGGGGCCGGCAGCCTGCGGCGCATCGACGCCGATGACGGTTTAGCCGGGGCCGGAGGACAGGCGCCCGGCGAGCCGGCCCGGACAGCGGGGGCCCGCCGCTGTCCGGGCCGACGAGCCGGATCTCCTGGCCCGAGAGGGCGACCACCTGCCATGTCACGCCGCTGAACCGGACGCGCGCACCGACCTTCACGGCCGGTCGGGCACCGCGTGCAGTCACCGGGCGCCCTCTCGGGACCCGGCTGCCGTTCCGGACCCGCAGCCCGACGAGGGCCCGTTCGTGCAGCGGCGTCGTGAGGTCGGCCGTCAGTTGTCCGTGCCAGCGGAGCACACCTCGGCCTGCAGCCCGGCACATCAGAACAGGCACATAGCCACCGGCGCCCCGGACGCTTGCGCCCGCCCCGCCCGAGTGGCGCCGTTCAAACCGAAAGATGCTGCGCTTTTGCGCGCGCCAGGGAACCAGGTCCGCGCCGGCGCGGGCGGGCTCGATGGAGCGTTCGGGGCTCCGGTGGTTACTGGCCGGGGTGAACGGCCTGGACGCCGGTGCCCTCGTACGCCTTCGGTGTCAGGGTGAGCAGGAACCGTCCGCGGTGGTGGGCAGGGGAGGGCCGTGCGGCGTGGATGGCGTGGACGGCGGCCCAGGAGTGCCCGAAGCGCAGCAGCTCGGTGGCGGTGACCGCGGCATCGGTGTCGAACGCCTCGATCCGGATGAACCGCAGCGCTGGGACATGGGCGACGGCGCCACGGTGACGTGCACTGAAGATCAACAGTTTAGGAGCGTTGATGCACCGCAGAAGTTGAGCGAATCCGTTGTTTCGGCAGCACCGGATACGGCGGAGTGCCTGGGACGGCCTCGCACCGCAACACGGTGGTGGGGATTCCTCGGATTCACCTGGCGTCCCCTGAGCCGATATGGGTGAGCACCGCGGCGGCACCGTCTTCTGCTGCGATGCGGTGGCCGAGTTCGGTCGCGCGGCGTCGGTGGGCCGGCTCGGACAGGCAAACCGTGATCGCGTCCCCGAGGGCTTCGGCGGTCAGGTCCTGGAACGGCACGGGTCGGGGGGCGACCCCCAACTCGTACAACCGGGACGCCCAGAACGGCTGGTCGGCCATGACGGGAACGGCCACAGCGGGCACTCCTGCCCGTAGTCCGGCTCCGGTCGTACCCGCCCCGGCGTGATGGACGACGGCGGCGGTACGAGGGAAGAGCCAGTCGTGCGGGACGTCGCCGATGGCCAGAACGTCGTCGCCCCAGCCACTCAGTTCGGCCCACCCCGCCTGCACCACCGCACGTACCCCCGCCTGCCGTACAGCCGCCGTCACCAGCTCACTGAGCCGTTCCCCCTGTCCTGGCGCCATGCTGCCGAACCCGATGAACACCGGCGGCGGACCGGCCTCGAGGAAGTCGATCAGCTCGGCCGGGGGTTGCCACCCGTCCGGCCGCGCGGGCCACCAGTAGCCCGATACTTCCGCCCGCGACGGCCAGTCCCCGGGGCGCGGCACCACCAGCGGGCTGAAGCCGTGGAAGACGGGCCGGATGTCCTCCGATGAGGACGACGCGCCGGCGCGGGGCAGCTCGAGGAGGGCGCGCAGCCGGGTCACGGCGCCCGCGAAGGCTTCTTCCGCGCGTCTCACTACGTCCCGACCTGCGGCGAGGTTGCCCTCCGGCCCCGGGCCGCCGACGGTGCTGCGTGCGTTGGGCAGCGCGAATGCTCTGGTGGCGAAGGCCGGTATGAGGTACGTGCCGATGACAGGGATGCCAAGCGCTTCGCCGACCGCCTGGCCGAGCGGCGCCGGGCCGGAGGCCGTGAGCAGCAGGTCGGCCCCACCCGCAACGGCTTCCGCCACCCCGTCGGCGAGCCCGTCCGCGTACGCCCTCGTCAGCGCTTGGGCCTCCTCCCGCGACGCCGCCTGGGACCAGTCCCGAATCAGCCCCTGCGGGTCTCCCGGCACAGGCCGGTAACCGAGACCACACCCCTCGATGAGTGCGGCGAAGGATGTGTGAGCGGCCACGGCGACCTGATGGCCGGCGTCCAGCAAGCGCCGCCCCAGGCCAGTAAAGGGCGCGACGTCCCCACGTGAACCGGCAGTGATGATCAGAATCCGCATGCAGCGATTCTCCTCGGCGGATGGTGCCCAGCTACCTCGCCGGCCAAAAGGACTCTCTGCGCGCCTCCAACCCCGGCCGTGCTGTCGGTACTCGTGTGCGCAGCCACAACGGGGCGGCCCGGCTGCGCACTGGCTGGCTGCGCACCGAAGGCCGCCCCGCCGTGTCTGCGCACCCACCCCGGCCGTGCGTTGCGCAGCGGGGGCGCGCGTAGTGCGCAGCCGGGCGTCCGCGGCGTCTGGGGCTGCTGTCCGGGTTCCGGGTGCCGGCGTGTGCGGCTGCGCGACGGGTCTGCGCATTGTGGTGCTGGCCTGCATGGCCAGGGTTCATGGTTGGGGTTGGGCAGGGTCATGGTCGGGCGTCGCCATGGGACTGCTGACGCCGCTGCTCTTCCTACTGGTGCTGGGCACCGGCCCGGACTCGGCGACAGCAGGAACGCAGGGCTACCGCACCCACCTTTTCCCCGGGGTGATGCCGATGGCCGTGCAGACGCCGGCGACGGCCGTAGGCGCCTCCATCATTGGCTTCGGAGCGATGGGGGGTGGGCTTCGTAGTCGCGAGCGAGGCGGCGATGGTGCATGAGCCAGCCGAAGGTCCGCTCGACCACCCAGCGTCGCGGGATCACCTTGCAGCCTTTGAAAAACGCTCCTTGAGGGGTCTCGTACGACCCACGCCACGCTGCCAACAAGGGTCACCTGTCCTCGCCACCGCAGTCATAGTTCTCCACGGCCTCGAAGGCGGGACGGTTGCGCTCGCCGTACACCGGATCCAGGACATCATGCGCGTTGGCGCCCGATTCTAAACTGCTCACCGAGGTATCGATCGCCTTGAGTACCGTACGGAACTCTTCGGCGATGTCCGGCGGCGCGCTCGCCTGCATCGGCTCACCGGTATCGGCGATCAAGGCGGCCTTCCTCCGCAGCTCTTCGAAGTCCAGCGGCTCCCCATCAATCGCCGCACCCACTTCGGCGCTGTAGGCAATGACACCCATCTGAAAGAGCGACAGATCAAGGCAGAAGGGCGAGGCCGGCGTGGCGCTCGCGCGTGCGGTCGATGCGCTGGGCGATGGGCTGACCGGGGCCGATGTCGGTGGCGCAGCGTCCGGGGAACTGGAGCAGCCCGCCGTCATCAGCGCGGCGGCCATCGCGAGGATCCATCTGCGTGCGGCGGTCATGGGCGGAGAGTAGGCGACGGAGTCCGGGAGGGGTCCCAGCAGACAAACGTCATGCTTCATGAGTGGCTGGCGACGACTCTCTCGTCTGACATCGCAGGTATTCCTCCGACCTCATCACCGGGTCCTCTCGTACCTCTCGCTGTCGCCCGTAGCGATGAGCGGCATTGCTGCGCCTTCGTCGCCGTAGCGTTTGTTGCGTTCCTCATAGCGCTGTTCGAGGTCGACACGGTGGAGTTCACCCGGCAGCAGGTGTTTCTGATCAGCAGGATCCGTACTCGCACAAGGGAGGTAGCCGACCTGGTGTCGGTAAAGGTGGTGCACTCGGGCTCCGCAGGGAGGGTCTACACCCGACGGGATCCCCGACCCCGACCTCCACCACCTCACCGTCGACGGGCCAGGCCGTCGTCCCGGACGCGCTGCTCCGCTACCGGACCGGTCAGGACGGGCAAGGAGCGGCGTTGGAGGTGTTCGTCGACGTCGATCACGCCATCACAGACCCCGCGCGCCGGGCGCGCGGCTGGGTGCCTATGCGCGTCTGCACGGCCGCGCCGCCGCATTCCCGCCCGGGCCTCGGCAGCCGGCGCCCCCAAGGAGGTCGCGGCTGGAACGGCGGGGGCGTCAGGGGTGCGGGGGCCGTTCGTGGTGCCGCGCGGGACGGTGACCGTGCCGGGGCCGTGCTCGCCGCCCGCGGTGACGACGTACGACCGGGTCCGTCCTGTTCGGGCAAGGTCGAGGCAGGGGGCGATCGGGTGGGCGGGGCATCGCTCCCGGCGGCCCCTGTGCCCCCGGCGGTACGCCGACGCCGGGGGCACAGGCGCCGGGCCGCAGGTCCCGCCGAAGGCTCAGCCCGCCAGTTCCCGGCCGAACGCGCCACCCTGCGCCGAGGACAGGCCCAACTTCGTCGGGGCGAAGGTGAAGGAGCCCGTCGCCGCGGCCGCCGGCAGGTACCAGGCCGCGCCCGCCGGGCTGTTCTCCCCGACCCCGACGGCGGTGAGGTCGGCGCGGCCGTCGCGGTCGATGTCGGAGGCCAGGAGGGCGGAGCCGAAGCCGTCGCCCCACTCGTCCATGTCCGGGATGCCGGCGCTGTCCTGCGTCAGGCGGATGGCCCCCTTGGTGGTGATGCCGGACGAGGAGCCCTTGAGCAGGGTGATCGAGCCGGGGTCGGCGTCGCCCGGCGCGCCGACCGCGAGGTCGTTGTGGCCGTTGCCGTTGAAATCACCGATCGTCAGGGCGCCGCCGAACTCGTCGCCGTACGCGGCGGAGCCGGGGATGCCGGAGGTGTTCTGGGTGTACGTGACCCGGCGGGTCGAGCTCGGGCCGGAACCGGTCCCGTAGATTACGTGGATCTTGCCGCCGGTGGACGCGGACGGCTCGCTGTCGGGTTCAGCGGGGTTGCCGAGGACGATGTCGCCGTGCCCGTCCTTGTCGAGGTCGCCGATCGCCGCCGTCGAAGCGGCCCGCAGGCTCGCGGCCTTGGCCAGACCGTCCGAGGTGCCCCGGTAGTACACGGCGGTGGCTCGGTGAGCGTCGTGGGAGGGCTTGCTGCCGGTCACGACGAGGTCGGCCTTGGTGTCGCCGCTGACTCGTCCCGCAGTCAGGTCGGGCCAGTCGATGCCGGGCGCGTAGGCGGAGACCTTGCCCGTGGTGCCGGACCTGGTGAACGGGCCGCGGATCAGCCGGATTTTGAACGGCGAGGTACCCGAGTCGCCTTGGGCGGCCACCGCGAGGTCGGGCCGGCCGTCGCCGGTGAAGTCGGCGGCGGCGATGCCCAAGCCGAAGTAACTGCCGGTAAGGGGGTAGGGGTTCCTCACCGTGGTGCCGCCGGACAGGCCGGTGCGCGAACCCCAGATCACGACGACCGTACCTGCGGCCTCCAGCTCGCCGGTCTTCTCGTACCGCGCGCCGACGATCAGGTCGCAGTAGCCGTCGCGGTCGAGGTCGGCGGCGGCGATCCGGTCGCCGAACATGTCGTCCGTCTCGGCGCTGCCGGGGACGCCGGGCGAGTTCTGGCTGATGAGCGTGCGCCTGGCGGTGTTCAGTCCATTCGCGTCGCCGTACACCACGGCCACCTGGCCCGCCCAGGACTTGCCGGCCACGGTGGCGGCCGGCGCCGCGACGGCCACATCCCGGTAGCCGTCACCGTCGAAGTCGCCCTGCAGGCCCGAGGGGCCGGCGGACGCCGGGGCGGTGGTGAGGGGGGTCAGTGCCGCGGCGGCCAGGGCGGCGGCCATGAGGCTTGTACGCATGCGCAAGAGGGGGCTCCTGAGGGCGGTGTCGTCCGATGACACGAAGACTCCTCGGGCATGCCGCGGGTTGTACGGATGCCGGGGATTCCCAGGTTTCGGGCCGGCTGGGGCCGGTTCCCATCGGCCCCGCCGGGCGGCGACGCCCGGCTCACTGTCCTGCGAGGGCAAGGCACCCGTGTCCTTTCCGCAGGCCGGCTCTCTGCGCTTTCTCCGGACCTCGCTGGATATGCCAGCCTCACGACCATGAGCGGCGGTGGATGGAACGGCAACGCCGAGAGCCCTCCGGACGACTGACGCAATCGCGGCTGGAGAAGCTCATCGCAGACGATCTGGCACCCCCTCACCAGCCCTTGTTCCGAGCCTCCTCAGGGTTGGCACCACAGCCGCCAGCCGTTCTGGGCGTCCCGGTTGTACGAGTTGGGGGTCACTCCCGGACCTGTTCCGTTCCAGGACCTGACCGCCGAAGCCCTCGGGGACGCGATCACAGTTCGCCTGTCCGAGCCGGCCCACCGACGCCGCGCGACCGAACTCGGCCACCGCATCGCAGCAGAAGACGGTGCCGCCGCGGTGCTCACCCATATCGGCTCAGCGGTCTCCACCCGTCGGGCGTCGACGTGTCCAGCTCTGGCCTCCGCTTCCTCACGCAGCAGTTGCGGCGCCACCGGCGCGCGATCTGCTCCCGGTGGCGGCGTCTGACCGCCGGCCGCCAGGCCCTGCACCCTCGCCCATCTGCGGATGGGACACCCCTATGTCCAGCTCGCCGCCGGATTCGGCGTCGGCACCACGACGGCCTACCGCTACATCACCGAATCGGTCGAGCTGCTGGCCACTCTCGCACCCAGCCTGGCCGATGCGGTGCGTCGGCGTAGAGGGACAGGGCGCGGGCCGCTCGCGCGTCGGCTACCAGGGCAGCGAGCTCCCGGAACTGGGTCTCATCGACGGTCACGTCTCTGATCGTTCCGTCCTTCGTCTCCCAGACGAACTCGATGCGCCATTCGGACAGCAGCGCGGTCAGGACCGCGCTGACGTCGGGTTGCAGGTCGGGCCAGACGGTCAGCAGGGCACGCGGGCCCAGACCGGCGCGCACTGCGTTGAGGTTTTCCTTGGTGAGACGGTGCCAGCGTGTGGCGTTTACGATATGGGTTTCCTCCAGGAGCAGGCCTTGTCGCGCCACCAGCACGGAGCACACCGACGCCCAGGAGCCTTCGTCGGCGGCTTTGAGCTTCGGCTAATGCGCATGCATCTCCTGGTCCTCGTGCGCATGCCGTCCGCCGGTACGCCTGGCCGCGCCGGGGGTGTTCGGGATCGCTCGGTGGTGTTGGCCGAGCACCACCGGACATCGCTGAATACCGCCGAAGCGCCCCCGTCCCACGCCCGTTGCGGCCCGGTCGCCCTGCGGCCTGCGCTCGGAGCGCGGCCGGAACGCGGAACGGGCCCGCCCCGAGGGGCGGGCCCGCACTGCCGTCGATCAGAGCCGGCCCCTCGGGTTCAGCACGATGGCGCCGGAGTCGTTCGCCGGATTGCCCTCGTTGGGCATCGTGTACGCGAAGAACGCCCGGCCCGTGGCGTTCCTGATCACCTCGCCGACGCGGAGGCCGAAGGTGAAGGTGCGGGAGGCGTCCTCCAGGATCGGGGTGTCGACGAAGCAGAGGTAGTCACCCTCGGCGCCCTCCCAGTCGGCGGCCTGGCAGCCCTCGGGGACCGTGGTGGCCGTGGTCCCCGGGGGAAGGTCGACCCAGAAGAAGATCGGCTCGCCGCCGGAGCGCAGCAGGGCGAGCCAGGCGGGGCCGTGGTTGGCGAAGCCGACGTCGACCGACACCGTCTCGCCCTTGCGGGCCCACAGCCGCTCACCGGTCAGATCGAGATCGAAGGTGTTCGTCGTCGGGAAGTCCGTCTCCGCGTACCGGGTGTAGCCCGCGGGGTCGGCGTCCGGCAGCCGCACCAGTTCCAGGTCGGGCCCGGCATCGGCCTGGTAGTCGCCCTCGGCCAGCAGGTCGGCCACCTGGTCGGCGGGCACCGCGCTGAAGGTGTAGGACATCGAGTCGTAGAGCGCGAAGCCGGCCGTCCCGATCGGGAACGGGGCGTTCAGCCCGTAGGCCGCGCCGCCGGCGAACTCGGTGTCGAAGACGCAGAGGGCCGTGGAGCGATCGAGCAGCTTGTCGGGGTCACGCGGGTCGTACCAGCAGTTGCCGTAGGTGCTGGGGAAGGAGAGGCCCCGGGTGCCGGAGATCTGCAGCACGACGCCCTTGCCACCGAGGCCGCCCAGGTTGCGGAAGCCCAGCGGCGCCTGGAAGGTGTCACCGGCCCGGAAGCCCTCGGGCTCGGTCAGCTGCTTCATCCGCAGCTCGGGGCCGCCGACCAGCACGTCCACCGTGTGCCCGGTGAAGGCCAGGCCCTCGCCCGCGGCCGTGACCTCGATGGTGCCGAAGTCGCCCGCGGCGCTCTCGTCGGTCACGTCGAGTCTGATGCCGCCCAGGTCGTTGTAGTCCTGGCCGGCATAGATCTCGTAGTCGCTGCAGGTCGCGACCAGCCCGTCGACGGAGCAGCCCTGCCCCCCGCCCAGGCGGGAGAAGTCGACGGCGGCGACACCGGCCAGGGAGCTCGCGTCCACCGTCACCGTGTAGTCGCCCTGGTGGATCGGATAGATTACTCCGTTCTCGTCCGGCACCGGCTCGCCGGGTGCCCGGAGTCCGAGCTCGATCTGCGGCTCACCCGGCTCGCCAGGCTCACCGGACTCCGGTTGCAGCGAAAGGTTCACGCTGTCGGGGCCGGTCACGGAGACCGGCAGCGGTTCCTCCTGGGCACTGGCACTGGCCGGAACAGCGAGCGCCGTACCGGCCAGGGCGGCCAGCGCGAACGCTGAGATGGTGTGCCGCACCGCGGCAAGAGACGTCATGGGACCCCCGTGAGTCGGACATGCGGCGCACCGGATCGGTGACGCCGTATGCATGACCTATGAGCCCGCTGTGAGGTTGCCCTGCTTTTCCGCCGACAACGCGAACGCCGGCAACACCGCCGCGCGACAGCGCCGACACCGACGCCCAACCCCCACGCCCGACAACGCGAACGGGCCCGCCCCCGAGGGGCGGGCCCGTCACGACGCGGAAGCGTCAGGCGTCCCTGGCGGCAGATCCCTGGCAGCACTGCTACGACGTCGTGCCGCGGCCGTCGGCGGCGGTTGCCAGGTAGTCCCTTGAGGCCAGCGCGCTGCATGAGCAGCATGACGGTGCCGTGGCTGATGGAGATGCCGTGTCCGAGCTTGAGCTTTGCATGGACGCGGTGGATCCCGTACGACCCGTGCGAGGCGGTGTGGACGGTGGTGATGGCCTCGGTCAGCCACGAGTGCCGCAGGGAACGGGGCGAGGGCGGGCGTGAGCGCCATGCGTAGTAGCCGGATTCGGAGATGTTGAGCACTCTCGTCGCTGTCTGCACGGGAGGCATCGTCGGCCATTACCGCGACGGCCTCGAAGCGTCTTTTGGGGGCACCACCTTGCCTATGAGCTCGGCTGCCCGGCGGTGGATGGCCAGTTCCGCCTCCAGTTCGACGATCCCTCGTCGTGCTGCCACCAGCTCGGCCTGGTCCCCGCTCGTCGGCCCAGGCAGTTGCCCAGTGTCAATGAGGTACTGACGGCGCCAGACGTAGATCGTCTGTTCACTGATGCCGAGGTCGTGAGCAATCTGCCGGATTGGCCGGCCGGCTTCGACGGGATCGAGGACCTTGCGTCGGAACTCAGCCGGATAACTACGGGGCAGGCACAGAAGCCTCCTTGAGTGTCTGGAGCATCATCTGTCCAGCAAGGTGACTCCACCAGACCCGGGACACATCACACGAAACGCAGCGCAGGTACGGCTGTGGACTGTTCGGCGAACCAATGAAACCAAGCAGCAGTGTGGCAGGAGGTCACCTGCCTCACTGCCCTTGCTCAGTTCCTGTGCCGGCTCCTTGAACATGAACATTCAGTCAGGCTGCACGACGCCGGAGACCTTAGTGGCGGGCGGGTGACGAGGGCCCCGGTCACTTCCGCCTTTTCGACGCCGCGATGGCGGCCCATGCCAGCCCCATGACAAGAAGCCCGATCACGACCCACATCGGGGCTCCACCCAGGCCCTTGTATGCCAGTACAGTCCAGTCGTTGCTCTGGCGCATCGGAGTCACTCCACTCCTTCGGTTGGGATCGGCTGCGCTTCTGACTCCTTCGTGGCTCTGTCGTACACGGCCCCAGTCACCTCGCCCGCTGCCATTCCCGCCAGTGCGCAACCACCTGAACCCACTCCCACGGTCAGGTAGAGACACCCAGCGGTCACTCCCTTGTCGACGGCGAAACTCAGCGCCGTTCCGAAGGCCTCCTCGTACGGGTCGCCTTCGGCGTACAGGTAGGGGTTCTTCTCCTGGCCGGAGGGGTCGGGCTGGGTGAAGCGGCCGATGTTGGCGTCGTAGCAGCGGGCCTCGAAGTGGTAGAGGCCGGTAGAGGCCGGTGGGGTCCTGGTAGCCGCAGGCGAAGCGGTAGGGCTGGGCGACCGGTTCGTACGACTGGGCCACCAGGCGCACGCCGCGGGGGCTGTACGCGTAGCTGTTGACCTTGTTGCCGTCCGCGTCCGCCAGGGCGACCACGCTGCCGATGGCGTCCGTGAGGTAGAAGTACGTCCTGCCCCCCGGTCGTCATGGAGTTCAGCGTGCCCCCACGGCGGGATGTCGGTCGTGGAAGGCCGGTCGTCGCTGCCGGTGATCGCCGGGCACCTGCCCATGCTCCGTTCTGTCCGAGCTGTCCGGGGCCACGGCGGCGTGTCCTTGCGGCTTCGGTCCGTCGGGAAGGGTGAATCGATACGGCATTCGGCCGAAGGAACGCCACCACCTGGGACTGAAGGGTCTACAACGTCTGAAGACCGCGAGGAAAGGCGAGTGGGTGCAGGTCGACGACCTCTGGGGCTACGGCCGCTCCCTGGAGTGGACCACCTCCTGCCCTGCGCCCCGGCACGACCTTCATGTGCCGCCGCGCATCCGCTCCGCGTCACCCGCCTTCCTGCACCACCCGAACCTCGCTCAACCGGAGCAGCAGCCGAACGCCGGGCAACGGGACGTCGTCGGCGCCGACGATCACAAGGGGGAACCGGGATGAGGGGCGATGGAGAGCACGTGCCGCACGATGATGCGGCGGCACTGGTCAACTCGGTCGAGGGATACCTTCTCGCCCGCGCCCACGAGGAGGACGCACGCCGAGAGGCGGCGGAAATCTGCGCGCGGATGTCCTGGCTGACCAGCGCCCAGGCCGAGGACGTCACCCGTCAATACGTCCGTCAGCGCATGGTCGTCACCCGTCGCATGCTGCAGACGACGGCAGACCGGGCCATTGAACTGCGCGGCGAGTACGAGGCCCGCTATGCCGCCCTGCGCCGTGAGTTGCTCAAACGCCACGTCGCCTGCGCATGCGTCGTCCTCGCCGGTACGAGCGCGGTGGGCTGCCTGGCGGGTGTGCTCGGCCGTTGACCCTCCCTGTAGGAGGTGGAGGCGATGCGCGGCAGGTCCGACAGCAGCCCTCGCGCCAAGTCCCGCACCGATGCCGGGGTTCGACCGCGCGAACCGGCTCGCTGTCCGGGACATCACGGCCTCGACTGCCTCCTGCCAACGAGCAGGGCTACGCCGCCCAGCGGCCACCGCGTGATCGTTGGGTCTTCGCGCACCGATGATCAGCGGTGGCTGCGGCCTTCCCGCAGCCGGTTCCCCGGCAAGATGGTGTGCACCAGGTCGCGCTGATACCAGGTGCCTGGCGCACCGCCGAGGTGAGCCGGGTCGGCGGGGCCGACGGGGACGAACCCCGCTTTGGTCAGAACCCTTTGGGACGCGGCATTCTGGCGGACAGCGGCCGCCCGCAGTGTGCGCAACCGGTACTGGGACGCCGCCAGTTGGCACAGTTCCCGGACGGTTGCGGTCGCCACGCCTCGGCCGGCGACATGCTGCGCGACCCGGTAGCCGACTTCCGCAGTGTGGTCCTCGATGTCGACCAGGTTGAACCTGCCGAGTACCGAGCCTTCCTCGGCGACGAGCACATGGAAGGCGCAGACGCCGGCCTCCTGCTCAGCGAGCAAAGCGTTGTACCGGTCGGTGAACTGGTCGAAGAAGTCATCGCCGCGGTCGGGGACCGAGGCAGCGAAGTAGGCGCGGTTCGCCAATTCGAAGGCCAAGACCGCCGGGGCATGGCCAGCATGCAGCCGCTGCAACTCGGGCATTGCCCGACCTTACCCGGGCGGTCCGGCCAAGGTCACCTGGTTTCCTCCAGCGACGGACAGTCCCAAGCAAGGCACATGGCCGGCGGCTGCCTGTCTCAGAACGTTGAGTACGAGCCGGCCTCGTAGGCAGCTGCACCGTCGAGGCCACGCGAGGTGGCAGCAGCCGGCTTCGGGCCTCACAGCTGTGATCGGAGTTCCTGGTGGACATCGAGGTAGCAACGCAGCCGGCAAGGGCAAAGTCAGTGCGGCGGTTGATCAAGTCGGTCAACGACACCCTCAAGGGCGCCAGCTCGACTCGCGGAACACGCCACGGTGGCCGGACCGTCGATGTCGCCGTCCGCGTCGCCCAGCGCATCCTTGCGATGGCCGCCGCCATCCGGCACAACCGCGAGACCGGCGCGCCGGCCCTGCGGTCACTGACCGCTTTCGAGCACTGATCACATCGGAAGGGCTCGATTAGGACGTGCTCGCGCTCCTGCGGGGCGGGGTGACGGGGACGGTGGCGCGCAGGTGGGCGCTGGTGATGTCCATGATGTCGGCGAGCTGGGAGATCTGCTCGGGACTGAGGATGTCGAGGAAGCCCTGGCGGACGGTGGCGAGGTGGCCCGGGGCGGCGGCTTCGAGGACCCGCTGCCCTTCGTCGGTGAGGATCGCGAGCACTCCGCGCTCGTCCTCGGGGTCGGTCTCGCGGCGCAGGAGGCCGGCCTTTTCGAGTTGGGCGACCTGGTAGGTCATTCCGCTGCGCGAGAAGACCATGCTCTCGGCGAGCTCGGTCATCCGGTGCCGCTGCCCCGGGCTGGCGTGGATGCGGGTGAGGATCTCGTACTGGACGCGGCTGACTCCGCCTGCCTCGCTGAGCTGGGCGTCGACCACCCGGGCGATCAGGCTCGCGGTCACGAGGAAGCCGTTCCAGGCGCGCATCTCGGTTTCGTCCAGCCAGCGGGGCTCGGATTGGGTCATGGCGTCACCCTACCCTTTTATTTCGAACTCGAAGCACTTGCTTCGAGTTCGAAGCAGGGCTATGGTCGTCGACATCGCCTCGGAGCTTCGAGTTCGAAGCATTCGCATGTCGGGCGTGCTCATTCATACCGGGAGTAGCAGTGAAGATCAGCATCATCGGAGCGGGCAACGTCGGTTCCGTTCTGGCCCGGCGCTTCGCCGGGAACGGACACGAAGTCACCACGGCCGACTCCGCCACCGGCCCGTCCCGGCTCGCCGCCGACATCGAGGCCGCCGACGTCACGGTGCTGGCCGTGCCCTTCGACGCGGTCGCGCGACTGGACCCGCAGGTGAAGACCGCCCTGTCCGGCAAGATCGTCATCGACGCCACCAACCCCCTGGCAGCCGACTTCATGTCGCTGACCATGGGCCACACCACCTCGGGCGGCGAGCAGAACGCCGCGACACTGCCCGGCGCTCGCGTGGTCAAGGCATTCAACACAGCCATGGCCACCACCATGGAGACCGGCCGGATCGGCGGCTCCCCGCTTTTGCTGCCCGTCGCCGCAGACGACGACGAAGCCAGAAAGACCGTCCTCCAGCTCGCCGCCGAGCTGGGCTTCGATGCCGTCGATGCGGGCCCGCTGAGCAACGCCCGTTACACCGAACCCGCCGTCGAGCTGCTGATCCAGCTCGCTTTCGGTCAGGGCCTCGGTCCGGGCATCGGATACGTGCTGGCCCGCGCCTGACCCGGTACGCACCGAGACGGGCAGCGGACCTTCAACCACCCGCGCGCCGATGCCTGATACGGGCAGCTTCTTGAACACGCCTTACAGCCGACAGTTGTCCAGGACGGCCACTCCATGACCGGCTCAGGCGGGCGTCATGAGCGTGATGGTACCGATCGCCCCGCTGATTGATGCGCTTCAATCAGGTCGGCGGACGGCACTCGCCTACTCCCTGCGGGCCGTCACGTCGACTGGGCCGTCTCGGTCGACTCCACGATCGTGCGGGCCCACCAACACGCGGCCGGAGCCCGCAAGAAGGGCCCCGGCCGGCGAACCCGGTGACCACGCCCTCGGCCGCTCCCGCGGCGGACTGACCACACAGATCCACCTCGCCGCCGACGACCGCTGCCGGCCACTGGCCTTCCACCTCACCGCCGGACAGGCCGGTGACGCACCCGCCTTCACCGACCTGTCACGCGAGCCCGGCGGGCGAGTGCAACTTGCTGCCCCGTTCTTCGTCGGTGTCAGGTTCCGGTGCAGCTGAGGCGGGGCACCGTGGGACGTCGGTGCCCCGCCTCAGCGGTCAGGGGAGGGGGGTGTCACCCCACGGCCAGCGGCGTGACAGCGACTTGGTCGATCACTGGTGCGTAGGGGGAGCGCTGGTTGTACTGGTTGTAGGTGTCGCCGTTGAAGTCCGGCAGTTCCTCGGCTGTGAAGGTGAGACGGTTCGTGCCCTCCTTGAGTGTGACCGGCACGGTCAGCTGCCAGAAGTTGTTGAAGTGGAAGGTGGTCGGGAACAGGATGCGGCGGGCCGCTTCTCCGTTGACGGACAGGTCTGCGTGGCGGGCGACGGGGTCGGGGTTGTAGTGGGTGGCGGGTGCTTGTTCGGCGTTGGAGTAGCGGATGGTGAGTGCGTGCCGACCGGTCTTGGTGGCCGTCACGTCGAGTGTGAGGGCGTTGCTCTTCCCGTCGCCGATGCTCGTGACGGCCTTGCCGCCGTTGGCGAAGGTGTAGTCGTCGGTGGTCTTGGCGGCGCCGGAGAGCGATCCGTTCTCGGCCTGGTAGGTGTTGGGCGTGAGTGCACCTCGTGACGGGGCGACGCGCAGCCGGTCGAGGATCAGCCCCTCGGAGGTGCCGGTCAAGGTGATCTTGTTGATGCCGCCGGAGAGGAACAGCTTGACTTCGTGCGTGCCCTTCTGAGCACCCCCGATCGTGGGCAGGTCGAGCTTCTCGCCGTTGAGGGCGAGAGTTGCCCCGCCGCCGCCCAGGTGATCGACGGAAATGGTGGATTCTCCGTCGGTGGCGGAGTGGATCCAGAAGGTCGTGGAGGCGCCGTTGGCCAGCGTCACCGTGCCGGGGCCGGACACGCCGGAGCGGGTGTAGGAGGGCTGGGTCCTAGTGAGCGCGGCGTACTCGGCTTCGTAGATCGCAGGCTGCGTGACGAGACTGTCGCGCAGACTGAGGTCGATCTTGTCGATGATCGCGTCGCCCTTGGTGACACCCAGGTCGGAGTCCTGCGCGGCGAGCGTGATCCGGTGCTTGCCGGCGGTGAGCCGGACCGTCGTGTCAGTGTGGCCCCACACCACCCACTTGTAGCCCAGCGGCAGCCGCAGCTCCTGCGGGTTCTTACCGTCGACGCGCAGGAAGACGTTGGTCGGCCCCTGCTCTTTCACCAGGTCGTACAGGTTGTAGGAGTTGGCGAAGACGCTCAGGTCGTAGGTGCCGTCCTTGGGAACGTCGACGTCGAAGGCGAGGACCCCGTCGGAGCCGGTGCGCAGACCGCCCACGTTGTAGGTGCCGGAGGTGGCGAACTTGCCGACGTCCGAGGGCGTGCCCTCCGGTCCGTTCTTGGAATAGCCCGAGCCGGTGTACGCGGCGTTTTCCGCCTCGTACGACTTGCGCCAGCTCACCGAGGGCGAAGCCGGCACGCCACCGCCGCCGCCGGGGGAGAGGATGACCTGGTAGGCGGACATGTCGTTCATGCCCCGCATCGGCAGGGTCACGGTGCCGTCCGCGCCGACGTCGACCTTCTGGTCGGCCAGCCGCAGTGGCTGTGCCGAGCCGCCGACCTGGCCGGTCCAGGGAATCTCCTGCACCGTGACGTGCACGGTCTTCCCGAACAGTCCAGTGTCGACGTTGCGGAAGACGACGTCCGCGTCGCCGCTCTTGCCGCCGAAGAGGGCCCGGGACTGCTTCTTGTCCTTGTCGAGGGTGGCCACGCCTTGGAGGGTGTACTGCACGTTCGGATGCGGTGCGGTCACCTGCACTGTGTGTCCGGACATGTGGCCGTAGGCGTTGAACAGCCACCATTGGCCGTTGCCCTTGTTGGCCTCCACGGCGGAGTCGTTGAGGTTGCCGTCGATGTTCCAGTACGCCAGGTCGGCGTCGATCTTCGACTCCTCGATGGCGGAGACCCACTGGATGACCTGGCCGGGCACCGACAGGTGGTAGTTGTGTCCGTACTCGTTGACGTTGATCGGCAGCGGGCCGATCCCGATCTCCTTCTCCCATCCCCGGTACTTGGCCACACTCGTGCGGACGGCGGCGGGCGAGGACAGCTCGTGCCAGGTCATCACGTCAGGGACGACGTTGTTGTCCTTGGCGTACTGGAGGAAGCCCTTGTTCTGGTCGAACAGGAGGGACGTATTGGGGCCTGCGATCCGGGCGCCCGGGTCGAGGCTCTTGATCAGGTGGTAGACCTCCTTCCAGGCCGCGAAGAAGTACTGGGGGTCGTCCAGCCAGGACACCTTGTTGTAGGACCATGTGCCCGTACCGAACATGTTCCCTTCGGGTTCATTGAAGGGGACGTAGACGACGTGGCCCTTGTAGTCGCCGATCGTCTTGACCTGGGCGACCTGCTTCTTGATCTTCTCCTTGAAGTCCGCGAGCCGGGCGGGACCGTTGTCGCCCGGCCACTGGTAGGGGAAGCCGCGATAGATGTCCGTCATGTAGATGTAGACATCCTTGCCGCCTGAGTCCACGAAGGGCGGCAGCATCTCCAGGGCGTCCGCGCCCGGGTGCTGCGGTCCGTCCTGCGCTTTCGTGGACACCGTGCGCAGCTTCATGCCTTCGATGAGGTTGCGGCTCGGCACGCCGTCCCCGTAGACGCCGTAAAGGGAGCCGGAGGCGCCGCCGTGGAAGGCGCCGGTGTTGGTGGCGAGGTCGATGACGAGTCGTTCCGGTTCCGCGGCACTGGCCGTTCCGGTCGAGGGGCCGGCGAGCAAGGCGGCCAGGACCGACACGGCCGCAGCACCGGCAGCCGTCGTTCTTGATCTTCGCACTGAGCTCTCCAGAGGTATGCGCTGACTGGGATGATTCCGAACCGGTTCGACGCACCGTCGCTGAAGGTGGCGCGGCCTCCGCGGGAAGGCGCGTGAAGTTCCTGCGAGTGTTGCGAGTGTTGCGGGGACTGCGGCAAGGACGCGGACTCCTGGGCAGCCAGGGCTCAGCCAGCTGCGGTCGAATCGGTTCGACGGAAGCTAGCACCGCCGAAACTGGTCAGCAATACTCGCGACACGACAAGTCGCCTCAGGAACGGCGGGAGTCGAGGCCGTTACGGGACGCTCTGGCAAAGGTGTTGACAGCCGCGCAGGCCCTTCCTACCGTCCTCCTAGCGAACCGGTTCGACAGCCGATCGCCGTTCCCATTCATCTCCGTTCTCATGTGACTCGGTGCGACTGCTCTCCATGGCAGCGAACCAGTTCGGCTAGGAGTGTCGCCGTGAACATCGGTGAGATCGCCAAGCGTGCCGGTGTTTCACGGAGCACCGTTTCCTACGCCCTCAGTGGCAAGCGCACCGTCTCGGAGGAGACCCGCCGGAAGATCCAGAGGGTCATCGATGAGATGGGGTACCGGCCCAACGCGAGCGCGCGAGCTCTCGCCAACGGCCGGACCAGCACGATCGGCCTGGTGTTCCCGCCAGCCGGCAACCACTACACCGGGATGCAGTTGGACTTCATCGGCAGCGTGGTGGAGGCTGCCACGGCGCACGACTACGACGTCCTGATGTCACCGAGCGGCGTGGACAGCGACCGCTCGTTCCAGCGGCTGCTGGGCGAGCGGCGGGTGGACGGAGCCATCCTGATGGAGATCAGGCTGGAGGACGACCGCGTTGATCACATGACCGCGCTGGACTTTCCGTGCGTCGCCATCGGCCGTACTGCGCGACCGGAGGACGGCTGGTGGGTCGGTCTGGATCACACCGGTCTGGTGAAGTCCTGCGTGCATCATCTCGCCGACCTGGGTCACCGCACGATCGCCTTCGTCAACCGGCCGGATCACATGCTGCGGGCGGGATACGAGTCCGCACACCGAGGGCTGGAGGGGTTCACCAAGGCGGCTGCCGAGCGCGGGCTGACCGTGCGGACGTACTGCTGCGGGGACGACGCGGCGTCGGGCGAGGCGTGCATTGAGCAGATCCTCCGGGACGACCCGACCACCACGGCCGTGGTGACGCTGAACGAGGCTGCCCTGGGCGGCATCTACCGGGGACTCGCGCAGGCGGGCCGTCATGTGCCGCACGATTTCTCCGTCACCGGAGTGGTGGCCAGCCGATGGGCGGAAACGGTGACTCCTCAGCTCACCGCAGCGGATGTGCCGGCGGAGGAGATGGGCCGACGCGCTGTCGAACTACTCGTGGAACGCCTCGATCACCCCGGCGCGGCCCCCCGGCACCACCTCCTCGCCCCACCCATCTCCCTGCGGTCCAGCACGGGACCCGCGACCCCGACTTCCTTTGCCGGTTTCGCCCCGTAGTCCTGCATGCCGACATCGGTCCTCGGCCCGCATCACCCCCCCCCGCAGCGCCACGAGCCTGTTGCCATTGGCGCGCCGACGTTCCCTCGCACGTCCACACGATCTCTCACGCACATTTGCTCCAAGAACTAAGGAATCCGCAATGCGCAACATGTCGAGGAGCCGTCTCATCGCGACGGCCGCTCTGCTGACCGTCGTCTCCGTGACCGGTACCGCCTGTTCCTCGGACTCGGGCAGCACGAGTGCCGGGGATGACAGCGGTACCTACACCGTCTGGGACCCCTACCCGCAGTTCGACAAGTCGTCCGACTGGGCCAAGCTCCTCGACGACTGCGGCACTGAGGCCGGCGTGAAGATCAAGAGAACGGCCTACGACACGAGCGACCTGTCCAACAAGGCGCTGCTGGCGGCGCAGCAGGACAACTCCGCGGACGTACTCATAGTCGACAACCCGGTGGTGTCGACTCTGGCCGAAGCTGGTGTTCTCACCACGACCGACGAGAACAAGCTGGACACCTCCGCGGTGGACGCCAACCTGCTTGCGGCCGGCCAGTCGGACGGGAAGACCTACGGCACGCCGATCGGCGCCAACACCCTGGCCCTCTACTACAACAAGGGCGTGCTCGAGCAGGCTGGGGTGGACACCTCATCGGTCAAGGACTGGAAGTCGCTGACCGCGGCCCTGGAGAAGGTCACGAAGGCCGGCAAGAAGGGCATCACGTTCTCCGCCATCGGCACGGAAGAAGGCAGCTTCCAGTTCCTGCCGTGGTTCTGGGGCTCGGGCGCCGAGTTGACCGACCTCGGCTCCGACCGGGCAGTGTCCGCGCTCTCCCTGTGGCGGGACTGGCTGGAGAAGGGCTTCGCCCCGAACTCGGTCATCAACAACACCCAGACGACCAGCTGGCAGGAGTTCGCTAGCGGCGACTACGCCTTCGCGGAGAACGGCACATGGCAGCTTGCCAACGCCGAGAAGGTGGGATTCGACTACGGTGTGCTGCCCATTCCCGGTGTCAACGGTGGTAGCGCCGCGGCCCCGACCGGGGGTGAGTTCGTCACCGTCCCGGTACAGGGTGACACCGGCCGCTACGCCACTTCGCGGAAACTGGTCTCCTGCCTGACCAGTACGAAGAACCTCTACTCCACCGCCACCACCCTGTCGTACGTGGCGCCGACCGGCGACGTACAGGGCCGGCAGGTGGCGCAGGACCCCGGGTTGAAGCCCTGGGTCGACGCGGTGAAGGCTGCCAAGGGACGCACCAGTGACGATCTGGGCACTCGTTACCCCACGATATCCGAGCAGCTGTGGAAGGCCGTTCAGTCCGCTCTCAGCGGTGCCCAGTCGCCCAAGGACGCACTGGCCAAGGCTCAGTCCGCCGTCAAGTAGCCGGGAAGCGCGGGCCGTAAGATGAATCAAACGACGCAGCTGCCGGACCGCCGGCCTGCGCGTGCCGGGAGCGGGGCGACCGTGATCACCCCGCCCCCCGTGCGCACGCGAGCACGGCGTGGCCCGTCCTCTCAGCAATGGGCCGCCTGGGGCTTTCTCACCCCGGTGACGCTCTATCTCGTCCTCTTCTACGCCTACCCGCTGTGGCGCAACATCGACCTGAGCCTGCGGAACTACACCGTCCGGTCCTTTGTCCATGGCGATGCGCCGTTCACCGGCCTGGAGAACTACCTCACCGTCCTCGACGATCCGGTTTTCGCCCAAGCTCTGCTGCACACCGCGGTGTTCACCGTCGCGTGCCTCGTCTTCCAGTACGCCTTCGGCCTGGCTCTGGCGGTCTTCTTCAAGCAGCACTTCCCTCTGTCGGCGACCCTGCGCGCCCTGTTCCTCGTGCCATGGCTGCTGCCGCTCATCGTGTCGGCCTCCACCTGGTCGTGGATGCTCAACAGCGACTCCGGCATCGTCAACGCGGCCCTGCACGCGGTCGGCATCGATCCGGTGAACTGGCTGACCTCGCCGTCGTGGTCGCTCATCTCGGTGATCATCGCCAACATCTGGATCGGCGTGCCGTTCAACCTGGTCGTCCTCTACAGCGGCCTGCAGTCCATCCCGACCGCCCTGTACGAGGCAGCGGCCCTGGACGGAGCGAACGCCTGGCAGCGGTTCTGGCGCATCACCTTCCCCCTGCTGCGTCCGGTGTCCGCGATCACGCTGCTTCTGGGCCTGGTCTACACGCTCAAGGTCTTCGACATCATCTGGATCATGACCAAGGGCGGGCCGGCCGATTCGTCCACCACCTTCGCCACATGGTCCTACCAGCTCGGCTTCGGCAACGCCCTGCCCGCCTTCGGACCGGGGGCGGCCGTCGGAAACCTCCTCGTCGTCGCCGCCCTGGTCTTCGGTCTGATCTACCTGAAGGTCCAGCGAAAGCAGAACGCCTCATGACCGTCGTGTCCACGTCCCGACCGCGCCCGAGCCGCTGGTGGAAGACGGCCACAGGCACCGCGCTCACGGCGGTGATGCTCTTCCCGGTCTACTGGATGCTCAACGTGTCCTTCACCCGCGACCAGGACATGCGCAAGAACCCGCCGGACCTCTTCCCCACGCGGGGCACGCTGAGCGGCTACCGCATGGTCCTCGACGAGCAGTTGCCCTACCTCGGCACCAGCCTCCTCGTCGGCCTGGGTACCGTCGCCCTGACGATAACCCTCGCCGCGCCCGCCGGATACGCCCTGGCCAAACTCCACCCCCGAGGCGGCGGCGTCCTCAGCTTCGCACTGCTGGCCGCGCAGATGATCCCCGGCATCATCATGGCGATGGGTTTCTACGCCATCTATCTCCAACTCGGCCTGCTCCAGTCCGTGCCCGGCCTGATCGTCGCCGACTCCACCCTGGCCGTGCCCTTCGCGGTACTCATCTTCACGGCCTTCATGTCCGGCATACCGAAGGAACTGATCCAGGCCGCCACCATGGACGGAGCCGGAACCCTGCGCACCTTCTGGTCCGTCATCCTGCCGATCAGCCGCAACTCCGTCGTCACGGTGTCCCTGTTCGCGTTCCTGTGGTCCTGGTCGGACTTCATCTTCGCCAGCACCCTCGTCAACGGCGGCACTCACGAACCGATCACCCTCGGCATCTATCACTACATCGGCAACAACAACCAGGAATGGAACGCCATCATGGCCACCGCCGTCGTGGCCTCCCTGCCGGCCGCCGTCATCCTCGTGCTCGCCCAGCGCTACGTCGCCGCGGGCGTCACCGCCGGCGCCGTCAAGGACTGACCTCCCCGGCACAACTCTCCCTTCGCCACATGACGACATCGAGGAAACGAGTTCCCACCCCATGACCGCCCCCCGTTCCGGCCCGTCCTTCTCCGTCCACGACATTCCGTTCAGCACCTACGGATCCTGGTTCGACATCTCACCCGTGGTGGCGGAGAACACCTATGCCGAGGACCTTCACCTCGTTTCGCACCAGACCGGCATGCACGCGGTCCTGCGCCTGATTCCGCTGAACCCGGCGACCGGCGAGCGCGTCGACACGCGAATCGAGGCGAAACCGGACCTGCTCAGCTGGATCAGCACGGCCGGACGGATCGACCTCGCTTACGAGACGCCGGACACCGTACGACTGCGGGGACACGGCCTGGGCCTCGGCATTGCCGCAGCCGAGCAGGCCCTGACCCCGTTCAGCGGCACCTACTTCTACCGGGAGCCGCAAACCGAAGCACATGTTTTCACCTCCTACGAAACCGGGCGGCGCTACCGGATCACGCTCCTTTCCGGGGTCCTGGCAGAAGCAACTGGCGCCCAGGCTCTGGGGGCCGCTGATCGCGGTGTGGTCATCGGCACCGACGGCGACGGACACTGGGAGATCGCGGTCGAGGAGTACGAGACCGCTCGCCGCCCTTACGCGCCCTCCACGTCATTCGACGGGATCGTCGAAGCGGCACAGACCGCCTTCACCGCCTTCACCGACGACGTAGCGCCGTGGCGCTCCACCGGGACTTCCGCCGCGGAACTCGCCGCCTACGTGGTGTGGTCTGCGACCGTGCGCCCGGCGGGCTTCCTGACCCGACCGGCGGTGCTGATGTCGAAGCACTGGATGGACAAGGTGTGGAGCTGGGACCACTGCTTCAATGCCCTTGCCCTGGCCCCAGGACACCCCGGACTGGCCTGGGACCAATTCTTCCTGCCCTTCGACCACCAGGACGAAAGCGGGGCCCTGCCGGACTCGATCACCCACTCCGAGATCCTGCACAACTTCGTGAAGCCCCCCATCCACGGCTGGGCCTTCGGACACCTGCGCCGACGGCTCCCCACCCCGCTCACCCGGTCGCAACTGACCGACGCCTACGCCCGGCTCTCCCACTGGACCGACTTCTGGCTCACGGCACGCCGTGCACCCGGTGCTGTCCTGCCCCACTATCAGCACGGCAATGACAGCGGCTGGGACAACGCCACCACATTCGACCCCGAACGTGTCGTCGTCACCGCCGACCTGGCGGCCTTCCTCATCCTGCAGCTGCGCGAACTGGCCGAACTCGCCGCCGAACTGGGGCTTGAAGCCGACGCGCACCGATGGGCACGGACGGCCGGTACCCTCCAAGCGGCCACCTTCGCCGAGCTGTGGACGGGGGAGAGGTTCGCCACCCGTGCCGCCGACGGCACCGACACCTGGACCAGTGCCAGCCTTCTCGACCTGATGCCGATCGTGCTGGGCGAGTACCTGCCCGACGACATCAGTGCCCTACTGGCCGGAAGGATTCAGTCCCATCTGACCCCCCACGGTCTGGCCACCGAACAGCCCGCTTCACCGCACTACCTCTCGGACGGCTACTGGCGTGGTCCCATATGGGCCCCGTCCACCGTGCTGATCGAGGACGGCTTGCGCCGTGCCGGGCATCACCGCCTCGCGGACGACATCAGCGCCCGGTTCCGTGCTCTGTGCGAGGTGTCCGGTTTCGCGGAGAACTTCGACGCCCTCACGGGCACGGGCCTGCGTGACCGCGCATACACTTGGACCGCGAGCAGCTACCTCCTGCTGGCCGAAGCACACGAACGGCGCCGCGCCGAGTCGGCACGGAGGGCGGGGGTGTGACCAGCCATCATGGCTGAACGTGTTCAGGCTGTAGCGGTTGTGCGCTCCAGGTCGGACGGCGCGGCTGTCCTACTCCATGTCTCGTGTGGGCGGCCGTCTTGGGGGTAATGATGCGTCGTGGCGGGTGCCGGCCGTGAAAATGGGCATCGTGCACGCCCACGCGCACCACTGTGAACTCAAGCCACGCTGCAGTCTGCGAGGTCTCATCGCTCACCGTGCACGAACTCGTCGGACGGGGCGGTCGGCGGCGATGGAAAGGTTTCTGAGGCGTAGGTGGTGCCGTCGAAGTTCGGCAGTTCCTCTGAGCGGAGGGTGAGCTTGTTCTCTCCCTTCTTGAGCTGCACCGGGACGGTCAGCCCCCAGAAGTCGTTGTGGTGGAAGGTGTGCGGGAAGCCGACGTGCCGCGGCTCGCCGCCGTTGACGGTGAGGTCGGCATGGCGGGCCAGCGGGTCCGGGTTGTAGTGGGTGGCCGGGGACTGTTCGGGGTTGGAGTAGCGAAAACGCAGCGCGTACAGGCCTGCCTTGCCCGCGGCGACGGTGAACGTGGCCGTGTTGCCGTTGCCCGGGTCACCGCCGATGCCGGTGATCGCGTTGCCGTCCGTGGCCAGCGACAACGGGCTGAGCTTGGCCGAACCGGCGAGGATGGAGTCCTGCGCCTCGTACGTACTCGTCGTGAGGGTTCCCTCGGTCGGGGCAACCGTCAGGCGGTCCACGAGGGTGGTCGAGCAACCCCCCGTCACCGTCACCTTGTTGACGCCGCCGGACAGGGATGCGCGACGCTGTTCCCGCCCCTGTGCAGGCGCAGGACGCTCTGGTCGTTGACGGAGACGAGGGCTCCCGTGCCGCCGAGGGTGCCGATCTTGAGAGTGGCTTCGCGATCGGCCGGGGAGTAGACCCAGAAGGTAGCGGTCCCCTTCTTCGGGAGTCGGACAGCGTCCGAGCAACAACGTGAGGTTGGCCGCTCCAGTCCGTGACTCCGCAGTGACAGCGCACCGCAGGATACGGGACCGGCTGCGGCGACGGCGTTAGGGCGGGAACGGGATCGCCGCCACAGCCGGTCTGCGTCATCAGGTGCCCCACCCTCGTGCGTGCAGTCGCCGGATGGATGCTCTCTTTGCCGCAGCCACCTCGGTGACGTCGGCTATCTTGCCGCAGCAAAGTGCCCTCGCCGGCGGCCTCGGAAAACCGCCACCGCCCGCCCGCACCCGCAGTCTCCCCGTCTTGACGCCACGGTCATACCGGTCGCCGCCCGGCCCGACGGTGCTCTGTACCTGCCGAAGGGCGCCCGCACAGGTGGACGTGGCGCTGGGCATCTCCCGACGGATGCGGAGGCCGACACGGTGCGGTCTCCCTGCTCTGCGCCCGTGCGGCGCCGGTCCCCGATGGTGGCAACCGTGCCGGCAGAGCCGGTGCTCCCGGCGCGGCCACTTCTCGGGGTGGGTCTTGGGTAGGGCCTGAGTACCGCATGGCGCGCCGGCACGCACCCTGCGGCGGCCCTCCTGGTCGGCGGCGCCCCTGTAGCCAGGCGCCGACCGTGTCACGGGACAGCGGTGGTTCGGTGACCTTGGACAGGTCGGGGAAGTCCTGCTGCGGTGAGGAGGTCGAGCAGGACGGGCAGGGCGAGGCCGGTGGACAGCGCACAGGCCGCTAGACCGCTGAGGATGCCGATTGTGCCCTCGGCCGGGCCGCAGGCGGCCTTGTGCTGTCCTGGCTGAGTGGCGGACACATCGGCGCGTCCTGGGCGATCTCCCGTACCAGGAAGAACGTCACCGCGGTCCGAGGCACGGGCGCGGCGGTCCCGGCCGGTGCGCAACCGGCTGAGCCGGCCTCGATCCCCGGCCATCGCCCCTGCCGTCCGTTCCCCCTTTTTCCCGCTCAGGCGGAGGAGATGGGCGATAGCGGCTCTCACAGGAAGGCCGGCGGCCGACCACGCCGAAATCGGATGCCGGGCGTTTGTCGCCGGAGTCAGCGTGGGGGAGTGGGCGGGACGGCGTCGGGAACGGCGCGGTCGGCCTTGGCTGCGTCGGCGAGGGCGGCGGCAGCGGCTTCCGCGGCCTGAGCCGTGTCGCTGGCGGCCTGCGCCGCCATGTCGTCCGAGGATTTTTCGCGGGTGGCCGGCGACTGCGGCAGCACCTCACTGAAGGCACGCGACACACCCTGGAGCGCAGAGGTCATCTCGCTCGGGATCACCCAGAACGTGCTGCCCGGGCCTTGCGCGAGCTGGGGCAGCATCTGGAGGTACTGGTAGGCGAGCAGTTTGGGATCGGGGTCGTTGCGGTGCACGGCCTGGAAGACGTCGTCGATGGCCCGGGACTGGCCCTCGGCCTGGAGGATCGCAGCGGTGCGGTTGCCCTCCGCTCGCAGGACGGCGGCCTGCTTGTCGCCCTCGGCGGTGAGGATCTGCGACTGGCGCTGCCCCTCGGCGTTGAGGATCGCGGCTCGTTTGTCCCGCTCGGCCCGCATCTGCTTCTGCATCGCGTCCTTGATGGACTGCGGAGGGTCGATGGCCTTGATCTCCACCCGGTTGACCCTCAGCCCCCATTTGCCGGTCGCTTCGTCCAGCACGCCGCGGAGCTGGCTGTTGATGGTGTCCCGGGATGTGAGGGTCTTTTCCAGGTCCATGGATCCCACGACGTTGCGAAGGGTGGTGACGGTGAGCTGCTCGACCGCCTGGAGGAAATTCGCGATCTCGTAGAACGCCGCTCGCGGATCGGTGACCTGAAAGTACAGGACGGTGTCGATCTCGACGACCAGGTTGTCCTCGGTGATGACCGGCTGCGGTTTGAAGGAGACGACTTGTTCCCGCAGGTCGATCAGCGGGTGCACGCGGTCGATGTAAGGAATGACGAGATTGAGGCCTGGATTCAAGGTCCGGTGATACCGGCCCAAACGCTCGACATTACGGGCGCGCGCCTGGGGCACGATACGGACCGCCCGCACCACGGTGAAAACGGCGATCAGTGCGACGATCACGCCGGCGATGAGGAGAGCCGAAGTTTCCATGATCTCAGTCCCTGGGGTAGACGATCGCGGTGGCGCCCTTGATCTCTATGACATCGACGGTCTTTCCGGAAGGAATCACCAGCGTCTCGTCGTAGGCGCGTGCCGTCCACTCCTCGCCGTCTATGCGGACCCTGCCGTCCAGGCCCGTCACGTCGGAGACCACGTAGGCAGCCCTGCCGACCAGCGCATCCACACCGAATCGCTCCACTTGCGGCTGGAGCACGTGGCGCAGCGCAATGGGGCGCACGAAAAGCACGGTGACCGTGGCGACAAGAGCGAACACCAGGAACTGGAAAGACGGCGGCAGACCGATCGCGGCGGCTCCCGCCGTGACCAGCGCCGCCGCGCTCAGCATTCCCAGGAAAACGGTAAGGGCGAACACTTCCGCCAGCGCCAGCATGGCTGCGACGATCAACCAAATCAGCCATGGATCCATTGCATGCCTACTCTCACCAGTGCGGGTGTGAAAGAGCCCCTCTGTAACCATTGCACATTGCTGGGGGACAGTCGCGGCACTTCAGCTGAGGTTCCCCGAGATGCGGAAGGTGGTGACAGACAGTCGCACATCACTCGCAGAGAGGAGCCCGGCCGATGCCTGCCCCGAGGGAAATACCCGCTGGAGTTGCGTGAGCGTGTGGCGCGGATGTGTCGACGGCGCTTGAATCGTGGTTCTGGATCAATTTCAGTGCCAGGCCCACGGAGGGTCACCGAAACCGCGATCGTGAACGGTCTCGCGCGGTGAGAGGACGCGTTTGCGGAGCAGGTCGAAGTCGGCGCGGCCGAACATCTGCCTCTTCAGCATCTCGATCTTGTTGTTGTGGCCGTCAACGGCGCCGGAGCTGTAGCGGAGGCTGAGGCCGGCGACGACGGCGTCGATGTCCTGGCCGAGGCCGGTGACGAAGGCCTGCAGGGAGGGCAGGTCATCGACCTGGACGCTGGCGATCCACCGGCCAAGGCGTTTGCCCTGGCGGTTGTCCGTGAACTCGGCGAATGCGCGGACGTGGTGGGAGGTTCGGTCGAGCGCGGGGCAGCGGGTCGGGATCGTTTCGAGCTGCTGGGCCTGATCGTCGGTGAGGCGGTCGGGGTTGCGGGTGAGCCAGCTGGTCACGTCCCGCACCGACGGTGCTCTGCGAGGCGGGTCATGCGGGAAGCTTTCGCGGAGCTTGGCCACGTACTTCTTCACGACGCTCTCGCCGCCGGTGTAGCCGTGCTCGCGGACTTCCTTGAACAGGCGGCGGGCGACGGTGCAGCCCTGTGCTCACCGCTGGTGCAGAAGGCTTGTAGGGGTCGAGGATGCTGGTGCGGCCGGCCCACCGGCCGACCAGGAGCTCGTCCGCGTCCGCGGCGCCTGCGAAGCGGCGGACCGTGATGCGGGCCAGCCCGAGCCGGCGGGCAATCGCACGCAGTCCGACGCCTTGGTCGAGGGGAGCATGGACGGCCGTGTGCTGTTCACGGACGCGGTCGGAAAGCCGGCCGGTTGTCCGCGGCCCGGTGGGAGGGGGTGGTTCGAGGTGGCCATCTTGCGCGGGTACCAGCTGCGTGGCCTGGCCTGGCTGGACCGGCTCACCCGTCTCGGCCTGGGTGCTTGTCTCGCGGACGACATGGGGCTCGGCAAGACCATCACCGCCATCGCCCTCCACCTGCGCCGACAGGAGGATCCGAGAACGGCCTGCGGCCCCACCCTGGTGGTATGTCCCGCCTCGCTGCTGGGCAATTGGGGGCGGGAGATCGACAGGTTCGCACCCGGTACGCCCTGGCGCCGCCATCACGGACCCGCACGCGACCTCGGTGACCTCCGGCCCGGGGAGATCGTCCTCACCACCTACGGCACACTCCGCCGTGACCTGTCCGACCTCTGCATGGCCCGCGAACGACTCCTGACCCGGCCGCTTCCTGGCCTCTCCGGCTCACCCCTGCTGCGCCGCACCGGCGGCCGCCACCGTCCGGCCCGTACCGCAATTCGACGTCCCGACCCACCAGTTGGAGCCGTCCGGGCATCGGGCTGACCGAGGCGAGCCGTCATGAGAGCGCCTGGTCCGCGTCGTCGTACACAAGGAGGTGGTCGTCGCGAAGGCGCACCCCTGGTGTCGGATGGTGCGCTGTGAGGCGTCCGTCGTGCATCAGGTGGTGGACGGGGATTCCGCGGGCCAGGACGGCGAAGTCGCCGATCAGGCGCCGGTGGCATCGCCACCACACCGCTTCGCTACACATCACCGCGGTGCGCTCCCGACCCGCTTGGTGCATGAGGGCGTCCATGGCGGCGACGAACTCCGGGCTGCGGGTATGAGCGGCGTAGCCGCGGAAGGACGCGTTGCGCCATACCGTGTCGGGCGAGCCCGGCACCGGTTTGCGAAAGCCGCCCAGTCGCGGTTCCCACCGGTAGGCGATGCCCTCTTCGGGCATCCACTGGGCGAGCCGCTGCCGTGACAGGTCCGGGTCACGTCGGCTGCCGGGCGCGGTCCTGACATCCACGACGGCGGCAACGCCGGCTTCCCTCAGGAGTCCTGCCAGCGTTCCCCGGTCCGCCGTGCTGTGGCCGAAAGTGATCAGTTCGAGCGGGGGCGACGGGAACCCCCCGTCAACGGTGCCATCGTCGGTCATGCATTGAGTGCAGCAGCTCCCGGCCAGCGTCGCACTGTCCGATCCAGCCATCGCCGCCGGTCCGTGATGGAGGAGTGACGGGTTCCGCCGGCCTGCTCATCACGTCGGTGCGCCTGCTGGACAGGTGCTGCAGCGTGCTGAATGCTCAGCGACTCCTCCAGCGAAGGCGGCGACCGGCGATGTCGGCAGGTACACGCCAGCGCGAGAGTGCCGGCCGGAAGCCAGGCGAAGTTCCACAGCCCTGCGCGGTATGGGCATCCCGTCGCGTGTCCGGCATCGCGGTGACAGGGGCCGTCCTCCCCGCACAGCCATCGGGCGTCGGGATAGCGGGACGAATCGTGCAGCCGGCAGCCGAATCGGGCGGAGAACTGGGTCGTGGAAGGCCGGTCGTCGCTGCCGGTGATCGCCGGGCACCTGCCCGTGCTCCGTCTGTCCGGGCTGTCCGGGCTGACCGGCGTCCCGGGCCAGGTGGCGTGTCCTTGCGGCTGGTCGTCACCTGTCGCATGCTGCAGACGACGGCTGACAGGGTCATTGAACTGCGCGGCGAGTACGAGGCCCGTTATGCCGCCCTGCGCCGTGAGTTTTCAAACGCCATGTCGCCTGCGCATGTGTCGTCCTCGCCGGTACGAGTGCGGTGGGCTGCCTGGCTGGTGTGCTCGGCCGTTGACCCTCTCTGTAGGAGGCGGAGGCGAATACCGACGCAGGAAGCTGAACGGCTGTACCGCGCCGCGGCCGGCACCGCGGCTGCGCGCCGTTCTGCGGCTGATCGGAAGTCGGCCGGGTGTCCTGCGGCAGCGTGCCGCTGGGCATCGGCTTGCGCAGGCAGTCGCGATGGGCGGCGACGCAGGTCAGCAGCGGGCGTTCCTTGCACTCACTCATGCCGCAGCCTCTCGCTCACGCTCGGCAAGGACACCGCGTTCGTGGGGCGTCGTGTGACCCACCGAATCCTCTGACCAGACCATCACCAGTGTCTCGACACGGACCGCACTCCGTGTCGGGGCGCTGCGCCATGCCCGGCCTTGCGGCCTTACCCCGCAACCGGCCACCGTTCGCGGCGTCCGCCTGCGGCCGCGGCGCCGACGTCGCCCACTGCCGCTCGGCAGGCCTGGAGGCCGAGGGCTTCGACCACACGACGACCTCGGCTGGCCCCGCCCCGAGCGGAGAGGGTTCGACCTGGTCACCTCGATGTTCGTCGTGCAGGGTGTCGCGTACAGGCTGGGCAGCGGCGCCGTGACGCTGCTGATCCTGTGGTGGGAGACCCGCCGCTGATCTCGCTGTGGGCCCGCACTCGGCTGCGGGCCCACAGCTCAGCACTGCCGTAGCCACCCGGTGCCAGGGAAAATGGGTTCGTTCGTTTCGCCCACTGTGGACCGTTACGGCCTCTATGCTGTGCCCCGTGACGAGGAGGGGGACCCACCAGCAACCACAGTCCTGGTGGTCTCAATATGACTCTTCTCCGGCTGCGTACACGTCATTTCTAATTGACGGGCAGCGCAGGCTCTTGAGTCTGGCTGATCTTGCGGGCTACGACATTGCGGGCGCCACCGGGGTCGGCTTTGGAAAGACCGTCGAGTAGGGCATGCTACCGAACCCGCCGTCGAGCTGCTGATCCGACACCCACAGACTGCCGAAAGACCTGCTCATCGGCCTGCGCCAGGAGGGATGAGGCGGCGGCGTGCCCACCCCGTGTCCGGAAAACGCGGGGGCGGGCGGGCCTTCCCCTACGATGCCCCGGTAGTCGTCGCGACTGACCGAGCCATCACCGAACGGGGCCGACTGGGGGACACATGGACGCACAGGACGGGCACGCGCCGGGAACACACGCACCGGATGGCGCTCGTCCCGGCGGCCCCCTCCCGGACCGGAGCCTCCGCGCGACGGGCATCGGGGCGGTGGCGATCGCGCTGTGGGCGTCGCTCGCGCTCTTCACGACCCTCACCGGACGGATCCCGCCCTTCCAGCTCACCGCGATGGCTTTCGCGGTCGGCGGCGTCATCGGACTGCCCCGCGCCCTCCGGGGCGGCGCGGCGCTCGCGCGCGGACTTCCGGCGGGCGCCTGGGCCCTCGGCGTCGGTGGCCTCTTCGGCTACCACTTCTTCTACTTCCTGGCCCTGCGCAATGCGCCTCCCGTCGACGCCGGGCTCATCGCCTACCTGTGGCCGCTGCTGATCGTCGTGTTCTCCGCGCTCCTCCCCGGCGAGCGGCTGCGCTGGTGGCACACGGCCGGCGCGGTCCTCGGGCTCGGCGGCACCTTCCTCCTGGTCACCGGCGGGCAGGGCGTGCACTTCCGGGGCGAGTACGCGCTGGGGTACGCGGCGGCCGGGGTCTGCGCCCTGGTGTGGTCCGCGTACTCGGTGGCCAACCGCCGCTACCCGCAGGTCCCCACGGACGTCGTCGCGTTCTTCTGCCTGGCCACGGCCTTGCTCGCGGCCATGTGCCACCTGCTGTTCGAGACCACGGTCCGCCCCGACGGCTGGCAGTGGGCCGCCGTGCTCGTCCTGGGCCTCGGCCCGGTCGGCGGCGCCTTCTACGTCTGGGACCACGGCACCAAGCGCGGTGACATCCGCCTCCTGGGCACCCTTTCCTACTTCGCCCCCCTGCTCTCCACCGCCCTGCTGGTCGCGACCGGACGCGCCGCCGCCACCTGGGCCGTCGGCGCCGCCTGCGTCCTCATCACCGGCGGAGCGATGCTGGCCTCCTCGGACGCGCTGCGCCGCTCGGCGCGCCGCGGGAGCTGAGCCGTACGCCCGGCCCGTGCCACCGTACGAGCCCTATCGGCGCGCGAGCCGCGCACCCGGCCACGGGGGGCGAAGGCCGGGACCCGGCGTCAGGCGTCCACCGGCCAGGTGCCCCGGCGGACCATCTCGGTGACCCGCTCGGCACCGTTGGCCCGCACCAGCAGTTCGAGCCGCATCCGCTCGATGTCCTCGGCCGTCCACTCGTCCGTGGCCATGGTCGCCTTCTCGTGCGACCAGCCGTTGTCGTAGTGGCGCACGACGTAGTCCTTCTGGAAGTCCCACATCTTGGTGCCCGGCAGCGGGGTCACGATGAACGGGTTGGCGTACGCCATGCCGTGGCCCATGAGCGTGACCGCGTAGTCGATGGTCTTCTCAATCTGCTCCAAGGACTCGATGTATGGGGCCCGGCCGGGCGCCTCCGGCGGGTTGACGAAGCCGAGCATGAAACCGCCGGTCACCTGGATCCCGTACTCGGTGAACATCTCCACTATCTCGCCCGTGGCCTGCTGGATCGCGTTGAGGCGGGACTTGCCGGACTGTTTCAGGCTGTCCTCGTTGGCGCTCTCCACGGCAAGGTAGACGCTGTAGCAGCCGCCGTCCGCCATCGCCTTGATCAGGTCGCGGCAGGTCAGCCCGGACCGCATTGCCGCGAGGACGTTGCGGAAGTTGGGGTCGCGCCGCTCGCTCTCGTCCATCGTGTCCGCGAACGCGGCCCCCAGGTGCAGCAGCACGAGGTTGAACAGGCTCAGGCCGCCCTCCTCCACCCACGGCAGGTCGTGCTTGCGCAGCAGCTTGAAGACCCGCATCGCGTACAAAGGATCGTGCAGCAGGTGGTCGTCCTCGATGAGGACCTCGGTCACGCCCTGCTTGGTGATCTCGGCGAGGTGGAGGTCGAACCAGTCGGTCCCGAGCGCCCGCCACGGCCCGTTCACCATCGGTATGTAGCAGAAGTCGCAGCCGACGTTGCAGCCGATCGTCGAGAAGATCTGCGCCCAGGAGCCGTGTGCGCGTACCCGCTTGCCCGAGGAGTGGTACGGCTGCTCGTACTGGCTCATGTCCAGGAGCCCGAAGTCCGGCAGGGGAATCATGCCGAGCCGTTGGTCGAGCCCCTGCCGCTTGGGCAGGATCCGCATGTACGGGGACCCGGCGGTCGTGCGGACCACGGCCCCGTCCGGGCGCCGGTAGGCGATGCCGGGCACGGCGTCGATGTCGCCGCCCTCTTCGGTCAGCGCCCGCAGGAGCGCAGTGAAGGTCTGGTCGGCCTCGTTGATGACCACGTGGTCGAAGGGGGAGTCCGGCACGGCGTTGCGCCAGTCGCCGCTGGGGTGGGAGCCGCCGGTGACGGTCACGATCGAGGGGTCGATCTCCTTGACCAGGTCGGCGAGGGCGCGGGCGTTGCCCCACTGGACGGTGTAGATGCACTGCACGCCGACGACGTCCGGCTCGAACTCCTCGATGACGGCCCGGAGCTGGGCGTCGTCGAGGCCGTAGCGGACCAGGGCGCTGCCCTGCCCGAGATCGATGAGCCGGCGCTCCTGCTCCCAGCCGGCGAACGGCGAGTCCACGATGCGCACGTCGAATCCGGCGAGGCGGGCGTTGGTCGCGATGCGCAGCAGCCCGATCGGCGTGCCGGCCCGCTTCATGACCTCGAAGGTGTCGAGACCGAGCGCCTGGAAGCTGCTGCCCTCCGGAGAGGGCTCCACGACCCGGGTGTACGAGGGCACGAGGAGCAGCACCCGGGGGGCCTCCCCGCGCGCCCGGCGCCGCGCGCCCGACGGTGAGGTGCGCAAGGAGGGCCGGTCGAGGTGGCGCAGCGGGGCTCGCTGCGGGGCACTGGAGAAGGTGATGGTGGGATTCTCGATGAGCACGGGCGCATGGGACCCGGTACGCGTCATGAGCACTCCAAATGCCGGGACTGCAGGGAGAGTTCACTCAGATCGTGGCCTCTGCACCTCTCGACGGCCGCTGCTTCGGCGGAAATGGCGGGAATGCGTATGCTCCGGCTCGCCCGCAGGACGTCCGCACGTCACCTGTTGGGAGCCTGTGCCGTGATGGTCGGGGGCTGGCCGCCGGACGGCGGTGCCCGTAATCGTTCAGAAGACGACGTGTGCGGGGGGCCAGAGATGGCGACGACGACCCACCGGTACGGCCACGTCCTGTGCGAGGGCACGGCGGAGGGAGCGGCACATCCGGACCGGGCCGTCGAGGCCCTGCTCTTCTTCAGACCGAGGTGAACCCGGCCGTCGCTGACCTCGTCGCGCCCGTCGCACAGGCCCTCGCCGCCTACCCGGGGACACTGGGCACCGAACCGGCCGGCGCCGCCGCGGCCCGGCGCCGCTTCACCGCCTTCGCCGCCAGCCTGGACCGCACGCCCCTGCCGCCTCGCGAGCGCCTGCAGACGGCCGCCGCCGGGGCCCTCCTCGCGGGCGACCTTCGAGAGGCGAGCGCACTTCTGGAGGAGCTCACCCTCATCCACCCGCGCGGCGCGCTTGCCCTCTTCGTGGGGCACCAGCTTGCGCGGAGTCGTCCGAGTGCGCGGTGCCGGCCTGGTCACGGCGGCTGCTGGAGAGGGCTTTGTGCCGGTGGTGAAAATGGCTTTTGAGTGCGTCGTGAGCCGTCGGTGAAGCCGTGGTGGAGACTCGCCTGCTGAGATTACCGGGTCGGTTGCTGCGGGTGTGGGCGGGCCTGTGCGGGTGACTTGGCGGGGGAGGGTTGGGAAACAGCCCTCGGGGTTCTTCGCCGTCGAGTGGTCGGCGGAGAACCCCTTAGAGCTCGTAACACGATCACGATCCGGGCTTCTTGAGGCGTGTCCACGCGCACACGGGCCGTTGGCAGTGCGCGCCCCGTAGACGCGATGTCCTTCGGGGCGCGCGGCAGGGGTTCGGGTTCAGGCGTTGTAGCCGCCGTGGGCATCCAGCACCGCGCCCGTGACGTACGATGCGGCGGGGCTCGCCAGGAAGGCGATCGCCGCGGCGATTTCGTCGGGGTGCCCTATGCGTTGCAAGGACAGCGAGCTGAGCAGGGCCTTGAGGGTGTCGGGGTCCGGCGGTTGCATGCCGCTGTCCATCAGCCCGGCTTCCACGACGTTGGCCGTGATGTCGCGAGGCCCGAGGTCCCGTGCGACCCCCATGGTGTACCTCTCGATGCCTGACTTGGTCGCCGCGTAGTCGGCGACGCCCGGGACGCCGACCCGGGAGCCCAGTCCGGAACTCACCGTGATGATGCGGCCGCCCGTGCGCAGCACTCGGGAGGCGGCCCGGATGACGGCGATCACGCCGAGGTAGTTGGTGGCGTGCATCCGGTCCAGTGCGGCGGTGTCGGCGTCCGGGTCGTCCACTGTGCCGGCGACGGAGATCGCCGCGTTGTTCACGAGGATGTCCAGGCCGCCGAAGTGAGCGACCACGTCGTCGATCAGCGCCGGCGCCCGGCTCGTGTCCGCCTGGTCGGACTTGAAGGCGACGGCCTTGGCTCCCTTGCCGTGCACCTCGTCGACGACGGCCTGCGCCTGCTCTTGGGAGCTGACGTAGGTGAAGGCGACGTCGGCGCCTTGCTCGGCCAGCAGCCGTACGGTCGCGGCTCCCAGTCCGCGCGATCCCCCCGTGACCAGGGCGACTTTGCCCGTGAGTGGCTTGCTCATTCTTCTCACCTCGTTGATTGATCTCTTCCGGCAGTCGCAACATTAATTGTTACGACAGACTGTCGCAACATTTACCGTTACGACTGCCGTAACATGAAGCGCTGTGGCTGAGAGGAGGAGCCCCATGAGCGCCAACAGCAGGCTGACCATCGCCGCCCACGCGCTGGCCTGGATCGGCCTCTACCAGCGCCAAGGCCATGAGGTCGCCACCTCCGAGCAGATCGCGACCAGCGCGAACACCAACCCCGTGGTGATCAGACGGCTGCTCGGCGAGCTGCGCAGGGCCGGGCTAGTGGAGTCCCGGCGGGGCGTGGGCGCGGGCTGGTCGCTGGCACGCGAGCTGGAGTCGATGACCCTGCTCGACGTGTACGAGGCAGTGGAATACGGCCCGCTGTTCGCAATGCACCGCACCACCCCGGACCAGGGATGCGTGGTGGGTCATGGCATCCAGCCGGCAATGCAGAGCATCTACGAGGGTATCGAGGAGACCGTGAGACACGAGCTGGCCCGCGTCACGCTCGCGGACGTACTCCGGGACGTACTCGCGGCACCTCGCTAGCCTCTCCGTTACGCCCTGACATCACCAAGATCCCCATCTAAGCCCTCTCCAGCGAACAGCCTGGCAACCGTCACGCCGAAGACCGTTGCAGTATCAGACTGTGTCCTGCGAGCTCATGACTTGGTCTCGTCGCAGTGCTCTGGTCCGGCGTGACCGATGTGACGATGTCGCCGTTCGGGAGGATGTGAGGACCCGGCCATGGATCGTGGACGACTACTTGTGGGCGCTGATCGAGCCGCTGCTGCCGCCCTGGGAGAAGTCGCCGGGCCCACGGCCGGTGGCGGACCGGCTGTGTCTGCAGGGCATCCTGTACGTTCTGCACAACGACATAGCCAGGCAACTCCTGCCGCTGGAACTGGGATTCGGTTCCGGGCAGACCTGTTGGCGGCGCCTGGAGCGGTGGCAGCAGGCCGAGGTCTTCGACCAACTGCACCGCATCCTGCTCGCCGAACTGAACGCGGCCGGCGAACTCGACTGGTCCCGCGCGTGCGTGGACGGCTCCCACTTCCGCGCGAAATGAGACGGCGCCGACACTGGTCCGTCGCCGGTCGACCGACGGAAGACGGGTAGTAAGCACCACCTGATCTGCGACGGACGCGGCACCCCGCTCAAGGTCATCCCACCGCGGCCAACGTCAACGACGTCACCCAGACCCTCGCCTTGGTCGACGGCTTCCCGCCCGTGGCCGGACGACGCGGACGCCCGCGCCGCCGCCCTGACTCGCTCCCCGGTGACAAGGGCTACGACTCCGACCCCAACAGCCGAGAGCTGCGCAAGCGGCGGATCTTGCCGGTCATCTCCCGCGAGGGCGCCCTGAACATCAAGGGTTTGGGCGAGTTCCGCTACGTCGTCGAGCACACTTTCGCCCTGCTCCACCAGTTCAAACGCCTTGCCGGCGTTGGGAACGCCGAACCGAACTCCACGATGCCTTCGTTACCGTGCACGCCAAGCTCAGGAGTACGGCCCTTGTCCCGGCGGCAGGGTCGGACCGTGCGAGGACTTCAATCAGCCAGCGATGCTGGTGCGTGCCGTCGCGTTGTCGCGGTGCATGATGTGGCCGGTGGCGGTGAACGCCTCATTGCCGACCAGCGGGCCCGTCCGGGTCTCCGTGACGGTGAATCCCTCGCCAGCGTAGAGCGCCTCGGCGGCTGGGTTGCCGTCGAGCACGGTGACTTCAACCGTCGGTCCGGCAGCGGCAACGGCGTGGCGCAGCAGTGCCCTACCGATCCCCTGCCGGTAACACTGCGGGTCGACGTACAGCCAGGTGACCTCGTCGTCGTCGAGCGCGACGAAACCGGCCACTCTCCCCTCGGTCTCTGCCACCCACAACTGGCCGTCGAACAGCCCTTCCTGCTCAGCAGTCTGCGCGAGCGTCAGGAACGCTTGGACGCCGACGGAGTTGCGCAACTCGTCAAGGCGCGCGGTATCGTGAATTCGCGCGATCGCGTCCCAGTCATCGTCGGTATATGGCCGAATGTCAATCTTCACGGGCGGCATGCGCGCAATTCTCACGGTCCACCCACAGCCGGTGCAACGCGTTTATGCCGCCACCGTGGCGGGAGCGGGACGGGCGGAGGTCCACCGCGTCTGCATCACCGTTCCAGCAGCCCGCGTAGACCACGATGGACACCGCCCAGGCCGTCGACGCTGGTGGCCTTCTCCACGACGTACGGCGTCAGGCTGACCGCTTCGAGCCCAAGGACGGGCCTTGTCGTGGATCAGGGCGCTGGCGTTGATGGGCTCAGGCTGTCCGTCGAGGCCCTCCGCCTCGACGTCCAGGAGTTTGGCCCGCAGCGTAGGGGGGCGCACATCGGCGAACGGGAGCCACTGCGCGTCGGCGACGTCTTCATCCTGCAGTGCCGGCGTCGGCGGCTGTGCGGCCTTGAGGTAGAAGACGAAGCGGAAATCGAACTGCTGGTGGCGGGCTCGCCATTGGCCGGGTTGGCATTGATGTCGTGGAGGTCCACGTCGATCGGCGCGTCGAGGAACTGCGGGATCAGGCAGAGGTCGCCGGGGCGGATCCCGGCCTCTTCGCACACTTCTCGCACGGCCGCGGCGAGGAGCGTACGGTCGCCCGCCTCCACTTGACCGCTGGGGGTGAGGTGCAGCCCGGTCGCCCGGTGGCGGCACGCGACGATCGCGGTCGATGATCACCGCACTGCAGGTGACGTGCGCGGGCAGCATGTCGCGGCTGAACGGCTTGCCGGCACCGTCGAGGGCGGCCAGCAGCCCGCCAGTGCCTCGCGTTGGAACCACAAGCAGGCTCTCCTCGCCGTGGCACGCGAACGGCCGCCCGCCGACCCGCCCCGGCTACCCGGGCCGCGGCGAGTGCACGGCGGCACCGGGCTAGGGTCCGTCTTGAAACGGATCTTGCCCAGAGCAGGATCGATGCGAGGGTGACCGCCGCTTCGTAGGAAGTGGCGGTCTTTTCGTATCTCGCGGCGACCCCGCGGAAGCCTTTGAGCCGGTTGAAACAGCGCTCGATTGTGTTGCGTCGTCGGTAGGTCTCCCGGTCGAACCCTGGCGGTCGGCCGCCGTGGCTCCCGCGCCTCAGCCGGTGCCGTCGCTGGTCGGTCTTCTCGGGGATGGTGTGCGCAATGCCGCGTTTTCGCAGGTAGGCACGGAAGCCGCGGGAGCTGTGAGCCTTGTCCGCGATGACCTGGTCGGGCCTGCAGCGCGGCCGGCCCGGGCCGGTGCGGGAAACGGATCCGTTTCAGAAGAGGCCGTGCGCAGACACTGTCGTGGCGCTGGCCGGGCGTCACCAGGATTGCGAGCGGGCGGCCCTTGCCGTCACAGGGGAGGTGGATTTTGGTGGTCAGTCCGCCGCGGGATCGGCCGAGGGCGTGATCGACCGGTTCGTCCGGCCGGTGCCGCCCCCCTTTTCGGCCGGCGGCGTGCTGGTGGGCGCGGACGATGGTGGAGTCGATCTGGACGACCCAGTCGATGTCGCCGGCCGCATAAGTCTGGGCCTGGATCTGCTGGAGGGCCTGGGTGAGGACGCCGCTCAACGCGTAGCGACGGCAGCGGGTGTAGACCGCTTGCCATGGCCCGTAGCGGTCGGGCAGGTCACGCCACGGCATGCCGGTGCGGATCTTGTAGATCATCCCGTTGACGACCCGCCGGTCATCCGCCCTCGGTCGGCCAGTCACGGCCCGCGGTATGAGCGGAGCGAGTAAATCCCACTCCGGATCGCTGAGTTCATGTCGGTGCATCCGACCATGACCTGCCAGGAGGTGATCTTTGCTGACGTGGCAGCAGGACCTGCACAATTACGGCATGACCAATACCGCCGAAGCAGCCTGGCACAAGATCCTGACCACTGCGGGCGAGCCTCGCCGACAGGAAGAATTCCCGCTTGCCGCTCCGTTTGCCGAGCTGGTGCTGGTGGCGCATGCCGAGCCGCTGCTTCGTCAGCTCTACCCCTGGACCGGTATGTGGGAGCTGCACTTCAGCAGGTGCACGGAGAACCGCCACACCTGGGACATCCCCTACATCGGCACACTGGGAGACGGCCGGTACTACGTCGAAGGGCCGAGCCGGACCAGCCCGCGGATCGCCGAGACGGACAGTGCGCAAGCTGCAGTAGCGATGGTCATTGATCGCCTGCCACCGCACTGCGGCCCGGCCTTCATCGGCAATGCAGAGGAACTGGCCGCCTACGAGAGGGCGCGGGACAGCAGGTAGAACGTTTGAAGACGGGCCCTAGTGCTGCAAGTCAGAAAGTTCGACCGGGAGACTACCGCCGGCGCAACCTCGTCGAACGCTGCTTCAACCGGCTCAAGGGCTTCCGCGGCATCGCGACCAGGTACGACAAGACCGCCACCTCATACGAGGCAGCGGTCAGTCTCGCGTCGCTCTTGCTCTGGGCAAGATCCGTTTGAAGACGGACCCTAGTGTTCCGCCCCGGCGAAGCGGTCCAGTCCGAGCACGGCGAGCAACCGCAGCTTCTCGTGGCTCTCGGTCCGAGGCGGAGCGGTCAGCACGAGGAGGGTCTGGGACTGGTCCTCGGTGAACAGGGCCTGGCAGTCCAGTTCGAGCGCTCCGAGTTCGGAATGGATGAGCGTCTTGTGGTCCTCGAAGCGCTGTGCCACCTCGTGTCGTTCCCACAGCTCGGCGAACTCCCCGCTCGTTTTCTGCAGGGTGCGCACGAGCTTGCCGGCCGGGGACCGCGGCCCTCGCAGCCCGTAGGCGGCACGCAGGCTCGCGACCTGGGCACGGCTGTGGCGGTCCCGGTCGGCCTCGGGGTAGCGCGATCGCTCCAGGGGATCGGTGAACCAGCGGTAGACCGCGCTGCGGGCGAGGCCCGTGTATCCCGACGCGTCGCCGAGCAGGGCGGCGGCCATCCTGTTCTGCACGAGCGTCTCCCCGAGGTCGGACAGGACGCACGCCGGGGTGTCGTCGAGGCGGTCCAGCACACGGAGTAGCGCGGGGGCGACGTGCACCGAGGACGACAGCGGCACCGGAGCGTTGTGCCCGGCGACCCGGTACAGGTAGTTGCGCTCGTCGCCGGTCAGCCGCAGGGCCCGGGCGAGCGACGCCAGTATGTGCTCGCTCGGCTGCGGACCGCGTTGCTGCTCAAGCCGCGTGTAGTAGTCGGTCGACATCACGGCGAGGGACGCGACCTCCTCGCGTCGCAGACCGGGGGCCCTGCGGCGTACGCCGACGGGCAGCCCCACGTCCTCGGGCTGGAGCGCCTCGCGGCGGCGGCGCAGGAAGTCTGCCAGTGCTGCACGGTCCATAGCTCGATTGTCGCCCGGTCACGGTGGGCGAGCCAGGGATCGCCGATCCCCCGATAACCGGTCTCTGCACCTGCGGCGCCGAAGCGGTGACAGTCGAGGCATGAACATCACCGGAAACACCGTCTTCATCCCCGGCGCCACCAGCGGCATCGGTCTCGCCCTCGCCCTCGAGCTGCGGGCCAGGGGCAACACCGTCATCGTAGGTGGCCGGCGCTCCGAGCTGCTGGACCGGATCGCGGACGAGCACCCCGGCATCGGCACGGTGCGGATCGACACCACGGACGCCGCGAGCATCGCCTCCGCCGCGAAGGAGGTCCTGTCGAACCACCCTGGCCTCAACGTCCTCGTCACGATGGCCGGCGTGATGAACATCGAGGACTGGCGCGATCCCGCGTCGTTCCTCGCCTCCGCGGAGTCTACGGTGACCACGAACGTACTCGGCCCGATCCGGCTCATCGCCGCGTTCGTGGAACACCTGCAGGCGCAGCCGGACGCCACGATCATGACCGTCTCCTCGGGCCTCGCGTTCACGCCGCTGAAGGTCACCCCGAGCTACAACGCGTCGAAGGCGGCGATCCACATGCTCAGCGAGTCACTCCGGCTGCAGTTCGCCAGCACCTCGGTCAAGGTCGTGGAACTCGTGCCGCCGGCCGTGCGCACCGCTCTGCTGCCGGGACACGAGGACAACGAACTCGCCATGCCGCTGGACGAGTTCGTGGCCGAGACCGTCGCTCTGCTGGAAACGCAACCCGACGCGAAGGAGATCCAGGTCCAGCGGGTGAAGTTCCTGCGCTACGGCGAGGCCCGCGGCGACTACGACCGGGTCGTCGCGACGATCAACGCCTCCGACCCGCACGGCAAGCAGCCCGGTGGGGTCTGACCTCCGACATGCCCCGGCCTTCGGCCGAGTCACCCGCCAGGACCACGGGCTCACGGGCCCGGTCCACCCGGTGCGGTACGCGCAGTCCACCGAACGAAGCAACTCCGCTTCGCCGTGGCGGTCTTGACGGACCGCGAGGCGTCCGCCGTACGGACGGTGCCCACGCCCGTCCGTACAGCGGGCACACCTGCGTGCGGCAAGCCGCCACATCACAGGCCACGAGGGCTTTGGCAGCCGCTGCAGGAACCCGGTGGGCGGTCCTCAGACGACGGGAGTCTTGGTGATCCTCAGGTCGTAGGCGAGGGCGTTGTCGCACTGAAGGGGTGCCCTCTCGCCGAAGGCCTTGATGGTGAGGCGAGTACTGATGTCCTGATGAGTCCCTGTCGTGACGATGCGATACCCCGCGTCGTACATCTCGTCGCTGTACGGCCTCGGTTCGCCAACAGGGGCGTAGCGACCGTGGACGACGGCACTGCTGGCGGACTCGACACGCCCGTCGACAGGCGAGACGGGCACCACGGTCCGGATCGAGCCATGACTGAAAAGCTTCACGGGCTGGGCGGCGCCCGCGTACTCCGACTCGGCGCTGCTGATCACCACTTGGGTGTGGTTGCCGTGCACGGAGTTGCTGTACAGCGACACATATACGGTGTCGTACCGCTCCAGCTGCGCGGTGCACTCCACCACATGCCCCTTTTCGTAGGTGGTCACCGGCTCGGTGCCCGAAGCCTGCGGCGCTGCCTGTGCGGCCCCCGTGAGGCCGAGTGAGAGGAGCGTCGCGCACGCCCCAGCCACTGCACGCATCCGGTTTCTGGTCATGAGCAACTCCCCCATAGTGTTGAACGCTTCACCCAGGTAGACGATCGGCGGGCCGTGAAGTTGTAGAGCAATGAGTACTCAACTTTGTAACGCGGCAGATAGACCGTGTCCTACGTGGTGAGGCGGATGAGCCGCTTGTAGCAGCAGAGGGAGGCGGCGAGGCCGAGAACGGCCAGGTAGTTGCGGGGATCGCGTTCGTAGCGAGGGTTGAGGCGGCGGTAGCCGGCTCCGCTCTGCCGCGACGCGACCGCAACCTCGTGCGCCGTGTCTTTCTTGGCCCGCACACGCAGGGGCAGCGGTTGTGCGGAGTGTCGGACACGGACGTCTTCGCCCGCATTTCGACGCGGCGGCTGCGCGCCGCCGCCGCCCGCTACCCCGACGATCCGGAGGTCGCCGAGCTGGTAGCCGAACTCCTGGACGGAAGCGAAGAGTTCACCCGCCGGTGGCAATCCCAAGACGTGTCCGCCGAGCTCACCCTGTGCAAGACCTTCCAGCACCCGCTGGTCGGCCCCGTCCGATGATGCGTCAGGCCATGAGGGAGCCGGAGACTGTCGCTTTGTTCGTCCGCGGCCCCCGCCGCACGACCGTCTGTGTTGCACGCTCGCCACGAAGCTGGACAACGAGCTCGTCGAGGTTGCTGACGAGAGACAGCTGAACAAGACGATCGCCTGTTACGGCCGCGCGTCGACCCGCGGTGACGACACGACACGGGTCGGTGACGGAACGGCTCGACTCATTTCAGATGGAGTTCCATCAGCCAGCAGAGCCCGACCCGGCTCGCCGGTCATGCCGGGCGCAGGGGTTCGGGCAGAGTGAGCGCCGCATGAGCCAGTTTTCCCTCCGTCGGGGGCATGGCGCTGAGGCTGCGCAGTCGTTCGTTGCGCTGCTCCAGGGCCTGGGCGGTGGTGGGGAAGAGGGTGGCGCCGCCCTGGCCGACCAGCTCCTGGTTGGCGGTCACGAACTGCCGGGTGTCGCGTTCGTAGGCGGCAAAGCCCGCACCGTGACCCCGGTCCACGAGGGAGCCGGCGAGCATGTACGCGCCGACGAGCGCGAGGCTGGTGCCCTGGCCGGTGAGGAATGAGGGCGCGTACGCGGCGTCGCCGACCAGCGCGACCCTGCCGCTGGACCAGCGGGGCATGCGGATCTGGCTGACCCCGTCGAAGAACAGGTCCTCCGCCTCGCGCAGGGCGGCCAGCATGCCCGGGACCTCCCAGCCCGCGTTGGCGAAGGCCTCGGCGACCAGGTCGCGTTGGGCCTGCGGGTCCCGGAAAGCGTCCATGGGCGGCTCCGGCCGGGCGAAGTTCAGGAAGGCGTGTACCTCGTCGTCGTCCCCCACGGCGTAGAGTGCCGCGGCCCTGCCCGGGGCGTTCCACATGACGGTCTCGTGGGAGAGCCCGAAGGTGTTGCGCATGGTGAACACAGCGAAGCAGTAGCCGAGGTAGCGGTGGAACTGCTTTTCGGGGCCGAACAGCATCTCCCGGGTGCGCGAGTGCATGCCGTCCGCACCGAACACCATGTCGAACGTACGGCTGCCGCCCCCGCGGAAGGTGACGTCGACCCCGTGGTCGCTCTGGTCGAGGGTGTCGATGGAGTCGTTGAACAGGAACTCCACATCGTCACGGACCGCCGTGTACAGCGCTTCCGTCAGATCTCCGCGCCGTACCTCCAGGTCCCGTCCCGCGACGCCGCCGGTGACGGCATGCGGGTGCAGGGAAGTCACCTCGCTGCCCTCCGAGTCGAGAAAGGTCAGCCGCCGCAGGTCGATGTGCGCCTCCCGCAGCCGCGGCAGGATCCCCATTCTCCGGACGACTTCCCGTGCGGTGCCGCGCACGTCGATGGGATAGCCGCCCCCACGCAGGGTGGGCGCTTTCTCCACGACCGTGACCGCGTATCCGTAGCGGTTCAGCCAGAACGCGAGGGCGGGCCCCGCGATGCTGGCCCCGGATATCAGGACCTTGCGCTTCGGCGTGCTGCGGACATCCGTCCCCTGATCGGTGAGCGTCATGCCTTGACTCCTTTGGTCATGGTGCGAGTGACGAACAGGGCCAGCGACGTGATGACGCCGGCTATGACGAAGCCGGTGACGTAGGCCGATTCGGCCGCGACCTCAGACCCGGAAGGGGTTGCGGCAGTGAGGAGCGCACCACCGAGCTGCCCGCCCACGGCGTAGCCGAGTACGCGGCTCACCAGGATCAGGCTGGTGGCGATGCCGGTGTCCTTGGCATCGACGGCCGTGGCGGTGCTGGTCATCATCGCCGTGACGCACAGGCCGTTGGCCAGCGCGATCAGCGCCTTGCCGACGACGAGGTGCCAGACCTCGGTGTGCACGGACGCCAGGACGACCAGGGAGACGGCCATCATGACGACCCCGGTGTTGACCACGGCACGCGGGCCGAAACGCCGGTCCCCGATCCCGCCGAGCGGCCCGGCCAGCGTCGCGGCGACGGCGCCGGGCAGCAGGAAGAAGCCGATCTCGGTGGCGCTGGCGCTGAATCCGTACCCGTCGCCGCGCTCGTCGAGCAGCTGCGGAACGAGATAGACCGCCATCGAGGTGCCGAGGCAGATCACGAATGTCAGCGCACACGCCTTCCAGATCGCGGGTCGTGCCAGCATGTGCAGATCGATCATCGGAGAGGCCGCACGCCGTTCGACGGACACCCAACCGGTGACGAAGACGGCCAGAAACAGGACGAGGGCGCCGAACACGAGTGGTTGCGAGGCCGCTTCGGGCGCCAGCGCGAGTACGAGCATGAGCGTGACCAGCATCCCGCTCAGGAGCAGCAGGCCGGGCCAGTCGATGCCGGCGTCGTCCGACCCGCCCGGCTGATCGGACGGCATGAGCCTGTCCACAAGCAGGGTGGACCCGATGACCGCGATCGTGGGCAGCGCGAACATCCAGTGCCGGGAAAGCTCTTCCGCCACCGGCCCGGCCGACAGCATGCCGACCATCCCTCCCCCGACGAAGAGTCCGCTGACCACCCCGATGGCGACCTTCGACTCTCCCGGGGGCAGGTTTTTGCGCACGACGATGAACGACAGGGGAAGCGCGCCCACCATCGCCCCTTGCAGCACCTGCCCGAGCAGCAACACGGGCAGGTTCGGGGCCAGGGCGGACACCGTGCCGCCGACCGCGACGACTGCCATCAGCCGGATCAGGACCCGTTTCCCGCCGTAGCGGTCGCCGAACTTGCCTGCCAACGGTGTGATGAGTGCCCCGGTGATGAGGAGCACGATGCTGAGCAGCGCCCCTTCGGACTGGCTCATGTCCAGTTCGCGTTCCAAAAGCGGGATCGTCGGTGACACCACCGACTCCAGAGCGCCGGTGGACAGTGCCAGTAAACCGAGGGCTCCGACAGCGGCCTTCCCGATGGGGACCGGGGGAGCCAGGGTTGTGGTCATGAGGGTCCTTTCCGTCATTGCCGGGTGAGGAAGGGGGCAACGGGGCGCGCACGGCATGTGGCGCTGCCGCCCCGATGGGTTAGGACCAGCGGCGCAGCGTGGCCCGGGCCGGCAGCGTGACCGCCAGCTGGGCCAGGCCGCCGACGGCGACCGCGAAGCATCCGTACACCAGCGGGGGCACGTACGGCATGTCACCGGTCACGCCGCTCATCATCGGGATCAGCGTGGCCGCGGCGATCGCGGAGCCGAGGACCAGGCCCACCACGGCGACCAGCAGGCCCTCCCAGCGGAGCATCGTCATCACCTGACGCCGGGTGGAGCCGACCAGACGCAGCATGCCCAGCTCGCGGCGGCGGTCCAGGACCGTCATCACCAGGGTGTTGACCGCGGCGACGGCGGCGAACCCGCCGAGGACCGCGGCCATGGTGTTGTTCATCCAGGCGCCCAGCTTCGCGTCGCGGTCCTGCTCGGTGGCGTGGCCGGAGGCGTCGATGACCTCGCCCAGGGCGGTGAGCGACTTCTCCGAGCCGCCCCGTACCAGCAGCGTGCTGTCGAAGCCCGAGGTGACGTGCCCGGTCAGGGACGCCCGGTCCATGGTCACCGTGGCCAGGCCGAGGCCGCGGCCGTAGACGGCGACGATCTCGGGGCTGACCTCCGTCCCGTCGGGGAGGTGGAGCGGGAGCCGGTCGCCCACACCGGCGTCCGCCGAGGTCGCCAGGGTCTTGTCGATGGCGATACGCCCCTCGCCGAGCCGGTCGAGGCTGCCGTCGCGTACGTCCAGGTCCTGCACCTTCGCCAGCTCGGCGCCAGAGCCGGTGACGCCCTGGGTGGCCGCGCCCTGAAGCGACTTGAACTCGCCGGAGCCGGTCGGCACCAGCACCTGTGTGTTCAGCAGCCCGACGGCCGCCTCCACGCCCGGCGCGCGGGCGGCGCGTGCCGCCGCGTCTACCGGGAGCCCGGCCGGGTCCGTCACCACGTGGTCCGCGGTGATGCCCGCGCGCAGCTGCTTGTCGGCGGCGTGGGTCTCGCTCGTGTGCATGAACACGAGAGTCGAGGAGAAGGCCACGGCGAGCACGATCGGGGTGATCGCGGAGGCGAGGCGGCGGGCGTTGGCACGGGAGTTGGCGGCCGCGAGCTCGGCGGACGGGCCCGCGCCGCGCAGCGGGAGGCCGAACAGGCCGGCGCACAGCCGTGCCACCAGCGGGCCGAGCAGCCCGACGGCGAGCATGAAGAGCAGGACGACGCCGAGGGCGGCGCCGGCCGCGTCGTCTCCGGCGGAGCGGGCGGACACGCCGGTGAGGATCGTGCCTCCGACGAGGGCGCCGACGCCGAGGAGGATACGGACCAGACCGGGCCGCAGCCGCTCCACCGACGCGTCCGACAGCGCCTGTCCGGGCTTGATTTTCGCGGGCCGGTGCCCGGCCATCCAGCCTGCGCCGAGCGCGGTGAGCAGCCCCATGACGACGGCGGCGAGCAGCGCAAGCCCGGAGACGTGCAGGTTTACGGCGCGCGGGATGGCGCCCCGGTCCTGGAGCTGCCCGAACCACCAGTGGGCGAGCCCGATGCCGGGCAGGCAACCGATGATCCCGGCGAGCGGCGCGACGAGCAGTGCTTCGGAGGCGACCGCGCGGCGGACCTGCCGCGGGGTGGCGCCGACGGCGCGCAGCAGGGCGAACTCGCGGGCCCGCTGACTGACCGAGAGCGCGACGGTTCCGGCGGCCGTGAAGACCGCGACGATTGCGGCGATGGCGCCAAAGGAGCCGCCGATTCCGAAGAGCGTCACCTTGGCGTACCCGAGACCCGGGTCCTCGACGGCACCGCGGTCGTCGCCGGTGTGGACCTGGACGCCTGAGCCGGCCAGGGCTTGCTTCACGGCGCCGGCGAGGGCGTCGGCGTCGGTACCGTCCTCCGCCAGCACGACGACGGCGTCGGCCTTGCCGGGATGCCCGGCGAGCATGGGGGCCTGGGTGTCGGCGAACCAGGTCAGGGCACCCGCGTCGCCAAAGCCGCGGGCGGTCTCCGCAGGGCCGGCCTCGGCGACGCCGGCGACGCGGAAGTCCTGCCGGCCGGCGGCGGTCTCCAGTACGACGGTGTCGCCGACCGCGGCGTGCGCGGCGCGGGCCGTTCCCGCGTCGAGGACGACTTCCCCCTCGCGTGGTGCGGAGCCGGTGGTCAGCGAGGTGCCGGTGAAGGTGTGCGAGCCCCATCCGTGCCCGGTGAGCACACCCCCCGGAACAGGCAGTGCACGGGCGTCGGCGTCCGTCGCGCGCACCGGGAAGGTGAAGTCCGCGACGGCGGTGACCGCACCCGGTGCCCCGGCGGCCTTCGCAGCCAGCCCGGCGTCCATCCGTGCCGTGTCCGGCAGGGGCGTCGCCTCCTTTTCGCGGTCCTCGCCGCTGCCGGTGACGACGTACGTGTTCTGGTCCGCCGCCGCGACGACCGGCGCGTTCGCGTACCGTTCGGGCGGTACGGAGGCGCGCAGGCTGGTTTCGAGCAGGATTCCGCAGGCCGAGACGATCAGTGCGGACATCAGCAGCGCGAAGAAGGTCCCCGCGAAGGACGCGGGCTTGAAGCGAACGGCCTCACGGGCGAGTCCGTTGGGGCGCCTCATGCCGCCACCCCCGTCATCGCACCGGAGCGGGAGGCGCGCGAGGTGAGCACGGCCATCCGTGCCGCGATCTGCTCCGCCGAACCGCGCTCCAGGTGGTCGGCGAAGGCGCCGTCGGCGAGGAACAGCACACGGTCGGCCCAGGCGGCCGCGGCCGGGTCGTGGGTGACCATGACAACGGTGGCACCCAGAGCGTCCACCGCGTTGCGCAGCAGGCCGAGGACCTCGGCGGCGGTGCCGGTGTCGAGGGCGCCGGTGGGTTCGTCCGCGAAGATCACGTCGGGGCTGGTGACCAGGGCGCGGGCGACGGCCACGCGTTGCTGCTGACCGCCGGAGAGCTCTCCGGGCCGGCGCTTCGCCTTGTCGGCGAGTCCGACCTGGGCGAGCACCGCCTGCGCCTGGCGCCGGTCCTGGCGCTGCCCGGCCAGGCGCATGGGCAGCAGCACGTTCTGTTCCACGGTCAGCGACGGCAGCAGGTTGAACGCTTGGAAGACGAAGCCGAGGCTGCTGCGGCGCAGCTCGGTGAGCTCGTTTTCGCTCATGCCGGTGATCTCCGTGCCGCCGAGGCGCACGGATCCCGCCGTCGGCCGGTCGAGCCCGGCAGCGCACTGCAGGAAGGTGGACTTGCCGGACCCGGACGGGCCCATGACCGCGGTGAACGTGCCTCGCGGCAGGGCGAGGTCGATGCCCGCGAGGGCGTGCACCGTGCCCGGCCCGCGGCCGTACTGCCGCCACACGTCGCGGAGTTCGACGGCGAGACCGGGTGTGGCGGCCGCAACCTCGGGCCGGTTGTCCGCCTTCTGCCGCCTGCCCCTGCGTAGCCTCATGTCCTGTCTCCCTCTCCCGTGCACTTTGTGTGACGGGTGAAGAGTGCGGAGACGGCCGAGTGCCGGGCGTCATACCGGGGAGCCAATGTGGGGGTGCTACCGCGGTAGGGGGTGGAGGAGGGGCCGGGGGCCTAGTCGCCCGGAGCGACCAGCCCCGACTCGTAGGCGAAGACCACCGCCTGGGCGCGGTCGCGCAGGCCAAGCTTGGTCAGGACGCGGCTGACGTGCGTCTTCACCGTCTGCTCAGCCAGCACCAGCGTCTGCGCGATCTCCCTGTTCGACTGCCCGCGGGCCACCAGCGTGAGGACCTCGGTCTCGCGTTCCGTCAGGCCTTTGAGCCGCAGCGCGGGCTTGCCGCGGGCGGCGGGACGCTGCTTGGCGAAGTCCGCGATGAGGCGGCGCGTCACGGAAGGGGCGAGCAGCGCGTCACCCGAGGCCACGACGCGGACCGCCGCGATGAGGTCGGCCGGCGGCGCATCCTTGAGGAGGAACCCGCTCGCGCCCGCCCGGAGCGCCTCGTAGACGTAGTCGTCGACGTCGAAGGTGGTGAGCATCAGGACGCGCGGCCGGTGTGTCACACCGGGTGCCGGCTCCAGGAGGCGGCGTGCGGCCTCCAGCCCGTCCATCTCGGGCATCCGCACGTCCATCAGCACGACGTCCGGGTGGGTACGCCGGCTCAGCTCGACGCCCTGCGCGCCGTCGGGGGCCTCGCCCACCACGTCGATGTCGCTCTGGGCGGCCAGCAGGGCGGCGAAGCCGGCCCGCACCATGGCCTGGTCGTCGACGATGATGACGCGCGTCGTCACGTGAAGTCCTTTTCAGTCACGGAAGTTCAGGGGAAGTCGGGCGGCGACCCGGAAGCCGCCGTCCGGCAGCGGCCCGGTGTCGAGGCTGCCGCCGACGAGCCGCACCCGCTCGCGCATGCCGACGAGGCCGTGCCCGGTGCCGCCCACCTCGAGCGGCCCGTTGGGCGGCTGGGGCGGCGGTCCGTTGACGATCAGGACGGTGAGCCGCGCACCGTCCCGCGGATCGGACTCCGTCACCGACAGCGACACCTGTGTGCGGGCACCCGGCGCGTGCCGGACGACGTTCGAAAGAGCCTCCTGGACGATCCGGTACGCGGACAGGCCGACCGCCTCGGGCACCTCGACGTCGCAGGGGGTGAACTCCACCGGCCCGCGGGCCCTCGCCGTCACTTCCACCAGCTGCCCGATCTGCGCCAGGCCCGGCTGGGGCACGAGCTCGCCGTGCGCCTCCTCGTTGCGCAGCACGCCGAGGAGCCGTCGCATTTCGCCGAGCGACTCGCGCGCGGTCGCCGCGATGGACGTGAACTCCTTGCGCACGTCCGGCGGCAGCCTGTCGAGGCGGTACTCCGCGGTGTCCGCCTGCACCGTGATGACGGACATGTGGTGTGCCACCACGTCGTGCAGCTCGCGGGCGATCCGGGCGCGCTCCTCCAGCAGCGTCCGCCGGCCACGTTCGGCCTCGCTGATCGTCTCCTGCTCGACCAGCCTGCGCTGCACCTCGGACCGCTCGCGCAGCGCACCGCCCAGCAGGAGCGCGACGCCCCCGAGGATGGTGAACAGCAGGCCCATGGCGCCGAAGCCATGGGGCGCGACGAACCCCAGGGCCACGTTCGCGGCGGCCGTGGCCAGCCACACCAGCAGCAGTGTCCGGCGCCGCTCGAGCAGCCCCAGGGCGAAGCAGATGCCGACGTACCCGACGATCTCCATGGGCGGGAATGGCCACAGCAGCCGCTCCGGGAAGTCGACGGTGAGCAGGGCGAGCGCCCCGGCGACGTCCGCGACGAAGACCACGTACCAGGCCTGCAGCGGCCGTACGACGGCGAGCAGCAGCGGCGCGGCCTGCGCGATGGCCAACCCGCCGGCGACGCCTCCGGTCAGGCCGTAGTCGGCGGTGAGGACCACGATGGTCGTGGGCAGCAGGGCGACGCACAGCACGAATGCCGCGGCCCCCGGCAGCAGCCGCACCCATCGCTGCGAAGCCCTCGCGAGCAGTGCGCGCGTGCGTTCCTCCCCCACTGAGGTCATGGGCACCAGCCTATGTGCGCCGCGACGGCGTCCGCAGTGGCGCAAGGCGTCGGCTCCTCATATGTCGGCCAGGTCGTGCCGTGGGTGAGCAGCTGCGCGGTGGCAAACGAGTTTGTCTCGTTTTCGGGCAGCATCTGGCGGGTTACATGGGTTTCATGAATACATTGCGGGCGTTCGGGCGGGTGGCCTCAGTGGTGCAGGGCGTTTTGCCGTCTGGGACGGGGCCCGGCCGGATTCTGTCGGCCATGGACCGGCTCGAGCGCTACCCGGGAGCCGACGGGCTCATCGACGAAGTACGGCGGGCCGTGCGAGCAGTCCCCCTTGGACGTGGCCGGGACTTCTTGCACGGGCGCTGGCTGGGACACCCGATCCACCCGCTGATGGTCCAGGTTCCCATCGGTACCTGGCTTTCGGCGGCTGTACTGGACCTGCTACCCGGGTCACGGCGGCACGCGCGCGCCCTGGTGGGGGTGGGTCTGGCGGCTGCGCTTCCCGCTGCGGTGGCCGGCTGGAACGACTGGGCCGAGCTGCGCCGTCCACACATGCGCGTCGGCTTGGTCCACGCTGCGACCAACCTCAGTGCAGTCGCGCTCTATGCGGGCTCGTTCGCCGCCCGGTCTCAGGGGCGTGTTCGCCTGGGCAAGGCGCTGGGGTTCGCCGGGCTGTCAGCCATCGGCATCGGCGGCGCTGTGGGCGGTCACATGGCCTACCGGCAGGCATCCGGCGCGAACCATGCCGAGCAGGTCCCTTATCTCGTGAAGCCTGGCTGGCACAGGCTTGGCGCTGTGGCCGATATCCCGGTGGGCGAGCCCGTTCGCCGTCGTGTCAACGAGGTGCCGGTCGTCGTTGTCCGTGAGGTCGGCGGGAGTGTCCATGTGCTGGCCGACCAGTGCAGCCACATGGCCGGCCCGCTGTCGGAGGGCGAGGTCCACGACGGATGCATCCGCTGCCCCTGGCACGGCAGTGTTTTCCGGTTGTCGGACGGCTGGAACGTCGGCGGCCCGGCGACCGCGCCGCAGCCCGCCTTCGACACCCGCATCGTCGGCGGACACCTGGAAGCACGGCTGGCAGACGCGGAGAAAGCCGGTCCCGGCACAGGAGACCGCCCCGCAGACGAGCACCCCACGGGCAACGACGTCGCAGCGAGCTGAGTGCTGCGGGCAACAACGCAGCGCCGCAAGTGGTGGGCAACGCGATCGGAGCGACTGACGTCGTGGAAACCGCCATCAACATCCATCGGCCGCGGGTCGACAGGAGTAGGCCGGTCCCCAGTCGTCAGTGCCAACTCGGCGCCGACGTCGTACCGCACCAACGACCAGGCAAGCCGCCAGCACTGCCACCCCTGCTACCGCCACCGTCCGGCTGCGCGGCGCGCGGGAGCCGACGGCGAAAGGACACGGACCCGGTCGAGCGCGCTGAGCGGAACACCAGCCAATGCGTTGACGGGAGGTCGACGTGACACCGCTGAGTGCGGGTGGGATCGACGTTTCAACTCATCAGCGTAGGCGCCTCGTTGGTTCCCTATCCTGCCGCACCCGACCTCCCGCACGCCCTGGTCGAGTGGGTAACCATGCTCATCGTCACCGTGAGGGTGACCGCCGGTGCATGCTCCTGCCTCACCAGCGTGCTCTCGTCGGCCTGGTCTACCTTCGCCGGCACGACACGCTCGCGCAGATCGCCGCCGACTTCAGAACGCCAGGAGCGTACCCGTCCTCGCCGACCGCGCCTACATCGGGGCCAGCTGGCGTAGCTGAAAAGTTCTCTGATCACGACGAGTTCGACGCCCCGTTCCAGCAGCAGGGTGATGGTGGAGTGGCGGAGGTCGTGGCAGCGAATGCGGAGGAGCGTGGCGAAGACGCGGGTGAGATTGGTCGGGTCGATCGCTCTGCCCTGCGCGGTGGTGGACGCGGCGGGTGGGGAGGGTGATGCGGCGTTCGGAGGCCCGTGTTTTGGTGGCAGCGTGGTGAGTCCGCCAGGGTTGGTGCGTTGGGGGGTTCGGCGGATGGCGGCGGTGCCTGCGTCGAGAGCCAGGCACTCCACGGGTCGGCGGCGTTCTGGCACACGCATTCGGACGTCGGACTGGCTCACGAAGCGCCTGTGACCCGTCTGCCCCGGCTGTGCAGAGCGGGCCAAGGGCCTGCTGACCTGACGTCTCCTCGCCAACATGCAGCGATACAAGGTGTCCGGCTTAATAAGCTCTTGCCGGGTTGTCCGGATGCCGTACGGTCTGGAGCATCGGTCACGCGGAAAGCTCTGCCGGTTTCATGGGTGTTCCCTATCCGGTGGACAGGCGGAGCTGAGGCGGGGGTCACGCTGCAAATGGAGGTCACATCGTCCGTGGGGAGCGTGTGGCCCGTGACGGTGGTGAGTCCGGCGAAAAGGGGGAGACGTATGTTCGTTCACTCTGATCGTTTACCGCTTGCTCCTGCGGTCCCGCAGGGAAGGATCACTCCGAAGCCGTGGGGGATCAGCCGTATGGCGGCCTACCCGACGATGGCTCCCGGGTATGCCAGGGTCGAACTGGATCCGACCACGCAGGCCGCCGTCTATTTCGACTTCACCGGTCAGGTTATGGAGATGCCGGGACACGGCACCAGCACGGGCACGAGCCCTGCCACGGGGACCAGCCCCGACGGTAACGGCTCCACGCAGGACAGCGACACGGGCAGTGACGCCGACCAGTGAGTGACCCAGGTCCGGTGCTGGTCGTCACCAGCCTGCACGATCCCACCGCCGACGTGGTGATCCGCGAACTGCACGACCGGGACGTCCCGGTCGTGCGACTGGATCCAAGTGACTTCCCTGCGTCGCTGTCGGTGGAAGCCGAAATCAGCGGTCACGGTATGCGCGGCCACCTTCACACGCCGTCCCGTACCGCGGATCTGGCCAACGTACGTGCCCTGTACTACCGCCGCCCGACCGGCTTCGCCTTCCCGCACCTTGACGAGCAGGATGCCCGGTTCGCCCTCACTCAGGCCAGGTACGGGCTCGGCGGAGTTCTCGCGTCACTGCCCGGCTGCCTCTACGTCAACCACCCGCACCGCATCGGCGACGCCGAGTTCAAGCCCTCCGGACTGGCGGCAGCGGTGGACGCCGGCTTCCAGGTGCCTCCCACACTCGTCACCTCCCGTCCGGACGCCGCCAAAGCGTTCATCAAGCGGCACGGATCAGTCGTCTACAAGCCGCTGCACAACCCGGTGTACCTGGTCGACGGCGTCTCCCACGTCGTCAGGATCGCCGAGGTGACCGCCGAGGACATCGACGACGATGTGGCCGGCACCGTGCACCTGTTCCAAAAGCGCGTGGCCAAGACGGCGGACGTGCGCGTCACCGTCATTGGCTCTCACATCTTCTGTGTCCGCATCGACTCCGACCTCCTGGACTGGCGCACCGACTACAGCCGCCTGTCCTACAGCCCGGTGAAGCCGCCCCGAGGAATCGAACACAGACTCCGCCGGTACATGCACCATTTCGGGCTTGTGTTCGGCGCCTTCGACTTCTGCGTAGGCGAAGACGGCACGTGGTGGTTCCTGGAATGCAATCCCTCCGGCCAATGGTACTGGCTGGAACCTGAAACCGGTCTGCCGATGTGCGCGGCCCTGGCAGACCTACTGGAGAGGAAAACGTGAACGACCAGGACCACCTCAGCAAACAACTCATCGGCGTGCTGACAGCCAACGGCGTCCTGCGCACGCACGCATGGAGCCGCGCCGCCGAAGCGGTCCCCCGACACGAATTCCTCCGCGGCGGGTTCTTTCGCCGGGTGGACAACACGGTGCCGACGGCGTGGGCACCTGTTTTAGAAGGGGAAGCCGGCTGGCTCGAAGCCTGCTATACGGACGAGTCCTTGGTGACCCAGATTGCAGGCACCATCGTGCCAAGAGACATCCGCGGTCACATCATGCGCCAGCCAACCAGTTCCAGCACCCTCCCCTCCCTCGTCCTGCGCATGCTGGAAGACCTGCACGTCGAACCGGGAAACCGGGTCCTGGAAATCGGAACGGGCACCGGCTACTCAACGGCACTGCTCTGCGCACGACTGGGCGAGCAGAACGTCACCTCGATCGAGTACGACGAAGACGTGGCCGCGCAAGCACGAACGGCCCTCGGACGGCTGGGCTTTTACCCCATGCTTGTCAGCGGCGACGGCCTGCTCGGTTATGACGACGGGGCACCGTACGACAGAACCATCGCCACGTGCGGCGTGCACACAGTGCCCTCTGCCTGGATCGAACAGACCCGGCCCGGTGGACTGATCCTGACGCCTGTCGGCGGATGGCTCAACGCCTGCGAACTCGCACAACTGACGGTCCACGACGACGGCAGCGCTTCCGGCCCGCTCCTGAGCGGCCACGTGAGTTTCATGCTGGCCCGACCACACCTGCCGCGTCCGCTCGGACTGCTTCCCGACCTCAGCGCGGGCAAAGAACGCGAGACCACCACAGGGGCCGATGCCTTGAACGACTGGACAGCCCGCTTCATCCTCCAATGCGCCGTGCCGCGTGCACAGCAACTGACCGTGGAACGCGACGGCCACACCGAACACGTACTGATCGACGTCGAGTCCAGTTCATGGGCTGCCCTCCACGAGGACAACGGCCGCTGGGTTGTACGACAGGACGGCCCCGACGCCCTCTGGGATGCGGCCGAAGAACACCTCGGCCGCTGGCACGCCGTTGGCAAACCTGCGGTGGAGACGTTCACGCTTACCGTCACCCCCGATGGCAGGCAAACCGTCCACTGGTGAACGACTTGCCCGCTCGACCACCACGACATGGTCGTACTCCGGTCCCTTGGCGGTGGAGGCCGGCACTACGGTGAGGCGGGCTCGGGGAGTGGGGCCCAGGTGGTGGTGACCACAGCCACCTGGGCCCCCGGCGGCGGCGTGCTGGGCAAGCACGCCGCCGGCGAGGAGGGACTCGTCATCCGGGTGAGCGAAGACACGAGCAGACTGGGCAACACGCGGCATCCCCCAGGACGGTGCCCTGTCCGGCCGGACAGGGGCAGAGGATGGACGGGCGTCCTGCGACCGAGATGCTTACTCGGCGGACGAGCGCAGTAGTTGGCGGATCTTGCTTCCGTAATGCCGTGTTGTTGAGCCGTGACACGCTAGTTGGAACCTGGCCGGGAGAACTCCAACCAGTGCGGTCGGCGCCGCTCAGGCCCTGTCCGGTCGGTCTTGCCGGACAGGGCCTGAGCGACGGTGGCGTCGATCCGGGGCCGGTCGGCCGGTGTGACACCGGCGGGTTCCCCGGAGTTTGCCCCCGACACTGCCCCTGTGGTCCTTGCGCGGCCCACGGCATCCGCCGTAGACCGGCATGGACACACAGCGACCGCGGTGCGAACCGCCTGTCCAGGAGGTGGATGTGCACGCGCATGGCCCGAAACCGCGGAGCGAGTCCGAGCGCCGCGACCGCGGCCGATCGACCGCACGGCGGCAGTCCGCGCCGCCGGACCCCCGCTCGCTCGCCGCGCTGCAGCGCAGCATCGGCAACGCGGCCGTCGTCCGACTGGTCGGGCGGCACCTGGAGCCGGAGGAGGCACCGGTCCAGCGCTCGACGGTCCACCAGGTACTGCGGTCGCCGGGCCGTCCGCTGGCCGACGGCGTGCGGACGGAGATGGAGGCCCGCCTGGGCGCCGACTTCAGCAGCGTGCGGCTCCACGACGGCCCCGCTGCGGCCCGCTCGGCGGCCGAGATGAGCGCCCGCGCCTACACCTCCGGCGAGCACGTCGTGATCGGCCACGACGGCGGCGACAAGCACACCTGGCACACGAGTTGACCCATGTCATCCAGCAGCGGTCGGGCCCGGTGTCCGGCACCGACCACGGGGACGGACTGTCGGTCAGCGACCCCGGCGACCGGTTCGAGCGCGCCGCCGAGGCGAACGCCGTCCGGGCGCTGAGCGGGCCCGTGCCCGAAGCCGCCGTCCAACGGCCGCCGCCCACTCCCCGTCCGCAGCGCCGGAGCTGCCGGTGCAGCGGGCGTTCACCGGCGCTCCGTACGTCACATACGGCGGGGTGAACGGCAACGGCGTCGGGATCTGCCGGGCATGCGGGACCAGCTGCTGGCGATCATCGGCGGCCGGGAGGGGCGCGTGGTGACGTTCTCCGCGTTGGCGGACGCGACCAGCGTGCCTTCCGTTGGCCGGGCCAACATCGTCCGGCTGCTCTGGCACCGCGAACATGGCGTTGATCTGGGCAGCCCCTTGCGCGACAGCTCGCTGATCCGGGGGGGGGGCGTGATGGCGGCGCGGGCGTTTTTGCAGATCGCACCGGGCAGGCGGGTCGCGCTCAACGGCGTCGAGTGGACGGTTGGGGATGTCCACGGCCAGATCGGACGGCTCGTGCCCGTGGATGGCGGCGGTCACGCTGAGACCCGCTCCTTCCGCTGGCTCATCAACCACGCCGACCTGCGACTCCTTCCGGCTGCCGAAGTGCCTGGGCGGCCGGCGCCGGTCTCACGGCAGCCGAGGACGCTGGCCGACCTGACTGCTCGTCGAGACTCCCGAGCCTGCCGCACACCCCGAACTGCAGCAGACCGAGTACTCGCTGAGGACGTCCCAGCTCAGCGTTGTCGAGAACAACAGCGGTGGCTACAACGCTGTCGATGCTGACGGCAATTGGGTGTTCCGTGCGCCGAGGGCGCAGATGTGGAATTCGGCGGGCTCCAGCGTCACCCCACCGATGGTGGAGAAGTCATCCCTGAGCGCTGCCGCCTCGTCGGAGCCTGGTGAGGGGGCCGACGACGGCGACCCCGGCGTCGAACCGATGGCCGGTGACATGGTGAAGCCGATGGACGTCACGGTTGACGACTCTTTGCTCACGGTCACGCCCGACCCGGGTCTGCTGGCGGACACCGAGGCGCAGCACTTCCCGCTCCATATCGATCCCCTGGTGACCTGGGGGGAGGCGGAGCGGACCCTGCTGCGCTCGGACGGCCATGAGTCCTACGGGTGGGGCAACGGAGACGACAACCTGGGCAAAGTCTCGGCAAGTGCGGCACCTGGGGTGGCTACTACTGCGGACCGGGTTACACGCAGCGCCTGTTCGATGTGAGCTGTTCGTGGGGGGCGAGCGAGCAGCGGGAGCGTCGTGACGTTAGGTGTACTGAGAGGGCGTGCATCGCAAACGGTCCAGGTTGGCGTAGAGGGCGCGCACGAGGCGGGCACGATTTTGTACACAGCGCCTCGTGCCCTCCGGCTTCAGGGACAACCGACCGTCCGCCTCGCGCAGGACCACGTCGGCGAGCAACCGGGGCTCGCTGCCTCTCGGCCACTGGCCGACGCGGCGCTCGACGCCGGCCATGACCGCGCGAGCGTGACCGGTCAACTGGAGGGCGATCTGCTCATAGTCGCGCGGTGTCAGTGGGTCGGAACCCGCCCACGTGAGGACGGTTTCGACGAGCCTCTCGTATGGTTCACGGTCAAGCGGAAGGTGCGCTTCGATCAGACCGTCAGGGTCGTGCAGAACCGTGTGTGTGCTGGTGTGCGCACAGAGCCTGGCAGGGCAGGCTCGACCGGGCGGTTGGTCGGCGGTGGTCTGCGGGTATTCCGTGTCGTCGTCGGCCATGTCGTTCCAGCCGGTGGTCTGCTCGGCAAGGAACCAAGCGAAGGTGTGGGCCGCTCGGGCGAGCAGGGCCGGGGAAGGATTGCAGCGGGCGCAGGAGACGGGTCTGCAGCCTTGAGAGGCCGGGACGGCGGTATCCGTGGGTAAGCGCATGCGTCCTTCCCAATACATCGTTCCGTCACGGGGATGTTACAGAGCGTCAGGGATGATCGGTAGGGGGCGCCCCCGGCCCGGATCGCAGTGTCAGCGGTCCGACGGCTGCGCCGACTCCGCGGTCTGACGGGCAACTCCTTCGGTGGTCCCGGACAGGCGGACACCAGACGTATGTCCACTTTGGGTGATTACTCTGGATTCTGTGAACTCGCATCCGACTCATCCGGGCAGCGGCGACCGGACGCCGCCGTCTTTCGGGGTGCGACCGGAGATTCTGGCCTCCTGGCAACGCTCACAGTCGCTCGGCATTGACCGTGACCGGGCTGCCCTGCCGATCGACGACAACCTGGATTTCGACGCGCGACTGATGAGGGCGGCCGCTCCGGTGCTGGACCGCTTGTACGAGCAATTCTCCGGCGTGCCGGTGACCGTGGCGCTGGCCGACTCGCAGGCGCGCATCGTGCATCGGTGGGGTGGCCCGGCAGGGTTGAAGCTGATGGACGCGGCCTCTCTGGTGCCGGGTGCCAATGTCGATGAGCGGTTCATGGGGACCAGCAGTGTCAGCATGGCGCTCAGCACCAGGGCGCCGTTCGTGGTCGTCGGCCATGAACACTTCCTGCACGACCTCAAAGAGCTGACCTGCATGGCCGCGCCGGTGCGCGACCCGGTGGGCGGCACTGTGCGGGGCGCGGTCAACCTCTCCGTGCCCCGGGCGCTGGCCGACCCCACCATGGCACTGATCCTGCAGGACGCCACCGAACGCATCGGGGTGCGCCTGCTGGAGCTGAGCTCGGCCCGCGAGCGCGAGCTGGTGGACTCCTTCCAGCGGGCACGGGAGCGCGGCAGGCATGCCGAGCTGGACCTCAGCTCGGGGGCGCTGTCCGCACTCGTGGGACCGCCGCCCTCGCTGGCCTCGCAAGAGCGGCTGATACTGCTGGAGCGCTCCATCGAGCTGATCTCCTCGACCGAGGAGACCTTCCTTGAGGTACCTCTCGCGGGTAGCCGTGTCGCCATGCTGCGCCGCCGGGAGCTGCATCACGGCGACGCGGAGGGCGCAGCCGTCGAGGTCAGCTTCGAGGACATCCGCGACAAAGGAGCACCAAGTCCAGCCATCGCGAGAGCCTTCAATGGTCATCGTGCGCAGCTCATGAGCTCTCCCAGCGCGGCGGAGGCGACTGCACCCAAGGCAGCAGGGGATCCGCACACGGTGACACCGGCCGACGCCTGGCTGCTGATGGTGGGCGAACCGGGCGTCGGACGCCTCGCAGCCGAGGCGCGTGGGCGGCTGTCTCTGCTGAACGAGGCAGGCAACCGGCTCGGCACCACCCTGGACATGCGGCGCACCGCCGAGGAACTCGCGGAGATCGCCGTGCCCCGCTTCGCCGACCTGGTCGTCGTCGATCTGGTGGACAGTGTTTGGACGGGCGAAGGTGCACCGCCCGGACAGTCGAGTTCCGACGCGGCGCTGCGCCGGGCGGCCGCCCGGGCCGACGGCATGGTTCCCGACGCCTGGACCGGCGGTGTGAACGAGCCGGTGCACTACCCCGCCGGCACCCCGCAGGCCCGTTGTCTGGAGACTGGGCAGCCGGTCACGGACTCGGTGTGGGCCACCGTCCCGGCCGAGTCCTCGGCGGGCCGAGCACAGCCCGTCGACCTGCTCGGCGAGGGCATGCACTCCTACCTGGGTGCTCCGCTGTCCGCGCACGGCTCCATTCTGGGCCTGGCGGGGTTCTACCGCCGTGGCAGGACGAAGCCGTACGAGCAGGACGACCTGACCCTTGCGGAGGAACTGGCGGCCCGGGCCGCGATCAGCGTGGAGAACGCCCGTCACTACCGCAGGGAACATCACGCCTCCCTCACCCTGCAGCGCAGCCTGCTGCCGCAGGTCCTGCCCCAAGTCAGCGCCGTCGACCTCGCCTCCCGCTATCTGCCCGCCGACGCCGGGGCAGGGGTGGGCGGGGACTGGTTCGACGTCATCCCGCTGTCCGGGATGCGCGTGGCGCTGGTCGTCGGGGACGTGCCAGGAAACGGTCTGCAGGCCGCAGCGACCATGGGCCGGCTGCGCACGGCAGTGCGAACGCTGTCCGGGCTGGACCTGCTGCCCGAGGAAGTGCTGGCGCACTTGGACGACCTGGTCAGTCGCGCCACCGGCGAAACGGCCGACGAACCGGACCCTGCCACCGGGACGACCTGCCTCTACGCGGTGTACGACCCGGCCTCCCGCAGGTGCACCGCTGCGCGGGCCGGCCACCCGCCCCCCGCTGTGGTGACGCAGGGCGGCACGGCACGGCTGATCGACCTGCCGGCCGGACCACCGCTCGGGCTCGGCGGCATCCAGCCGTACGAGTCCTCCAGCGTCGACCTGCCGAGGGGCAGCCTGCTGCTGATGTACACCGACGGCCTGCTCAAAGAAGGCCGCGGCTACGGCGACACCGACGCCCGCACCGAGGAGCTTCTGGCCTCGCTGGTCGGTGCCGGTCCGCAGCTGCAAGACGTCTGCGACCGGGTGACGGACACCATGCTGCCCAACGGCGCCCACGACGACGTGGCCCTTCTGCTGGCTCGTGTGCATGCACTGCCGGAGGACCAGGTGGCGTGCTGGGAGCTGCCGGCCGAACCCTCGGCAGTGGCCCGCGCCAGAGCCCTGACCAGGGCCCAGCTCGCCGCTTGGAACCTGCCCGAGCTGGACTTCAACACCGGGCTGGTGGTCAGTGAACTGGTGACCAATGCCGTGCGGTACGGCGGCCCGGGGCCGGTGGGCCTGCGGCTGCTGCGCGACGACTCACTGATCTGCGAAGTCTCCGACCGCAGCAACTCCTCTCCCCGTATCCGGCGGGCGGCCACGACCGAAGAGGGCGGACGCGGCCTGTTCCTCGTGGCACAGTTCACCCGCAGCTGGGGAGCCCGCTACATGCCGCGGGGCAAAACGGTATGGGCCGAACTGAATCCGCACGCGCAGCAGCCTGCCCCGGAGGCGGACGAACAGGCGCTTTTCGCCCTCTTCGACGACCGCGGCGCCGACGGTTGAGACGTGCGCAGCCGCGTTGGTGCCCACCCGCCTGGCCCAGGCGACGCCCTGTGCCGGAACGTGCCGGAACCAGCGCACGACAAGCCCGATACCCGACGACAAGGGCGCGGCCACACAGTGGTTGCCGCGTGGCCGGAAGGCCGCTGCCCTGATCTGGCGGCTTCCAGGACAGCGGCAGCGATGGTGTGGACCCCGGCCGGACGGGGGAGTCTGGCCAGGGCCGCGGCCGCCACTGGGGCGGCGGGCTGCGGCCTGTGTGCCCTGCGCGTGCCTGATGCCGCGTCAATCAGTACCGGCGCACAAAGCACGGTCCACAAGCCCCCGTACGGCCCGCTCGGCGGCGAGCAGCCGCTCGTCGCTGGTGCCGTTGGCGACGACGATGACCGCGCGGTGCCCGTCTGCGGTGAAGCCGGTGCGCACCGTAAATCCCTCCAGGTCCCCTCCATGGCCCCAGGTGTCGCCGTCGCACGTCAGCGGCTGCCGCATCAGTCCCAAGCCGTACTGCAGGCCTGGGAACCCCAGTTGGAAGTTCTCGCTGACCGGCACGGTCCTGCGCATCTCCGCGAGCTGGGCAGGACGCAGCAGGTGCCCGCCGAGCAGGGCGGTGAAGAAGCGGTCCACGTCGCGTTCGGTGCCGATGAGGGCAGCTGCTGCGTCCATCCTGGAGATGTTCCTGACCGTGGTGTCCGTCCAGGTGTCCGCGCCGGGAAACAAGTGGTAAGTGTGGGCGTGCGGTGGCTTCAGGTACGGGTCGTCGCCAGGGGCATAGGTGCCGGTGAGGCCGAGCGGGCGGATGATGCGGTCGCGCACCTCCTCGGCCCAGGGCCGCCCGGTGGCCTTTTCGATGATCATGCCGGCGAGCACGTATCCGGTGTTCGAGTAGTTCCATTCGGGCTCGGGCCCATGGTCTGGTGCGGGCAGGAAGTCAGGCTGGTGACGCAACGCGCCGGCGACCAGTTGTTCGGCATCCCAGTGCTCGAATCTCGTCCGCTCGAAATCGGCTGCCGTGTTCCCGGAGTCCTCCTCGGGGCCGTAGTTGTGAATGCCGCTGGTGTGCTGCAGCAGATGCCTGACGGTGATGAGACTGCCGTCGTTGCCGTTGCCGCGAACCAGGCCCGGCAGCCACCGCTCGACGGTGTCGTCCAAAGACACACGTCCCTCGGCGACGAGTTGCAACACCACAGTGGCCACGAACGTCTTGGTGACACTGCCCATTCTGAACTCCGCCCCGCGCGGCACAGGGCGGCCGGTGTGCAGCTCGGCCTCGCCCGCCCGGGCCCGTACCGTGCGAGTGCCGTCGCGCACCATCACCGTAACGCCGACGAACCCGCCCTCGGCGAGGACGCGGGCCGCCTCGCGTTGGAGCTGCCGGGAGGTGAGCCGGCCGTCCGCGGAAGCCGAGAACGCCGGGTGGGAGCCGGCCGCAGTACCAGGCGCGAGTGCCGTGGACGCGACCGCGGCAGCGAGCAGAGCGACGCTGACAAGGCGGGCTCGAAAAGCCTTCTTCGTTGACTTCATGCCCCCACACTCTGCCCAAGCGGATCGGCTGCGCCCATGGCGGCAGCCTCCGGAACAGAGGTGGGGATACCTCCAAGACCCGAGCGGCTCTGCCGATGGTGACCGAACTGCAGAATGCGGATGAGGCGAGCCATCAGCCGGACTCGGCAAGCGCATCCCCGCGTTTGGCACGGACGCGTGCCGGGTTTTGGACGGACCGCCCCGGCGCTGCGCTCACCCGGAAGATCCGGGCACCGGCCGCGCGACGCATCCGGGATGCGGCCGGCGGGCGGTTGTACACGGCTGGTCGGCCGAGGCTTCGCGAAACGACCGCGCCCGCAGTCCAGTCGGTCACCGTCCCTGCGGACGGCCCGCGTCTTCGAGACGCCGGCGCGGACGGTCCCCTCCGCGGCTGCGCAGGCTGACGTCCGCCTCGCTGAGCACCCGGTGGACGAACCCGTAGGACCGTCCGTGCGCCTCGGCGATGGCCCGTATGGAAAGGCCCTCCTCGTACTGCTTCTTCATCTCCCGCGCGATCTTCTCGCGGGCCGTGCCGGTGATCTGCTTGCCCTTGTCCATTGCTCGTCTCCTCCAGTGATCCGAACCGTCCGAGCACCGTCTACCCGCGTTGGGGGACGAGCCACGTCCAATCGGTGGCAGCGGTGGCAGCGGTGGCGGGAGAAGTCGGTCCCCGGCTGTCACCGACCCGGTCACACCGGGTGAGCGTGCCGTCGAGTAGGACGTCCTCGGGACCGGTAGCCCGCAGGACCCGCGTGTCGGCTGGTCTTCGCCGCCCCGTCCGCATCTGTCGCTAGCGTGACCGGGACAGCGGCCGGGCTTCCCCGGCGTGAAGGAATAGCGGCGAGGGGTGCGAACGACATGACGTTCACGCGCTGGGAGGACCGGTCCGTCATCGTGACCGGGGGCACGCGGGGGATCGGACTCGGTATCGCCGAACTCTTCGCACGGCAGGGTGCCGCCGTGCTGCTCACAGGCCGCAACGAGGAGAGGGCCCGCGAAGTGGCGAGCGACATGGCTGAGGTCACCGGCGGGCAGGTCGTGGGCATGGGCGTGGACGTACGGCAGCCCGGACAGATCGAGAGGATGGCAGCCGAGGCCGAGCGGCAGTTCGGCGGAATCGATGTGCTGTGCGCCAACGCGGGGATTTTCCCGCAACGTTCGCTGCGCGAGCTGACCGCCGACGACGTGGACGAGGTCTTGGAGGTCAATCTCCGGGGCTCCATCCTGTCAGTGCGGGCCTGTCTGCCCGCGATGCAGCGGGCCGGCCGCGGCCGGATCGTGTTGACCTCCTCGATCACCGGCCCGACGACTGGCTACGCCGGGTGGTCCCACTACGGGGCCAGCAAGGCAGGACAGCTAGGTTTCCTGCGTGGCGCGGCTTTGGAGCTGGCACCGTACGGCATCACGGTCAATGCCGTCCTGCCCGGGAACGTGCGCACCGAAGGGCTGACCGGCCTCGGGCCGGAGTACCTGCGCCGGATGACCGACTCCATCCCGCTGGGACGGCTCGGTGAGACGCTCGACATCGCGCACGCCGTGCTCTTTCTCGCCTCCGACGAGGCTTCCTTCGTCACTGGCCAGTCCCTCACCGTCGACGGTGGCCAGACCCTCCCTGAATCCCTGGATGCCTTCACCGTCCCCGCCAACCCCTGACCTGGACCGCCCGGCCTTCGGGCCCTCCATCGCCAGCGGGAACGCATGCCCCCGGATGCGCCCCAAAGGTCCGCAAACGTGCCCGCACAGCATGGACCCAGCCTGCTGCCTCAGCCGGTGTCGAAAGCGTTCGGTGGCCGGGGGAGGGGCAGGCGGTGATCCCCTTGGCCGCTTGTCGGTCGGCACAGCGTGGATCGCTGGTCTTGGCGGAACCAGTCGGATGGGTGCCCCCGCACGAGGTACGGCGGACGCGTGCCCGACGAGCGTCAGGGCACGGCGAGGGCCTGGCGAGCGAGGGCGACCACTGGTGGACCTGACTGGTGGACGGTCGCTTGCAGTCGGCGTCTCGCAGCGACCCGAGGCGCTGCACGGGCCTCCTCGGCGTGTGACAGGCCCTGAAGGGGCACTGAGGCTGCCGCCCGGGGGCTTGTTGCACCGCGGGTGCCGCGATGATGACGCACTGAGCGATAAGCCGCTCCGCCCCGGGGCAGCGCGCGGGAGCCGATGGTGAGGGTGCCGCGGGTCGTGCGAGGGTCTGGCCAAAGGGGGAGGGCAGTCCTACCGGCGTGCTCGCGGCGGATGGCCCGTCTCGAGCGTCTGTGCCGTCACGCTGCCCCGCAGCCTCACATGCCGGTGGAACGGGTCGGTCCCTGATGGCGGTCGCGATCGCGGTTCTTGCGCCACGGGATGAGGCCGAGCAGGCCGAGCAGGCCGAGCAGGCCCCACAAGCCCATGTCGTCGTCGTCCTCGTTCTGATTCTCCTGGGCTTGGACAGTTGCCGTGGTAAGTGGCGGCGTTTGCACAGAAGCGTTCTGGCTCATAGCCGTTCCTGCCGGTGCGAGGGCGAGCACAAGGGCGATGAGTGCTGTGCCGACGAGTTTGCGCATGGTTTCTCCTTGTGTGGGAGCTGTTTGTTCCAGCAGTCGCTGTGTCGCCTTGATCCTGTAAGGAAATTAATGCACATTTCGCCCGTATATGCATGAAAGGTCTCCGACGGTGGGGTGGCAGGGGACGACTGCGTCCAGGCCGACGGGTCGCAGGACGGATTCCTGGGCGGCGGTGATGCGCGGCCATCCGCCCGCGTTGCCCGTCCGCCGGTGGGGGGCGACGAGGATGCCGATGCCGCTGGAGTCCATGAAGGTGACGTATCGGAGGGTCGCCACGATCCGGGTGCCGGGGTCGCGTCCGGCCCGCGGGGCCTGGCTGAACCGCCCGGTGCCATCGTGGTCGATCTCGCCCCGTACGGTCACGACGCGGACGCCGCTGGGGGGCTCGACGGGGGGCCGGCCGTCTCCCCTCTCGGCATGTCGCTCGCGGTCTCCTCGACTGCGCCGGGACGTGCTCAGGCGGGGCAGGCGCACGGAGTTCTGCCCGCGGGTCCAGGCGGATGCGCTCACCCGTACGGCCGCGCACGAGACCCCGGCGCATGACGGAGGGCAAAGCGGGATACCCGGCCTCGCATGAAAGCGGACGAAGGCGGCGATACCAGTGGAAAGCCAGGCTGTCGGTGACGGCTGCAACGGGCCGGACGAGTACCTGATACGGGCCGACTACGCCCTGGACGGGCGCGAAGGCTGCATCGCCCAGGCCCGCCGCCACGCCGCCGCCCTCCTCGACAGGGCCGGCGACGAGCATCGCCTGCCTATGTGCGCCCGGGTGAAGGACCTGACGCTGCTGGTGGTGAGCGAACTGGTCACCAACGCGTGCAAGTACGCTCCCGGCCCGGTCCTGATGGAACTGCGCGTCAACGCCCGTGTCGTGGACGTTGCGGTGTGGGACGCCGATCCCGTGCTTCCCACCGCCCAGCTGGCCGACCCCGGCCGGATCGGCCAGCACGGCCTGGAGATCGTCGCAGCGGCCACCGAGACCCTGCTTATGGAGCAAAAGCCCGACGGCAAACGCATCACGGCCCGCCTCGCCCTGTCCGCCGCACCCGCCGGCAGCCCCCTGACGTGACTCCCGCCAATCCGCGCCACGCGCAGCCGGGACTGCGCAGCACGAACGGTCGACCGCTGCCCAGCAGCCGCGCAACGCCGGCCACGCACCCGGGACCACCCCTCGTCTTTGCCCACCGGCCCGCTGGGCAGTGCCCAGCGGGCCGGTGGGTGCACTGCACGGCCAGGAGGACCGTGGCGTCCGGCTCACACCGTGGTCCCCATCTCCAGGTGCCGGTGTGTCCCCGACTGCGCAACGGTCTGCCCATGGTCAAGGCTGACCCGCACGGTCGGGGCATAGTGACCGCGGCCGCGCTTTCGCGTGCCCGGGGCTCTGTTCCTATGCGGGCAGCGCCAGGATGTCAGTAGCGGCTGTTCATCGCGGCACGCACCTCGGAGAGGGTGCTGTCGGATCGTGTGAGCGCCGGGTGTCCCGTCCGCGTATGCAGCCGCATTCACCTCCTACCAGTGGCCCAGCGCTCGCACGACGGCGTCGGGCAGCGGGCGTCCGGCCATCTCGCGGTCCACCGCGTCCGCACGTTCCTGACGGTGCGGCCCGTCCTGCCCGTCCTGTTCGGTCACGAACCGCTCCCTGCCCGATGTGCCGCCGAGTCGGGGGAGGCAGCGGCGGAATCCTTCGGTTCGGGCTGCTCTGGTACGCCCCGCCCGGCACGAGTTCGGCGGCTGCCTGCTCCAGTTCCTGCCGGCGAAGCTCGCCGCCTTCGTTACAAGGGACAAGTACCGAGGCCATGAGGCCACGTTCGAGATCCACCGCCTGTCTGCCCCTTCCTGAACGCGTACGCGCACTCGCCGACCTGGCCGGCACCGCGGTGAAGGAGAGCGATCAGGGGCTCGCATCGGCCGTCTACAACCAGGCCGCGCTCATCGCCTCCTGCCTCGGTCTCCCCGACCTCGCCCGCGAGCTGCGCCACCAGCATGCCGCCGCCTGCCTTCAGGCCTGCCCCTGATGCTGATGGCTTTCAGCCTCTCGCGGGAATGGGCCCGTGCCCCGTAATCCACGGCGCTCCCCGGTCACCGGCCCCGCGGCGAAAGCTTCGCCCCACGCAACTGCTCGCGCACCCGGTCAGGCCAGGCTGTCGGATCAGCGCCATGTTGGCACAGGAAGGCGAACATCAGCCGTTCGAGGCCGAAGCCGACGCAGCCGCTGTGGGCGGTGGCGCCGTCGGCTTCGCGGATGTCGAAGCGCTCGGTGAAGAACGTGTCGTGGAAGTTGAAGGAGGCGGCCGCGATGGTTCGGTCGGGACCGGTTTTGAGCCTCAGTTCGTACTTGAGCTCCAGGAGGCGCTGGGACACGGTTTTCGCGATCCCGTCCTCGGCGGAGAAGAACGGGTCGTTGGCCACCTCGGCGTGGCCTTCGAGGCCAAGGTCGGTGATGAGCTCGAAGGCCAGGTCCATGAAGCGGCGGCGGGATGCGGTCACGAAGTCGCGGGATCCCATGAAGACGATCTCGCGGATCGTGAAGTCCCACAGGCGTTCCAGCGTCGTCGCGTAGCGCGATTCGAAGCGGAAGGACTTCCCTTTGGCGGTCACGACCCGGTGTCGCGAGCCGGGGAGCCGTGTCCCCTCGTGCTGGCTGAAGGTGTGGAAGCACATGGTGGGCGGGAGGCAGTAGTCGACGTTGTCGCAGTCGGCCAGGATGTCGGCCGACACCTGACGGCGTGCGGCGTAGGACTCACGGAACGCTCCGTAGGTGCGTGAGTCGCTGTGCAGCCTCGTGACGAACATCAGGAACTGTGGGAAGGACGCGAAGTAGTCGCACTTCTCGAGGACGCGGGTGGGCATCAGGGTCGGATACCGGAATTCCACGGCGCCGAACTCCTCGACGACGAGGTCCCGGATCAGGTCGTCCAGGCAGTCCATGAGGGCGAGCAGGTTGCCGCCGATGCCGACTTGGCCCTCACCGAGCGAGCACGCCTCTCCGGCGACGACGAGGTCGTCGAAGACCTCGGGCCGCGCCGGGCGCCGAACGCCCGACTCCCAGATGACCTTCCTCCGGAGCACCCCGTGCGGCAGGACCTCGGATTCGAAGACCGCGGCCGCACGCGCCGCGAGCTCTTCCACGTCGACCGCGGTGTCGGTCCTCACTTCGATCGACGTGATCAGCCCGTCCCGCTCCACCAGCGAGAAGTCGGAGATCCGCGAGTCCACGAAGTAGACCCGGCGCGCGATCTCCGGTGCGAGCGCCGCCGGTAATGGCGTCGGCAGGATCAGGTTCGCCTCAGGCATGGCGTACGGCACCGGTTTTCGCCAGCACCAGATCCGCGATCGCCGAGATCGACCGGAAGCGGTCGATGTCCAGGTCTTCGGGCGTCACCGTCACCTGGAACTCCCCCTCGATGAACACGACGAGCTGCATGGCGAAGAGCGAATTGACGATGCCGGCCGCGAAGATGTCCTCCTCGTCGGCCAGGACGTGCTCGCCCATGTGGGGGGCGAGGAAGGCGCGGATGCGGTCGACGACGTCGTTGCGCGACATATGAGCCTCCTTGCGGGACGGATCGGGCGTCTCAGTGTGCGTACTCATAGAACCCTCGGCCGCTTTTCACGCCGAGCAGCCCGGCATGGACCATCTTCTGAAGCAGCGGAGCCGGTCGGTACTTGGGATCCCGGTAACTCTCGTAGAGCACCGTCAGGGAATTGAGAATGGTGTCCAGGCCAATCAGATCGCCGGTCTCCAACGGCCCCATCTTGTGGCCGAAGCAGCCCTTGAAGATCCGGTCCACGTCCTTCGCCGAGGCGACCTGATCCTGGACGCAGAACACGGCCTCGTTCACGGTCAGCATCAGGACCCGGTTGGTGACGAAGCCCGGCAGGTCGGCCACCACCACGCCCTCCTTGCCGATCCGGCCGAGCAGTTCCAGGCCCGCGGCCATGGTCTGTTCGGAGGTGTGGAATCCCTTGACCACCTCCACCATGGGCATCAGCGGGACCGGATTCATGAAGTGCATCCCCAGCACCCGGTCCGGACGCCCGGTCACGCCGGCGACCCTGGTGATCGAGACCGCCGAGGTGTTGACCGCGAACAGGACGTCCGGCTTGCAGATCTGGTCGAGGCGGAGGTAGACGTCGTGCTTGACGTTCCAGTCCTCGGTGACGTTCTCAACTACGAAGTCCGCGCGCTCCAGCAGCTCCAGGCGGGTGTCGAACGTGATGCGGTCGAGCACGGCGGCCGGGTCGGCGACCACCTCGCGCTTGGTGTACAACCGCTGGAGGCGCTGGAGTTCGGCGATCGTCTTGCGAGCGTCGGCCAGCTGCGCTTCCGAGATGTCCGTCAGCACGACATCGAAGCCGTGCTCGGCGAAGGTGTGCGCGACGCCGCGCCCGATGGTCCCGGCGCCGACGACGCCGATCGTCCGGATGTTCATGTGGTTCTGCTCGCCCCCTGTCATGGTGTCGGACTCCTTTCTTCACGCGGCATCACAGGCCCGCCCCGGTCGCGGCGGCGCCCAGGATGGACTGGAGGAGCTGGCTGGTGCCCTCGATGATCTCCATGACCTTCGCGTCCCGCAGATAGCGCTGGACCGGCACCTCGCTCCCGATGCCGACGGCGCCGTGGATCTGCACGGCGTCCGCGGCCGCCCTCATCGCCGCCGTGGACGCGAAGTACTTCGCCACCAGGGTCTGGTTGATGGCTTCGGGATCGCGGGCCGCGCGCGCCAGGCCGGCGCGGTGGCAGAGCAGCCGGGCCGCTGTGCTGTTGACGTGCATGTCCGTGAGCATCGCCTGGATGAGCTGGTGGTCCCGGATCGGCCCGCCGCCCTGCGAGCGTCGGGTGGCGTAGGCCGCGGAATCCTCGGCGCAGGCGCGCGCCAGACCGACCGAGCCCCAGGCGGTGCTGTACCGCCCCACGTCCAAGGCGGACGACGCGACGAAGGTCAGGCCGGTCCCCGGCCGGCCGACCAGGTTCGCGGCCGGGATCCGGCAGTCGGTGAACGTCAGCTCCGCCAGCAGTGAGCCGCGCAGTCCCAGCAGGTCGACGATCGGGCTGATGTCCAGGCCCGGGGCGTCACGCTCCACCAGGAACGCGGTGTGCTTCCCGTCGTACTGCGCGAACACCAGGAACACGTCGGCGATCGCGCCGAAGCTGATCCATTTCTTGCGGCCGCGCAGCACGATCTCGTTCCCGGCCTGCTCCGCCGTGGTCGCGATGCTCTTGGCATCGCTGCCGATCCCGGGCTCGGTGAGCGCGAACGCCGCTGTCTTCTCGCCGGCGGCTATCGGTCCGAGCCAGCGGTCACGCTGGGCGTCGGTGCCCCACCGCCACACGGAGTGCGCCACCATGTCCGACACGGCGACGAAGTTGCGGACGTTCTGGCAGGCCCAGCCGATCTCTTCGGTGAGCAGTCCGTACTCCAGCGGATCCAGGGCCGGGTCGCCTCCAGGTCCCGGGACCATCGCGGACAGCAGTCCCTCGGCCGCCAACGCCTTGACGACGTCGCGGGACACCGCCTGCCGGGCGTCCGCCTCCGCCGCCCGCGGTCGGATCGCGTCGGCGGCGAACGCGTGAAACCTCTTGCGCTCCGCCGATTGTTCGGCGGTGAGCAGATTCCTCATCGAATCGGACTCCTGCCATCCCGGGTTATTTCGTTCTCTGATGTGGTGACATGACGACACGATTCGCGACTGTTCATGCGTGCCCCCGGCACAGGTCGGCGAGATGATCGAGGAAGGAGTCGACGAGGTCGTGCGCGACGCCGGCGGACAGGACCGACGTGTGGTACTGGAACATGCCCCGGATCCCGGCCTGGCCGTAGTGCACGATGAGCGCCGCGTCGAACTTGGGCTGCGGCAGCCGGATCACGTACTCCGCGCAGTGCAGGCCCGGCAGGTCCAGCGGGGTCTGTGAGTCCATGCTCAGATACAGCTGCGGGAACTGGCGCGGCCTCGGCCGCACATCCTGGAGCAGTCGGTTGGCCACCGCCGAGAACGGGATGTCCTGGTCCGTGACCGCGCCCACGAGGCGTTTGGCGGTCGCCATGAGCGCGGCGGCGTCGGCGCCTTCGGTGTCGGCCGCTCCCTCACCGCGCATCAGGACGGTGTTCAGCAGACAGGACACCACGCGCTCCTCGTCCTCGGCGGTGTGCCCGGCGACCACGCACCCCATCAGGAACTCGCGCAGGCCCAGCACTTCCCCGACGGCGCGCTGATAGGCGGTGGCCAGCACCGCCGGTTCGGTCACCCGGGCCGCGCGCGCCGCCGCGCGCAGGCCGGGCAGCCGGCCGCGCCGGTCGGAGATGACGACGACCTCGGCCCGCCCGGCGCCGTCGACCCGGGCGCCCAGCGGCACCGGGTCGAGACCGGCGTAGCGCTCGGCCAGGGTGGCGGCCCGGCCGTCGACCTCGGGGTCGGCGGCGTGCGCGAGATGGCGGCGGTGCACCTCGGCCAGGCTCACGCCCGGCTCCCGGGGTCCGCGGGCCGGATCGGCGAAGTGCGCGGCGACGTCGCCGAGCAGGACGCGCAAGGAAAACCCGTCCATCACCAGGTGGTGCCAGACGAAGAGCAGCAGGCGCCGCTCGGGGCTCACGGTGATCAGCACGCAGCGCAACAGCGGTCCGTCGGGCACCTGGACCCCGGTCTCGATCTGCTGCTCGACGAGGGCGGCGAGAGCGACCGGGTCCGGCGGACTGTCGCTGAGGACGTGCTCGACCCTGATGGTGTGCCGGCCCGGCAACAGCGCCGGGACGCCGCCGGCGACGGCCAGCGCCGCGCCGGTGCCCGGATGGTCGGCCAGCGCGCGCTCCACGGCCCGGCCGAGGTCGGCGCTGTGCACCGGTCCCCGGATCTCGTAGCCGATGTGCTCCCGGTACAGCGTGGCGTCGCCGGTGATCTGCTGCTGGGTCCAGATCGCCTGCTGTATCGGCGTCAGCGGCACACCGTCCTCGGGCCCGCCGGGCCGCACCGCGCCGGACGGATCGGCGACCAGCGCGACCAGGGCGTCGTGGTGGTGCCCCCACAAGCGGGTCAGCGCGGCCTGGTCCCAGACGCCGGCGTCGCCGGTCAGGTCCAACCGCAGCTCGCGGGAGGCCGCGTCGGCGATCACGTCGACCAGCAGCGGTTGGCTGGACTTGTCCCACATGCGGGAATCGCCAACCCGCAGGCCGGTGTCGGCGAGCCGGTTGCGGACATGGAAATGAACGTAGTTGAGGACGGTGTCGAACAGCGGCCGCCCGGCCATCTGACGCAATGCGGGATACGGATAGCGCCGGTGCGGGAGCATCGCCGTCTCGGCCTCGAAGAGCCTGCGGGCCAGCACAGCCCAGCTCGGCGCGTCCAGGTCCGCGTCCATCGGCATGACGTTGAGGAACAGGCCCATCAGCCGATCGCTGTCGGCGGTCTCCGGACGGCCGTTGAGCACGATCCCGGTCACCGGCCGCGCAGTGTCCCGATGCCGACCGAGCGCCGCCAGGTGGGCGGCCAGCACCAGGGACTTCACCGGAAGACGGAGCTTCGCCGCAGCCTCTTCGAGCCGGGCGCGCAGGCCGGCGGGCAGATCCGCGCCGACCCGGACCCGCTCGACGCTGCGCGAGTGCGGCTGTGCCGGCGACGGGGAGTCCGACCCTATCCGCGCCAAGCGCCCGCGCCAGAACTCGCGGCTGTCCTTTGACTCCAGGACTGCGGCCTGAAGCCGGGCGAACTCGGCATGCCGTCCGCCGTCCGCCCACGCGGGTCGCTGTGGCTGCGGTGCGCCGTCGCGGGCGCGGGCATAGGCGGTGAGCAGGTCGACCAGGAAGACGGACTCGCTCCAGCCGTCGATGATCGCGTGGTGGAAGCCGTAGACGAGCCAGAAGGACACGTCGTCGACCGCGGCCGCGTACACCCGCATCATCGGTCCGTCCTCGACGTCGAAGGGCCGGCCCGCCTCGGCGGCCAGCTCCTCCAACGCCACGCTGAGCGTCGCACCGTCGCGCTCTCGCCAGTCCAGCACGGTCAGCGGCAGCCGCGGTTCGCGTTCGACGAGCTGGCGCGGACCGGCCGGGTCGGCCAGATCCAGGCGGGTGCGCAGCGTCGGATGCGCGGCGGCCACGTGGTGGAGCGCGGTCCGCAGGGCCTCCGGGTCCAGAGCGGTCTCGACGCGGTACCCGGCCACGTCGTGGTAGAGCGACTGGTCCGGGCTGCCGGCGGCCTCATAGACCAGGCCGAGCTGCAGGAGTGTCGCGGGATAGCCGCGCTCGACGTCGGCGGGCAGGTCGACGGACGACTCGACGGCCGACGCGGCATCGGGCGGGGCGGCGGCGAGGCCGTCGGAGGCCATGTCCTCGTGCCCGCGGTCGATGATCCTTTCATCGGAGGCGCTGCCGGTCGCCGGGCCCGTGCCGGCACCGCCCGAGCCCGGACACAGATCCCTGACAGTCGGCGTGGCGAACATGTCGGTCAGCGAGATCTCCAGACCGCGGACCTCGGCGTCCGCGATCGCCCGGATCGCCAGGATGGAATCGCCGCCCAGGCCGAAGAAGTCGTCGTCCAGCCCGACCTCGGGCACGTCCAGGACCTCGGCCCAGATCTCGGCGAGCAGCCGCTGATCCGTCGTCGGTCCGGAGGCGGGCGCGACGGAAGCGGCGGCCGGCCCCGGCTTGGCGCCTGGGGCCAGGGCGGTACGGTCGATCTTCCCTGAAGGGCTCAGCGGCAACGCGTCCGTCAGCGCGACCTTGGCTGGGATCTGGTGCGCGGGCAGGAGGTCTGCCAGCAGCGTCCTGATCCGCTCCACCGTCAGCCCGCTTCCGGCTCGCGGCACGGCGAACGCCGACAGGCGCTTGGCGCCGTCCGCGTCGGAGACCACCACGACCGCGGCGTCGGTGACGTCGGCCAGAGACAGCAGCGCGTGCTCGGTCTCCCGCGGCTCGACCCGGAAGCCGCGGATCTTGACCTGATCGTCCTGGCGGCCGAGGAACTCGACGGTCCCGTCGGGCGACAGGCGGCCCAGGTCACCAGAGCGGTACATGCGGGCGCCCGGCGGGGCCGGCTCGGGCTCGGGCAGGAAGTTGCGCGCGGTCTGGCCGGGCCGGCCCAGGTAGCCGCGGGACACCCCGTCGCCGGCGATCCAGATGGCGCCGATCTCGCCGGGCTCGACCGGGTGCAGCCTGTCGTCCAGCAGGTGGATCCGGACGTTCCGCAGCGGGGTGCCGATCGGGACCGAGCCGCCCTCGGCGGGCGCGGTACGGACCTGGTGGGTCAGTGCGAACGTGGTCGTCTCGGTGGGGCCGTACCCGTTGACCAGCCTCGGTCCCCCGGTCCGGGCCGCGTACGCCAGGAACCGGGCCCCGCACGCCGGAGACAGCACGTCGCCGCCGACGACCAGCTCCGCCAGGCCGTCGAAGACGTCCGTCCGGCCGCGGACCAGCTCGTGGAACAGTGCCGGAGTCAGGAACAGGGTGCTGACGCCGAACTCCTTGACCGTCGCGGCGAGCTCGTCGACGGCCTGATAGCCCGGAGCGGCGACCACGAGCCGGGCGCCGTGCAGCAGCGCACCCCAGATCTCGAACGTCGAGGCGTCGAAGGCCGCCGGCGACATCTGCAGCACGGTCTTGTCCGGGCCGAAAGCGACGTAGTCCTGGTCCAGCACCAGGTTCAGCACGCCCCGTTGGGTGACGACGACGCCCTTGGGCCGTCCCGTCGAACCCGAGGTGTACATGACGTATGCGGCCGACAGCGGGCCGGCAGTGCCGGTCGCGAAGGCCGGTGTCGCCGACGCCGCGACCCGCGGCGGATCGTCGACCGCGGCCGTGGCCGGCCCGGCCGGCGCCGGGTCGCGCCGGAACCCGTCGGAGGTGAGGACGAGTGACGCACCGCTGTCCGCGAGCAGAAGGCGGACACGTTCGGGCGGGTACTCCGGCGAGACCGGCACGTACGTCCCGCCGGCCTTCAGCACCGCCAGCATCGCGACGATCAGGTCGATCGAGCGCGGAAGGTGCAGCGCGACCCGGGTCTCCGGCGCCAGGCCGCGGTCGAAGGACGCCGCCAGCGCCTCGGCCCGCCGCTGCAGCTCGATGTACGTGACGGCCTCGGCGCGGTCCTGGAGCGCGACGCGGTCGCCGTGCGCGGTGACGACCGCGTCGAAGCGGGCGGTGATAGTCGTCGGGCGGACCGGGATGTCTGGGATGTCCATGGGCAACCTCCGCAAGGCTCGATGGCGACAGCGCGCTCAGCCGGCCCGGCCGGCGGCGGATCGCAGGGCGTCGACGCTGGGCGTCAGGCGGACCGGCAGTGCGGAATACCCGGCAACGAAGGCGGAGTACACCGGCTGCGGCGGACCATCGGGCGTGATCCGAGCGACGGCATGGCGCATGCCCTCCAGCACCGCCGTCACCTCGATCCGGGCCAGGTGCGCGCCCAGACAGAAGTGCGGCCCGAACCCGAACGTCAGGTGCCGGTTGGGGCGGCGCGCCGGATCGAAGCGCCCGGGGTCGGCGAACTCGCGCTCGTCCCGGTTCGCCGACCGTGGCCATAGGGTGACGATGTCTCCGGGCCGGATTCGCCGGCCGTGCAGGTCGATCTCGGCGACCGCGGTGCGCGCCAGGTGGACCACCGGCGTGGCCCAGCGCAGCACCTCCTCGACCGTGGACCCGATCTCGACCTCGCCGTCCCGCAGCCCTTCCCACAGCGCCGGGTCGGCCGCCAGCGCGGCGACCCCGCCGACGATCGACAGCCGGGTCGTCACGTCGCCGCCGAGGATGAGGCTGTAGCAGTTGAGGACGAGTTCGTCGCGGGTCAGCGGGACGCCGTCCAGCGATCCCTCGGCCAGCACCCGCAGCATGGCGCGCGGCCGGTTGCGGGCCAGCCGCGAGAAGTACAGGAGGATCTCGGCCTGCGCCAGCCGCGACGCGTCCTGCACCGGTGTGGCCAGGTCCGAGCCGAGTGCCGCGGTGGTCCTTTCGCCCACGTACTCACGGTCCGTCTCCGGGACCCCGAGCAGGTCGCAGATCGCCGCCAGCGGGATCTTCGCGGCGATGTCCGCCGCCACGTCACAGTGTCCGTCCAAGGCGGCCCGGATCCACAGGTCACGGGCGACCCGACGGATCCGCTGGGCGAGCGACTCCAGCGCGGCCGGCATGAACCCGGACTTCATCAGACCGCGCAGCGCGGTGTGGCGCGGCGGATCGCTGACCACGAGCATGCGGTCGCCGCCGGGATCGCCGCCGTCCAGCAGGGTCTCCAACATGTTGCCGCGCGCCGAGGACAGCCGGGTCGTGTCCCGGGCCAGGGCCGCGACGTCGGCGTGCCGGCCGGCCACCCAGAAGCCCCGCCCGCCGGCGGCGGGCGGCTCGTGCCAGGCCAGCGGACAGTCCCGGCGCAGCTCGGCGAAGTAGGGGTCGAGCTCGCCGGTGACGAAGGCCCTCGGCCGGGTGAGGTCGAGCCCGACGCCGGTTCCGGGTTCCGCGGCGGATGCGACAGCCTCTGGCGAACCGGGCCCGCCGGTCGCGACGACCCGGTCTGCGTCGGCCGTCTCTCCCGCCGCGGCGGACCCGCCCGCCCCGTGTGCGATGGTCATACCGTCCCCGTGGTTCCTGTCTGCGCAGCCGCGATCGCCTCCCGGACGGACCGCGGCCGGATGTCCGGCCAGTGCTCCTCGACCCAGCGCTCGCAGGCGTCGACGCTGCCGGCGAACCCCGCCTCCCGCCAGCCGGCCGGTGCGGGGAATTCCTCGGGGACGATCGCGTGCTGCTCCTCATCGTTGATCAGGACCCGCATCCGCTGATCTTCGGTCGGTGTGTCAGTCATCGTTCAGCTCCGATCGTCGAGCCGGCAGGCCGGCGAGGATCCCGCGCAGGCCCACCGGGCCCCGCTGTTGGAGGAAGTGGCCGCCGGGCAGGGAGACGGCCTGGAAGGCGCCTGTGGTCCAGGTGGCCCACGCCGCCGATTGGGCCGCGCTGACCTGCCGGTCGCCGATGCCGTGCACCGCCAGCACCGGACAGCGGACGCGGTGCGGCCTGGCGTGCGCGATGTGGTCGTCACCGATCGCGAGATCCGCTCGCACGATCGGCAGCAGAGCCTCGCGCAGCGCCGGATGCTCGAACACCTCCAGGTCGGCGCCGCCGAGCTCATGGAGACGGGCAAGCAGGTCATCGTCCGACTGCTGGTGCCACCGGGTGCGGCCGAGCCGGCCGGCGGCCGCATCCGGCGGACCGCCGGCGTCGCCCAGCGCCCGTACCGACACCACGACCAGCGCCCGAGGTGTGATTCCGGCTGTCTCCAGGGCCGCGGTGAACGCCTGGGCCACGTAGCCCCCCAGGCTCTGTCCCAACACCAGCGGCGGTCGTCCGTCGTCCATGGCGAGGAAGTCGGCGAACGCGGCGGCGGCCAGGTCGGCCACCGAGGCGGCGAACGGCTCCCGCGAGCGAGATCCCCGGCCCGGGTACTGCATGACCAGCGGCCGCCACTCGGGTTCGAGTTCTACGATCCACTCCCGCATCGAGTGCGCCGCGCCGCCGGCGAAGGGGAACAGCAGCACGCGAGGCTGGTCCGGCGCGGTCACGTCGTCAGGACTCCACCAGTTCGCGGTGATCATCGCCATCGGGTCAGCCCTCCGCCTCGGCGCCGCGCGGCCCGCCCAGCCGCCGCAGCGGCCGCCAGGTGACCGCCGCGAGCAGCAGCAGCGCGGCCCCGCTGACCACGAACGGCGTCCAGATCTCGGTCTGCCCGGCGACCAGGCCGGCACAGACCGCGCCCAGCGGCGCGCCCCCCGTGCCGATCAGCCGGTAGACACCGTTGATGCGGCCGATCACCTCGCGCGGGACCGTCGTCTGGCGGAACGCGACGGTGAGCGCCTGGTACACCACCGCGGCCAGGTTGAGGGCGAAGAAGCCTGCCACTCCGGCCACCGGGTCGTGCACCAGGCCCATGAGCAGACAGGCTGCGCCGAGCGCTATCAGCGCCGTGGACACGACCGGGAACGTCCCGAACCGCTCCCGCAGCCGGGAGGCGGCCAGCCCGCCGACGAGCCCGCCGAGCGCGGCGACAGCGAGGAAGAACCCGTACGCCGTCTTGCCCAGGTCCAGGACCTCCAGGACGTAGAGCACGAGGATCGCGCTGACCCCCGCGAAGAAGAAGTTGAGCCACCCGAGCATCACGGCCAGCAGCATCAGCAGCCGGTCGCCGCGCAGGTAGCGGAATCCGTCCCGGACCATCTCGCCCCAGCCCGGCGACTTGGGGGCCGAGCCGGTTCCGGTGCCGGCGACTGATGTCGCCGCGGACGTCGCGGCGGAGGTGGACAGCGAATGCACGGTCAGCAGGATTACGACACCGATCGCGAACGACGCGGCGTCCAAGAGGAACGGCAGCGCCGCGGATACCGCGAACAGCAGGCCGCCAAGCGGCTGCCCGACGGTGTCCAGGAAGATCAGTTGGACGGCCTGGAGCCGGCCGTTGGCCGACGTCAGCCGTGCCTTGGACACCACCTCCGGCAAGTAGGCCTGCGCGGTGATGCCGAACATTGTTTCGCCGATACCCAGCAGGAAGGCAGCCGCGTAGAGCACGGCCAGACCGGCGGACTCGGTCCAGATCAGCAGGGCGACCAATCCGACGATCACCGCGCGCCCCAGGTCCAGCCACACCATCAGGCTCCGGCGCGGCCAGCGGTCGGCGGCCACCCCGGCCAGCGGCGACAGCAGCATCGGCACGGTGCCGGCCACAGTGACCAGCGCGAGCAGCGTGGGATCGGTGGTGTAGGTGACCGCCAGCAGCGGTAGCGCGGTGGCCCGCAGGCCGTCGCCCAGCGCCGACACGCCCGCCGCCGCGATCAGCCGGTTTGCGCCGCCCCATCCGCGCGTCCGTTCCAGCACGGCAGTGTCCGCAGGCGAGCCCGCCGCGTCGTCCACCTCGCTCACCGCGTCCTCCTCCGCAGTCTCCGGACCGTCACTGGGACCGCATCTGGCCGCATCAGACCTCCCACAGGGTCACGGCCCAGGCCGCCACCTGACTGTTGTTGAGGACCAGCACGAGGTCGCCCCGCGCCAGGTCGCCGCCCGCGAGCAGATCGCGCAGGTTGAGCACCACATCCATGGCCCCGAGGTGGCCGTAGCGACGCAGGTTCTCGCGGCAGACGTCGTGGATGTTCAGGGACAGCAGACTCTCGTAGAAGTCGAAGGCGCCCACCGTGACGTTCTGCATCAGGGTCGCCGCGACCCGGCCGGCGTCGACTCCGGCGTCGACGAGGACCTGGTCGACCAGCCGCTTGAGTCTGTCCCGGCTGTGCAGCGCGAGCTTGAACTGGTACTCGTCGACGTTGTCGCAGACCTCGCGCCACTCGTATGCCGGGCCCGCCTTGTAGTCCACCCGGAACAGGTCGTGGAACTGCCCGTCCATCTCGGCGCGGTGCGCCCGCAACACCGGGCGCTCACCGGGCACGAGCGTCATCGCGCACGCTCCGTCGCCGACGACGGTGACCGGGAACCGGACCCGGTCCGGTCCGGTCGGCCGGCTGGCGTGCGCGATCACCACCGACGATCGGGAGGGGTCGGCGCGCAGCAGGTCGGCGCCCAGTGCCCAGGCCGCACTGGACCCGACACAGCCCAGGCCGTCGACCGTGAAGCCGAAGGCGCGGCGCAGTCCCGCGGCGGCCTGGACGGCGGCGACGTCGGATCCCAGCAGCACGTCCGGCGACCGCGGTGCGGCCAGCACCAGCACGTCCGGGTCGGCACCGGTGTCCGCGACCAGCGTCCGGACCGCCCGGGCGGCCAGGGCCCGGGCCTCCTCATCCAGTACGCCAACGGTCTGGACACCCGTGCGCTCCACGAACTCCCGCTGATGGCTGTCCAGTTGCTCGGCCTCGGCCAGCTCGGCCGGGGTGACGAAGCGGTCAGGCAGCAGAATGCCGATATCGCCGATGCCGATGGGAGTGTTCATCACACGACCTTCCTGCCGAGCGCTACGCCGTCGGCGCGGCGTGGGGAATCTCCGTGCCCGAGGACGTCCGCCAGCACTTCCCGGTACATCCCGCCCTCGGTGCCGGCCAGCCATCGGATGCTGCGGACCAGCGCCGGGCCGTCCACGGCGGAACTCAGTCCGCTTCGGGTCAGCCAGCCCCGCCACGCCTCCGCCTCGACACGGATCAGGTCGCCCGGTTCCTCACTGAAGCCGAACAGCGCGACCGGGGCGAGTACGTCGTCGCCTGCGTCCAGTGCCCGCTCGCGGACCAGCTGCTGCCACCGCGCGGGCGGAAGCGGCACGGTCGGCAGCCCGGCTGCGGACAACGCCGCGAAGAGGCCGCGTATGGACAGCGGCTCGTGGTGGACCAGGTGCTGGGCCCGGCCCACGGCGCCGGGCTCGGTCAGCCCGGCCACGATCGCCTTGGCCACCACGTCCACCGGGGCCGAGTACAGCAGCCGGTCGTCGGCCGGATGCGCGCCCACGGCCAGGCCGGCGACGATCAGCCGCCATGTCATGTCCTTGGGGTTGCAGGCACCGCTGCGCGAGTCGCCGAGGATCAGCCCCGGTCGCCAGATCCGGACCCGCATCCCGTCCCGTTCGGCGCGCTCGGCCAGCCGTTCGCTGACCCATTTGCCGGTGCCGTACCCGCCGGCCCGGTCGGCCAGCGGCTGCGCGCGGGTCTCGGCGATCGGCATGTCGGGGCCGGTGGGCGAGCACGCCGCCAGCGAGGAGACGTAGCCGAAGTCCTGGACTCCGTTCTCCCGGGCCCACCGCAGCAGTTCGGCGGTGGCCACCGCGTTGTCGGCGCGCAATGTCCGGTAGGTCTCGGTGAAGACGACGCTCGCCGCGCAGTGCAGGACCTGGCCGACGGCCCGCCCGAGTTCGCCGTCGGGCCCACTGCCCGCTCTGGTCAGCGCCCGCCGGACGTCGGTCAGGTCGCCGGGCACCATCCGGACCTGCTCCGGGTCCGGTGCGGGCAGGCCGTAGGCGGCGGCTGCGGCTCGGACCCGCTCCCAGGCGTGTGCCTCGTCGCGGGCGCGCACCAGGCAGCGGATGTCGTCGTGGCCTGCGATCTGCGCTTCGTGCAGAAGAAATGCGCCGACGTAACCGGTCGCGCCGGTCAGCAGCACCGCGCGGCGCGGATCCGACCGGGTCGGGCGCGCCGTGCCCAGCGGCAGGTCGAGGTCGGCATCGATCAGTGCACCCTCGGCGTCGGCGGAGCCGTAGGCGGCGGAGCCGAGCCCGCGTGCGCGAAGTACGGAGGCGATGCGGCGCACCGTCGTCCGGGTTCCGCCGACGCGGTGCAGGTTCACCTGGAAGCCGTCGTGGCGCTGCGCGATCTCCAGCGCCATCCGCGTCGCGGTGAGGGAGGTCCCGCCGAGAGCGGAGAACTCGTCCGTCACGCCGACCGGGGCGAAGCCGAACATCTCCTGCCACAGCCCGACCAGAGCGGCTTCGACATCGTCGGCCGCGGGCACGGCGGACGGCAGGTACTCGGGCCGGGTTCCGTCCGCCGCGGCCGGGCCGTCGCCCTCGACGGAACCGCCGGGCACAGTCCCCCCGCCGGCGGCGAAGACGTGTCGGATGCGGTCGAGAGCCCAGAACCGCCGCCTCTGGAACGGATAGGTCGGCAGCGGCACACGCCGGGCACCGGCCACAGTCGGTGTCGACGTCGCCCAGTCGACGTCGACGCCGTCGAGCCACGCGGCGGTCAGGGCCGCGTCGACGAGGCCGGCGATCTCGTCGTCGTCCGCGTCGGTCGCCGACTGGATGACGTGGCAGTGCGCGGCGGCCGCGCCGGGGCCGGCGACGATCACGAACGCGCGCTCGGAAGGCAGCTGCTCGGCGGCCTCGTCCGCGACGGTCACCGGACACCCCAGCGCCCGGGCCACGGCGTCGGCGATCAGCGTCGGCCGGGCGCCGTCGGCGGTCCGGACGACCAGCGCCGAGCGCGGCTCGACCAACGCGGTGCGCGCCGCGGGCGGCCGGGGGACGCGGAGCGCGGCGATCAGTGCCGACCGGTCGCCGCTCACCACCCGGCGATGCTCGAAGTGCCGCCGCCCTACGCGCAGGGTGTGTGCGACGTCCCGGAGCCGGTGCCGACCAGCCGCCAACTCGTCCGCCAGTTCGCGGGACGCCACGTCCAGCGCGGCCCGGGTGCGCGCCGAAAGGATCAGCCGAACCGGAGGCTCGACCGTATCGGCCACGCCTGATGGGTCGGTCCGGACCGCCTCTGGCGCCGGCTCCAGCACCACGGCGACGTTGGTCCCGCCCTGTCCCATCGAATGGACCAGTACGGCCCTGTCGCCGGCGGCGTTCCGCCGGGCCACGGTGTCCAGGACGAACGGGCTTTCGGCCAGCAGGCCCGGATCGCGGGGGGTGCGCAGGTGCGGAAGTGGCGGGATCTCGCCGGTCTGCACGATGTGCAAGGCCTTGATCATGCCGACGATTCCGGCCGCCGAGCCGCAGTGGCCGATGTTCGCCTTGACCGAGCCCAGGCCGCAGAACCCGGTGCGCGCGGTGGTCTGGCGCAGCCCGCGGGTCAGGCCGAGGAGTTCCACCTGGTCGCCCAGCGGCGTGCCGGAGCCGTGCGCCTCGACATAGATCAGGCGGTCGGCCGGGACGTCGGCGGTGTGCAGCGCGGTCGACACCACGTCGGCCACCCCGGCCGGACTGGGCGCCGTGAACCCCGGCCGGTCGGGGCCGTCGTTGTTGACCGCGCTGCCCTTGACGACCGCGAGAACGGGGTCTCCGTCGGCGAGCGCGTCCGCCAGTCGCCGGAGCACCACGACGCCCACCGCCGCGCCGGCTGTGGTGCCGGTCGAGGCTGCGTCGAAGCTGCGGCACTGGCCGTCGTCCGACATGATCCCGGCCGGGTCGCGCCGGTGGCCGTCGGGCGGATGCACCGTCGAGGTGCCGCCGGCCAACGCCAGGTCGCAGTCCCCGGCCAGCAGCGCGTTCACGGCCTGGTGCACCGCGGTCAGCGACGACGAGCACGCCGTCTGGACCGAGATCGCCGGCCCGCGCAGACCGAGGCGGTAGGCGACGATCGCAGGGAGGAAGTCGGGGAGGCTCCCGCGCCGGATGTCCCCGTCGGAGAAGGCCGAGAACCCGGCCTCCCGCGCCCGTGCGAGGTACTGGGCCATCGCGTAGGTGCTGAAACTCGCCCCGGCGTAGACGCCGGTGACCAGCCGTTCGCGGCTGCGACCGGCGTGCCCGGCCGCCTCCAGCGCCTCCCAACAGGCTTCGAGGAACAGTCGCTGCTGAGGATCGGTGACCTCGGCCTCGGCCGGGGTGATGCCGAAGAAGTCGGCCGCGAACAGGTCGTAGCCGGGCAGCGGCGTACCGAACCGGACGTAGTCCGGCGCGGCGATCATGTCCTCGCTCACCCCGGCCGTACGGAGTTCCTCGTCATCGAGTTCCCGGACGGAGACCCGCCCGTCCTGAACGTTCTGCCAGAACGTCGTCGGCAACCAGGCGTCCGGGAACCGGCCCGCGACGCCGGTCACGGCGATGTCGGTTTGTGAAGTCATCGCTCTCGCACCCCGTTGTCTTGACTCGTCCCCGCTTTCGCCCGGCTCCGACGGGCCGCCAGGCCGTCGCGCCGCCCCGTCGGGGCGGGTCGCCCATCATCGAGCCGAAGGTCGCCCCCGGCCAGCAGGGTGGCCTGCGCCCGCACGGTGACGTGCGAGAACAAGTCACCTACGGCCACCTCTCGGGCGCCCAGTGCGCGAAGCCGCTCCAGGAGCGCGATCAGCAGCAGCGAGTTGCCACCGGCCTCGAAGAACGGCTGGTCGAGCCCGACATCCGGCCGGTCGAGCAGTGCACACCAGATGGCACGGATCTTTTGGTCCAGACCGGATTCGCCGGCGGCCGGGCCGGATGCCCCGGGCGGAACAGAGGCCTGATGCCCCACCCCTGGCGCCGCGCCCGGTTCGCCGTTCAGCAGGGCCCGCAGAGCCGCCCGGTCCGCTTTGCCGGTGCGGGCCAGTGGGATCGCCGGGACGGGAACCAGGAGTTCGGGAACCAGGTGGGCGGGCTGTGCCGAGCGCAGCCGGTCGAGCACGTGCCGGCCGGCTGCGGCGTCGAACCCGCCGCCCGCCCCGCCCTCGTTTCCCCCGCCGTCCATCACGGCGAAGGCGACGAGCCGGCCCTTGTGGGCGAACACTTCGGCCTGACGCACCTCGGGCAGGGCCAGCAACGCGGCGCGGACCTCGCCCAACTCGACCCTGAATCCCCGGATCTTGACCTGGTCGTCCATGCGTCCGTGCAAACGGATGGTGCCATCCGCCGACCGGACCGCCACGTCGCCGGTCCGGTACATGGGCCCGGCCCCGGGGTCGGCGGCCAGGAGGCGGTAGGCGCGCGCCGTCTCGGCGGGGCGGCGCAGGTAGCCGGCCGTCACCTGTGGGCCGCCGATCCAGAGCATCCCGGCTTCGCCGTCCGGCAGCGGGCGCAGGTCCTCGTCCAGGACCAGGACCCTGACGTCCGGCAGCGGCCGGCCCACCGGCGGCGTCCCGGGGACCCCCGCATCCAGCGCGTGGGTCACGGCGCCGATCGTGGTCTCGGTCGGGCCGTAGTGGTTGATCGTCAGCGTGCCCGGCGGGCGCGCCGCGGCAAGCTCCCCGACCAGAGCGGCGGTGATCGGCTCGCCGCCGAGCACCAGCACGTCGACATCGCGCAGCGCGGCGCCGAACGGGGTGCCGAGCAGCCGCGCCGCGTGCGACGGCGTGAGCTTGACGACCTCGATCCGGTGCCGGCGGATCAGCTCGGCCAGCAGACGGCCGTCGAGGCACTCGGCGTCGTCGGCGATGACCGTGGACCCGCCGGTGGCGACCGGGGCGAGTACAACGGTGCCGGAGAAGTCGGTGTCGGCGGTGCTGGCCAGCAGGTGCCGGGTGCCGACCAGGCCCGGGTACGTCCCGTGCAGGGCCGCGATGTACGAGGTCAGATTGCCGTGGGTGACCACGACGCCCTTGGGATTGCCGGTGGTGCCGGAGGTGAACAGGACCGCGGCCGGATCCGTCCCGGTGACCGGTGGCGGCGCGGTCGCCGGCCCGCTCAGGCCGGTGATGTCGATGGTCGCCAGGTCGTCGACGGCGGCGCGAGCCCCGTCGACGACGAGGACCACACGGGCTCGCACCTCCCGGGCGATGTACTCCAGCCGGGGCGGCGGGACGTCGGCGGAGACCGGCGTGTACGCGGCCCCGGCGCGCAGCACGCCCAGCCAGCCGGCCACCATTCCGGGGCCGCGGGCGGCCACGACCGGTACCACGTCGCCGGGACCGATGCCGGCCGCCCGCAGCCGCGTGGCCACGCCCCAGGCCCAGGCGTCGAGTTCGGCGCGGGTGAGCTCGGTGTCGCGGTGGATCAGCACCGTGCCGTCCGGGGCGCCGGGCAGCGCACCGAGCGCCACCGGCAGGGCCGGTCCGGTCTCGGGAAGCCCGAGCCCGGCGGCCGGGTCGGTGACCAGGTCGGTCAGCGCGCGGCCGAGGTCTGCGGCGATCCGGGCGCCGGTGGAGGCGTCGAACAGCGCGGTCACGTAGCCCAGAGCGAGGTCCAGCCCGGCGCCGGTGGTCTGGGCGTCGACGACGAGCTCGTACTTGGCCCGCGCGAACCCGGTGGGCAGCCAGCGGGCCACGACGTCGGCACCGAGGTCCATCGGCGGCAGGGCGCCGTCGGACAGGGAGATCTCGACCGGGGTCAGCGGCGGCCGGCTCAGGTCCCGCTCCGGTTGGAGCCGGGCCACCACGTCGTCGAACGGCACGTCGGCATGCCGGTACGCGGTCAGCGCCGCGATCCGAACACGGGCCAGGACGTCGGTCCAGGTCTGCGCGCCCCGCAGGTCCGCCCTGATGACCAGGGTGTTGACCAGCATCCCGATGACCTCGGCGCGGTCCGCGTCCTCCCGGCCGGCCCACGGCGAGGTGAGGAGGAAATCGCGTTGTCCGGAGCGGCGGGCCAGGGCGACCGCCACGGCCGCCGCCAGCACCATGAACACGCTCACGTCGTGGTCGGCGGCGAAGTCCGCGATCCGGGCCGCCACCGCGGCGTCCAGCGGCACCGGACAGGAGCAGGCGGCGGTGTCGGCGGTCTGCGGCCGCAGTCGGTCGTGCGGCAGCAGCACGTCGGTCGGCGCGCCGCGCAGCGACGCGACCAGGTCGTCGGTGCGCTCCTGGGTCGTCGTCGGCAGCGCCGGCAGCCGTGTGGGGGGCAGCGCCGCGTCCGGCGCGCCGGATCGACGGGCCCGGTACGTCGAGGCGATCTCGCCGAGCAGCAAGCGAAGCGACACCCCGTCCACGGCGATGTGGTGCGCGCACAGCACCAGGAGCACCCGCGTGCCGTGGGTGATCACCTCGGCCCGCACCGGAGCCTGGTTTTGGAGGTCGAATGGGTTGCCGCACAGGGCGTCGATGTGAGCGGCGAGCGCCGCGTCGTCCAGGCCTGCGGCATCGAGGCGGCCGACCTCGGGCGGGGGCCCGAGCCGGCCTTCGACACCGCGGCCGTCGGCGGCCAGACGGAAGCGGGCGCGCAGCATGGGATGCCGTTCCAGCACCCTCCGCACCACCGAGCACACCGTCTTTGGGTCCACCGGTCCGGTCAGCTCCAGCACACCGGGAATCAGATAGGCGGTCCGATAGGAGGGAACTTGGTTGAGGATCCAGAGCCGCCGCTGGGCGCTGTCGGCCGGGAACGTGTCACCGGCTCCGTCGGAGTGTCCGGCGTCCGAGGAAGCGATTAGGGACGATGTGGTGGTTCTCGACGCCGCGGCTTGCGGTGACGAGGACGCCGCAGCGGCCAGCGCCTTGGCGAACCCGCCGACCGTCGGGTCGGCGAGGAAGTCGCGCAGCGCCAGAGCGGGGTGGTCCGGGGTCTGAGCTTCGGTGATCATCCGTGCAGCGAGCATCGACGTGCCGCCGAGGGCGAAGAAGTCGGCGTCCGCCGCCAAGTCGGCGGTCTCCTCGTCCCGGCCCAGGGCTCGGGCGAAGAGACGCACGGACAGAGCGTGGTCGGCGGAGCGGGCCGCCGGGTCGGGACCGTTCTCATCCGCCGCGGCAGCCAGCTCCTGCCACGGGGCCGAGCGCAGCGCAGCGACGTCGAGCTTCCCGTGCGCGGAGCGGGGCATGGTCGCGACGACCCGGACCGACGTGGGGACGACGGCCGCGGGCAGCCAGCGGCGCAGGGCGGTGCGGACGTGCCCAGCGGTCGGCGGGGCGGACTCGTCGACTTCGACATAGCCGACGAGCCGGTCACGGTCGGCCTCGCGACCGGCGAGCACCGCCGCGCTTCGCACGCCCGGTACCGCCTCCAGGAGCGCTTGGACCTCGCCGAGTTCGACGCGGTTCCCGTTCACCTTGACCTGCTGGTCGGCCCGGCCACGGTATTCGAGGCCGCCGTCCGGCCGCAGGACCGCCAGGTCGCGCGAGGCGAACATGCGGGCGCCTGGGATCTGGGACCAGGGGTCGGGGAGAAAGCGCCGCGCTGTCAGGGAGGGACTGCCGAAGTATCCGCCGGCGACCCCGGCGCCGGCGATGTAGAGCTCGCCGACGGCTCCGTCCGGCACCGGTTCCAGGTTCGGGCCGAGCAGGTAGACCCGGGTGTTCGGGACCGGCGTCCCGATGCCGGGCAGCTCCGGATCCGTCTCCGGGTCGGCGGTGTGCGTCGTGGTGATCGCCGGGGCCTCGGTGACGCCCCAGACGTTGGTGACCCGGCAGCCGAGCTTGGCGCGAACCTCGCGTACCCGGCCGCCGGTGAGCACCTCGCCGCCCATGACGACGTGCCGCACCCGGCCGGTGCCGGGGGCGACCTCGGCCAGCGCGGCGTGCACGGCACTGGGGGTCCCGAAGAGCGCACTCACACCGGGCTCGGCGGTCAGCAGTGGAGCCAACAGCGCCGGGTCGCGGCGCTGCGCGTCGGTCGCCAGTATCAGGTCCGTGCCGGACACCAGCGCCGCGGCGATGTCGGCGTTGCCGGCGTCGAAGGACACGGAGGCAGCCGACAGGACGCGGTCGCCGCGCTCGAACGGGAACAGCCAGCACCAGCGCAGCGCCGCCTGGAGCAGCGTGCCGTGATCGATGACCACGCCCTTGGGCCGGCCGGTGCTGCCGGAGGTGTAGAGGACGCACGCCGGGTCGCTCTCGGTCAGCTCGGGACCGGCGGCCGACGCGCCGGCCGGTCCGGTGTCCGCGGCGGGATCCAGGCCCACGGACGGAACCGGCGTCGGCAGATCGTCGATGCTGAGCACTGCCACGCTGGAGTCGAACGCTGCCGTCGGCGCACCCGGAGATGCGTCGACCAGCGCCACCCGCGCCTTGCTGTCGGCGGCCAGGTAGGCGACGCGCTCGTCCGGCAGGTCGACGTCGATCGGCAGGTAGGCGGCCCCGGCGCGCAGCACGCCGAGCCAGCCGGCGACCATGGCGGCGCCCCGGCCGGACGCGACAGGCACGATGTCGCCGCGGCCGACGCCGACGCCTCGCAGAGCGTCGGCGACCTCCCAGGCCCAGGCGTCGATCCGGCTGTAGGGCGTGAAACGGCCGCCGCAGGTGACGCCCGCGGTCGCCGGGGCGGTCGCCAACTGCGCGACGACCAGGTCGAGGAGTTGTGTGCGGGAGTCCGGTGCGCCCGGCGTCACAGATCCGTCCCGCCGCCGGCCGGATCCAGGGGCACACCGAACAGCCGGCGGGTGGCGCCCACCGACGCGGCCACCTTCTCGTAGGCGTTCTCCGGGTCGGCGAACGGGCCGACCACCACCGCGACCAGAGCGTCGTCGGACTGCCGGGCGTTGCTCACTTCGGCGGCGAAGGCCGCCATGTCGCTCACCCCGGTGCCGGGCGGCAGGTGTTCGTGCCAGCGGCCGTTGGAGTCGGAGAAGTTGACGGTGTCCAGTCGGCCCTTCAGGAGCCTGATTCCACTCGGGTGGACCGCGCGGACCACGAGGTGGGAGGTGTCGACGTTCGCCGACAGTACCGGCGAGGCCACATCGTCCAGCAGCTGCACCAAGGAGTACGTGTCGTTGACGTACGCGTTCTCCAGCGCTTCCGGCTCAACGCTCACCATGATCGAGTGCTGCTCCGCGTAGTCGCACAGACGGCGCAGGTTCTCGACGACCAGCTGCCACTGCAGCTCGTTCGACCAGTTGCCCTTCCAGATCCACTCGCCCAGCAGGACCTTCACCCGGCGCGCGCCGACGCCCCGGGCGAAGTCCACCTGGGCCTTGGCCCATTCCAGGTTGAAGGCGCGGACCGCGTCGCGGGGGTCGGCCAGCCCGAAGGCGGGACAGGCGACCAGGTTGATCGGGATGCCGGCCTTGTCGGCGTCGTCGCGCAGCTGGTGGATCCTCTCCGCGGGGAGGTCGTACGCCTCCACGACGACGCTGAGCCACTCCGCGCCGGCCTCCGCAGCCGCGCGCCACGCGTCGACGCCGGTGTACGGCGAGCCCAGGTACGCCTGGTCGACGACCAGGCCCACGCTGGCCTTCCAGGGCTCGGCAATCACCTGGGGGGTTGTCTCGGCACTCTGGTCGGCGGTCTGCTCGGTCATCCGCGTCCTTCCTTCCCCGTGGCCGCCACGCGGCTACGGACCATGGTCACGAGATCCATCTGCGGCCCGATCAACGTTCCCTGTGATCCGCCGCCGGGGCGGGGAGACAGCGGCAGCCGGGACACCGGGACGCCCGGGTCGGCCAGGGCGGCAGCCAACAGGGTTGTGAAGTCGTCATGCAGCGCCGCGACCGTCTGCCGCGGATAGACGGCCGGGTCGAACTCGATCACCCCGGTCGGCCGGCCGCCGCCCGCGGCCACCAGCACGGTGAGGTCGAACGCCGCCTTGCCGAGCGGAGGGACGGGCAACTCTCGCCATGGGCCCACGGATTCGGTCGGCCCGGCCGGCAGCACGCTGAACGCGAGCTGCGTCAGCGGCCGGCCGGCACGGCTCACCGAAAGGCCCCGGACCAGGCGGTCGAACGGCGTCGCCTGGCACCGCATGCCCTCGGTGAACTCCTGGCGGACCACGCCGCAGAGCTCCGCGAAACTCGCGGACGCCCGGACGCGGCAGCGCAGCGGCACCGTATTGAGGAAGTAGCCGACGGTCCGGTCCAGCTCGGCGCCGGAGCGCTGGGTCAACGTGGTGCCGATCAGGAACCGCTCCTGACCGGACCAGCGCCGTACAGTCTCCTGGAAGGCCGCAAACGCCAGGAGGAACGGCGTCGCCCGCAGCTCCCGGGCCCGTCGCGGCAACAGTTCCCGGACGCTCTGAGGGAACATCAGGTCGAGCAGCCCGCGCTCGCTGTCCGGTCCGGCCTGCGCGGCGTCGCCGGGCGGCGCCGCGCCGAGCCGCAGCTGGTACGGGTAACCGCGCAGGTCCGCGATCCGCTGCGATTCCGTCAGGCGCGCCCGATCGGTGCCGAGCGCTTCCCTCTCCCAGGCCGCGAAGTCCGCGAACTGGAGCGGGACCTCGGGAAGCCGGACGTCGGTCCCGGCTTCGACGGCGTCGTAGGCCGTGGCCAGGTCCTCGACCAGAATCGCCAGGGACCACTGGTCGATGGCGATGTGGTGGACGCAGAGCAGTACCGCGTCGCCGGAGGCCAGTCCTTGCCATACGACACAGCGGAGCGGCGACGCGTCCTCCAGATCGAAGGCCGCGGCGGACCGGGCGCGGGCGTCGCGTACCACGAAGCTCTCGGCATCAGGGCGGTCTCGCACGTCGACCACCTCGACGTCGATCGGGCCGGGATCCCCGATCCGCTGTACCGGCCCGCCGTCCCGCACGGGGAAGGTGGTGCGGAGCATCTCGTGACGCACCGCGACCGCGGTCAGGGCGGCACGGAGGGTGCCGACGTCAATACCCCGCGGTCTCTGTAACAGCGTGGGTATGTGATAGGTCGTCGCCTCCGGATCGGCGGCCCGCAGGAACCACAGCGACTCCTGGGCCGACGACAGCGGCGCCGTCCTGGCCGCGCGACGCGTCGGCACCGGCCCGAACTCGCCCCTCACCGTACGGCGTCGGTCGGGTCGAGGAGGCTTCGGCTCAGGTCTCTGAGACTGTCCGCGAAAAGAATCTCCGCGGGGTTCAACAGGACGTCGGACATCAGCGCCTTGCGCAGCCGACTCGCCGCCTGCAGCGCCAGGATGGAGGTGCCGCCGAGGTCGAGGAAGTTGTCCTCGGGCCTCACCTGCGGGAGGTGGAGCACACTGGCCACGACCTCGCACAGGAGGGCGCAGAGTTCTGATTCCGGCTCGACGGAGTCTGTCGCGACGTCGGCGTCCGCGTCGACCGGGGCGGCGCTGCCGCTCGCGCCGTTCGCGACGTCGGCCGCGGTCGCGGACTCCGCCAGGCCGGCCAGCAGCCCGGTCCGGTCCACCTTCCCGTTGGAGCTGATCGGAAGCGTGGGGAAAAGCTGCCACCGGTGGGGGACCATGTACTCGGGCAGGGCCTGACGCAAAGCCCTGATGAGACCGGCGACCGGATCGGTGGGATCGGCCTCGGCGGTGGGGGCCGCGAAGCCCACCAGGTGCGCCTCCGGTCCCTCGCCCACCCGCTCCACCACCACGGCTGCCACGAGACCGGTGCGCAGCGCGGCCGCCTCGACCTCGCCCAGTTCCACCCGGAAGCCGCGCACCTTGACCTGGCGGTCCACGCGGCCCACGAAGTCGAAGGTGCCGTCCGGGAGCAGCCGACCCAGGTCACCGGTCCGGTAGATCCTCTCGCCGTCCGGCAGGACGACGAAGCGCTCCGCCGTCGGCCCGGGCAGGCCGAGGTAGCCCAGTGCGACCTGGGGCCCGCCGATGCAGATCTCGCCGACCTCGCCGGACGGCACCGGTCGCAGGTCCGCGTCGCGCAGCGACAGTGTCGTCGACTGGACCGCCTTGCCGATCGGGACCCGACGAGCGTCGCGCAGCTCCTCGCCTCGGCACACGTGCGAACTGGCGAAGGTGGCCGTCTCAGTCGGGCCGTAGACGTGTACGAGCTCGCGCGGCGGTTCGGCCGCGCAGATCGCACGCAGTGCGCCCGGGTCTACGACGTCGCCGCCGAAAAGCACCGTCCGCACCGAGGCGAAGGCGCCGGGATTCTCCAGGACGATCATCTCCAGCAGCGCCGTGGTCAGGAACAGCATGTCGATCCGCTCCCCGGCCAGCACCGCGGCCCAGTCCGCGATCGGGACGTCGACGGCGTCCGGCAGGATCACCACGGTCCCGCCGCCGGCCAGTGTGGTCCAGACCTCGAAAAGGATGATGTCGAACGCCGGGTTTCCCAGGCACGCGACCCGCAGGCCCGGTTGTAAGCGTACGTAGGTGGGTGCGGTGGCAAAGCGCTCGACGGCACGGTGCGGAATCATGACGCCCTTCGGCCGGCCCGTCGAGCCCGAGGTGAAGCCGATGTAGAAGACGGATTCCGCATCGGAGGCGGGATCCGGGAGCGGGGTGCCCGGGTCCCGGTCGGGCAGCCCGGTGACAACGCGTGTCCGTGTCGGCGGCAGAGCGGGCAACGGATTCGGCGCGGCCAGGATCACGGCGGGTTCGGCGTCCGCCAGGATGCCGTCCACCCGCTCGGGCGGGGCCATCGGGTCCAGCGGGATGTAGGCGGCCCCGGCACGGATCACGCCGAGCACCGCGACCACGAAATCGACCGAGCGCCCCAGGGCCAGCGCGACGCGGTCGCCGGCACCGATCCCGCGGCCGGCCAGCTCGGCGGCGAGCCACCCGGACCGCTCCCAGAGTTCGGCATAGCTGAGCGCCGCGCCCGCGGTGTCACAGACCGCCAAGGCGTCCGGGTGGGCAGCCACCCGCTCCTGGATCAGAGTACGGATTCCACGCGGAGACCAGAGATTTCCGGACAGGTCAGAAGCATAATCAGAAGTCATCGTTACCACTCCCCGTTACCACTTCCCGCGCTGTGGGCCGGCTCCGGCAACGCTGAGCAGCCCTCTGAGCGCGTCGAGGTTCAGTGATTCATCGCGAGGATCCTGATCCGACATCCTCCGTGAAGACGACGAGGTCGAATTCGCGGTTGTTGTCCATCCGACTGCCTCGCCTCCTCACCTGAGTCGCGTGGTTCACGATCATGCTCGCCCCGGCCGGGCGGCACCAGGCAACTCGGGCGGCAACTCGGCTGGCCGGAAGGCCGAAGGCCCGCCCGCGCCGCGTCGAACTTGCCTGTCAGTTGCCGTGTTCGTGTCTGGTCCACGCAATCCGGCACCGGACATCATCGAGCCGTATGGGGAACGAATCGCCGCTGAGGCGGCTGGTCTTCTCCAGCTCCTGCTCGAGGAATCGTGGCATCACGTCCGCAATCCCGGTCCGTGCGTTCCCGCGCCGGTTCTCGCGGAGGCGTGCTCACGGCTCCGTCCTGACGTGCTCGTCCTCGGGACCGTCAACGGTCACGGGACGGAGGACGCGTTGGCAGCCATCGAGCATCTGCGGGCGCCGGGCGCGCCAGTCGGGATGGCTGTCGTCATCGGCGGCGAGCTCAGTACCTCCGGCCGAGGACGACAGGATGTCGAGCGCCTTCTGTCCGCCGGGTTCGACGCGGTGTTCTCCGACAACCCGAGGGTGATCAGGGAATTCACCTCCGCCTTCTGCGCGCTGGTCGGCGGGAAGTCGTGATGGCCCGCGCCGGCCAGCCGTCCGCCCCGCCTTCATTCGGCGCGTACGTCGCGGCTGCACACGCCGCCGGTCGGCTCGTGGTCCAGCGGGACGCCCGCCGGGCCGGGCCAAGGGCAGACGCGCCGGCGCCGCAGGCGCGGCCGTGGCGGAGGTCGACCGGACGGTCGTCAAGCAGCGCCCGTGGCCGAACCGTCAAGCATCTTGAGACCCCACACGCCATATGATCTCTCATGTGATCAACATCACACAGGGATCCTCGGTTGTTGATTACGGAATGAAGTCATCCCTGACAGGAGAGTGTCGAGGGGGTGGCGGGCTGGCGCCAAACTTTGCTAATGCCCAGCGATCAAGGTTCGGCCAAGGGTTGACGCCTGGGTTGCAGACGGGAAGCCTTGGTAGCACGGTTGTTCGTCATCACTTCATTGAGGGTGGCGCGCCGGGGGCCTGTGAGTACTTCTGATTCTCGATGCTGGATGGATTGCTGCGCGAGTTGGTGTGTGCTCGATCTCAGGATTTGGGGCCGAAGGTCTGAATGATGGGACATGGCAATACCCTCGGGGGACTGCTTGCCCGGCAACGTATGGATGCGGGTTGGTCCCAGGAGGAACTTGCTGATCGCTCGGGAGTGAGTGTACGAACTGTCAGGAACATCGAGACCGGTGCGGTGCAGTCGCCCCGGAATTCGTCGCTGTCGCTCGTGGTGGCGGCTTTCCAGGCGGCGGGTCGCTTTGAGGCGGAGTATGTGCTTCGGGATTTCACCGATAGGAACGGGATAGAGATATCTGTAGCCCTGCCCGGTCGGTCGGCAGGGGTGTCGGCGTCGAACGGCGTGCGCGCCGGAGACGATCACGACTCGTTGGTTGGGCGGAAGAACGACATCTCCCGCATGTGCGAAAGTCTGCATCGAGACCGGTGGACCACCTTGGTCGGGCCTGGGGGAGTCGGCAAGACGAAGTTGGCGTTCGCCGTCGCGGACCGTTCACGAAGTCAGTTCGCAGGAGGCGTATCGGTCGTCGACCTCGGAGAGAAGTCCGAGGACCACGACGAGACGGCTATCTGGCGCGCGGTCTGCGAGGCTCTGCTGAGCGAGGGATCGCCGGGCGACGATTCCGAAGCGATGCGGCGGCTGGTGGTCATCGACAACATCGAGCATCTGCAGACGCCTGCGGTCCGGGCGTGCCAGCGGCTACTGGCGGAGTTCCCTGATTTATGGATCTTGATCACTTCTCGACATGCCGTGGCCGCAGCCGGGGTCAAGACCGTGGAGGTTCGACCGCTGTCCCCGGTCGATGCCGAGCGGCTGTTCCTCCACCGCGCGCAGGCCGCATGCCCGGACCTGGACCTGACCGGCCGCGGGTCCGCTGTCACGGAGATCTGCCGCAAGCTGGACGGACTGCCGTTCGCGCTGGAGGTGGCGGCGCTGCGGCTGCGCTCGTTATCGATCGACACATTACTCGAGGCACCGGTTCGCCAGATCGTCGCCCAACCGAGCGTTGCCGGCCTTCCCCATCAGCGAACCCTCGTCGAGAGCGTCACCTGGAGCTACGGGATGCTCGGGGAGGAGCAGCGCCGCCTTCTGCACTGGCTGTCGGCGTTCCTCGAAGCCTTCACGGTCAGGGATCTCCTCGGTCGCCCGGACCGGGAGGCCGTCGCCGACGACTTCCCGCATCTGTTCGACCTCGTCTCCGATCTCGTCGATCGATCCATGCTCCAGGTCTGCCGCGGAGCGGAGTACCGCTACTCCATGCTGGGGCACATCCGTGAAGTGATCGGCATTCTCCAGTGATCGGACGCGGCCCCGTCCGGGCGCGACGCCGCCATCACCCGTCGTCCGGCCAGTGGCTGCGCGGATGGACCACCGGGCGACGGCGAGCGCGATGCCGGCACTCTGTCCTCGCTCGGCGATGACCGGGTGGATGCCGCGCCGCCACCGCGGACGCCGGTACGTGTCATGGTCGTAGCCGCAGTCGGCCAGGAGGGCGTCGGGTCGGCGCCGGGCCCGACCGACGAGTCCGGCCACGGCCGGAACCTTGCCCAGCAGGGGTGGCGCGCCGCCCTCCGGCACGCGACCGCGCCGGCCAAACAGGCCGTCATCACGCCGGCCGCGCTCAGCCTGCTCTACCCATCCGATGGCATCGACGGGTACCACCGTGAAGCCTTCCTCGACGACCGCACCACCGAAGCCGAAGCAGTATCTGGACGGCGAGGTCGGGGATCCGGGAGCGGACGGTGGGCAGCCGGAGCATGCGGCATGCCTGGTCGACGGCGGTGGTGGCGGCCTGCTCGTCGAGTCTTCGCCGACGGACGTCTGCCTCGCCGTGCTCCCTGCCTGGCTGGCGTCAGTCCCGGTGGACCGTCCGGTCCAGTTCCCTGCGCAGGTCGGCATCGATGCCCGCTCTGCTCCAGTACCAGCGGCACAGTCGGGGCGCCTGGCCGCTGGTCGCCTCGTACCAGGTGAACGAGGCGGGGTGGGCGGTGTGGGCGTGGGCGCCCAGGACGTTGAACTCGGAGAAGCCCCGGGGGCGCTGTCCCATGACGTAGCGGTCGAGGGGCAGGCCGTGGCGTTCGACGCACAGGGCCCGCAGTTCGGGGTAGATCCAGCGCGGGTACGTGAACGGGGGCTGCTGCATGAAGTCGTGGGTGACGGGCTGGCCGAGGAAGGTCTCGGTGGGAGCGAGCCAGGGCCGGTGACGGCCGAGGTCGCTGACCGGGCGGCGGGCGATCCAGGGGCGGCCGTCGGCGAACAGGGCCGCCGGGGTGACGGGGCGGGTGAAGATGACGTCCGAGTCGACGTGGCAGATGAATTCCGACGCGGTGAAGTCGTCCGCGTACAGTTTGGTGACCTGCTGTCCCAGGTAGTCGTCGCGGTAGTCCGGGCAGACTTCGAGGCGGACGTCGCCGCTCACGGCGCGGCGTACGGCGGATGATCCGGTGCGCGGGGTGACGACAACGACTTCGGTGAAGCCCCGGCACCACGTCCGGATGGCGGTCAGCGCGTAGTGCAACCAGGCGACATCCCGGTGGTAGGTGCGGATCAGCAGCGTCGTACGGCGGTTAAGGTCGCCCGTGTGGTCGAGGCCGTACCCGCGTTCTGGTGCCGGGCGCCCAGCCAGGGCAATGTCGGTGACCGGCTCACTCCTTGGCTGATCCGGCGGATCTGCGGCGTCCCCGCGCGCTGGGTCGCACCGGGTTGGCCGGGGCGCAAGCATTTCGTCACGGGGAGCGTCATCAGCCTGGCGGGGCCGGGTGCCCTCGTGTGGGGAGCGGGTGTGATGGACGCCGGTGAGGTGGTCGATCCGCGGGCGGAGCTGATCGGCGTCCGCGGGCCGCTCACGCGTGAGGCCGCACTGCGCTCGGGTGCCGTCTGCCCGCCCGTGTACGGTGATCCCGCCCTGCTCGTGCCGCGTTTCCTTCCCTGTGCGGGGGGTTCGCGGGGCGGGCCTGTCGCACTGGTGCCGCACTTCTCGGACAAGGCACGCGCTCTGGCGGGAGTTCCGGACGGCTGGCGGTTCGTCGATGTGCAGCAGCCGGTGGAGGACGTCGTCGACCGGCTGTCGGGAGCCTCTCTGGTCGCTTCGTCCAGTCTGCACGGCATCATCCTGAGCCACGCGTACGGCATCCCGGCCGTGTGGATCACCTACGGGCCGCTTCCCGCGGGGGATGACAGCAAGTTCCACGACTACTTCCTCTCCGTCGGTGTGCCCGTCCCACCGCCATGCCCCGTGGGCCGTTTCGGTGCGGGGCTGGTTCCGGCCCGTCTCGCGGATTTCGCGACCCTGCCCGTCGAGCTGCCCGACCTCGATCTGCTCCTGGAGAGATGTCCGTTCCGGTGAACGACCACGGATTGCGCCGTGTCCTGGAAGGCATCCGGGACGCCAACTACCACCGCCCCGGTATCCGGTGCATGCGGCTGATGACCGCGGACGCGGCCACGGTCGCGGGCCTGTTGAGGGAGGTGGCTCGTCTTCGTGCCGGGCAGCGCCCGTCTCGTGCCGGGGCGGTCGGGCATGTGACCCGGTGGGCAGGGCCCACGGGGCGGGTCGAGCAGTTCAGTCTGCTCAACGCCTCGGGGCGGGCCGACGACTTCTCCCGCGACCATGATCTGTCCTGTTTCGGCAAACGCTTCCATCACGGGGAGCGGCTGCCGGTGCTGGCTTCCTTGATCGGTTCGCTTCCCCACCTGGTGAACTTCCGGGTCAACGTGCTGGGGCAAGGGGCCGCGCTGGCCCCGCACGAGGAGCACAGCGTGGTGCATTCGCGGGACGGCCAGGTGGGTGTGCGGGCCCGCTTCCATCTGCCGCTCGTGACGCATCCTGCGGCGGTGGTGGTCCTCGACGGTGAGGTGCACCACCTGGCGGCGGGGGCGGTCTACCTGGTCAACCACGGCTGTGTGCACGCCGCGGAGAACGGTGGGGCGGGTGAGCGGATTCATCTGGTGTGGGACATGCTCATGACGGCGGACGCCTGTGCGGCGATGTTCGGGCAGGGGCCGCCCCCGGCCGGCTTCACGCGTGCCCCGGCCGTCGCCGAACCGGTCGGCCGGCGTGCAGTCAGGCGGTGGGAGCGCATCGCTCCCGGTGTCCGCGAGGCCGAGGCCCGTCACATCGGGTTCCTGGACGTCCAGTAGCCGTCAGTACAGGGTTCCGCGGAACTCCGCGGGGACGTAGTGGAAGAGCAGTGAGGTGTGGGTGCTGCCGTCGGGCAGTGGTGGACGCCAGTGCGGTACCCGGGTTCCTCTGAACAGCACCGCCTCACCGGGCTGCTGGATGACCGAGACGCGGCCCTGCGGGGTGTCCAGCAACAGGGGCCAGCCTCCGTCGATGCCGGGACCCGACTCCCCGAGCAGCAGCGAGACGGTGTACTCGCACTGTTCGCGGTCGGTGTGCCGGTCGAGGACGGCACCGCCCCGGTAGGCGGAGACGTAGGAGTAGGACGGCCGTACGGGCCGTCCGGCAAGCCGGCTGACGAGGTCGCGGAACTGGTGGTGGAAGAAGCGGGAGAGTGATTCGTTGTGCCATCCGTAGCGTCCGCGCACCTGGGCGTCGCCCAGCGGCCGGGCGCCGGTGGAGATGAGCCGCTCGTAGTAGTCGAGGAGCGTGGTGCGGTGCGCGGGGTGGATGGCCCGGCCGATGCGGCACATGTCCGTGTGCGCGAAGTCCTCGGCGGCTCGGGACAGGGTGGAGTCGGCCGCTGCCCGCGTTCGGGCGCGGTGACCGGCCGGGCCCAGCGCCCCGGCCGCTGTCATGGCGGTCCTGAGCCGGTCGGGGAAGGCGGCCGGGAGGGGCTGCCCGGGTTCGAGGTCGCGCAGCAGCCACAGGTCCTCCGGGCGGACCCAGAACGGTGTCAGGGCGCCGGTGCGGGCGTCCTGCGTCCACAGGATCGGGCAGCCGGGCAGGAACCGGTCTCTGAACCGGGCGCGGCGGGTGAGGCCCAGCGGGATGGTGACGCCCGTCTGGAGCACGGCTGTCGGGTCGACCCGGGCAGTGTCGCACTCGTGCTCGGACGGGGAAGCGCCTTCAGCTTGGCCGGTGTCGTTCGGGAGGGCTTCTTGGCCGGTGTCGTTCGGGAGGGCTTCTTGGCCGGTGTCGTTCGGGAGGGCTTCGCTCAGCCAGCAGGCGTAGGCGGGCGGGCGGCGGGGCGGGGGCTGGGGAGGGGGCATGGGGGCGCGTCCGTTCTCGGGTGGGTGCCGGATCTGCTGGACGGCGTCGAGCGCTGCCGGGTCGAAGCCGGGAGTGCGGCGCCACTTGCCGGGGCGCGGCGGGCTGATGGTGCTGGCGGACAGCGGCAGGTCCCAGGCGTGGCGGGCGGGGGGCAGCCCGAGCGCCGCCTCCAGTCGGCGGATCGTCCTGGCGGGGGCGGCGCACAGTTCGGCGTAGTCGACGTCCAGCCAGCGCTCCGGCGGCAGCAGCGCCCGGGCGTGATGGGCCGCCTCCACGGCGGCGCCCCACTGCCGGACCGCGACGCGTGACAGGTCGTCGTCTCGCCATGCCTGCCAGCCCGGTGGCAGGAGCAGATGCCATGCGCGGCGGGGCCAGCCGGGCAGGTCCGGGATGTTGACGAACGCGGGATGGGTCCAGGCTCGCACCATGCTGGCCACGGTGTCGCGGGCGTCGCGATGCAGGTGGATGACCGTGGCGTCCGGGAACAGCCGGAGCAGGAACGGCAGGCGCAGGGTGTTCTCCGGTGTCTTCTCCAGCAGCCTCGGGCTGGGGAGGCGGGCGGCTGGCGGAGCGGGCCGGCGCGGTGCGGTGGTGTCCCGCAGGCCGGCCATGAACCCCGCCCGCACGGCTGCCCCGTGCTGGTCGGCGTCTTCGGCGCCCAGCGCGTGGGAGGCGTAGTGGCGGGCAGCGGGATGGAGTTGCGGCACCCCCTCGATCACGCCCTCGCTCTCGCTGCCTGTCGTGCACAGGCCGGGATGGCGGGCCAGGGCGTCGAACAGGGCGGTGCTGCCCGAGCGGGGCGGCGCGATGATGAGGACGGGCGCGGTGAGATCGGCCGCCGGGACCGCGCGGACGCGTCCTGTGCGGGGGGAACCGAACGGGCTGAGCGCGGTGTCGGTGCCCGCGTCGAAGGCCGCGGCGGCCGCCTCTGTCGCGAAGAGGTAGCGCACGCGCAGGCCGTGGGCGTCGGGTGTCACCGCACGGGCGAGCAGGTGCGGCGACGTGGGAAAGGGGGCGTGATGCACCAGGCGCGCCGCCTGCCGGGCGCGTGCGGGTGCCAACGCGGCGTGGACGCAGACGGTCCAGGCCACGTCGGCGTGCTCGGGCGCTCCTGGTGTCGGGGGCCGGGGGTCGCTCACTGCCGGTGGATCCATCCGGTGACGCTGAATCGGCTGTCGGGGAAGGCCTTGCTCGGCACCCGGACCGGGAGGACTTCGTGGTCGTGGCGGCTGGGGAAGAACACCGCCAGGTTGGCTCGGGGCACGATCGTCTGGCTGCGGTCGGTGGGCACGATCTGCCCGTTCTCGGTGACCGTCTCGAAGATGCGCAGCTCCCCGCCGGAGAACCGGCGGGGCTCGGGCGAGAAGAAGTAGACGAAGGTGAGCTCTCGCGTGTCCCCGTCGTCGCTGTCGCGGTGCATGCCGAAGAAGTCTCGGTCGCCGTTGGCCGCCAGCTGCAGTTCGATGCGGCCCAGCGGGAAGGCGGGATGGTTCAGACGGGCGCGGACGGTTTCCAGGTGCTCCTTGATGCGTTCGGTGAACAGCCGCTCGAAGTGCGCGAGGTCGTCGAGGATCAGCGTGCTGCGGACCCGCTCGTCGACCACCGCGGTGTTCGTGCCGCGCGGCTGGATGGCGGCGGGCGTGAAGTCGTCCTTCCTGCGCAGCGCGTACGCCAGCAGGTCGCTGTGTTCCGCTTCGGTGAGGAACTCCCTGACGCCCTGAGCCACCTCGGCGATCGTGCCCCTCTCGAAGCGTCCGGTGCCGGTGGGGACGCCGGCCGGTTTGCTGTAGTGGCCGCCGCGGACCAGACGGGCGATCTCGGAGGGGATCGAGACCCGGTCCACGACCCACTCGGCCCGCGAGGCGAGGTAGACGGTGCTGTGGAACGCGGCGTTAGTTTCGAACGCCGTGTCGTCGAGGGCGCCCGCGAGGACGTCGATGGTGTCCAGGTCGGCCAGGCCGAGGCTGGCCAGCAGTTCGCCGACCGGGGCGCGGTAGGTGAGGTAGCGGGCGGCCTCGGTGAGGAAGACGTCCTCGGTGCATTCGAAGCCGACACGGCGCAGTACGAGGTCGGCCAGCCGGGAGTCCTCGCCGAGGAGGTAGTGCACCTCCGCGGTGGGGTCGACCGACAGGGCCTCGAGGGCCTCCTTGTAGAGGGCCGCGATCAGGCCCACGTTCGTCAGGTCCTCGTCGGCCACCTGTACCGGGCTCAGTCCCCAGCAGCCGTCCGCCACGAGGTGGGTCTGGAGGACGGCGACGATATTGCGGGCTCCCAGTCCCCACGGCGGCCACGGCCTGTCGCGGACGGCGGCGAAGATCTGCGAGTCGCCGTCGCAGAAGAGGGGCACCACGACCTCGTCCATGAGGTGGTGCGCTCCCATGCGGCGGAAGAACACGTGCAGGGCGGCTTTGGCGGTGTCGCTGAGTTCGTCGAAGATCTCGATCCGCGTGCCGCCGTTGAGATCCGAGAAGAAGTCGCGTCTGATGGGCTGGGTCATGGCTCTCCTGCTGGTGCCGTTGTGCTGAGTGAAGGTGCCGTTTTGGCTGACGGACGACGGACGGATCCCGTAGCGGACACCCCGTTCCTACGGGTGACCACTCCCCGCGGGGGCGTGCTGCCCTGGGTGCTGGTCCGGGCCCCGGTGGTCACCCGGGCGCATCATGTGCGGCTGGGTGGCCTGGTGCGGGAGGGCTGCCGGTTCGCGGGCGTCACCAGCTATCTGGGCTTTCCCGGGGAGGGGTTCCGCGACGAACGCGACTACGGTCTGTTGTGCGAGGCGTGGCTGCACTGCTTCCGGGACCCGGATCGTTTCCTGCCTGGTGACGGGCCTCGTCGCCTGGTCAGCGAGTCCGACTTCACGGACCCGCTGCGAGTGGACCCGCGCCGGATGACGGCTGCCCTGCCGCGGGACCTGCGGGCGGACGTGGTGCACGTCTCGGGGCGGGACCCCTGGAAGCAGGAGGCCAAGAACTGGCCGCTGGCCGCGCGTTGCCTTCGCCGCCTGGCCCGGGAGACGGGGCTGCGGGTCCTGGTCATCGACGCGCCGTCCACGGCCCAGTCGGTCCCGGGCGTACGCCTGACCGGTCCCCTGCCCTGGCCGTTGCTCCTCGCGGTGCTCGGCGCTGCGCGCTGTCTGTTCGTACCGGCCGTGCTGGACCCCTCGCCCCGGGTGCTCGCGGAGGCGTTGTGCCTCGGTGTCCCCGTCGTGGTCAACCGGGCGGTCCTCGGCGGATGGCACTACGTGAACCCGTTCACCGGCGCCTTCTTCGACGGCGAGGACGACGTGGTGACAGTGGTCGAGGACGTGCTGGGCCGGAGTCACCGGCCTCGGGCCTGGTTCACCGCTCACCACGGGCCGGCGCGAGCCGGCGCGCGGGTGCACGCCCTGCTGCGGGGACTCGACGCCTCCCTGCCCGATCTCACGCACGTCCTGCTCACCGCCGACCGGGGCGAACCGCACGCGGGTCGGCCGGGGACACGTTGAGGACCAGCCGCTGCCCGCCGCGCATCGGGGAGCGGTGGATCCACGCGTCCCGGACCGGATGCGGCGACCAGTGGCGCCGGACGTCGATGTGCCGGAAGTAGACGGTGGCGTCCGAGGGCACCTGGCGGATCACCGCCCCCGGACGCAGGAACGACGGATCCGCGTCCATGGCCCGGAGTTCGTCGAGCGCCGCCTGCCGCGTCCGCTCCCCTCGTCGGGCGTCGGCGACCATCCGGGACAGGCGCTCCCTGCGGGCCAGGTAGGCGTAGAACTCGGCCGTCCCCCGCACGTCGTCGCCGTGCACGTACTGCGTCGTCGGGCCGTTGTAGACCCGGACGGCGCCCACGGTGGGCGCCTGGGGCGGCACGGTGTCCACGTGGAAGCCGCACCGGCACGTCGGAGCCTCGGTGAACACACGCACCATCACCCGGTTCCCGCGCGCCGCGCCCATGACCCGCCTCAGGATTTCGGTCATGTCGTCCAGGAGCGGCCCGGTGAGGGCGGGCGGCGCCTGGGCGAGGGCTTCACGCGTCCAACGCGTGAAGCCGTCCAGGTCGACCGAGTCCAGGGTGGTGCGGGCAATGACCAGCCGCCGCTCGGTCACGGCCGCGTCCAGCTCCGCCAGCCAGGGCGGACGCTCGGGCGGCACGACGACGACCGCGCTCCGTGCACGATCCGCCAGCAGCTCGATGTCGCCGTGCGCCGACCCGTGCACGACGTCGGACGGGCGAACCGATGTCATCCCGCGAGCCCGGGCGCGCCGCGACGCCCGCAGTTCTGGCACACGTTCACGCGGCAAGAGGAGGGGATCACGAACGGCAAGGTAGCCGGGCCTGCGCTCCCGGCCCTGCACGACGTGCAGGATCGGCGGCCCGACGAACCCATACGGCGTACAGGTCCGCCCGGTGCCTCCCTGTTCGGCGGCGTCGGGCAGGCGCACCCGCCCGCGGCGTGCCAAGGATGAGACGACAGGACCCGGCCTTCTGCCGACCGGAACATCCGGCGCCCGTCCGAGCCGAGGAGAGACGTATGTCCCGTACGGTCATGAAGGAGGTCCTTGACCGGGCGCTCCTGGACGAACAGTTCCGGGCCGACGTCGAGTCGGACCCTGACCATGCCCTGAAGGACTACGACCTGACCGGCGAGGAACGCGAGGTCCTGCTCTCGCGGGACCTCTCCCGGGTGGAAGCGCTCTTCCCCGGCTTCCTGCACGTCACCATCAGGTTCGCCCTGATCAACCACGACATCGTGGCGCTGGCTCCCTCCGATCACGCACGCAGGGCGGAGATCGAGCGTCTGGGCCGCCGGATCACCGAGTCGCCGGGGGACCGCTTCGAACAGCTCAAGCAACTGCTGCTTCTTTTCCGATGACGGCACGCAGGGAAACCGACATGACTTCGCGCACGGACCGCAGGGAGCCTGACGTCTACATCGTCGGGCTGGGCATCAAAGGCATCGAACACATCACCAGGGAGACGGAATCCGCCTGTCGGCGGTCACAGGAGATCCTGGCCGTTCCCACCCTGCCCGCGGGCATGACCTTCCTGCGCAGCCTCTGCGACCGGGTCACCGACCTTCACCCGGTCAGTTACAAGGAGGACGAGAACCGGCTCAACGCGTACGACACCATGAGCGCCATGGTGCTCGAGGCGGCACTCGATCATCCTCCGGTGACGTTCGCAACCTACGGCCACCCGCTGGTCTACGTGTATCCGACCCGTCAGATCCTCGACGCCGCACCGTACCTGGGACTGAACGTCAGGGTTCTCCCCGCTGTCTCCGCGCTGGACACGATGATCATCGATCTGGACTTCGATCCGGCCATCGACGGTCTTCAGATGTACGAGGCCACGGACCTGCTGGTCCGCCAGCGCCCGCTGCAAACCGACGTGCCCTGCATGCTGTGGCAGGTAGGGGCGGTGGAGTCGGTCCTGTACTCCAGCGCGCCCAACAGCCCCGAGCGGTTCTTCCGCATCAAGGACTACCTGCTCCGCTTCTACCCGCCGGAGCACGAGGTCGCCGCGGTCTACAGCAGCCCGCACCCGCTGTTCGAAGCCTCCGTCGTCAGGTTCACGCTGGGTGCCATGGAGCAGCATCACGACCAGCTGCACCAGGGGCTCACGCTCTACATCCCGCCGCTCACCAGACGCTCCGTGGCCGACACGGACCTGATCGAGAGAATCGAGTCGGTGGACCACCTCAGGGCCATCACGCACGACACCGCCGCACCAGGATCCGGTGCACGGGGATAGTCCCCGCCACCGCGCCCGGCTCCTGCACAGGCACAGGCCCCCACGGGACTGGCGCGGCGGCCGCCGGGGCGGATCCCCCGACGCCGGTAAGATCAGCGCTCTCATGGGGCGTGAGACGCGAACATCGGGACTGGGTGGCGAGGGGCAGAAGTACGCGCTGACCTTGGATGAGGACGACAGCGATTTCTGGGGCTTCACTCACTTTGCAAGCCCTCGTTGTGCGCAACGACTTCTCCGCAGACGGTGCGTGGGACGCTCTGCGGGCGTCGCTGTTATCGCCCAGCAAGGACGGTTTCTTGGCCAACGTCGCAGTCGTCGATGACCGGAGGTACGAGGGTTTGACATCCGATCAGGCCCTCGACCTGATCCCCGCGGAGTATCAGCATCCGCTTCTTGTCTTAGCGGACTCTCTAGCCCTCGCTTCGACTGAACCTCCGCTCCTCGTGTTGGACCTGCAGGGTAAGCGTGGGCGTGGTGTCCGCGTTGTGGCAGCCCAGCTGTGGAACATTGAGAACAACCTCTCGGGCGCGAACATGGACTTCGAGGAGTTCGCCCGCGCCGTCGATGAGGACGGCGCCGTCCAGGCGCGCCCCGTCCAGCCGCGGGTCCGGCCGTCGGGGCGGCAAGCGGTGTTACGAGGTGCGGCGTCTTGTTCGCCGACACCCTTGGGAGCGGCATCAGCCCAGCCAGGACGAACCGCACATCACACCGGCGGTTGCACACAGGGCGCAGGATACGAATGCTGTGTCACGACGTAAGGCAGGCACGCCTTCTTCTCGGGCGCGTACGCCATCAGATAGTCCCGCACCCGCTGCGTGTAAGGACGAATGCGGTTGGGGACGCCGTTTTCCTTGTGGACCACGAATGTGGCCGTCCGGTAGGCCGCGGCGAGGTTGAGTACTGGGTCGCCCGCCACGCCCTCAAGTTGGGGGGCCAGTGTACACAGCATCCGTCCCAAGGCCAGAATGGACTCCGTCGGGTCAAGAGGAGGTTCCGGTACTCGATGCTGCTGGTCGTCGGGTAGGTAATATCGAAGAACCCGCGGCGTCCAGCGCGCGATTCCGTACTCCTGCGCGGCCGGATCGTGCAGGTTGGCGTCGAAGTCGCTTTCCACCTTCAGCATGGCTGCGATCAGTGCCGGGGTCACCTGGGGTGCGGTGCACATTGTGCCGGCCTCGACGATCACGGACCGGTAGTGGTGCGGTATGTCCGCGGCGGGGTGTAACCAGGCGGAGAAGTCGACTCCCGCCCCGGTGGGTGCCTCGGGGGACTGGGACGCCGTGCCGGTGATCATGAGGAGTGCCACGGTAATCATGCTGAGAAGACGGTGGCGACGCCGCGAGCGTCTGTCGGCCGTCCGCACCGCTTCCCCCGGCGTGTGGCCGTCCGCTGTATCGGCTCTCTCCCGTTCGAGCCGGTCGGTCCGCGGCTGCTGTCGTACGGCATCCTCACCGCCAGGGTCGGCGGCCGTCGTCCTTGACGGCTCTTCCCGCGTGCCGAGCTGCGCGTGCGCCTGGAGCCGACGCTGCTCCCATTCCTCGGTGTCGCCTCCGCAGGCAGAGACGTACGCCGCGAGAACCATTGCGCTGGGAAGTCTCCTTCCCGAGGCGCAGGCGGCCAGTGTGGAGGCGGCGAAGTGTGTACGTCGTGCGAGTTCTTGGTATGACGGTGACCCGGCGGAGCGACGCAGCTCACGCAGGTCATGAGCGAATCGCGGCAGTGGTCCGCTGCGCGGGTCAAGAGGGCTCTCGCGCCGTCCCATGACTCATCCCTCGGCTGTGGAGGCCGCCGCCTGCTCTGGCGGGCCATGTCTGAGGATTGTCTATCGATTGTCTGTGGGGCGGCAAGCAGCGTCCCGCACGCCGTCCTTGCGGTTTCATGGGCTCGCCGCCGCTGGCGCAAAGCGATCCAGCGGCGAGCGGAGGTTCTCCATTCTTTGTCCACGGGGGAAGACGCGAAGTGACAGGACGGCGAAAGACGACGGGGAGAGCCACAGCCGTCGGGCCCTTGCGCACCGATCGGCCCACGGTGCCCGCTGCGTAGGGGGTTCGTGGAGCCCGACACAAGCCTGTGGGGCGGGCCACTGTCGACTCGGGCGCCGTCGCCGTCGGCATCCCTGTGAACGTGCCGCACGACCAGCAGTGAACTCCGATGCGGGGGCGTAGCCCCGTCGTACCGGCCAGTCCTTCCACGTCCTCTGCGGGCGTCTGAGGTTGTCGTTTTGGGGGGTTGCATGGACACACTCAATGCGCTGTCCGGAGTCCGGGCGGTCCGGTCCGATACCGGGCGTACGCGTGTCGCTTTCGGAATCCGGGACCGTGCCGTGCGGGAGAGGCTGCGGGCTGATCTCTGCGCGGACGCGGAGATCAGGGTGGTCGGAGCCGTGGGAGACCTGGGAGAACTGACGGCACTCCTGCGGGAGCGCGCCGCCGATGTCGTCGTCGCCGACATCGCGCTGCGATCCGGGAATTTCACCGGCTTGCTCGGCAAGCTTCGCGGGCTCACCGAAGTGCAGCCGACCGAACTGGCCCTGTTCAGCCTTCATGTCCCAGCGCTCGAGGTGGTGGAGTACGCGGCGGAAGCGGGGGTTCGCTCCTTCCTCTGCGGTGACGACCTGCGCTGCGACGCCACCGCGGTGATCAGGACGCTGCGGTCAGAAACCGGTTGGGTGAGCCCAGCGATCGGTGCTGTGCTTCTGCGCCATCGATCCGACTGCAAGACCGACCTGGCAACCGTCGATGAGAGCCGCTTCATCAAACTGACAACGCGTGAACAGACGATCCTGCCTTTGATCAACCTGGGGCTCACCGACGCTCAGATCGCACAGCGGCTCCAGCTGAGCGAGAGCACTGTCAAGTACCACGTCGGGAATCTGCTTTCCAAGTGGGGAGCCCGCAACCGCACGCACCTGGTCCATCTGGCCGGACAGTCGGCCAGGCGCAGCGCTGAGACCTGTTCGAACGACTAGTCGGAATCTGGCCGGTCGACCGGGGACATCTGAACGCCCGCGGACAAGACTGCCGATCGCAGCCCGACGGATTCGGGAACATGAGCCTCAGGGAGCGGCCCGTGAAAAGGACACAGGGAAGAGCAGCGGCGGTATTCGTCAGTTTCGGTGCCGTCATGGGGCTGGCCATGAGCATGGCGCCGGCCGCCTCCGCCGACCAGGGTGACGGATACGTCATCTGCAATCGCGGTGAGATCTGCTTCAAGGAGTGGGCGCACGACAGCGGTGGCCCCGGAAAGCGGCACTTCTACTGGAACGACGACAACCATCACAACGATGTGTGGCACAACGGCAAAGCGTTCTGGGACGACGCCACGTACATCCTGAACCGCGACACACAGTGCTCTGTCCGGGTGCACGAGCACGTCGGTTACGGCGGCTACTCGCAGACGTTCCTGCCGAAGCCGGGCAACGAGGACTACCCCGTGAACTACGAGCACTTCCTGCCGGGGCTGTACGAGAAGAACTCGGCACACCAGCGCATTTGCTGATCGGACGGGAACTTCCTCAAGCGCGTCTTCGGTCCTACTGAAAGGAATTCGATGAGCCTTTTCCTGAGAAAGGCGACCGCCGCTGTGGCGGCCGGTTTCGCATTCGCCGCCTTGCTGATCGGTGGGGCGGCACCCGCACAGGCCGACACTGGCAACGGCTGGCTGAACTGCGTTCCGGGAGAGATCTGTTACTCCTCGACCTGGAGCAATTACTGCTACGGATCAGGCGACTACGAGAACGTCTGGACCAAGGCGTGCGGACACCAGCGCCACTACTACTACGACGACTCCAGTCACCACGACGACCAGTGGAGCAGCGGTCAGGGCCACATCGGCACCTGTAGGGAGCTCAACAGGACGACCGGGTTCTGGGACTGCGCCGAGGCCATCGCCAACCGGGATACCGCGTGTTACGTGCGGGTGTACGCGGAGGTGGGCTACTGGGGGAACTCCGACTGGGTTGCCAACGACCCGAACAGCTACGGCGTTCGCAAGCTCATTGACGGAGTGTACGAGCAGAACTCCTCGCACAAGCGTTGCTGACGAGCCACACGGGGGTCGGCGGCACCGCCCGCCGGCCCCCTCACCTGGGAGAACAGATGCCACCTCGCCCACGTACTCCGAAGAGGCTGCTCATCGCCGGGGTCGTCGCCACCATCGTGGGGTCGACGGCGTGCGCCGCGGACGACGGCGGATCCGCTTCGCTGCCTGCCAGCCCGCCCGGATCGACCATGCCGTTCGACCTCTACCTCGGACAGGACGTCACGTTCATCCTGTATGCCGAGCGGCGTCTGCAGGCGATCTGCATGAAGGATGCGGGCTATCCCCAGTTCGTCGGCGTCGGGGACCGGCTCGGCGACAATATGTTCGGCGATCTGGTGAAGCCGCCGTACCGTCCCAGAACCGAGGACGAAGCCCGTGCGAACGGTTTTCACGGGCCCGTGTCCGGAGCGCCCGCACCGGTCGTCAGTTTCGATGCGGGCTTCGACCGGGCTCTCGATACCTGCCGAGCCCGGGGCGAGCGCACCCTGGGGACGAGCCGGGACCTTGTCGCCAACTACGTTGAGCAGCTCGGCAACTCCCTCAACCGGGAGATCTGGCAGAAGCTGCAGCCAGTGGAGGTCAAGAGCGCCGACCGTCTTCTGGACTGCCTGACCGCCAAGGGTTTCGAACCGGACAGCCGGGACGCGTACAAGAAGGACCCCAACCCGCACGAACGCTTCGGCGTTCCCCTCGGCGCCTACGAACCGGAGGCGCCGCAGTGGAAGCCGCCCCGGAAGCCGGGAACCGTCGCGGTCGGGCCGCCGGACCCAGACCGTCGGTACGTACCGACGAAAGAAGAGACACGCCTGGCAGTCGCCATGGTGCAGTGCCGCAAGGCGACGGGCTTCTTCACGGAGATCGACCGAGTCAATCATGAGGCGCAGCGGGCGATTGTCGAAGCCCACGCGGTCGAGTTCGCCGAACTCAATCCGAAGATCAAGGCGGCGGCCAAGCGTGCGGCGAAAGCGCTGGACCGATGACCGAGCCCTTGGGAAAGGACACGGCTCCGACCAGTCCTTCGGACTCCGCTCGTGCTCGTCGCCGGAAGTGGGTGGTCGCCGTCGTCGGGTTCACCACGGTGACACTGACGGCCGCCCTGACCGGCTTGATGACCGGTTCGGGTCTGAAGTCCCCCGAGCAGGCTGTGGCCGACGCACGGCCGCCCGAGGCGTCCTTTGTGACGGCCGAGGTGGAGCAGCGGGTGATCCATACCTCGGTGTTGCTCAGGGGGAAAGTGGAGCCCGGGCCCTCGGAGCCGGTGCGGGCGCCGGCCGAACTTCCGGGCGATCCGGCGGTGGTGACGGCGACCCCGCTGCGGCCGGGCTCCCGACTGGCGGAGGGCGCCGTCCTGCTGGAGGTTGCCGGTGAGCCGGTGTTCGCAGTGGTCACGAAATTCCCGATGTACCGGGACATCACCCCGGGCATGTCGGGGCCTGATGTACGGCAGGTCCAGGCGGTGCTGGCCAGACTGGGTTACGCGGTGCCCCGGGCAGGGGTGTTCGACCGGGACACCCAGGCTGCCGTGAGCCGCTTCTACGAGGACCGGGGCTATCCCGTTCCCGTGCTGGGCGCGCCGCAGGGTAGCGTCGCCGCCGGGAACGCGGACACGCAGAGCGGTGCGGGGGCCGACGCGGACAGCGGCAGCCCTGTGAACCCGCCCGCGGCCACCGCTGAACCATTCCTGCCGAAAAGACACCTCGCGCGCATCGACCGGGCCGGCCGCGCCGTATCCGCCGTACGAGTACGGGTGGGAGACACCGTCGACCGGCCGGGTGCGACCATCCTGTCGCTGGACGCCGGCCGGAACGTCGTCAAGGCGACCGTCCCGGCCGACCAGCTTGCCGACGTTCCGGTCGGCGCCACGGCCGAGGTGACCGACAAGGTTTCGGGCCAAGTGACCGCACGAGCGACGGTGAAGGCGGTGGGAGACAAGCCCGGTGACGGGGAGACTGGCGGGGGCTATCCCGTGCTGCTGAAGTTCACCGGCGCGACGCTGGCGGCCACGCCCCACCACACCGTGGAGATTTCCGTGGGGGGATCCTCCTCGCGAAAGAGGGTTCTCGCCGTACCGGAGACCGCCCTCTACGCGCGGCATGACGGACAGCGGTATGTCACGGTGCTGGACGGAAGAGCCACGTTCGACGTCGAGGTGCGCACCGGGGCGACGGGCGACGGATGGGTCGCCGTCACCCCCGTCGGAGGATCGCTGGCTGCCAGGACCAGGGTCGTCGTCGGCGTGGCCGGGGGAGCACCGAGGGAGAGGAACACACCGTGAGCACCGGGCGACCGGTACTGGAACTGACCGGCGTGAGCCGGACCTACGACGACGGCGTCCCCGTGCACGCCCTACGCCCTGTGGATCTGATCGTCCGGCACGGGGACTATGTGACGATCACCGGGCCCTCCGGAGCGGGAAAGTCGACCCTGCTGAACGTCCTCGGACTGCTAGACCGCCCATCTACAGGCAGCTACCGGGTGGCGGGCGTCGAGACCACCGTCGTGGACGAGCGAACACGCGTCACGATCCGCAGCCAGTTGTTCGGCTTCGTCTTCCAGGCATTCCACCTTTTGCCCGGCCGCTCGGCCAAGGAAAACGTCGAACTGAGCATGGTGTACGGCCCCTGGTCGGTCAGAGAACGCAGAAAGCGCGCGGCCGAGGCACTGGAGCGCATCGGGATGTCGGCACGCAGGGACGCCGATCCACGCACGCTTTCCGGGGGTGAGCGACAACGCGTCGCCATTGCCCGGGCGATAGCCGCGCGACCCGCCGTACTCTTCTGTGACGAGCCCACCGGAAATCTGGACTCCGTCAACACAGCCAATGTTCTGACGGTGTTGGACGAGCTTCACCACGAGGGGATAACCGTCGTCGTCGTGACGCATGACGACGATGTCGCCGCCCAGGGCACGCGCGGACTCGACGTCCGGGACGGAACCGTGTTGGAGGATCTGGCGTGCGGAAGGTGAAACCCGCGGCAACAGGGCTGGCGAAGGGCAGGTTCCGGCTGCGGGACCTGCTTACGGAGTCGTACCGCTCCGTCGCAGGACATCCGGTCCGCTCTCTGCTCACCACGGTGGGAACAGTCCTGGGCGCAGCGGCGTTCGTGGCGACCCTTGGTCTGTCGTCGACTCTTTCCCAGCAGGTCACGGCGACCTTCGATGTCAAGCGTGCGACCGAGGTCACGGTGACGTACCGCGACGACACCGCCCCGAAAACCCCCGCCCCGCCGAGCGGTGATGCCCGCGAGGGGGTGCCGGAGTGGCAGAGCGACCAGGCGCTGCGACGCCTCCTTCCGCTGGCCGGGGTGGATGCGGCGGGCCGTCGGCTCCTGCTGGAGGGGCGCACCATCGCGGCCGGCACCGACCCCGCCGCTCCATTGGTGAGCGGAACCGTGATCGGAATGGACTCCAGCGCGTTCGGTGCGGTGGAGCCGCATGTCACGGTGGGGCGGACCTACGACGAATTCCACGACCGCGCGGGCTCGCGGGTCGTCCTCCTGCCTTCAGGGATGGCCGAGCGGCTAGGCGTCACCCGCATCGGGAGTGCGGTGTTCATCGAGGACAGGGCCTTCACCGTGATCGGGATCTTCGACGACGTCGAACGCAGGACGGAGATGCTGCCTGCGGCTGTCGTTCCCTTCGCCCCTTTGCAGCCCCTCGCGGCGAGCACAGCCGGCCAGCCCCCTGAGCGAGACGTGATCGTGCGGACCTCGCCGGGCGCCGCGCAACTGATCGGGCGGCAGGCGCCACTCGCACTGGCCCCGGCGGCCCCCAGGGACCTGCGGGCCCTCGCCCCACCGGACCCGCAGAGCCTGCGTAGAGACGTGGAGGACAGTGTCACCCGCATGGCCGTCGTGCTCTCGGCTGTCGCACTGGCGATCGGGGCGGTGTCCATCGGAAACGCGGCGACCGCCGGGATCGCCGCGCGGGTCCCCGAGATCGGCCTCCGCCGCGCGCTGGGCGCCAGGCGCACGCACGTCTTCGCTCAGTTGATGACCGAGACCACCCTGCTGGGCGGAGTCGGCGGGCTCATCGGTGCGATGACCGGTCTTCTCGTCACCGTGTTGGTATCGCTCCTGAACTCCTGGCAGCCTGTGCTGGGCGTGTGGAGTGCCCTGGTCGCCACCGGGGGTGGTGTCGTGGCTGGACTGCTGGCTGGACTGTTGCCCGCGGTCCGCGCCGTACGCGTCCAACCCGTCACCGCGCTACAGCGCTGATCAACTGGTGCTGTGGCCAGGCAGAGCCAGCACCTCAGCGCCCGTGTCGTGAATGGTCAACCGACACAAACGCTCTGGCCGCGCCATGGCGGATCCACGCTCTGGGAGCGTCGGCTGGGGCTGTGGCGGGTGGTGCTGACCTGCTGCTGACCGCCTTCGGCCTGGCACCGCTCAGCCTGGCGGCCGACGAAGCGCTCGGCGTCCCCGTAGCGGCACCTACCTCGCAGCGTCGTTCGCCACCAGGCCAACGCCCGGAGAGCGATCAGGGCGCCGAAGTCGTGGTCGAAGACGGGACCGGCTCGCGGGTGCGGCGGATCTCCAGGAAGCGGAGTACCGACAGGTCGAGGTGGAGAGGCAGGCCGTGGGACCGGCCGGTGATCACCTGGCGGACCTCGGCGCTGATGAAGGGCTGGCCGTCGCGGGAGAGCCGGCGGGCGCGATAGTCGTCGCAGTCCTCGGAGGAGAAGTCCCCGACCAGTACCTGCCGCCCGCGCCCTCGTGCGGCGCCTGCTGCCCTTGCGGCGGGGATCGCGGAGGCGAGTGCGGCCAGGCCGGGCCAGGCGGTCGGCCCGGTGTAGTCGAGCTGGCCCCGCAGGGCGGGATCGGTCCACTGCCGGCGCGAGCGGCCGGTGACGACGAAGAAGGCGTCCGGCATGAGCCACACCACCCGCTGGATGAGGCGTTCCAGGTCGCAGTAGTGGGGGCGATGCTGAGTCCGAGGCATTCGGCGGCATCCGCGGTGCTCTTGCCGAGAGCTCGCCGGACGAGGAAGGCGGAGGTTGTGCGCCGTAGGACCGGCATGCTGAGGGCGATGGTGAAGGCGTCCAGGGGACGTTGTGCCCACTCCAGGGGGAGGAATGCCGGAGCCGTGCTGGGGGCCGTAGTCGAGGCCGCGGTGTGGCAGCCGGTTTCCGCCCCTGCCGCTTCTGCGGCGGGTGAAGACCGGGTATTCAGCGGCGTCTCGGAATCGCTGGGAACAGTCGCCCTGGTAGTGGCGGAAGCCGGTGTCCCAGCCGCGGTGGCGTTTTGGGGCGATGCCGCTGCGGGTGCGGTTCTCGACCGGCGCCAGTGGAGCCAGTGCGGTCTGCAGATCGGCGGCCGACAGGATGGTGACGGCGGCGAGGAGGATGCTCGCGCAGGCCCGGGCATCCTCGGGCGGCGTGCTGACATGGATGGAGAGCGAGGGGTCCTGCCGGGTGGCCAGCACCTGATCTGTGCGGCGGGTGTCGACGCCCGGGGCAGTGGGGCGAGCCCTCGGCCAGGTGATCGCGACGAGTCCGCTGACCATCTGCAGATCGGTGAAGTACTCGCTGGCCGTCTCGGCGGGGTTGTCCGGGCCGAGCCTGGTGGTGCTTCTTCTGCAGTGCGGTGAGTTCCCTGGGCAAGGGGTCTGCTGGTCCGGGCGGGCACCGCAAAGGTGGGCCGTTCGCTGTATGCGGCGCGACCCGTGGGCGAGGTGTGCTCGGCACTGGGCCGGATGGAATCCGGCGATGGTCGGGCGGCGAACAGCTGTCCGGGGCGGTCGGTGAGGCGTCGCTGGCATTCGGGACAGAGATGTTCGAGAAGGCGCTGGGGGTGCGGGCATGCGGGTACGACGGGCAGTCTCCAGTCGGTCTTCCAGGGGCCGCCGTGGTCCGCCCGCAGCGCGGGATCCTGTCGCCGGCTGGGCAGTCGGGGGCAGCAGCGGGCTGCTGTGGGGAAGAGTCAGTCGAGTGCGGGGATGCGCTTGTCGGCGCGAACGACGTCAAGGCCGTGGGCGATGGGCGGGTAGCGGGGTGCGAGCGGCAGCAGGATCAGGGCCGTGGCTTTGGCGGCGGTGAGCCGGGTGGCGTTCCGGAAGTCGTTCATCCGCGGGGCGGGCAGGTCGAGGGAGAGGGCGTCCAAGATCGTGGCCCTTTCGGCACGGCGCAGGAGGGCGCTCGGTAATCACACCGCTGCCCTGGAGCCTGGACCTGTTGCCCGGCGAACTGCTGGCCGGCTATGTGATGCGGCTCGCCCATCGCCTGGACGTCGCACCGGACATCGTCCTGCGACGCACCGGCCTGGCCGAGTACCAGCCCAACACCCAGACCGTCACCCGCACACGTTCTCGCTCCCATCGTCCCGCAACCCGAGGCAGAACCAGATGCGGCAGTTGAGTCCGCGACCGCACCATGGACGACCAGCAGCCGATTTGCCGACCGCACCAGGGCTAGGCACGCCGCGATCCACACCCTGATCGAGGCCGGGCATAGCCGGCGCTCGATCCAGCGGCAACTCGGCATGACCTATCGCACTGTCCAGCGTTTCGCCGACGCCGCACGGCCGGAAGACCGGGGTAGTCACCAACGTAGGCAGGCTCATTGTCACCAGGGTCGCAGGAGGGGCCCGCTGAGGGCGGCCGACGGGATGACAGCCAGAGACGGCCAGCGGTGGAAGTGCCGGCGCGGGGTGTCGCCGTCGGGTCACCGCACGAGGGCGGGGCCGGCGGGCCTCGAATCCGGACGCGGCGCCCTTTCGCAACCGGCCGTTGTCGGCCCGCCCGTCCGTGGGCCTCTGGGCCTGTCCCCCGGTCCCGGCCGGGTTGCGGCCCGGCTCGCTCAGGCGTACACGCGTTCCACGAACTGTGCGAGTTGATCGTCGCTCAGGTGATGGGCCAGATCGGACTCGCTGATCATGCCGACGAGGCGCTTGTTCTCGTCGATGACCGGCAGGCGGCGGATCTGGTTGTTCTCCATCTCCCTGAGCACGTCCTCCACGCCGGCGTCGGCGCTGATCCAGCGTGGGGTGCCCTTGCACAGGTCTCCGGCGGTGGTCTGCGCCGGATCGTGTCCTGCAGCGATACAGCCGACCACGATGTCGCGGTCGGTGATGATCCCGCACATCCGCTCGTTCGTGTCGGTGGGATCGCTGACCGGCATGGCGCCCACGTCGAGCTCCCGCATGAGCTGGGCCACCCGGTCCAGGGTCTCGGTCGCCGGTACCCACTGGGCCCCGGGGTGCATGATGTCGGCGGCGGTGGTCATGGATGCTCCTTCTGTCGGTGTCGGCCGGTTCCAGTCTCCGAAGGTGTGCGCCGCACGTCGCCCGGGACAAGTCATCCGAGTGACGCCCGGGCCCGCCCTCTCCCGGGCCGCGGCGTGCCAGCCGCATGCCATGGCCTCCGGCCGTCGGCTCGCCCCGCAGCTCACCGATGCCGAACTCGTCACGCCGGCAATGCTGCAGACGACGCTCGGCTTCATCTCCGAGGCCGGGTGGTTCCGCCACGCCCGCGGTCACATGCGGCACCTCTTCCCGTACCTGCTCCCAACGGCCTGGCCGCGACAAGGGCCTACGCCGGGCCGCCGTGCTGCCGCTGCGGGTCACCCGGCTGCTGGCCGCCGACAACTCGGTGACGGTGACGCCCTGCGCGAAGTGGGCGCGGCCGGTGTGCGCGTCGCCCTTCGGGTCGGTGTCGGGGTACGGGGCCGACCGGTCCCAGGTGCCGGTGGTGACCGCCCCAGGAATCGAGCGCACCGGGAACAGACGGGCCAACTGGGAGAGTTGCAGTGACCGAGGGACCGGCCCGCACGGGACTGGACACGGTGGCCACAGGGTCGTTTGCCGTACCAGGAGCCGGGCCGCAAGACCGCAGCACGCCCGTCGTGCACTCGGACCAAGACATATGTCTGCAGGAGGACTGTTTCATGACTGGCCGGCCTTTGACGCTCATGGCAGTACACGCCCACCCCGACGACGAGGCGACCGGAACCGGAGGGGTGCTCGCGCGGTATGCGGCGGAAGGCATCCGCACGGTTCTCGTGACGTGCACCGACGGCGGTTGCGGTGACGGTCCGGGAGGTGTCAAGCCGGGTGATCCCGGGCACGACCCGGCGGCCGTCGCCTTGATGCGCCGTCAGGAACTCGAAGCGAGCTGTGACGTCCTGAAGGTCAGCGATCTGGAGACGCTGGACTATGCCGACTCCGGAATGATGGGCTGGCCGAGCAACGACGCCCCTGGATCCTTCTGGCAGACTCCCGTGCGGGAAGGCGCGGCCAGACTCGCGGAGCTCATGCGGCACTACCGACCTGATGTGGTCGTCACCTATGACGAGAACGGCTTCTACGGTCACCCCGACCACATTCAGGCGCACCGCATCACGATGGCGGCGCTGGAGATGACGGCGCTGACACCGAAGGTGTACTGGACCACGATGCCCCGCTCGATGATGCAGCGGTTCGGCGAGATCATGCGCGAGTTTCATGAGGACATGCCGGAGCCGGATTCGGCCGAGGCCGCCGCGATGGCCGAGATCGGACTCCCCGACGAGGACATCACCACGTGGGTGGACACGACCGGGTTCAGCGGTCAGAAGTTCGACGCGTTGGCCGCGCACGCCAGTCAGGGCGAGAACATCTTCTTCCTCAAGATGGGGAAGGAGAGGTTCGGCGAATTGATGGGCATGGAGACCTTCGTGCGTGTCAAGGACACCACCGGCGCGGCTACCCCCGAAGACGATCTCTTCGCCGGACTGCGCTGATCGACCAAGCCGGACCGGCTGGGAAAGGCATCGACCGCGCGTCCGGACGGAGCGTCACCTCGGACGGCACACGAGTCGCCGAGGCGACGTCAGCCGGGATTCACGACCTCGTCGTCCGTGTGCGCGCCGAACTCGGCGACGCGCACTTCCGCGATGCGCTCGTACCGGCTGACCCGGTCGGTCCATTCCGCGTCGACACCGAACGCCACCTTGGCGAAACCCACCCGGCCGACGGCCTCGGCCAGACCCGGATCGCCAGGGGCCAGCAGACGCACCGGCTCGTCGAGCGCCACGGTGTGCGGCGGCACGAAGTACTCGTCCGGCACAACGGTGCGCGCATGGACGAGCGCGCCGACGGCGACGACCGAGCCGGCCCGCAGCCGTGCGCGTTGCAGGACCGTCGCCGTGGTCGCCACATACACGCACCTGTCGACCTCACAGCCCAGCAGCGTGGCATGAGGTCCCACGAACACGTGGTCGCCGACGAGCACCGGCTGGTCACCGGCGACCGCGGACCCGCGCAGCACCGCGTTCTCGCAGATCACGGTCGCCTCCCCGACCTCGATCCGGGATCCCTCGGCATCGAGCACGGCGCCGTACATCACCCTGGCTCTCGGCCCCACGCGGACATCACCGACCAACGTGGCCGTCGGGGCGACGTAGGCGGTGGGATGGACCTGCGGTTCATGCCCGCGATGCCGGATGCGGATTCCCTGCGTTTCAGCAATCATGAGCAGATTCTCGCCCACAAAGCAGCCGTACCGGGCGATCCGCTCAGCGCCGAACTGCGCGTCAGCCTCGTCCGCACAGCGGCACGACGACCTGGACATCACAGCCGCGTCTGGCGTGACTTGGGACTGACTTGACCGCCACGGCTCCGGCAGGGCGGTGGGGGAGGCGCTGTCAGTGCCGCGCCCTAGGCTGCCGGACACAGACCTTCATGGCGAAAACGGGGGGCAACGGTGCGCAGGCCGGTCACGGGCGAGGTCCATGTTCACTACGGCCAGATCTACGTCGAGAGTGATCCGGACAGCTACGGCCCCGGCCTCGCGGAAGCGTTCGCCGGGCAGAGCGCCGGGCTGTGCGGGGCGGCACTCCCCGGCACGCTCTGGCTGCACACCGGCCTGCACACGGGCAGGGTCGGCTTCACCGTCGAAGTGCACGAACAGGCCCCGCCTGTGGATCAGGCGTGGGAGGACGTCGTGGAGGTGTCCTTCCGCCCCGCGTCGGCCAGGAACGCGCTCGTGCAGTGGGCAGGGGAGGCCTCCTGGGAACTCGGCCTGGAGGAGGTCGACTACCGGGTGCGCTATTGCGCCAGGGGCATGGACGAGGCACGCCGCAAGGACACGCGACTGGATGAGGAGCCCCAGCTGGACTGCTATCTCCTGCAGTTCTGGCCCGCACCGCCGGCAGCGGATCGCGTCCTGAAGCAGACCTCCGCCATCGCCGCGTACTGGCACGACTACGCCCGTCGGCAACCGCCCCTTCCGACACGGGCCGAACGCGCGGAAGCCGAACGTCAGGCACGTCTCGCGCACGAACGAGCCGAGACGGAACGCCTGCTGGCGTATGAGCGGTGGCGGTGGGGCGGTCGGTTGCCGAGCCGGGCCTTGCGCGACGTCGGCGGCGACGTGCGCGGCCTGGTCGCCTTCGACCCGTCCCTCGTCCATGCCATCGACGCGGCCGGCCCCGAAGTCCAGAGGGCCCTGGCCCTGCTGGCGGCGCGCCGCGCCTGCGAGGCCGCCGGTCTCGCCGAGCTGGACTGGATCGCCGCAGGGCTCAACGCGCTCGCCGAGAGCCTCCCGCTGCCGCCGCCCCTCGACGACCCGGCCCGGGCCTGGCGGGCCCTGGAGTCCGACCCCGAAATGCCCGACAGGACGGTCGGCCGGGCCGTCCCACCCGAGCGGCCCCCCTTTCAGTCGCCCGCCCGTGACGACGCGCACGCGCCGATGCACAAACCCGCCTCCGGCCCGCGTCTCGAGGGTCCTGCGGCCTTCATGGCGCAGTTGTCGAGTCCTCCCGCGCCGTCGGCATCGAAGACAGGGAAAGACATGGGGTCCGCGATGCGGGTCACGCTCGGCCCGCCTGATCCGTCCCTGCGGATGTCCCAGCCCCACATGGCTCTGCCCGCGCTGCTCGCCGCGGCCGGGGCTGATCCCCTGCGGGCGGCCCTGGACGCGGTGTATGCGGGTGTGACGGCGTATGGAGAGGACTACCCGACCCTTCTGCAGGAGATCCGATCCGTATGCCGGGGCGGTCACTAGGCTGCAGCCCTCAACGGGAAGTCAGCCGGTGATGGATTGCCCGCAGATCCACGATGTATCCCGTAACGCACCTTCCATTCTGCGGGAACAACCGCTTAGACCATCTCGCCCTTGAGATCTGGGCGCGACGGGACGACGGGACGAAGGGACGCCGGGAGCGTGTTCATCGTTCGATGGAGCAATTGTCGGTACTCGTGGGCCGGGGGAATCAGGGCCACAGCATCTGCTTGGTCCACCCGATGGGTGAGGACTGGTAGACGAGGCGGGTGTGTCGGCGTTGCTTGTCGCCCTGCCAGAACTCCACCGACTCCGGGCGCACCGAGTACAGCGTCCAGCCTGGGGCCACGAGATCCGGCTCGCCCTCGATCCGCGCGATCGATGCCCCCACTTGCGCATCCCTCTCGGCCAGGTCCGCGAGTGGCTGCGACTGCCGTCCGAGCAGAGCTTCGGCCCGTGCCCCCACGCTGCGGGCGAGGAAGTCCGCAGCGCACAGTTCGGGGCTCTCCCGCACCACCGGTCCGCGCACCCGGACCTGACGGGCGAGCGGTGCCCAGTAGAAGGTCAGCGCCGCATAGGGGCGGGCAGCAAGATCGCGGCCCTTGCGGCTGTTCGCGTCCGTGGCGAACTGCCAGCCCTCGGGGCTCACGTCCTTGAGGATCAGCACGCGAGCCGTCGGATCACCGCCGGCGTCCGCCGTGGCCAGCGTCATGGCATGCGGCTCCCGCACCCCGGCGCTCAACGCCGCGAGCAACCACTCGGTGAACAACTCGACCGGCGTGTCCGGCGCGATCGACGGGTCGAACCCGGGAAGGTCGCCCGCGAAGACCTCTATGTCCCGCAGCGTTTGACGCAGGTTGGCCGCACCGGTCACGTTCCACTCCCTCAGCCGTGAACGCTCAAGTGGAACCGAACCTATCAACCTGCTTGATTGAGCAGCAGGTTGTGGTCAAGCACGCCGCAGCCGCCCTCTGCGTCGCAGTTGGCGATCTTCGCGACGGCCTCGGGGAGTTCGGTCCCGCAGGTCGCTTGACTCCTGCGCAGCCGATGCCTGGGCTGTTGAGGCCCGCGGTGATTGTTGTGGCTGTGGGAGGGGCGCAGGGGGCGTCGCATGCCGGGTTGGGTTGGGTGGGGGTGGGGGTGGGTAGTGGCGGGGCGGGGTGGGGGGTTGGGTGTGTGGTGGGGGTCGTGTGTTGTGTTCGTCGGTTGGTGACGTGGGAGGAATGGTGTCGGGGATGGATGGGGCATCGGGGGTGGCCGGGGTGTCGGGGATGGCCGGGGTCGCGGTGTCGGGCGCGAGTGGGTCGTCGTGTCCGTATGTGCTGGATGTCTTGGGGAGTGATCTGCCGGGGGAGATGGGGCTGCTGCGGTCGGGAGGGCCGGCGGTGCGGGTGATGTTGCCGGGGGGCGTGGCGGCGTGGGCCGTGGTGGGTCAGAGGTATGTGGAGCGGTTGTTGACGGATTGGCGGGTGTCGAAGGATGCGCGGTTGCACTGGCCGGAGTTCATCGAGGGGCGGGTGACGGAGGAGTGGCCGCTTTATCCCTGGGTGGCGAACGAGAACATGTTGTTCGCTTACGGGGAGAGCCATCGGCGGTTGCGGCGGCTGGTGGCCGGAGCGTTCACGGTGCGGCGGGCGGAGGCGTTGCGGCCGCGGGTGCGGCGGATCGCGGGGGAGCTGGTTGAAGGGCTGGCGGACTCGGGGGAGGTGGTGGATGTACGGGCGGGGTTCGCGGAAGTGCTGCCGATGCGGGTGATCTGTGAGTTGTTCGGGGTGGCGCAGGGGGAGGCGACGGATGCGTTGTGCGCGGCCTTGCACCGGGTGTTCGCGACGGCCGTGCCCGGGCGGGAGATTGAGGCGGCGCGGCAGGAGGCGTTCGCTCTGCTGGCGCAGTTGGTGCGGGACAAGCGGGCCGAGCCGGGGGATGATCTGACGTCGTCGTTGATCCAGGCGAGGGATGAGGAGGACCGTCTCAGCGAGGAGGAGTTGCTGGGGACGTTGTTCTTGATGATTGCGGGAGGTCAGGACACGACGGCTGCGCTGATCACGAATGCGGTGGGGGCGCTGTTGCGTTTTCCGGAGCAGCTCGAGCACGTGCGGGCGGGCCGGGCGTCCTGGCAGGACGTGTGCGCGGAGACGATGAGGGTGCATACGCCAGGTGCGTATTCACCGATGCGGTTCGCCGTGGAGGACATCGATCTGGACGGGGTGCTGATACGCAAGGGGGAGGCGATACTGGTGAACTTCGCGGCCGGGGGGCTGGATCCGGAGCGTTATGGTCCCGATGCCGACCGGTTCGATGTACTGCGCACGGATCGGGACGGTCTGGGTTTCGGGCATGGGGTGCACCGCTGCCTGGGGGCTCCGCTGGCGGAGGTGGAGGCGGTGGAGGCGTTCGCGGCGCTGTTTACGCGTTTCCCGAGGATGCGGCTGGCGTGTGCGCCGGAGGAGCTGCGGCCCATGGAGAGTTTCCTGGTGAATTCCTACCGCGCTCTGCCTGTGCGTCTGGCTCCTGCGGGTTGATTCCGTCCGGCGTGGGTCGGCGGGGCGCGGCGTCCGCGTCCGGGTGGCACCGTGGCCGCTCGCCGCTCGCCGCTCGCCGCTCGCACGCGGCCCGGGCCCGTCTGCTCGATCTGTACGCGCCCGCGCGTGGGCGAGCTGCCCTTCGACGCGAACACCACGTACCTGGCCATCTTCCACACCGAACCCGACGGCCGCTCGCGTCTACTCAAGGGTGCCGTCGGCGTGTTGCTGGGCCTGTGCACCGATGTCCGCGCCGAGGACGGTGTGCAGGGCCTCGACGACGAACACGCATCGGCGTCCTCACCGTGACGTCGCAACCTGCCGGTACCGGACTTTGCGTCCTGCGGGCGGCGACCGACCTCGCGGACGGAGCGCCGCCCGCACCCACCGCCCAAGCTGCCCGCGCTGTCCGCACTGACACTGGTGTCGATCGCCGGCATCGCCGATCCACCTCGATCGCAGGCACGGGATGCGATGGCGCTGTGCCGTACGGCCGGGGTCGCCGTGAGGATGCTCACCGGTGACCATGCCGCCACCGCGGCGGTCATCGCGCGGGAACTCCACATCTCCGGCGGAGTCATGACCGGCGCTGAGCTGGACCGGATGACCGAGGACGAACTCGGCGCGTGCGTCGACGACATCGGAGTGTTCGCCCGGGTGACCCCACAAGGTCGCGATCGTTCGGGCCCTGTTGAGCCAGGGCCACATCGTCGCCATGACGGGTGACGGCGTCGACGACGCGGCGGCGCTGCGGGCCGCTCACATCGGCGTGGCCGTGGGCACCACCGGCACGGACGTGGGGCACCACCGGCACGGACGTGGCCAAGGAAGCACGACCTGGTCCTGACCGACGTCAACTTCTTCACGATCGTGCGAGCCGTCCGCGAAGGGCGTGCCGTCTACGACAACATCGTCAAGTTCGTCCGGTTCCAGCCGGCCACCAACATAGGCACCATCCCTGACCGGATGGCCGGCCCGGCTCACGGCTGCCCAACTCGATGGGTCACCGGCGATGGCCCTGGTCGTGGACTTCGCCCGCGATGACGTGATGCGCCACCCACTGCGCGACCCGGGGGCGCGGATGCTGGGCGCCCGACGGCTTTTCGCCGCCGACCGGGCCGGCGCGGTCATGGCCCTGGGCACTGTGGGCCTGCTCGCCCCCGCCCCGCTCGTACGTCGACCCGGACACCGCCCTGACGATGGCGTTCACCGCGTTCGTGCTCATCCAGCTCTTGAATGCGCTGAGTGCATGCACAGACGATGGCTCCCTGCTGGGGTGGCACCAGTTTCGCAACCGCACCTTGTGGCTATGCCTGGGCGGCGTCCTCGTCGTGCGAGGTCTCGCCGTGCACCTGCCGTGGGCCCGCACGGCCTTCGGTTGCGTGCCACTGAGACGCTGTGTCGGAGTGCTTTCGTGGGCTGGGGTGGGCGGTGAATGCCGTGTGATGCTGGCGGGCATGACTGATCGCCTTGAGGTTGCCGTTGTCCGCTGGTCCGGTGGGTCTCGTGTGGTGGGGGAGGGGCTGTCCGCCTTGCTGGCGGCCTACCATCTGCGGACCGAGGCTGAGAAGGGGGAGCCGGTAGCGGATGTGGGCGGGTTGCCGGATCGCTACCGGGCAGAGATCGCCGATCCTGGGACCGCCTTTGACGGAGATGTCGTATTGGTGGCTGTCCAGGGGGACGCTGCTGTGGGATGTGTGGTGGTGACCTTCCTGGCGGATGGGCAGTCGGAGATCAAGAGACTCTGGACGGACCCTGGGTTCCGTGGCCGGGGTGTTGCGTCCGCCTTGCTCTCCGTTGCGTTGGCTCATGTCGCCGAGAGCGGCGTGAACATCGTCCGGCTCTCGGTATGGGAATGGCGCACCCCGGCGATCGCCCTGTACGAACGACTCGGTTTCACTGTCGCCCGGTCATGGGATGAGCGGGACCGGCTGGTGTGCATGCAACGTGCTGTCTGAGCGGTCCCGGCCTAGTCGATGGCCGCGCCGGGGGCAGGTCCTCATGGCGGACTGCGGGCTCTTGTCGCTTGTTCTGGCGACGAGGTGGTGTCTCTTGAGCGTGAAAGGGAGGAGGAGCAGGTCCCGGGGCTCGGTTGGGGCGGGTGTGCGGGGCCAGCGGGGGGTGCGGCCGCCGTCGGCGAAGGGGGCTTGGGTGTGGTGGTGGGGGTGGGTCTGGTAAATATACCAAGCGTGCGGTTTGTTGGTGGTGTTGGGTGTTGGGTGTGGGGTTGGGGGTTGTG
>NZ_JBVJFP010000018.1:0-134826 GCF_055587785.1 Streptomyces sp. NPDC046379
CCGGATCCCCCCCCCCCCCCTCGCGCCCCCCCCCCCCCCCCCCCCCCCCCCCCCCCCACCCCCCCCCCTCCCCCTCCCCCCCCCTCCCCCCCCCCCCACGCCGGACCGCACGCCGAACCACCCGACGGCATCCGCCGGGACGGTCACTTCGCCGATTCGTCCAGGGCCCGCAGCACATCGGCGATCAGGTCCTCGGGGTCCTCCGCGCCGACCGACAGCCGGATGAAGCCCTCCGGCACCGCGTCGCCGCCCCAGCGCCCGCGCCGCTCGGCCGTGGAGCGCACCCCGCCGAAGCTGGTCGCGTCGTCGACGAGGCGCAGGGACTCGAGGAAACGGTCGGCACGCGCGCGTGAGGGCAGCGTGAAGGACACCACGCAGCCGAAGCCCCGCATCTGCCGCGCGGCGATCTCGTGGGAGGGGTCGTCCGGCAGACCCGGATAACGCACGGCCAGGTCCTCGTGCCGGTCGCGCAGGGCCTCGGCCACGGCCAGCGCCGTCGCGTTCTGCCGGTGCGCCCGCAGCTGGAGGGTGGCGATCGACCGGTGCGCGAGCCAGGCTTCCATGGGCCCCGGGATCGCTCCGACGATCTTGCGCCAGCGGCGTACGGCCGTCATCGCGTCGCCCGCGCGGCCGGTGACGTACCCGAGGAGGATGTCGCCGTGCCCGGTCAGCTGCTTGGTCCCGCTGGCCACCGAGAAGTCGGCGCCCAGTTCCAGCGGGCGCTGTCCGAGGGGGGTCGCGAGGGTGTTGTCGACGGCCACCAGCGCACCGCGCGCGTGGGCGGCGTCGGCCAGCCGCCGCACGTCGCACACGTCCAGCCCGGGGTTGGACGGCGTCTCGATCCACAGCAGCTTCGCGCCGTCGAGGACGTCGAGCTGGGCGTCGCCGCCGGTGGGCGCGGTGCGCACCTCGATGCCGTACGCCTCCAGCTGCGCGCGTACCAGCGGAAGCACCTGGTAGCCGTCGCCGGGCAGCACGACGGCGTCGCCCGCGCGCAGCTGGGAGAAGACCACCGAGGAGATGGCGGCCATGCCGGAGGCGAAGACGAGCGTCTCGACGCCGTCCTGCCCGGGCGCCTCCAGTTCCCCGATCGCCCGCTCCAGATGGGTCCAGGTGGGATTCTCGTCGCGGCCGTAGGTGTACGGGCCCGCGGCCTCGCCGGGCAGGTGGAAGTGGGCGGCGAACACCGGTCCCGGCAGGGTCGGCTCGTGCTTCACCGGTTCCGGAAGCCCCGCACGCACCGCGCGCGTGCCGTCGCCGTCGTATGCAGCGGAATCGTTCATGCCGCTCGTCCTTCCACTTGCTCGCGTACCGCGGCGAGCAGACCGTCGCTCGCCGCCTCCACCATCTCAAGGCACTCCTCGAAGCCGTCCATCCCCCCGTAGTACGGGTCCGGGACGTCGAGGTCGTCGCCCGCCGCGGGGTCGTAGGAGCGCAGCAGCCGCACCTTCGCCGCGTCCTGTTCCGTCGGCGCGATGCGGCGCAGCGCGCGCAGGTGGCCCGTGTCGAGGGCGATGACGAGGTCGAGGCGGGAGAACCACGACGGCTGGAACTGCCGGGCGACGTGCTCGCCGGCGTAGCCGTTCGCTTCGAGGACCGCCACGGTGCGCGGGTCGGCCGGGTCGCCCTCGTGCCAGCCGCCGGTGCCGGCGCTGTCGGCCCCGACCAGACCGTCGAGCCCCGCCTCGGCCACCCGGGCACGGAAGACGGACTCGGCCATCGGGGAGCGGCAGATGTTGCCGGTGCACACGAAACAGACGCGGTAGGTCATCGGCTCAGTCACCGTCGGGCAGGACCAGGTGGAGCGCCCAGGAGACGACCGAGACGATCAGGCCGCCCAGGACGGCGGTCCAGAAGCCCTCGACGTGGAAGCTCAGGGAGAACTCGTCGGCCAGCCAGGACGTCAGCAGCAGCATCAGCGCGTTGACGACCAGCGTGAACAGGCCGAGCGTGAGGATCAGCAGTGGCAGGCTCAGCAGCTTGACCACCGGCTTGACCAGGAAGTTCACCACGCCGAAGAGCAGCGCGACGACGAGCAGGGTGCCCGCCTTCTTCGCGGTGCCGTCACCGGTCAGCGTGATCCTGTCCAGCAGCCAGACCGCGACCGCCAGGGCCCCCGCGTTGGCGAGCGTCTTGACTAGGAAATTCATCATGTGTCTGATCGTGGCAGACGAGATCGGTGACGAGTACGGGCGCGAGGTCGACGAAACGATGAAGGCATTCCGGCTGGACGAACTGGAAGCGGAACGGGCCGCCAACGACGGCGCCTACCTCCAGTTCCTGCGGGAGCGGAACATGTCGGTCGGCCTGTACGCGCTCGACGCGGGGGACCACGACCCGCAGCAGCCGCACGCCCAGGACGAGGTGTACTTCGTGGTGAGCGGCCGCGCGGCGATCACCGTCGGCCTGGAGACCACCCAGGTGGCCCGCGGCAGCGTCGTCTACGTGCCGGCCGGGGTGGCCCACAAGTTCCACCACATCAGCGAGGATCTGCGGGTTCTCGTGGTGTTCTCTCCCCCCGAGAGCTGATCCGCCGTCTCGGGGTTCCCTAGGGGAACGGTCAGGGGAGGACAAGGGGCGCGGGACCCCCGCCGGCCCCCCGTGCCCGCCTAGCATCGAGGCAGGACATCCGAGAACCACAGAGAAGGACGAGGGCGATGCGAGAGATCTTCGCGGGTCTGCCGTGGTGGGTTAAGTGGATCGCGGTGCCGGTCATCGCCCTGGTCGTGTTCGGCGGACTGATCGCCAGCGTGGTCGGCTTCGTGATCGGCCTGCTGTTCAAGGTGTTGGTGTTCGTGGCGCTGGTCGGCGGACTCATCTACGTCGTCAGGAAGTTCACGACGAACTCGTCGTCGCGTAACGACTGGTGAGGGGTGCGGGTGACGGGAACCGGTAACAGGACGCGCCGGTTCCCTCGGCCGGGGGAAGTTTTCGGCACCGGCGGCGTGTGAGCGGTGGCAGAGGGTTAGAGTCCGGAACTCGACGCGGGAACACCCGCGCGTGGCGCACACCCCGTACTCCCCCCTCCCGTGTTCCCCGCACGGGCTGCCCTCTCGCGCTTCGGGAGCGACCCTTGGCCACGGTTGACACCGCACCCGCAGGATCCCCGGCATCCCTCCTCCCCGCCCGGCACGCCCTCCCGGAACCGACGCTGAGCGTCCGGCCCCCCGAACAGCCCTCCGCGCCGAGGGCGGCACCGGGGCGCAGCCGCCCGACGGGCGCCCCTGCGCAGCGCCGCCCCGCGGCCCCGCCGCCCCCGGACCGCTCCACGACGCTCATCGGATCCGTGCAGCGGGCGATGCGCCTGCTGGAAGCCGTCGCCCGGCATCAGCACGGCGCTCCCGCCAAACAACTGGCCCGCGAGACCGGCCTCGCGCTGCCCACCGCCTACCACCTGCTGCGCACGCTGGTGCACGAGGGCTATCTGCGCCGCGACCGGGGGCTGTTCTTCTTCGGGGAGGCGGCCGAGCGGCTCGGCCGCCGCGGAGCACAGCAGAAACGTCGCACCACCGTGAGCGACGTCCTGGCCCGCTGGCGGGATTCGATCGGTGCGCCCGTCTACTACGCGACGTACCGCGAGGGTGAAATCCAGGTCCTCTGTGTCAGCGACGGTCCGGGCCGTCCGGCGGGGCGGGAATGGGCCGACTTCCGGGAAACCGGCCACGCGCACGCCCTCGGCCAGTGCCTGCTCGCCCAACTGGACGACGCCGCCCGGCGTGACCACCTCGACCGCCATCCCGTGCGGCCGCTCACCCCGTACACCGTCCCGAACGGCCATGAGCTGCTACGACGCCTCGACCGCGTCGGCCGCACCGGGCCGGTGATCGAGCATCAGGAGTACGCGCTCGGGACGGTCTGCGCGGCGGTCCCCCTCACCATGGGGGACACGGTCGGGGCCCTCGCCCTCTCGCTCCCTCACCGGCAGGCCGATCGGCTTCTGGCCGCGGCGCGACAGCTCCAGCGGGAGATCGGCCGTCTGATCGAGCAGATCACGCCCTCTATCAGTATCTGAAAACTCACTCCTTGTGATCTGATGGGCACGTTCAGCAAGATGTCATCAGTATTCGAGGTCCATTCCCGGCCAGTCGACGGCGAACGACGGGGTAAGCGATGCGCGAGACCGTACAGGCAGAAGTCATGATGAGCTTTCTCGTGTCCGAGGAGCTCTCCTTCCGCATCCCGGTGGAGCTGCGTTATGAGACATGTGATCCCTACGCCGTGCGGCTGACCTTCCATTTGCCCGGTGATGCCCCGGTCACCTGGGCGTTCGGGCGGGAGTTGCTGATCGACGGCGTGGGCCGGCCCTGCGGAGAGGGCGATGTGCGGGTCGCGCCGGTCGAGGCGGAGACGCTGGGCGACGTCCTGATCCGGCTTCAGGTCGGGAGCGACCACGCCCTGTTCCGCTCCTCCGCCGCGCCGCTCGTCGCGTTCCTCGACCGCACCGACAAACTGGTGCCGCTGGGCCAGGAGGGGGCGCTCGCCGACTTCGACGCCCACCTCGACGAGGCGCTGGACCGCATCCTGGCGGAGGAGCAGAGCGCGGGCTGACGCCGCCGGGGCACCGCCGCCGGAGCACCGCCGCTGGAACGCCGCCGTCGGAACACCGCCGCCGGAACTGGCGGTGGCGTAACGCTTCGTGGGGCGCGGCGCCGCTCAAGTGCGCAGGCGGCGCCCTGTGCCGGTGCGCCGCCTCAGCGCTTACGACGGCGTCCCTTGCCGGTCCGCGTCGCCGGGGCCGCGACGCCCGGCTGCGTCGTCGGCGCCCCGCCGGACCGGTCGGCCGACACCACCAGGGCCGCCAGCGCCGTGGTCACCGGCACCGACGCGACCAGGCCGATGGATCCCACCAGCGTGCGCACGATCTCCTCGGCGACCAGCTCGCTGTTGGCGACCGTCCCGACACTGCTCTGGGCGATCGAGAACAGCAGCAGCAGCGGCAGGGCGGCGCCCGCGTAGGCGAGGACGAGCGTGTTGACCACGGAGGCGATGTGGTCGCGGCCGATCCGGATGCCCGCCCGGTACAGGCCGCGCCAGCCCATCGTCGGGTTGGCCCCGTGCAGTTCCCACACGGCCGAGGTCTGGGTGACCGTGACGTCGTCCAGGACGCCGAGGGAACCGATGATGATGCCGGCGAGCAGCAGGCCGCTCATGTCGATCGTCGGATACAGGCCGTGGATCAGGCCGGTGTTGTCGTCGGTGTTGCCGGTGAGGGCGGCCCAGCCGTTGAACAGCGAGCCGAGGACGCCGATCAGCAGCAGCGAGATCAGCGTGCCGAGTACCGCCACCGAGGTGCGGGCGGACAGGCCGTGACACAGATACAGGGCGATCAGCATGATCGCGCTCGCCCCGATCACCGCCACGACCAGCGGGTTCGATCCCTGCAGGATGGCGGGGAGGATGAAGAAGTTCAGCACCATGAAGCTGATCGCCAGGGACAGCAGCGCCATGACGCCGCGCAGCCGCCCGACGACCACGACGGCGAGCGCGAAGACGCCGGCGAGCAGCGCCATCGGGAACCGGCGGTTCACGTCGGTGACGGAGTACTGAAGATCCTCGGGCGCGGACGGCTCGTAGGCGACCACGACCTCCTGGTCCTCGTGCAACTGCCGTGACTGGTCGGGCTGAACGATCTCGGTGAACGTACGGCCCTTGTCCTCGCCGGTGTCGATCCGGATCGTCGCCCGCTTGCAGGTGCCGTTGGCCTGCTGCTGCGCCGAAGAGCCCTCGGCGGTGGAGGTGTCGCCGGTCGGGGTGTCGGCCGAGGCGTTGACCGAACCGCAGTCCAGTTCCTCGATCTCGGTGACCGTGGCCCGCTGCGTCTGCCGGTCGAAGCCGACGCCGGTGCGCTCGTGCGGCGGGGCGCCGCCCGGCCACAGGACCGCGAGCCCTACCAGCACGGCCGCGGCGAAGGGGATGAGAACGGCGGCGATCACCTTGCGCAGATGCAGGGAGACGGGGGCGGCGGGCCCGTGGGCGTGGCTGTGCGAATGCCCGTGGCCGCCGTGCCCCCCGCCGTGTCCACCTCCGTGGCCGCCGTCGCGCCCGCCCCCCTGCTCACCACCGCGTCCACCACCGTGGCCGCCGCCGTCACCGTCACCACCGTGACCGTGACCGTGCCCCGAGCCACCGCGACCGTCACTCGCGCCGTGCCCACTCCCGCCGAACCCGCCGAACCCACCCCCGCCGCGCCCGGAGGCCCCGCCCTGTCCTTGTGGGTCTCCCCCCTGCCCGGGGCCGAAGGCGGACCTGGCGGTCAGGCCCGTGTCGCCCGGGCCGGTTCCGCGTGGGGGTACGGGCGGCGGGAACGGAGGCTGCTGATTCGTGGTCACCGCCCGATCATCGCAAGAACGACCGGGGCCCTCTGTTCACCGCGCCCGAATTGACGCTAGCGTGGGGGCACCTTTGTACACGCGGGAGCTCGGAGCACCGGGCTGAGAGGGCGCTGACCTCCGTCTTCGCGATGTTTCACGTGGAACGTCACGCACCACGCGTGATGTTTCCCATGAGACACCGCCGAGCGGAAGCCGCTGCGTCGACCGCCGAACCTGTTACCGGGTAATGCCGGCGTAGGGAGATCGGTCTCATGACCAACAAGGACGCACGCACGCCTGCCTCCACGCGGACCCAGACCCCTGGAACGTCCGACGGGGAGGCCGGGAAGTCCATCGGCTGGCACAAGGCGTACGTCGAGGGCTCACGCCCCGACCTGCGGGTGCCGGTCCGTCAGGTGCATCTCAGCAACGGGCAGTCGGTCACGCTCTACGACACCTCGGGCCCGTACACCGACCCACTGGTCGACACCGACGTCCGCAGGGGCCTGCCGCCGCTGCGGGAGAACTGGATCGTCGCCCGCGGCGACACCGAGGAGTACGCGGGCCGTCCCGTCCGTCCCGAGGACGACGGCATCAAGCACACCTCGCCGCGCGGCGGGCTGCGCAACCTCGACGCGGTCTTCCCCGGCCGGCCCCGCCAGCCGCGCCGCGGCCGGAACGGGCAGGCGGTCACCCAGCTCGCGTACGCCCGCCGGGGCGAGATCACGCCCGAGATGGAATTCGTGGCCGTACGCGAAAACGTTTCGCCCGAGGTCGTGCGCGAGGAGATCGCGGCGGGCCGGGCCGTGCTGCCCGCGAACGTCAACCACCCGGAGATCGAGCCGATGATCATCGGCAAGCGGTTCCTGGTGAAGGTGAACGCCAACATCGGCAACTCGGCGGTGACGTCCTCCATCGAGGAGGAGGTCGAGAAGATGACCTGGGCGACCCGCTGGGGCGCCGACACGGTCATGGACCTGTCCACCGGCCGCAACATCCACACCACCCGCGAGTGGGTGCTGCGCAACTCCCCCGTCCCCATCGGCACGGTGCCGCTCTACCAGGCCCTGGAGAAGGTCGACGGCCGGGCCGAGGAGCTGACCTGGGAGATCTACAAGGACACGGTCATCGAGCAGGCCGAGCAGGGCGTGGACTACATGACGGTGCACGCGGGTGTGCGCCTCGCGTACGTGCCGCTCACCGCGAACCGCAAGACAGGCATCGTCTCGCGCGGCGGCTCGATCATGGCGGCGTGGTGCCTGGCGCACCACAAGGAGTCGTTCCTCTACGAGAACTTCGAGGAACTCTGCGAGATCCTCGCCGCGTACGACGTCACGTACTCCCTCGGCGACGGCCTGCGGCCGGGCTCCATCGCGGACGCCAACGACGAGGCGCAGTTCGCGGAGTTGCGCACGCTCGGGGAACTCAACCGGATCGCCAAGCGTTTCCACGTACAGAGCATGATCGAGGGCCCGGGCCACGTCCCGATGCACAAGATCAAGGAGAACATCGACCTTCAGCAGGAGATCTGCGATGAGGCTCCGTTCTATACGCTCGGCCCGCTGACGACGGACGTCGCGCCGGCCTACGACCACATCACCTCCGGCATCGGCGCCGCCATGATCGCCTGGTGGGGCACGGCCATGCTCTGTTACGTCACCCCGAAGGAGCACCTGGGCCTCCCCAACCGGGACGACGTCAAGACCGGCGTGATCACCTACAAGATCGCCGCCCATGCCGCAGACCTCGCCAAGGGGCACCCGGGCGCGCAGGAGTGGGACGACGCGTTGTCCGACGCGCGGTTCGAGTTCCGGTGGGAGGACCAGTTCAACCTGGCCCTCGACCCGGACACGGCCCGGGAGTTCCACGACGAGACGCTGCCGGCCGAGCCGGCCAAGACGGCGCACTTCTGCTCGATGTGCGGGCCGAAGTTCTGCTCGATGAAGATCTCCCAGGACATCCGCCGTGAGCACGGCGGCAACCGGGCGGAGATCGAGGAGGGCATGGCGCGGAAGTCGCAGGAGTTCGCGGCGGCGGGCAACCGCGTGTACCTGCCGATCGCGGACTGACGTCCGGGTCCGATGTCCGGGGGCCGATGGTCCGCGGACTGACGTCCGGGTGCCGACGGCCGCCCGTTTTCGCCGACGCCCGCCCTCCCCAGGGCGGGGCGGGCTCGGCGAGACTGGGGGCATGACCGTGCAATCCATGAGCAAGGGCTCCAACCTTCCCGTCGACGCCCCCGTGGTGCGCGTCGAACTCGCCTGGTCCGGCGGCCCCGGCGTGCCCGACGTCGACGCCTCGGCCCTGCTGCTCACGGAGGCGGGGCGGGTGCGGGACGACGGCGACTTCGTCTTCTACAACCAGCCCCGGCACGCGTCCAACGCCGTGACGCACCTCGGGAAGCGGAGTGCCGGCGGCAACGCCACCGACACGGTCGAGGTCGACCTGCGTTCGCTGGAGCCGGCCGTCGACCGGATCGTGCTGTGCGCGTCGGCCGACGGCGGGACCTTCGGGCAGGTGCCGGGGCTGTCGCTGAGGCTGCTCGACGCGGGGTCGGGGAGCGAGGTCGCCCGGTTCGACATGGAGGCCGGACCGGAGACGGCGTTCATCGGCGGGGAGCTGTACCGGCGGCAGGGCAAGTGGAAGTTCCGCGCGGTGGGCCAGGGATACGCCTCCGGCCTCGCGGGCCTCGCGACCGACTTCGGCATCACCGTGGACGACGCCCCGGCGGCCCCGCCCGCTCCGGCCCCCGCCCCGTCGGCACCGCCCGTCGACCCCCGGTCGGCCGCCTGGCCCGCGCCGACCCCGACCCGGCCGGCCACGCCGCCTCCGCCCGCCCCGCCGAGGCCCGTCCCGCCCGCCGCCACCCCTCACCCCACGGTCCCTCCCACCACCCCACCCCGCCTCACCAAGGGCGAGGAGCACCTCCCCGTCGACATGCGCAAGCGGCTCTCTCTGCGCAAGGAGCAGGTCGCCGTCAGCCTGCGCAAGCACGGCGCGACCGGCGTCACCGCGCGCGTCGTGCTGGTCCTCGACGCCTCCGGGTCCATGTCGTTCCTCTACTCCAAGGGCACCGTCGCCGACGTGGTGGAGCGGATGGCCGCGGTCGCCGCGCAGCTGGACGACGACGGTGAGATGCAGGCCTGGACGTTCGCCTCGAACCCCGCCCGGTTGCCGGACCTGCGGCTGGGCGAGCTTCCCGAGTGGCTGCGGCTGCACGTGCGCGTCGGCGAGATGAGCCTGTTCCGCCGTCGCGGCCGGAAGAAGGGGCTGGTGGAGGGCCAGGTCGACATGCGGGACGTCGGCATCCAGAACGAGGAGCAGAAGGTCATCGCCGAGGTGCGCCGGTTCGTCCGGGACAACCCGGCGGCGGCGCCCACGCTGGTGCTGTTCTTCTCCGACGGCGGCGTCTACCGCAACGCCGAGATCGAGCGTGAGCTGCGCGAGGCCGTGGAGGAGCCGGTCTTCTGGCAGTTCGTGGGGCTCGGCCGCGCCAACTACGGGGTGCTGGAGCGGTTCGACGCCCTGCCGGGCCGGCGCGTCGACAACGTCGGCTTCTTCGCCGTGGACGACATCAGTACCGTGCCGGACCAGGAGCTGTACGACCGCCTGTTGTCCGAGTTCCCGCTGTGGATCACGGCCGCACGCCAGGCGGGCATCATCTGAAGGGCACCCGATGGCGCCCCCACCCCGACGCGGAGCCTCGGGTGAGCCTCCGGGCCTCCGCAGGGGGAGGGAGCGCGTGAACCGGGCCCGAGCGGCCGTGGCCGTGCGACGCCCCAGCCATACGACGCCCCAGCCGTGCGACGTCGTGCCATGACGACGCCGTATCCGTGCGACGCCGTCGCGGTCGCGCAGTGCCGCGGCTACTCCGGCTGGTGTTCCGGCCCCCCGAAGTCCGGGCTGCTGTAGTCCGGGCTCGAGTAGCTGGGCCGGGTCCCGGTCGCCGGGCCGCCGCCCGGGCTGGTGAAGCCGGGACGGCCGTAACCGAGGTGCGGTATCCGGCTGGTCGTCGGTGCGGGCGGAGCCGGTTGCCGGGCGGCCGGTCCGGGCTCGGCGAGAAGCGCCTCGCGCAGGAACGGCAGGATGCCGTTCTCGAGCAGGGACGCGCGCCAGGCTTCCCTGGCCCTGGCCACCTCCTCGTTCAGCCGGTCCTGGGCGCGCGACGCGGGGGTGGGCCGGTTGCGCAGGGCGGTGCGCAGCAGGGCGACCGCCGCGACCAGGATCGCGACCGCCGTGATGCCGCCGAACGCCCACCCGGCGGTGAGCAGGGTGTCGGCGAACGCCGGTTCGGGCGAGAGCATTCTCAGGACGTAGCCGACGATCAGGAAGATCGCCGCGGCCGTGCCGGCCAGGACGGGCGCGAGGACCGCGACGACGGCGCCGGCGCCGGCGCCGGCGGCCTCGGCGGCCTCCCCCATGGTGGTGGCGAGCCCCACCGCGGAGGAGCCCGGTTCGCCGGAGCCGGACTCCCGCGCGGACGACGGGGTGGACGGCGCCGGGCGGCGCAGTTCCTCGCGGACCTTCACGTAGTGCTGGTACTCGGTCGCCGCGGCCGCCGTGATGAGGGCGGTGGCGTCGAGGGCCAGGGCGCGCAGTTGTTCGTGGGTCGGCCGCTGTCCTGCCATGGCCGGTCCCGGGCGGTGTGGTGCGGAGCGCAGCGCCTCATCGAGGAGCCGCACGTACTCCTGGCGGTCCTCGCTCAGCAGGTGCTGCGGAACGCTGTTCATCTGCATCCCCCGATGCTCCGTAGGGCTTGGGGCTCGCACGCTGACGAGCCGTCGGGCAGAAACGGAGGGGAGCCTGCTACGGATAAGCCGATGGTAGAGCGGTCACGGCGTGCCGTGACAGGGGGTTTCCGGAAATTGGGTCGTGGCCTGCGCCGTCGCGCGCGGCGCGGGACCGCCGGTCCGGGGTGCCGGTGAAGGGTCAGATGTCGAGGGGCAGTTGCTGGACCAGCAGTTTTCCGGCCATGGTCACGCCGCCGTCCATCGCGATGGCGAGCCCGTCGGCGTAGACGTGCGGTCCTTCGATCGTGGGCCCGGAGGTGTCCTCGCCGTCCTCGGAGCCGACCTCGCCCAGCAGATACGGGATCGGGCTGTGGCCGTGAACGATGCGGGTGCCGCCGTACGTATCGAGCAGGGAGCGCACGGCGTCGGCGCCGCCCTCGTCGCGGAAGGAGAAGCGCTTGGTGAACTTGCGGAACAGGTCCCAGACCTCGTCGGCGTCGTTGCGCGTCAGGGTCTCGCGGACGTTGTCGTTGACGGCCTCGATGGAGTCGCCGTAGTCGAGATAGGCCGTGGTGTCCGAGTGGACGAGCAGGTGGCCGTCGGTCTCGGTGAGCGCGTCGAGACGGGCCATCCACTGGAGGTGGTGGTCCTGGAGACGGTCCATGTCGGTCTTCTGGCCGCCGTTGAGCAGCCAGGCCGCCTGGAAGGTGGCGGTGCCCGCGCCGGAGTTGACGGGGGTGTCGCCGAACCGCTTGGCGCCGAGCAGGAGCAGCTCGTGGTTGCCCATCAGGGCCTTGCAGTAGCCGCCGGCCGCCGCGGCCTCGGCGGACAGCCGCATGACCAGGTCGATGACGCCGATGCCGTCGGGGCCCCGGTCGGTGAAGTCGCCCAGGAACCACAGCCGGGCGGTGCCCGCGCACCACTGGCCGGCGGCGTCGATCAGGCCCTTCTCCTGGAGTGCGGCGACGAGTTCGTCGAGGTACCCGTGGACGTCGCCGACGACGAACAGCGGGCCGGGTCCGGCGGCGGGCTGGGCGACCGGCGCGGCGGCGGGGTCGACGGTCACCTGAACCGTGTCACCGCGGTTGATGACCGGCAGGTCGCGCCGGGTGGGGGTGTACCCGTCCGGCGGGTCCACCGGCTCGGCGACGGGCACGGGCGCCGGGACGGGCGCCGCGGCCGCGGTCTCGCCGGGGTGGGCGCCGTGGACGTACGGGCCGGTCTCGTGGACGTATGCGGGCACCCGGAAGTCGCGCAACGTCGCCGTCCGCTCCACCTCGGGTCCGGGACCGGCCCCCTGAGTCATCGACCCCTCCACCATCGCGCCGCATCTGCACCGCTCGTGACTGCCTGGTCGCAACGGCCCGCGGTGCCGTGCGCCCATCATAGGAATGCGGATCGCGCTGTGTGATGACCCAGGGGTGGTGAATCGGAGCCGGACTCCGGTTCACCGCGGCTTTCGCCCCGATTGGGCAGGGCTTTCCCTGCCGGGCCGGCCTCCGTTCCCGACCCGGACGGGGCCGTCGCCGCCGTCGGGCCTTCCCTATTCGGGTGACCTCGGCGGGCTGACCGTGGTGCGCGGTGGTCGGCGCTGGGAGGAGGTCCGCACGATCAGCTCGGTGGGTATCACCTGCTCGACCGGCTGGTCGGAGTCGACGCCCTCGATGGCGTCGATCAGCAGCTGGACCACGGCCGTGCCGATGCGCCGGGGCTTGAGGGAGAGCGTGGTGACGGGTGGCTCGGTGCTGGCGTACACGGTGGACTCGCTGCAGCAGACCAGCAGCAGGTCGTCCGGGACGCGCAGTCCGTAGCGGCGGGCGGCGGCGAGCAGGTCGGTGCCGTTGGGGTCGAACAGGCCGTACACGGCGTCGGGCCGGTCGGGCCGGGCGAGCAGCCGGTCGGCGGCGACGGCGCCCGCGCACGGGTCGTGCGCCGGGTAGGCCTCGTACACCGGGTCCTGGCCCACCCGCTCGCACCAGCGCAGGTAGGCGGTGGTCGACAGATGGGTGTAGGTGTCGGTGGTCGTGCCCGTCAGCAGGCCGATGCGGCGGGCGCCGGCGTCGGCCAGGTGGTCGAGGATGCCGAGGACGGCGGCCTCGTGGTCGTTGTCGACCCAGGCCGTGACCGGGAGCGAGCCGGCCGGGCGGCCGTCGGAGACGACCGGTAACCCCTGGCGGACCAGCTCGCTGACGACCGGGTCCTGGTCGGAGGGGTCGATGACGACCGTGCCGTCCAGGGCGACGTTGGACCAGACGTCGTGGCGCGAGGTCGCGGGGAGGATCACGAGGGCGTAGCCGCGGGCGAGCGCGGCCGAGGTGGCGGCGCGGGCCATCTCCGCGAAGTACGCGAACTCGGTGAAGGTGAAAGGTTCATCCCCGTACGTGGTCACGGTCAGGCCGATCAGCCCCGACTTGCCGGTACGGAGGGTCCGGGCGGCGGCGGAGGGCCGGTAGCCCAGTCGGTCGGCGACCTCACGGACGTGGCGTCGGGTGGCGTCCGGGAGCCTGCCCTTTCCGTTGAGGGCGTCGGAGACGGTCGTGATGGAGACCCCGGCGGCGGCGGCAACGTCTCTGATGCCCGCCCGGCCCGGCCGACTGCCTCGACGTGAGGTTTCCGCGCGGCTCACCTGGTGCTTCCCTGCTGCTGTCATGGCGAGCCGATAGTAGGGCGCAGAGGACGGGGTAGCGCGGACGCATATGCACCCACTGACAGGCACGTTTCTGCAAGGTTATGACCTGTCAACTGCCTTGGAATGAAAGGATGTTGTCGTTCTCTGGTGCAGGAGGTGACCTATCCGCGCTCATGGGCCTGTCGAGCCCCCGATGTTTCGAAGAGGTCTCAACTCACCTGTACGGGGGACGCGCGCCACGGCGCAAGCCACCGGCGCATAGATATATGTGTAGCGCGCCCCTCGATTCGTACGCCTTCCTGCCGTGATGCCCATGATGCCGGTGCGGTGGGGCCGGACGAGCGGGTTCCGGCCTGTTCAGTGCGGAGCCGAATCCTCATAAGGTGAGAAGTATTGGAAGCCGGCGCCGCTCAGGGGCCGCCGGTGATCGCGAGGAGGACTGCGGTGAGCGAGACGAGCCCCAAGCTGCGCGCGGTGCTGGAGGGGATCCCCACCTACAAGCCGGGCAAGCCGGCCGCGGCGGACGGCCCGGTGGCCTACAAGCTGTCCTCCAACGAGAACCCCTATCCGCCGCTGCCCGGCGTGCTGGAGAGCGTGGTGGCCGCCGCCTCGTCCTTCAACCGCTACCCCGACATGGCGTGCACGGGGCTGATGAACGAGCTGTCCGAACGCTTCGGCGTCCCGGTCTCCCACCTCGCCACCGGCACCGGTTCGGTCGGTGTCGCCCAGCAACTGCTGCAGTCGACCGCGGGACCGGGCGACGAGGTGATCTACGCCTGGCGCTCTTTTGAGGCTTATCCGATCATCACGCAGATCAGCGGGGCGACGCCCGTGCAGGTGCCGCTGACCCCGGGCGCCGTGCACGACCTGGACGCGATGGCGGAGGCGATCACCGAGCGGACCCGGCTGATTTTCGTCTGCAACCCGAACAACCCCACCGGCACGGCCGTCCGCCGGGCCGAGCTGGAGCGTTTCCTCGACCGGGTGCCGGACGACGTGCTGGTCGTGCTGGACGAGGCGTACCGCGAGTTCGTCCGGGACCCCGAGGTGCCGGACGGCCTCGAGCTGTACCGCACCCGCCCGAACGTCTGCGTCCTGCGGACCTTCTCCAAGGCGTACGGCCTCGCCGGTCTGCGCGTCGGCTTCGCCGTCGCCCACGAGCCGGTCGCGGCGGCGCTGCGCAAGACCGCCGTCCCGTTCGGCGTGAGCCACCTCGCCCAGGAGGCCGCCGTCGCCTCGCTGCGCGCCGAGGACGAGCTGCTGGGCCGGGTCGGCTCGCTGGTGTGCGAGCGCAACCGTGTGCTCGACGGGCTGCGCGCGCAGGGCTGGACGGTGCCGGACACCCAGGCGAACTTCGTCTGGCTGTCGCTGGGGGAGCGCACGACCGCCTTCGCGGCGGCGTGCGAGCAGGCGGGCGTGGTGATCCGCCCGTTCCCGGGCGAGGGCGTGCGCGTCACGATCGGGGAGACCGAGGCGAACGACATCTTCCTGAAGGCTGCGGAGGCGTTCCGCAAGGAGTCCTGACCCCCGCCACCCGCTGGAATCCGAGGCCGCCGGCCCGCCGTGAGGCAGGCCGGCGGCCTCGGCGTCATGTGGCCGCCATGTGGTCGCGTCCAAGGGGTTGACGTCACACCGGACCCCCCTTCCGGGTCTGAAAAGCAGTAGGTCATAATTGCTTGTGAATGTGAACGCGTTCACAAGCGTGTCTGTTTTCACCCGAGATTGGCGACGACGTGGACATGGCTCTGGCGCCGGAAACCCTGGCGCGATGGCAGTTCGGGATCACCACCGTCTACCACTTCCTGTTCGTCCCCCTGACGATCTCCCTCGCCGCGCTGACGGCCGGCCTGGAGACCGCCTGGGTGCGCACGGGGAAGGAGAAGTACCTCCGGGCGACCAAGTTCTGGGGCAAGCTCTTCCTGATCAACATCGCGATGGGCGTCGTCACCGGCATCGTGCAGGAGTTCCAGTTCGGCATGAACTGGTCCGACTACTCGCGCTTCGTCGGCGACGTGTTCGGCGCGCCCCTCGCCTTCGAGGCCCTGCTGGCCTTCTTCTTCGAGTCCACCTTCATCGGCCTGTGGATCTTCGGCTGGGACAAGCTGCCGAAGCGCGTCCACCTGGCCTGCATCTGGCTCGTCTCGGTCGGCACGCTGCTGTCGGCGTACTTCATCCTCGCGGCCAACTCCTGGATGCAGCACCCCGTCGGCTACCGCATCAACGAGGAGAAGGGCCGCGCCGAACTCACCGACTTCTGGCTGGTCCTCACCCAGAACACCACGCTCAACCAGGTCTTCCACAGCTTCTCGGCGGCCTTCCTGACCGGCGGCGCCTTCATGGTGGGCATCGCCGCCTTCCACCTGATGCGCAGGCGCCACATCCCGGAGATGCGCACCTCCCTGCGGCTCGGCCTGGTCACGCTGGCCGTCGGCGGACTGCTCACCGCGGTCAGCGGCGACAGCCTCGGCAAGGTCATGTACGAGCAGCAGCCGATGAAGATGGCCGCGGCCGAGGCGCTGTGGGACGGCGAGGGGCCGGCGCCCTTCTCGTTGTTCGCCTACGGCGACGTCGACGAGGGGCACAACAAGGTGGCCCTGGAGATCCCCGGCCTGCTGTCCTTCCTCGCCCACAACGACTTCGACGAGTACGTGCCGGGCATCCACGACACCAACAAGGCCCTCCAGGAGCAGTTCGGCCCCGGCGACTACAAGCCCATCGTGCCCGTCGCCTACTGGGGCTTCCGCTGGATGATCGGCTTCGGCATGGTCTCCCTCTCCCTCGGCCTGCTGGGGCTGTGGCTGACCAGGAAGCGGTTCCTGCTGCCCGCCGCCCTGCGCACCGGAGAGGACGAGGTGCCGCGTCTGGTGCTGCTGCGCAAGCCGCTCGGCGCCCGGCTCACCCGGACGTACTGGCTGCTCGCGCTCTGGACCATGGCGTTCCCGCTGGCCGCCAACTCCTGGGGCTGGATCTTCACCGAGATGGGCCGCCAGCCCTGGGTCGTCTACGGCGTGATGCAGACCCGCGACGCGGTCTCCCCCGGCGTCTCCCAGGCCGAGATCCTCACCTCGATGATCGCCTTCTCGCTGCTGTACGCCGTCCTCGCCGTGATCGAGGTCAAGCTGCTCGTGAAGTACGTCAAGGCCGGCCCGCCGGAGCTGACCGAGGCCGACCTCAACCCGCCCACGAAGATCGGCGGCGACGTCCGTGACGCCGACAAGCCGATGGCCTTCTCCTACTAGGCCGAGGGAGCCGCACAGTCATGGAACTGCACGACGTCTGGTTCGTCCTCATCGCCGTCCTGTGGACCGGCTACTTCTTCCTGGAGGGCTTCGACTTCGGAGTCGGCATCCTCACCCGGCTGCTGGCCCGCGACCGGCCCGAGAAGCGGGTGCTGATCAACACCATCGGCCCCGTCTGGGACGGCAACGAGGTCTGGCTGCTCACGGCGGGCGGGGCCACCTTCGCCGCCTTCCCCGAGTGGTACGCCACCCTCTTCTCCGGCTTCTACCTGCCCCTGCTCGCCATCCTGCTCTGCCTGATCGTCCGCGGCGTCGCCTTCGAGTACCGCGTCAAGCGGCCCGAGGAGAGCTGGCAGCGCCGCTGGGAGGCGGCGATCTTCTGGACCTCGCTGCTGCCCGCGTTCCTGTGGGGCGTCGCCTTCGGCAACATCGTGCACGGGATGAAGATCGACGCCGACTTCGAGTACGTCGGCGGGCTGGGGGACCTCCTCAACCCCTACGCCCTGCTCGGCGGGCTGGTGACGCTGACGCTGTTCACCTTCCACGGGACCGTGTTCGTCGGGCTCAAGACGGTCGGGGAGATCCGGGAACGCGCCCGCGCGCTGGCCCTGAAGGTCGGCGCCGTCACCACCGGCGTGGCCGTGCTCTTCCTGCTGTGGACCCAGGTCCACAGCGGCGACGCCAAGAGCCTGGTCGCCCTCGTGGTGGCCGCAGGTGCACTGCTCGCCGCGCTGAACGCGGTCCGGGCCGGGCGCGAGGGGTGGGCGTTCGCCCTGTCCGGCCTGACCATCGTGGCCGCCGTGGCGATGCTCTTCCTGTCCCTCTTCCCGAACGTCATGCCGTCGTCGCTCGACGAGAGCTGGAGCCTGACGGTCACCAACGCCTCGTCGAGCCCGTACACCCTGAAGATCATGACCTGGTGCGCGGCGATCGCCACGCCGATCGTCCTGCTCTACCAGTCGTGGACCTACTGGGTGTTCCGCAAGCGGATCGGCACCCAGCACATCGCTCCCGACGTCGCGCACTGAGGTGTGTTTCACGTGAAACCAATCGACCCCCGGCTCCTTCGGTACGCCCGCGCCACCCGTCTCTTCCTGGTGGCGGTCGTCGGCCTGGGCGCCGTCGGCGCCGGGCTGGTCGTCGCGCAGGCGATGCTCATCGCGGAGATCGTGGTCGGCGCGTTCCAGCACGGCATGACCGCCGGGGAACTGCGCACTCCGCTGCTCCTGCTGGTGGCGGTCGCCGGTGGCCGGGCGGTGGTCTCCTGGCTCACCGAACTCGCCGCCCACCGGGCGAGCGCGGCGGTGAAGTCGGAGCTGCGCGGCCGGTTGCTGGAGCGTGCCGCGCGGCTCGGACCCGGATGGCTCGCCGGTCGGCCCACCGGTTCGCTGGTCGCGCTCGCCACGCGCGGCGTCGACGCCCTCGACGACTACTTCTCCCGCTATCTGCCCCAGCTCGGTCTCGCCGTGGTCGTGCCCGTGGCGGTGCTGGCGCGGATCGTCACCGAGGACTGGGTCTCCGCCGCGATCATCGCGGGCACGCTGCCGCTCATTCCGGTCTTCATGATGCTGATCGGCTGGGCCACGCAGTCCCGGATGGACCGTCAGTGGCGGTTGCTGTCCCGGCTGTCCGGGCACTTCCTGGACGTCGTCGCGGGGCTTCCGACCCTCAAGGTGTTCGGCCGGGCCAAGGCGCAGGCCGAGTCGATCCGGCGGATCACCGGCGAGTACCGGCGGGCGACGATGCGGACGCTGCGGATCGCGTTCCTGTCGTCCTTCGCGCTCGAACTGCTCGCCACGATCTCGGTCGCGCTGGTCGCCGTGACCATCGGCATGCGGCTGGTCCACGGCGACATGGACCTCTACGTCGGCCTCGTCGTCCTCGTCCTCGCCCCCGAGGCGTATCTGCCGCTGCGGCAGGTGGGCGCGCAGTACCACGCGGCGGCCGAGGGGCTGGCGGCGGCGGAGGAGATCTTCGAGGTGCTGGAGACGCCCGTCCCGGCTGCCGGCGCCGGTGCCGCTCCCTCGGGCGCGCCGGCGCTCTCCTTCGAGGGCGTGACGGTCCGCTACCCCGGGCGGACCGCCGACGCCGTGTCGGACGTGTCGTTCGAGGTCGAGGCCGGGGAGACGGTCGCGCTGGTCGGGCCGAGCGGAGCGGGCAAGTCGACGCTGCTGCACGTGCTGCTGGGCTTCGTGGAGCCGGTCCGGGGCCGGGTGCGTGCCGGGGGAGTCGATCTCGCCGACGTCGACCCCGAACAGTGGCGGTCCCGGATCGCCTGGGTGCCGCAGCGCCCGCACCTGTACGCCGGGACGATCGCGGAGAACGTCCGGCTGGCCCGCCCCGACGCGGACGACGCCGCCGTACGCCGGGCCCTCGCGGACGCGGGCGCGCTGGAGTTCGTCGACGCCCTGCCCCGGGGCGCCGACACCCCGCTCGGCGAGGACGGCACCGGGCTGTCCGCCGGGCAGCGGCAGCGGCTGGCGCTCGCGCGGGCGTTCCTCGCGGACCGTCCGGTGCTCCTGCTGGACGAGCCGACGGCCGCGCTCGACGGGCGGACCGAGGCCGAGATCGTGGCGGCGGTACGGCGGCTGGCGGCCGGGCGGACCGTGCTCCTGGTGGTGCACCGGCCCGCGCTGCTGGCCGCGGCCGACCGGGTCGTACGCCTCGACGGCACCGGCTCCCCCGCCGCCCCGCGCTCCGTGCGGCCGGTGTCGGCTGCGCTGGGGCGTGCCGGGACAGGTCTGTTGCCGGGTGCGGGGCTCGACCTGGACGCGACCGGGCCGGTTGCCCCGCCCTCCGCGCGGCCCGCGCGGGCCGAGGCACGGCTCGCCGGGACGGGCCTCTTGCCGGGCGCCGGGCCGGTCCCGGACCCTGCCGCCCCGCGCTCCGTGCGGCCGGTGTCGGCTGCGCTGGGGCGTGCCGAGACGGGTCTGTTGCCGGGTGCGGGGCTCGACCTGGACGCGACCGGGCCGGTTGCCCCGTCCTCCGTGCGGCCCGCGCGGGCCGAGGTGCGGTTCGCCGGGACGGGTCTCCGGCCGGGCGCCGCGGCGGTCCAGGAGCCGATTGGGCTTGCCGATCCGCCCTCCGTGCGGCCCGCGCCGGGTGCGGTACAGCCCGCCGCGACGGGCCTCCTGCCGGACGCCGGGCCGGAACCGGACGCGAGCGGGCCCGCGGCCCCCGCCGTGCGAGGCGTCCTCGCCCGTGTCCGCGCCCTCTCCGGCGCCCGGCGCGGCCGGCTGGGCCTGGCCCTGCTGCTCGGCAGTCTCGCCCTCGGCAGCGCCGTCGGCCTCATGGCCACGTCCGGCTGGCTCATCTCCCGGGCGTCGCAGCAGCCGCCCGTGCTGTATCTGATGATGGCCGTGACCGCCACGCGGGCCTTCGGCATCGGCCGCGCGGTGTTCCGGTACTCCGAGCGGCTGGTGTCGCACGACGCCGTGCTGCGGATGCTCGCCGACACCCGGGTCGCCGTCTACCGGCGGCTCGAACGGCTGGCGCCCGCCGGGCTGCGCCGGACCCGCCGGGGCGACCTGCTGTCCCGGCTGGTCGCCGACGTGGACGCCCTCCAGGACTACTGGCTGCGCTGGCTGCTGCCGGCCGGCGCGGCGGTCGCCGTCTCCGTCGCCTCCGTCGCCTTCACCGGTCGGCTGCTGCCCGAGGCCGGGGCCGTCCTCGCCGTCGGGCTGCTCGCGGCCGGGGCGGGCGTGCCGCTGGTCACCGGCGTGGTGGCGCGGCGGGCGGAGCGAAGGCTCGCCCCCGCGCGGGGGGTGCTGGCGACGCGCGTGGCCGACCTGCTCACCGGCACCGCCGAACTGACCGTCGCGGGCGCCCTGCCCGCCCGTACCGCCGAGACCCGGCGGGCCGACGCCGAGCTGACCCGGATCGCGTCACGGCAGGCCACGGCCACCGCCGTCGGGGACGGCCTCACCGCGCTGGTCTCCGGCCTGACGGTCACCGCCGCCGCACTGGTGGCCGCGCAGGCGGTCGCCGCCGGGCGGCTGAGCGGCGTCGCGATGGCCGCGGTCGTACTGACGCCGCTGGCCGCCTTCGAGGCCGTGCTGGGGATGCCCGTCGCGGTGCGGTTCCGGCAGCGGGTACGGCACAGCGCCGAGCGCGTGTACGAGGTGCTGGACGCCCCGGCGCCGGTGCGCGAGCCGGAGCGTCCCCGGCAGGCGCCCGCCGCTCCGTTCCCGCTCGTCGTCAAGGGCCTGACCGCACGGCACGCGGGGCAGGACCGGGACGCGCTCGCCGGTGTCGACCTCACCCTCCGGGAGGGGCGCCGCGTCGCCGTCGTCGGGGCGTCCGGCTCCGGCAAGACGACGCTGGCCCAGGTGCTGCTGCGGTTCCTGGACGCGGACGCCGGCTCCTACACGCTGGGCGGCGTGGACGCGTCCGCGCTGGACGGCGACGACGTGCGACGACTCGTGGGGCTGTGCGCACAGGACGCGCACCTCTTCGACAGCTCGGTGCGGGAGAACCTGCTCCTCGCCCGCCGCGGGGCCACCGAAGCGGAACTGCGCGCCGCCCTCGCCCGGGCCCGGCTGCTGGAGTGGGCCGACAGCCTGCCCGAAGGGCTCGACACGCTCGTCGGCGAGCACGGGGCGCGGTTGTCCGGCGGGCAGCGGCAGCGGCTCGCGCTGGCCCGTGCGCTCCTCGCCGGCTTCCCCGTCCTCGTCCTCGACGAGCCCGCCGAGCACCTCGACCTGCCCACCGCCGACGCCCTCACCGCCGACCTGCTGGCCGCCACCGAGGGCCGCACCACCCTGCTGGTCACCCACCGGCTGGCGGGCCTGGAGGCGGTGGACGAGGTGATCGTGCTGGCGGGCGGGCGTGTGGTGCAGCGGGGCACGTACGCGGAGCTGATCGCTGTCGACGGGCCCCTGCGGGCGATGGCGGCACGGGAGGCGGAGGCGGATCTGCTCGTGGCCGCGCGGTAGAGCCGACGGGGCGTCGGACGAGACAGAGCCGACGGGGCGTCAAAAGCGGGCCCCCGACACGCCGAAGGTCCCCCATAAGGGCCGCGGTGTCCCCCATGCGTACGACGTGAACAGGCCGCGGGCGCCCCGCGCGGGCCACGATCGCTGACATGCGCTCATCCCGCCGCCGTCTCCTGATCGTTCCGGTGCTGCTGTGCGCGCTCGCCGTGCTCGCGGCCAGGCCGGCCGGCGAGGCACCCGCGGGCGGTGCCGGTCCCGGGGCCGGTGCGGAGGTGGCGCGGCTGTACGAGGAAGCGGCCGTGGCGACGCAGCGGTACGAGGAGGGGCGGCGCGAGGCCGAGGCGCAGCGGGCGCGGGCGCGGCGGTACGAGGAACTCCTCGACCGGCAGCGGCGGGAGCTGGGAGTGCTGCGCGAGGACCTGGGCCGGATCGCCCGCTCCCAGTACCGCACCGGGGGCGGGCTGCCGTTCACCGCGCGGATGCTGCTGGCGGACGATCCCGAGGAGCTGATGCGGCGGCAGCGGGTCGTCTCGCAGGCCGATCAGGCGGTGGAGAAGGCGATCGAGGACAGCCGCCGTGCGGAGGCCGGGCTCGCCGCCGACGAGGCGCGGGCCGCCGCCGAGTGGCAGGAGCTGGAGCGGCGCAACGCCGAGCTGGCGGAGGTCAGGAGGACGATCGAGCGCAAGCTGGAGGAGGCACGGCGGCGGCTGGAGGGGGAGGCCGCGGCGTCGGCCGCCGCGGGCAGCTGCCGTGGCGCGGTCCGGCTCGACCAGCCGCCGACGACGCTCGCCGAGGACTGGGTCGCGCCGGTGGAGACGTACGCGATGTCCGCGGGCTTCGGCAGCGGCGGCGCGCGCTGGGCGAACCGGCACACCGGGCAGGACTTCGCCGTGCCCGTCGGCACGCCGGTGCGCTCGGTCGGCGCGGGCCGGGTGGCGGCGGTGTCGTGCGGGGGCGCCTTCGGCATCGCGGTCGTGGTCGGGCATCCGGGCGGCTACTACACGCAGTACGCCCATCTGTCGTCGGTCGCCGTGGACCAGGGGGAGCGGGTGCGGCCGGGGCAGTGGATCGGGCTGTCGGGCTCGACCGGGAACTCCACCGGCCCGCATCTGCACTTCGAGGTGCGGGTGACCCCGCACCTCGGCTCGGGTGTCGACCCGGTGCCGTGGCTGGCCGCACGCGGCGTGCGGCTGTGACGCCCGGTCGACAGAACGTTTCCTCAGCCCTGCCGCTCCGCCACCAGCCGCTCGATCACGACCGCCACCCCGTCGTCGTTGTTGGCGACCGTCCGCCCCGAGGCGGCGGCCAGCACGTCCGGGTGGGCGTTGCCCATCGCGTACGAGCGCCCGGCCCAGGTCAGCATTTCCAGGTCGTTCGGCATGTCGCCGAAGGCGACGACCTCCTCGTGCGAGATGCCGCGCTCGGCGCAGCACAGGGCGAGCGTGCTGGCCTTGGAGACGCCGGGGCCGCTGATCTCCAGCAGGGCGCTGGGGCTGGAGCGGGTGACGTTGGCGCGGTCGCCGAGGGCGAGGCGGGCGAGGGTGAGGAAGGCGTCGGGGTCGATGGCGGGGTGGTAGGCGAGGATCTTGAGGACCGGCTCGTCGGCGGCGGGCGCGCCGGGACCGAGCAGCTCCTCGGCGGGGGCGCAGACGTCCGGGCGTTCCATGTGCAGCCTGGGGTAGTCGGGCTCCTGATGGAAGCCGTACGTCTGTTCGACCGCGTACACGGTCCCGGGCGCCGCCTCGCGCAGCAGCCGTACGGCGTCGAGGGCGTTCTCGCGCGCCAGTTCGCGCACCTTCACGAACCGGTGGGCGCCCGGGCCGCCGTGCAGGTCGACCACGGCGGCGCCGTTTCCGCAGATGGCCAGGCCGTGACCGTGGACGTGATCGCTGACCACGTCCATCCATCGGGCCGGGCGGCCGGTGACGAAGAAGACCTCGATGCCGGCCCGCTCGGCGGCGGCCAGAGCGGCGACCGTGCGCGGGGAGACCGACTTGTCGTCCCGGAGCAGGGTGCCGTCGAGGTCGGTGGCGATCAGCCGGGGCGGGATCGTGGGGGCCGGGGTCTCGGGCTGTCTGGTCGCTGAGGTCACCCGGCCATTCTCGCGCATATGCCCGCACGCCCGTGCGGGACTGCGCACAGCTGAGTGAATACCGATGGTGTGCGCGGTTCCCGGCCCCGCCGGAGGCCGCCGTAGGCTCTGGGGCATGAGTCTGCGCCTGAGCACCGTGATCCTGCCCTACCGCCGCTGGCACGAGGGGGGCCGGGAGACGTGGCGGCGGGCGGAGGAGCTCGGGTTCCACGCCGCCTACACCTACGACCACCTGTCGTGGCGGTCCTTCCGGGAGGGGCCGTGGTTCGGCGCGGTGCCGACGCTGACGGCCGCCGCGTGCGTCACCGAGCGGATGCGGCTGGGCACGCTGGTCACCTCGCCGAACTTCCGGCACCCGGTGACCCTCGCCAAGGAGCTGATCTCCCTGGACGACGTCTCCGGCGGCCGGATCACGCTCGGCATCGGCGCGGGCGGCACCGGCTTCGACGCCACCGCGCTCGGGCAGGAGCCGTGGACCCCGCGGGAGCGCGCCGACCGCTTCGCCGAGTTCGTCCCCCTGCTCGACCGGCTGCTGACCGAGAACGGCCCGGACGGCACGTCGTACGCGGGTGATTTCTACTCGGCGCACGAGGCGCGCAACATCCCGGGCTGTGTGCAGCGGCCCCGGCTGCCCTTCGCGGTGGCGGCCACCGGGCCGCGCGGGATGCGGCTCGCCGCCCGGTACGGCCGGGCGTGGGTGACCACCGGCGATCCCCGGCTGTACGAGTCGGGGACGCCCGAGCAGTCCCGGCAGGCCCTGGGCGACCAGGTGGAGAAGCTCGGCAAGGCGTGCGCGGAGACCGGCCGGGACGCGGACTCGGTCGACCGGATCCTGCTCACCGGGTTCACCCCGGACCGGGGCCGTCCCCTGGAGTCCCTGGACGCGTTCGTGGACTTCGCCGGCCGCCACCGTGACCTGGGCTTCGACGAGCTCGTCGTCCACTGGCCGATTCCCGACTCGGACTTCGCCGCGGACGAGACCGTCTTCGAGCGCATCGCCACGGAGGCGCTCGCCCAGCTGGGCTGAGCCCTTGGAGACCCGGCGGCCGGACCCGCAGGGCGGGTCAGTGCGGCTCGGAGAAGCGCAGGTAGCGGGCCGGAACCGCGTCGGTCAGCCAGACGCCGTTGGCGCTGACGTGGAAGACGTGGCCGGCACGGTGCATGGCGGCGGCGTCGACGGTGAGGACGACGGGCTGGCCCCGGCGCGCGCCGACCCGGGTCGCCGTCTCCCGGTCGGCCGACAGGTGCACGGCGTGGCGGCTCATGGGGCGCAGGCCCTCGGCGCGGATGGCGTCCAGGCTGCTCGCGACCGTGCCGTGGTAGAGGAACGGCGGCGGCGTCGCCGGTGGCAGCCCGAGGTCGACCTCGACGCTGTGGCCCTGGCTGGCGCGGATCCGGTCGCCCTCGACGGCGAAGCGTTTCTTGTCGTTGGCGGCGACCACATGGTCCAGCTCCTCCCGGCTGAACCGGAACCCGTGCGCCGCCGCCGCGGCGATCAGCGCGTCGATCCCGACCCAGCCGCCCTCGTCGAGGACCAGCCCGATCCGCTCGGGCTGGTGGCGCAGATGCTTGGCGAGGTACTTCGACACCTTCACGGCGCGTCTTTCGTCCATCCCGACAGGGTGCCGAATGAGACGTGGATCACGCACATGATTTTGGACCCGATGTTTGATCCACAGCGAACTCGGGTTATCCACAGGGGAATTGAAGAAACTGTGGACAACCCGCCTTGCATTTCAGGGTTGTTCGTCGACTCCTGTGACGGATGGGGTCTTTGATGCCAACGCGTCCAACGCCCGTGCCTGCACCTCTCGTTCGGCAGCCAGCGCGATGAACCGCTCGGCGGCCTCCGCGCCAACCAACGCCTCCACCGCCCGCATCGTGTCCGCGGGAACGCGCACGAAACGGGCCTCCTCCGCCGCTGTACCGGCGTCCTTCGCGACCAGGTGGCGGCGCAGGTGGCGCGACGCCAACATCCCCATTGCGCGCGCCAGTTCCGCATCCACCGTCTGCCGTGCGAGGGGACGCATCCGGCGTACCAGGGAGGCCGCCTCGTCGGCGTCCGGGCCGGCCGGTCCGTGCGGGCCCCGCAGATACGGAGCGAAGACGTGCTCGGTGGCGAACTCCAGGAAACGGGACGCCATGTGCTCGACCTGCGTCCTCAACTCCCGCAGATGCCCGGTGATCGCGGACAACGGCACCCCGGCGGCGTGCAACTCCACGGCGACCGCCAGCTCTTGCGGGCTCGGTACGACGAACTCCTCCCCGTCGCCCGGGACCTGCTCCAGCACGCCCAGCTCCACCGCCTCGGCGATCGCCGCGTCGTCGGGGGCGTCGCCGCCGAAGCGTTCGGCGAGTTGTGCGCGGGAGATGCGCGCCGGCTCCTCGGTGCTCCACGGACCGTCCGCCTCGGCGATCAGCCCGAGGACGCCGCTCAGACCACGGCCGGTGTCATGGGCGTCCAGCAACTCCTTGATCGAGGCGAGGGTGTAGCCCCGGTCGAGGAGGTCGGCGATCCGGCGGAGCCGGACGAGGTGGGCGTCGGTGTAGGCGCCCGCCCGGCCACGGCGCTCCGGCCTCGGCAGGACGCCGCGATCCTGGTAGGCGCGTATCGTGCGGACCGACGTGCCGGTGAGGTGGGCCAGGTCCTCGATACGGTAACTCCCGGACGTGCCGCCGCTCATGGCGCCGCCCCGCTCACAGCCGCGGCTCCACCCGGGCCAGCGCCCGCAGCGCCCCCGGCGCGAACCGGGAGAGCAGCCGCCCGCCCCGCGCCTCCCAAGTGATCGCCACCACCGGCTCGTTGCGCGCCACCGCCCGCACGATCGCGGCGGCGACCTTCTCCGGCCGGTAGTTCCGCAGCCCGAACAGCCTGACGACACGCTGCCGTCGGCGCTTCTCCTCCGCCGCGTCCACCCCCACGAAACGCGCCGTCGACGTGATGCCGGTGTTGACGAAGCCGGGGCAGACCGCGCTCACCCCGATGCCCCGGCCCGCCAACTCCGCGCGCAGGGACTGGCTCAGCATCAGCACCGCCGCCTTCGACGTGCCGTACGCGGGCAGGGTCCGGGTGGGCAAGTACGCCGCCGCGGAGGCGACGTTGACGATGTGGCCGCCCTGCCCGCGCTCGGCCATCTGCCGGCCGAAGAGGCGGCACCCGTGGATCACGCCCCACAGATTCACGTCGAGGACCTGGCGCCAGTCCTCCGCCGTCGTCTCCAGGAACGGCCCGGCCAGCCCGATCCCGGCGTTGTTGACCAGGACGTCCACCACGCCGTACTCGGCGGCGACCTTCCGCGCCAGCTCCTCCATCGCCCGTTCGTCCGACACGTCGGCCGTCTCCGCCCAGGCTTCCCGCGCCCCCGACCGCAGGGCCTCCTCCGCCGTGCGCACCGCGCCCCCGGCGTCCCGGTCGACGGCGATCACCCGAGCCCCGGACGCGGCGAACGCGAGCGCCGTCGCCCGGCCGATCCCGGAGGCCGCGCCGGTGACCAGCACCAGCTGCCCGCCGAACCGGTCGGCGTACCGGCCCATCGGCGTCGGCCCGCGCCGGCCGCCCTCACCGCCGCCTCCGCCGCCTCCGCCGTCCTCGTGGGCGAGCACGAACTCGCCGATCCAGTCGGCCAGCCGGTCGGGACGGGTGCGCGGGACCCAGTGCTTGGCGGGAAGCGAGCGGCGGGTCAGCCGGGGGACCCAGCGCTCGAGTCCGTCGTAGAGGCTCTTGGAGAGGAAGACGTCGTCCAGCGGCGTGATGAGCTGCACCGGAACGTGCGCGTGCGCGTCCTCGCGGGGTCTGCGCAGTCGGCGCCGGACGTTGTCCCGGTACAGCCATGCCCCGTGCGCCGCGTCCGACGGCAGCGACGAGGTCGGGTAGTCGCCGCGGGGGATGCTCTCCAGACGCTCCAGCAGGCGCGGCCAGCCCTTGCCGAGGGGCCCGCGCCAGGCCAGTTCGGGCAGCACCGGCGTGTGCAGCAGGTAGACGTACCAGGACTTGGCGCCCTGCCCGAGCAGCTGGCCCACCCGCCGTGGCGTGGGGCGCCTGAGCCGTCCGCCGATCCAGTGGCCGAAGTGGTCGAGGCAGGGCCCGGACATCGACGTGAACGACGCGATGCGGCCCTCGGTGCGGCGCACGGTGACGAACTCCCACGACTGCACCGAGCCCCAGTCGTGCCCCACCAGGTGCACCGGACGGTCCGGGCTGACCGCGTCCGCCACGGCCAGGAAGTCGTCCGTCAGCTTCTCCAGCGTGAAGCCGCCGCGCAGCGGACTCGGCGCCGTCGACCGGCCGTGGCCCCGGACGTCGTACAGCACGACATGGAAGCGGCCGGCGAGGCGGGCGGCCACCTCGGACCAGACCTCCTTGCTGTCCGGATAGCCGTGCACCAGCACGACCGTCGGCCGCTCCGGGTCGCCCAGCTCGGCGACGCACAGCTCGACCCCACCGGTCCGCACCCGGCGCTCACGCGCGCCCTCCAGTACCGTCACCAGTCCTCCGCCCCCGGCGCCGAGCCGTCGTCCTTGACATCAGCGAATGTGACAGTCACCGGTGGCCGCGTCAACAGGGCCCCTCCGCCTGTGGAAAACCTCGGCCCCGCCCGTCTCCCGGCGCGCCCCCTAGACCTCAAGCACGGCTCCCCCCACCGACCCGTACGTCTGAGGTCGGAGACAAGACGGCTCTCCGGGCTGACGACCGGCGTGGTCCGTGTCACTACCGTCGACGTCGTGACTGTGATCGTGACCGAAAGCCTGAGCAAGCGGTTCCCCCGGGTGACCGCGCTTGACCGGCTCTCCGTGGACGTCGGGCCCGGTGTGACCGGACTCGTCGGAGCCAACGGGGCCGGCAAGTCCACACTGATCAAGATCCTGCTGGGTCTGTCCCCCGCGTCCGAGGGCCGTGCCGAGGTGCTCGGACTCGACGTCGCCACCGAGGGCGCCGCCATCCGCGAGCGCGTCGGTTACATGCCCGAGCACGACTGCCTGCCGCCCGACGTCTCGGCCACCGAGTTCGTCGTCCACATGGCGCGCATGTCCGGGCTCCCGCCGACGGCCGCGCGGGAGCGCACCGCGGACACGCTGCGCCACGTCGGCCTCTACGAGGAGCGCTACCGTCCCATCGGCGGCTACTCCACCGGCATGAAGCAGCGCGTCAAGCTGGCCCAGGCCCTCGTCCACGACCCCCGGCTGGTCTTCCTGGACGAGCCGACCAACGGCCTCGACCCGGTCGGCCGCGACGACATGCTCGGCCTGATCCGCCGCATCCACACCGACTTCGGCATCTCCGTGCTGGTCACCTCGCACCTGCTGGGCGAGCTGGAGCGGACCTGCGACCACGTCGTCGTGGTGGACGGCGGAAAGCTGCTGCGCTCCAGCTCCACCACCGACTTCACCCAGATCACCACCACCCTGGCGGTCGAGGTCACCGACTCCGACGAGCACCCCGACGGCACTCGCGCGGTGCGCGAGGCGCTGCACGCGCGCGGGGTCGGCGTCGAGGACGGCAGCGGACTGCCCGGCGCCGGCCACGTCCTGCTGCTCACCAGCCAGGGCGAGGAGACGTACGACCTGGTCCGGGACGTGATCGCCGACCTCGGCCTCGGTCTGGTGCGCATGGAACAGCGCCGGCACCACATCTCGGAGGTCTTCCGGACCGACGGGACCGGGGCGGCGGACGCGAACGGCACGAACGGCGACGGACAGCGGAAGGAGGCGGTCGGCCATGGCGGTTGAGCAGCCCCTGACCACCCCCGCGGGCGACCAGTCCCGCATCCACAACATCGGCTACCGCAGCTACGACGGACCCCGCCTCGGCCGCGCCTACGCCCGCCGCTCGCTGTACTCGCAGTCCCTGCGCGGCGCCTACGGACTCGGCCGCTCGGCGAAGACCAAGGTGCTGCCGATGCTGCTGTTCGTGGTGATGTGCGTGCCCGCGGCCATCATGGTCGCCGTCGCCGTCGCCACCAAGGCGAAGGAACTGCCGCTCGAGTACACCGAGTACGCGATCGTGATGCAGGCCGTCATCAGCCTCTACGTCGGCTCCCAGGCGCCGCAGGCCGTCTCGCGGGACCTGCGCTTCAAGACCGTGCCGCTGTACTTCTCCCGGCCGATCGAGACCGCCGACTACGTCCGCGCCAAGTACGCGGCGCTCGCCTCGGCCCTGTTCGTCCTCACCGCGATGCCGCTGCTGGTGCTCTACGTGGGCGCGCTGCTGGCCAAGCTGGACTTCACCGACCAGACCAAGGGATTCGCACAGGGACTCGTCTCGGTGGCCCTGCTCTCCCTCCTCCTCGCCGGCATCGGCCTGGTCGTCGCCTCGGTCACCCCGCGCCGCGGCTTCGGCATCGCCGCCGTGATCGCCGTGCTGACCATCAGCTACGGCGCCGTCTCCACGCTCCAGGCCATCGCCGACGCGCAGGGCACCACGGACGCCATCGCCTGGATGGGCCTGTTCTCGCCGACGACCCTCATCGACGGCGTGCAGTCCGCCTTCCTCGGCGCCCCGTCGTCGTACCCGGGCGGCGTGGGCCCGAGCAGCGCGGAGGGCGTCGTCCACGTCCTCGTCACCCTCGGCCTCATCGCCGCCTGCTACGGCCTGATGATCCGCCGCTACAAGAAGGTGGGACTGTGACGACGCTCTCCCTCGACCATGTCTCCCGCTGGTTCGGCAACGTGGTCGCCGTCAACGACATCACCATGACCATCGGCCCCGGCGTCACCGGTCTGCTCGGCCCCAACGGCGCCGGCAAGTCCACCCTGATCAACATGATGGGCGGCTTCCTCGCCCCCTCCACCGGCACCGTCACCCTCGACGGACAGCAGGTCTGGCGCAACGAGGACATCTACCGGCACATCGGCATCGTCCCCGAGCGGGAGGCGATGTACGACTTCCTCACCGGCCGCGAGTTCGTCGTCGCCAACGCCGAACTGCACGGCCTCGGCGCCAAGGCCGCCCAGAAGGCGCTCGCCACCGTCGAGATGGAGTACGCGCAGGACCGCAAGATCGCCACGTACTCCAAGGGCATGCGCCAGCGCGTGAAGATGGCGTCCGCGCTGGTCCACGAGCCGTCGCTGCTGCTGCTGGACGAGCCGTTCAACGGCATGGACCCGCGCCAGCGCATGCAGCTGATGGACCTGCTGCGGCGGATGGGCGACGAGGGCCGCACGGTGCTGTTCTCCTCCCACATCCTGGAGGAGGTCGAGCAGCTCGCCCGCCACATCGAGGTCGTCGTCGCCGGACGGCACGCGGCCAGCGGCGACTTCCGCAGAATCCGCCGCCTGATGACCGACCGGCCGCACCGCTACCTGGTGCGCTCCAGCGACGACCGGGCCCTGGCCGCCGCGCTGATCGCAGACCCGTCGACGTCCGGCATCGAGGTGGACCTCGCGGAGGGCGCACTGCGCATCCAGGCCGTCGACTTCGGCCGTTTCACCGCTCTGCTGCCGCGGGTGGCGAAGGACCACGGCATCCGTCTGCTGACGGTCTCGCCGTCCGACGAGTCCCTCGAGTCCGTGTTCTCTTACCTGGTCACGGCGTAGGAGGCCGAAAAATGTACGACCCCACAGTCGCCCGGCTCACCTACCGGGCCCTGCTCGGCCGCCGCCGGGCCCTCATCCTCGGCGGACTCCCGCTGCTGCTCATCGTCATCTCCGTGGTGGTCCGCGCCCTCACCGGCGCCGACGACCAGACCGCGGCCGACCTGCTCGGCGGGATCGCGCTCGCCACCATGGTGCCGATCATCGGCGTCATCGCGGGCACCGGCGCGATCGGCCCGGAGATCGACGACGGCTCCGTGGTGTACCTGCTGTCCAAGCCGCTGAAACGGCCTACGATCATCTTCACCAAGCTGATCGTCGCGGTCGCCGTCACGATGGTCTTCTCCGCGGTGCCCACGCTCGTCGCGGGCCTGATCCTCAACGGCAACGGCCAGCAGATCGCGGTCGCCTACACGGTGGCCGCACTGGTCGCCTCCATCGCGTACGCGGCGCTGTTCCTGCTGCTGGGCACGGTGTCCCGGCACGCCGTGGTCTTCGGCCTCGTCTACGCACTGGTGTGGGAGGCGCTGTTCGGCTCCCTGGTGCCGGGCGCCCGCACGCTCAGCGTCCAGCAGTGGTCGCTGGCCGTCGCCCACAAGGTCGGCGACGGCTCGCTCATCACCTCCGACGTGGGGCTGACGACGGCGACGGTGCTGCTGGTGGCGGTCACGGTGCTGGCCACCTGGTTCGCCGGCCAGAAGCTGCGGACGCTGACGCTGGCGGGCGAGGAGTAGGCCCCGCACGCGGGGGCGGGTCCGCCGGTGGGCCGGGGCGTCGGGGGGCGTCCCGGCCGAGACGGGGCCGCCTCCCGGCCGGCCACGTTCCGGTGGTGCGGCCGGTCTCCATGGCTGCGACCTGTCTCCATGGGTGCGACCTCGCCCAGTGGACGCGGCTTCCCATGGACAGCGGCCCGTCTTAATGAGTGGCGGCCGGCCCGGCGGCACCGGCACAGTGGTGGCACCGGTAACGCCGGGTCCTCCGGCCTGCCGGCAGGGCAGCCGACGGCGGCCTCCGGAGCAGCGCCGACGCTCCGTCGAGACCGCCGCGCACGGGGGGCTGCCCGGGGGCGGCCGCTTCGAGCACGCGGGCACATGCCCGCGTGGGCCGCCCTTCCCGCCGTTCCCGCGTGTGCGCCGTTCGCTCCGACCGTTCCCGTCCGGCCCGTCAGGCCGCCGATCCCGGGCGTCTCGGCCGACCGCCTCGGTCCAGTCCTGTCACCGGTCCGGGCCGTCTCAGCCGGCCGCCACGCCCGCGTCCAGCAGCCGTTCCAGCACGACCGCGATCCCGTCCTCCTCGTTGGAGGACGTCACCTCGTCCGCCACGGCCTTCAGCTCCTCGTGGGCGTTGGCCATCGCCACGCCGTGCTCCGCCCAGCCGAACATCGGGACGTCGTTGGGCATGTCGCCGAACGCGATGGTCTGCGCGGCCTTCATACCGAGGCGCCGGGCCGCCAGCGAGAGCCCCGTGGCCTTGGACAGGCCCAGCGGCAGCAGTTCCACTATGCCCTCGCCGGCCATGGCGACGGTGACGAAGCCGCCCGCGGACCGGCGGGCCGCCTCGGCCAGCTCGTCGTCCGTCAGCGTCGGATGCTGGATGTAGATCTTGTTGAGCGGCGCGGCCCACAGGTCCGCCGCGTCCGTGAAGGGCGTAGCGGGCAGCCTGCCGACGACCGCGTACCCCGGCCCGACCAGCACCTCGCCGTCCAGCCCGTCCCGGCTCGCCGCCAGATACAGCGGACCCACCTCGGCCTCGATCTTGGCCAGGGCCACCCCGGCGAGCTGCCGGTCGAGCGTCACCGACGTCAGCAGGCGGTGCTCACCGGCGTCGTACACCTGCGCGCCCTGTCCGCAGACGGCGAGGCCCCGGTATCCGAGGTCGTCCAGGATGTGCCGGGTCCAGGGGACCGCGCGCCCGGTGACGACGATGTGCGCGGCGCCCGCCGCGGTGGCCGCGGCGAGCGCGTCCCGGGTGCGCCGCGAGACCGACTCGTCGGAGCGCAGCAGTGTGCCGTCGAGATCGGTGGCGACGAGCCGGTAGGGGAAGGCGGCGCTCACTTGGCGACCGGCTCCAGCACCTCTCGGCCGCCGAGGTAGGGGCGCAGCACCTCGGGCACGTACACCGAGCCGTCGGCCTGCTGGTGGTTCTCCAGGATCGCCACGATGGTGCGCGGCACGGCGCACAGGGTGCCGTTGAGCGTGGCCAGCGGGCGCACCTGCTTGCCCTCGCGGTAGCGGATCTGCAGCCGGCGGGACTGGAACTCGGTGCAGTCCGACGTCGACGTCAGCTCGCGGTACTTGCCCTGCGTCGGGATCCACGCCTCGCAGTCGAACTTGCGCGCGGCCGAGGAGCCGAGGTCGCCCGAGGCCACGTCGATGACGCGGAACGGCAGCTCCAGCGCGCTCAGCCACTGCTTCTCCCAGGCGAGCAGCCGCTGGTGCTCGGCCTGCGAGTCCTCCGGCGCGACGTAGGAGAACATCTCGACCTTGTCGAACTGGTGCACGCGGAAGATGCCGCGGGTGTCCTTGCCGTGCGAGCCGGCCTCGCGGCGGAAACAGGGCGAGAAGCCCGCGTAGCGCAGCGGGAGCCGCTCGGCGTCGAGGATCTCGTCCATGTGGTAGGCGGCGAGCGCGACCTCGGAGGTGCCGACCAGGTAGAGGTCGTCGGCCGGGAGGTGGTAGACGTCCTGCGCGGCTTGGCCGAGGAAGCCGGTGCCGGCCATCGACTGCGGGCGGACCAGCGCCGGGGTCAGCATCGGCGTGAAGCCGGCCTCGCCGGCCTGCGCCATCGCGGCGTTGACCAGGGCCAGTTCCAGCAGCGCGCCGACGCCGGTGAGGAAGTAGAAGCGCGATCCGGAGACCTTGGCGCCCCGCTCGACGTCGATGGCGCCGAGCAGCTGGCCGAGCTCCAGGTGGTCCCTGGGCTCGAAGCCCTCGGCGGCGAAGTCGCGGATCGTGCCGTGCGTCTCCAGGGTGACGAAGTCCTCCTCGCCGCCCACGGGCACGTCCGGGTGGACGAGGTTGCCCAGCTTGAGGAGCAGCTCCTGGGTCTCGGCGTCGGCCGCGTCGCGCTCGGCGTCGGCGGCCTTGACGTCGGCGGCGAGCTGGCTCGCCTTCTTCAGCAGCTCGGCCTTCTCGTCCCCGGCGGCCTTGGGGATCAGCTTGCCGAGCGACTTCTGCTCGGCGCGCAGCTCGTCGAAGCGGACGCCGGACGACCTGCGCCGCTCGTCGGCGGACAGGAGGGCGTCGACGAGCGCGACATCCTCTCCTCGGGCGCGCTGGGACGCGCGCACACGGTCGGGGTCCTCACGGAGCAGGCGAAGGTCAATCACGGGATCAAGGCTACCGGTGCGGGGTGAGCGCTCACGACTCACTATTCCGAGGTGCGGCTTCCGTCAGGGTATGCGTTAATTGTCCACCGCAGTCAATAAAGATCTTGCCGGTACCCGGATCGAAGCAGCCGGAAGGCGGCCGGTTGACCGGATTCCCTTGTGGGCACCCGGACTTGGCGCCCTTCTCGTCCACAGGGGTGGGCTCGGATCCACATCCCGCGAAAAGTTATCCACAGGCTGTGCGGAAGATCTGTGGACTTCCGAATTGGCCGCCATTGATCACCCCGCAAGTGCGGGACGACCTCGAAGATTCCCGGCGGAAACTCCCCTTACGCTCACGTTCGAGTGGAAATGAGTCGCCCCAAAGGGTTATCCGAAGGAAAAGAGTGGACGACGGGCTCCCGGCCCCCCGGTGGCCGGCCCAAGGCACCGCAGACTGATTTGTCGACTCGACCCCCTGTCGCTGTCGACTTGTCCCCAGGTCGAGAAGCGGACCTGTGGATAACTTCTGTGGATAACGAAAATATGCAGGTAGGACCAGTGTTGCAGGCGGGACGAGGGTGCACGCAGGGGCAGCTGTGCCCCCTGTGGCTCCTGCCACCAGTGCTACTGGAACCGGCCGTCCTGGCAGCGCGCCACCCAGTCGGACGCGGCGACGAACTCGGCGTCCGACGTCCCCGGCAACGGCGGCCGCAGATCCCCGGCGACCGCGTCCGCGCGCGGATACGAGCCCAGGAACCGCACCTGGAGGCAGATCCGCTTCAGCCCCATCAGCGCCTCGGCCACCCGCCGGTCGGAGATGTGCCCCTCGGCGTCGACGCAGAAGCAGTAGTTGCCGATGCCCGCGCCCGTGGGCCGGGACTGCAGCAGCATCAGGTTGATGCCCCGGGTCGCGAACTCGCCCAGCAGATCCCGCAGCGCGCCCGGATGGTCGTCGCGCTGCCACAGCACCACCGACGTCTTGTCCGCACCCGTCGGCGCGGCCGGCCGGGCCGGGCGGCCCACCAGCACGAACCGCGTCTGCGCGTTCTCCGCGTCGTGGATCTCGGTCTCCAGCGCCTCCAGACCGTACCGGGCGGCGGCGAACTCGCCCGCGAAGGCGGCGTCGTAGCGGCCCTCCTGCACCAGGCGGGCGCCGTCCGCGTTGGAGGCGGCCGACTCCCAGGCGGCGTCCGGCAGATGGGCCTGCAGCCAGTTGCGGACCTGCGGCTGCGCGGCCGGGTGGGCGGTGACCGTCTTGATGTCGGACAGCTTGGTGCCCGGCCTGACCAGCAGCGCGAAGGTGATCGACAGCAGCACCTCGCGGTAGATCATCAGCGGCTCGCCCGCGACCAGCTCGTCGAGGGTCGTGGTGATGCCGCCCTCGACGGAGTTCTCGATCGGCACGAACGCGGCCTCGGCCTCGCCGCCGCGCACCGCGTCCAGGGCGGACTGCACCGAGACGTACGGGATCAGCTCCCGGGTCGCCGCCTCCGGAAGCGTGCGCAGGGCGACCTCGGTGAAGGTGCCCTCGGGACCGAGATAGGCATAGCTCGCTGGCATGACCTCACCCTAATGGGCTCGCGGCCGGGCGGACCGCCCGTCTCACGAGGACTCCTCCGGAGGGTGATTCCGGGCCGTTCTCACCCCTCCAGCAGGGCCTGCCCCACATACTCGCCCTCCGCCGCCCCGCCCGGCACCGCGAACAGCCCGCTCGCCTCGTGCCGGACGAACCTCGACAGCGCGTCCCCGCGGTCCAGCTTCCGCTGCACGGTGACGAAGCCGCGCAGCGGATCCGCCTGCCAGCAGATGAACAGCAGCCCCGCGTCCGGCGTGCCGTCCGCGTCGAAGCCGTCGTGGTACGAGAACGGCCGCCGCAGCATCGCCGCGCCGCCGTTCTGGTCGGGCCGTGTGATGCGCGCGTGCGCGTTGACGGGCACGAGCGGATCGCCGGCGGCGTCGGTCTTCTCCAAGTCCATCTCGGTCATCTCGCCGCCCCCGGACAGCGGCGCCCCGTCGGACTTGCGGCGCCCGATGACGGCCTCCTGCTCCTTGAGCGAGAGCCGCTCCCAGTCGTCGAGGAGCATGCGGATGCGGCGTACGACGGCATAGGAGCCGCCCGCCATCCACGCGGGGTGGTCGGGGCCGGACTCCGGGACGAAGATCCGCTGTTCGAAGTCGGGTTCCGTCGGCTTGGGGTTGCGGGTGCCGTCGACCTGGCCCATGAGGTTGCGAGTGGTCATGGGGTGCGCGGTGGCGCCCGGGGACCGGTTGAAGCCGTTCATCTGCCAGCGGACCCTGGCCGCGCCGCCCGCGTCCTTCTGGATGGCGCGCAGGGCGTGGAAGGCGACCAGGGCGTCGTTCGCGCCGATCTGCACCCACAGGTCGCCGTTGCTGCGGGTCTTGTCGAGCCGGTCGGAGGAGAAGTCGGGCAGCGGGTCGAGGGCGACCGGGCGCCGCCCCTCCAGTCCGGTGCGGGCGAAGAAGCTGTGCCCGAAGCCGAAGGTGACGGTCAGCGAGGAGGGGCCGGCGTCGCGGGCCACGTCCGTGTCGTCCTGCGTGGCCGGCTCGCCGGCCATCAATCGGCGTGCCGTTTCCGACCAGCGGCGCAGCAGGGCCGCCGCCTCCTTGCGGCCCGCGCCGGCCGCGAGGTCGAAGGCGACGAGGTGGCCGCGGGCCTGCATCGGGGTGGTGATGCCGGGCTGGTGTTTCCCGTGGAACGGCACCTGCTCGGCGCCGAGCGAGGCGAGCGGGGTCACCTGCGAGGGCGCCGCCGCGTACCCGGCGGCGGCGCCCGCCGCGCCGAGCACCAGCCCGGTGGCCCCGGCGGTGCCGAGCACCTGGCGCCGGGACAGGCCGGCGCCGGCGCCGCGGTTCTCCGGGGACGCCGGTGCGGAGGCGACGGCGGTGGCGGAGGGCCGGGACTTCGCCGCGGCGACGCCCCGCCGGCCCGCCGTGCCGCTCGCGGTGGTGTCCGCGGTGCTGTTCGCGGCCCTGCCCGGTGCCCTGCCCGGAGCCTTGCCCGATGCGGTGCCCGGGGTCTGGTCCGCGGCCCTGCCCGTTGTCCTGTCAGCCATCGTGGTTCGTTCAGCCGATCTTCGCGTTCTTGGAGACGGTCACCTGGTCGACGTCCGAGGTCCGCACGGTCACGGCGACCTCCCAGTCGCCCGCCATGGGGATCTGCACACCGCTCGCCGTCCAGTGTCCGGTGGTGATGCGGTCGGGGACGACGGGCAGCGGCCCGAGGTCCTGGGCCTCAAGGGTCAAGGCGATCTTCAGTTCGGGCACGTCGAAGGCCTGCCCGTCGGGCCGCTCCGCGTAGACGTGCAGGGTGTTGGCGCCCGTCCGGGCGGGGGTGACGTCGATGCGGACGACGCCCTTGCCGTCCTTGCCGCCGGTGTCGAAGGCCAGGTCCAGGGTCACCACGCCGTTCGCGGGTGCCGACGGGGACGAGGACGGCGAGGACGACTGCGCCGCCGACGTGGCCGCCGCGGCCTCCTCCGCCGTGCGCCCCGGCTCGGTGGACGTCAGCATCGTGGTCACCGTCAGCAGCACGGCCGCGATCCCGGCCTCGGCCAGCACCGAGCGGCGCAGCCCGAACCTGCCGGGGTCGGCGTCCCGCGCCCGCTTCCGCCGGGCGGCGTCCATCGCGGCCCGCTGCCGGGCGAGCTGAGCGGCCCGCTCGGAGCCCGGGCCGTCGGCGTTCCGCGCACCGCCCTCCCCGGCCTCCGCCACGGCCACGGATCCCACGGCGACGGGCTCGTCGGCCTCGGCCCCGGACGCCCCGGAGACCTCGGCCCCGGACGCCCCCGAAGCCTCCGCCCCGGACTCCGCCGTGCTCGAAACCGGCGACGCCTCCGTCACCGGCTGCTCCGCCAGCCGCCGCGTCCACCGCCGCGAGGTGTACGCCACGCCCACGATCAGCGCCACGAGCCCGATCTTCACCAGCAGCAGCTGCCCGTACCGGGTGTCCGTGAAGGCCGACCAGGTGCCGACCTGACGCCAGGTCTGGTAGACGCCGGTCGCGGCCAGGGTGACCACGCAGCCGTAGGCGATCCGCGAGAAGCGCCGTACGGCGGCCGTCTCCAGCGGGATGCCGGCGGGCGCGCGGTACAGGGACAGCAGCAGCGCGGTCAGACCGCCGAGCCAGGTGGCGACCGCCAGCAGGTGGACGATGTCCACCGGCATCGCGATGCCCGTCTGGATGCCGGTCGAGGCGTGCTCGGACATCGCCCAGGTCGCCGCGATCCCGGCCGCCACGACACCCCCGCCGAGCGCCAGCCCGAAGGTCAGGTCCCGTTTCTCCTCGTCGTCCCGCTTCTCGTACGTCCCGAAGAGCACGGCGATGAACAGCGCCGCCGCCGCGAGCAGCAGCAGCCGGGACACCAGTGCCGCGCCCGTCCTGGTCTGGAGCACGTCGCCGAGCAGGTCCGGGTCGACGACGTCGCCGAGCTTCCCGGACGTCGTGTACGAGCCGCGCAGCAGCAACAGGGCCAGCGTCGACGCGGTGAGCGTCAGCCACCCGGCGACGACCAGCCGCTGCACCGCCCGCACGCCGGCGCCGCGCGGCCAGCAGGCCAGCACGAAGGCGGAGCCGCCGGCCAGCACGATGAACCCGGCGTACGACAGATACCGCCCGACCGCGTACGCCCGGCCCACGCCCCCGCCGTCCGCCGACTGCTCGGACACCGTGACGGAGGTGGCGGAGGGCGCGCCGATGGAGAAGGTGAAGGCGCCGGCGACGGGATGGCTGTCGGCGGACACGACCTGGTACGACACCGTGTAGGTGCCGTCGGGCAGCCCCGAGTGCAGCCGCACGGCGTACGTCGTGCCGCCGCTGTTGACGGCCTCGCCGGTGTCGGCCCGCTCGCCCTTGGGGTCGAGGACGCGCAGGGAGTCGTCGGAGAGCGAGACTGCCTCGGAGAAGGTCAGCGAGACCTGTACGGGGGCCTTGTCGACCACCGCCCCCTGCCGGGGGTCGCTGCCGGTCAGCGCGGCGTGCGCGGAGGCCGGCGTGGCGCCCGACAGGAGCAGGCCGACGGCGGCCAGGAGCAGCAGTGCCAGGCTCCGGACGCGGGGGGCGATGGTCTGCGTCAAGGTGGTCCCTCCCTCAGTGCGCGGTCTTCGGGCTGTACGTCGCCGGCTTGACCGGCATCTTCACCGTGACGGTTCCGGATTCGGCGAACCGCAGTTCGACGGTGACGGTCTCTCCTTGCCTGGGCTTGCGGGTGAGCTGTTCGAACATCAGGTGGTTGCCGCCGCTCTCCAGCACGAGCCTGCCGCCCGCCGGGACGGTGAGCCGGTCCACCGGCCGCATGGCCTGCCCGACGGTCTCGTGCACGGTCACCTCGCCGACGTCGCTGTGCGCGGACGTCAGCCGGTCGGCCGTACCGCCCTCGTTGACGATCGTCAGGAAGCCCGCGGCCAGGGAGTCGGACACCGGCTGCGGCATGTAGGCGGAGCTGACGGAGATCCGCGGGGCGCTCCCGCCGGAGCCGGAGTCCGTGCCGGAGCAGCCGGCCGCGGCCAGGGCCAGGGCCGCGGCGAGCGTCCCCGCGAGCACCGGCTCCCGGACCGTCCGGCGCCTCACGGGTTCTTCCCCTCGACGATCCTGGGAAGGTCCTTGATGTAGTCGTCGACGGTGGCGTCCTCCCCGTACAGCACGTACCCCGCGTCGGTCTTCGGCGAGAACGCGATGACCTGGGTGCCGTGCATGGAGACGATCTCGCCCTTCTCCTTGTGCGGGGGGTCGATCGAGATGCCGACGGTCCGGGCGCCGGCCTGGATGGCGTCGAAGTCGCCGGACAGCCCGACCACGTCGGCGTCGATGCCCTTGAGCCACTTGCCGAGCGCGGCCGGGGTGTCCCGCTCGGGGTCGGTGGTGACGAACACGACCCGCAGCGCGTCCTGCTGCGCCGGGGACAGCCGCTTCTTGGCGACCGCGATGTTGTTCATCGTCAGCGGGCACACGTCGGGGCAGTTGGTGTAGCCGAAGTAGAGCAGCGTCGGCCTGCCGGCGGTCTCCTTGCGGAGGTCGTACTCCTCGCCCTCCGTGTCGGTCAGGACGAGGTCGGGCTTGTCGAACGGCTGGTCGAGGACGGTGGCCGCCTTGTCGGAACCGGGCTCCTCGGAGACCACGGAGACGGGGGTGCCGCCGGATTCGTCGTCGCCGCTGCCGCAGGCGGAGAGGGTCAGGGTGGCCGCGGCGAGCAGCGCCGCCGCGGCGAGGGTCTTGGTGCGCATAGAAAAATGTCCCAGATGTGAGGTGCACGGCGTGCGCCGGGGTCGACCCCGGCGCACGCCGTCATGGAGCGAGGGCTCAGGCGGTGGTCCGACGCCGCCCGGCCAGCACCCCGTACGCGACGCCGGCGGCGCCGACGACGATGCCGATGATGCCGAGGACGCGGGCGGTGGTGTCGGTGTCGTCGCCGGACCCGGCGTCGGCCGAGGCGTTGGCTGCGTCGGCCGCGTCGTCGGCATCGGCCTCGGCCTCGGCGCCGGAGGTGGGCTCCGACGCCGCCTCCGACTCGGCGGCGTCGTCGTCCGAGCCGCTGGAGCCGTGACCGTCGGCGGCCTCCGACAGGGCGAGCACGGGCGCCGGGCTGTCGGGCTCCTCCTGGCCCTCCTGCGGGACCTCGATCCAGCGGACGACCTCCTTGTTGGAGTACGTCTGCACGGCCTTGAAGACCAGTTCGTCGGCGTCCTCGGGCAGCTGGCCGACGGAGACCGGGAACTTCTGCATGAAGCCGGGCCGGACGCCGTCGCCCTCGGCGGTCCAGGTGATCTTGCTGACGGCCTCGGTGATCTGCCGGCCGTGGACCTCGAGCGGCTTGTCCAGCTTGGCCTTGTCGACCTTGACGTCCCAGCCGGCGACGGGCACCGGCAGCGCCGAGGCCAGCGGGTGGTCGGCCGGGAAGGTGATCTCGAGCTTGACCGTCGAGGCGTTGTCGCGCTCGTTGGGGACGCGGAAGTCGACCACCGCGTAACCGCCCTTGGCGGCGGTGCCCTCGGGCTGCACGGTGACGTGCGCGAGCGCGGGGGAGGACAGCACGACGACGGTCGAGGCGGCGACGGCGCAGGCGGCGGCGAGACGGGAAAGCTTCATGGTGGTGGGCACTCCACTTCGAATGAGGTAGTCCGGTGAACGCACGGAGGTACGCGCGACGGCGCCCTCCGGCTCCCGGACCCGCGGGAAGCGCGGTGGAGCGGACGGTCGCGTCGCGTCAGGCGGCGAGGCCGAACGAGCCGTACGCGCCGCGGGGGCGGTACGGGCCGTACGACGGCTCCGCAGCCGGCGGACCGCGCCGGATCACCGTGTGCTGGAGTGCGGTGGTACGGGGCTCGGGCCGGGTCGGCTCGGGCGCGCGCAGGAGGCGCGGACCGGCGTCCGGCGTGGTCGGGAGCCCGGCGCACAGGGCGCGCACCAGGGCGAGAGCCCCGCGCAGCGCCCGTACGAGCGCCCCCTCGGCGACGGAGTGCGCCGAGTGCGCGGACAGTTCGGCGAGCCTCAGCAGGGCGAGGTCGCCGCGCCGCAGCACCCACCCCGCGACGACGGCCGCGAGAACGTGGCCGAGCAGCATGGGCAGGGACGGCAGCAGCGCCCCCGAGGCGTCGGCGGCCGTGGACACGGCGTCCGCCGCAGGCCGGTGCCCCGTGTGCGGGACGGCCCCGGGATAGAGCCGGGCGTCGGTGAGGACGCGCTGGGCCTGCGTCGGGCTGATCGCCGCCGCGGTGGTCCCGCACAGCAAACGCGCGGCCTGTTCCACGAGCGCCGCGTCGGACACCGCGCCCGCGGAGGCCGCCGGAGCCGGGACGGGGGCCGCTCCGTGCTGCCCCAGGCCGAACAGCATGTGCAGCAGCCCCTGCGCGAGTGCGAGCAGCGCCGCGATGCCCGGCAGCGAGCGCTCCCGCCCGCAGAACGGCACGGCGACCGCGAAGACCCCGAGGAAGCCGGCGCCCAGCGTCCACGCCGGGACCGACGCGTGGGACGCCAGGGCGTGCCCCACTCCGGCCAGCACGACGCAGACCGCGGCGAACACCGCGGCCCGCAGGGTCCGGAGTCCGGCTCCGGAGCGCGCCGTGCACGGGTGGGGGGCAGTCATGGCGGGGACATCATCGCACCGGCCGCGCCCGTTGCCTACGGCCGGGTCACACCTGCCTCACATACACCGGCCGCCCCTCGCGCGCTTCTGCCATATGGGCGGCGTCACCTCGCCGGCGCGCTTACGCACGGCCACGGGCGGTAATACGTAACGGTATGTCGAGCCGCGGCCAGGAGGCTGGAGCATGAGCATCTGGTGGTCACTCCATCTGCGGCGCGAGGCTGCCAGCGTGCCGCTCGCCCGGCGTCTGCTGCTGGGCACGATGGAGACCGCGGGCGTGGACCCCGACATCTCCTACGACCTGTCCGTCGCCCTCACCGAGGCCTGCGCGAACGCCGTGGAGCACGGCGGCGGGGGGCAGGACCGCTCCTGCTCGGGCGCCTACCGCGTCACCGCCTACCTCGACGGCGAGAAGTGCCGCATCGAGGTCACCGACTCGGGACCCGGCTTCGGCCGCTCCGAGGTGCGCACCCTCTCCCCCCGCCCGGACGCCGAGCACGGCCGCGGCCTGTGCCTCATCGAACAGCTGGCGGACCACGTCCACATCGGCGACAAGCCGGACCGGTCCGGCGCGGTGGTGAGCTTCGACAAGATCCTCAAGTGGCGGGAGGACGCCCCCCTGGTGGCGGCGTCCTGACCCGCGTCCCCGAGGCGGTGCGGCCGCTCAGCCCTTGAGCGCGGCCATCCACTCCTCGACCTCGTCCGACCGGCGCGGCAGGGCGGCGCTGAGGTTGCGGTTGCCGTCCTCCGTCACCAGGATGTCGTCCTCGATCCGCACGCCGATGCCCCGGTACTCCTCCGGCACGGTCAGGTCGTCGGCCTGGAAGTACAGGCCCGGCTCGACGGTGAGCACCATGCCCGGCTCCAGCGTGCCGTCGACGTACGTCTCCGTGCGCGCGGCGGCGCAGTCGTGGACGTCCATGCCGAGCATGTGACCGGTGCCGTGCAGGGTCCAGCGGCGCTGCAGCCCCAGCTCCAGCACCCGCTCGACCGGGCCCTCGACCAGGCCCCATTCGACCAGCCGCTCGGTCAGCACCCGCTGCGCCGCGTCGTGGAAGTCGCGGTACTTGGCGCCCGGCCTCACCGCCGCGATTCCGGCCTCCTGGGCGTCGTACACGGCGTCGTACACCTTCCTCTGCAGCTCGCTGTAGCGGCCGCTGATGGGGAGGGTGCGGGTGACGTCGGCGGTGTAGTACGTGTGCGTCTCGACGCCGGCGTCCAGCAGCAGGAGGTCGCCGGAGCGGACCGGGCCGTCGTTGCGGACCCAGTGCAGGGTGGTCGCGTGCGGGCCGGCGGCGCAGATGGAGCCGTAGCCGACGTCGTTGCCCTCGACGCGGGCGCGCAGGAAGAACGTGCCCTCGATGTAGCGCTCGCTGGTCGCCTCGGCCTTGTCGAGGACCTTCACGACGTCCTCGAAGCCGCGCACGGTGGAGTCGACGGCCTTCTGCAGCTCGCCGATCTCGAAGTCGTCCTTGACCAGCCGCATCTCGGAGAGGAAGACCCGCAGCTCCTCGTCCCGCTCGGCGGTGACCTTGTCGGTCAGGGCGGCCTCGATGCCGGCGTCGTGGCCGCGCACCACGCGCACCGGGCCGGTCGCCTCGCGCAGCGCGCCGGCCAGCTCGCGCACGTCGGAGGCGGGGATGCCGTACAGCTTCTCGGCCTCGGTCAGGGAGTGCCGGCGGCCGACCCACAGCTCGCCCTGGCCGTCGAGCCAGAACTCGCCGTTGGCCCGGTCGGAGCGCGGCAGCAGGTAGAGGGTCGCCCGGTGGCCGCCGTCGACGGGCTCCATGACCAGGACGCCGTCCTCGGTCTGGTTGCCGGTGAGGTAGGCGTACTCGACCGAGGCACGGAAGGGGTACTCGGTGTCGTTCGAGCGCGTCTTCAGCCTGCCCGCGGGGATCACCAGGCGCTCGCCCGGGAAGCGGGCGGAGAGCGCGGCGCGCCGGGCGGCGGTCTCGGCGGCCTGGGCGATCGGCCGCAGGTCGCGCAGCTCGGTGTCGGCCCAGCCGCACTTCATGTTCTCGGCCAGCTCGTCGGACACGCCCGGGTACAGTCCGTTCTTCCGCTGCTTGATCGGTTCTTCGCCCGCTGCGTCAGCGGCATCGTCGGGAACGGCGTCCGGGGTCTCCGGCGTGAGCTCCTCCGCCACGGTCATCCTCCTAGGTACGGCACTGGACCTCACCCATCGTACGTTCGTGCGGTCAGGCGCCGGGGCGGCCGGACGCCCGCGCGCTCACTCGAACCGGGCGGCGAGCAGGACGACGTCCTCCGCGCTGTCGGCCTCGTCCAGCCCGTCCGGCAGCACCGTGCGCAGCACATGGTCGACGACGGCCTCCGGGTCGCGCCGCTTGGCGCGGGAGAGCCCGGCCGCCGCCGCGTGCAGCCTGGCGAAGGCGCGGTCGGTGGTGTCGCCGGTGCGGTGCAGCAGCCCGTCGGTGTACAGCAGAACCGTCTCTCCCGGTTCGGCCTGCACCTCCACGCCCGGCGCCTCCCAGCAGGCGAGCATCCCGAGCGGCGCGGAGACGGAGGTCTCCACGAACTCCGTGCGCCGCTCCCCGATCAGCAACGGCGGACTGTGCCCGGCCCCGGCCAGCGTGATCCGGCCGAGCGCGGGCTCGCAGTAGGCGAACAGGGCGGTGGCCGAACGGGCGGGCTCGGTCAGCCGCAGCAGCAGCTCCAGGTCGGACAGCACGGCGACCGGGTCCTCGCCCTCCATCACGGCGTACGCCCGCAGCGACGCCCGCAGCCGGCCCATCGCGGCGACGGCGCTGGGCCCGGACCCGGTGACGGAGCCGACGGCGAGGCCGAGGGCGGCGTCCGGCAGCGGCAGCGCGTCGTACCAGTCGCCGCCGCCGCGCGGGCCGGTGCGGTGCCGGGCGGCGAGCTGGACGCCGCCGACCCGGGGGAGCCGGGAGGGCAGCAGTTCCCCGGCGATGGTCGCCATGGCGGCGCGGGTGCGTTCGACCTCCAGCAGCCGGGCCAGATGGTCGGTGGCGTGCCGGGTGTAGAGGCCGGCCAGATGGCGCTGGCGTTCGAGCGGTTCGGCGGGTTCGTCGTACAGCCAGACGGCGGCGCCGATGCGGCCGGCGGACTCGGTGGACAGGGGGAGCGCGTAACTGGCGGCGTACCCGAGGCGGACGGCGACCTCGCGGTGGCGGGGGTCGAGCCCGTCCTCGGCGAACAGGTCGGGGTGGACGACGTCGCGGGCGTCGCCGGGCGGTCCGGCCGGGACGTCGAGCAGGTCGCCGTACGGCAGGGAGCCGCTGGGGACGGTCTCCAGGTGGCCGAGGTCGGAGGCGGCGAGGCCGAAACCGAGGGTCGTGCGGGGGCCGAGACCGTCGGCCGGTTCGAGGACGACCAGTCCGCGCCCGGCGCCGACCAGGGCGGCGCCGGCGCGCAGCAGTTCGTCCAGTGCGTCGCCCAGGGCGCTGGTACGGGTCAGTCGTTCGGTGAGTTCGTGCAGCGTGGTGAGGTCGGAGACCCAGCCGGCGAGCCGGTCCTGGAGAAGGGCGCCGGGGCCGGTGGCGACGGCGGCCGGCACCGGAGCGGCGGTAGGAGGGGCCGCCGACGCGGGCGCGGCAGTGTGGGCGGGGGAGGGAACCGTTGAATCGATTCCGGCCACTTTCGGAGGGTGCGGGGCGTTCATGTCGACCGGCTTTCCGACCGGTGCGTTCTGCTCAAAAGCATCGCAAACCCCCATGTCATTCTGCGCCGCCAGCAGTGTCTCCACATGTACACGCACTCGTGAGGAGATGTCCAGCATTGTCCTGCCGGGATTCCTGGTGTCCCACGGTCGACGCGGACACTTCGAGCGGATGTCTTGCATAAAACGGAAGTTGGCTGAAAACTGCCTCGGGTAACGCCTCATTGCGGTCGACTGGGCTTGCTCGACGGAGCGTCACAACGGTCGTGATGGGTACGTACTCGGAGAAGGCCAGGGGTGGTTGGGGGCCACCCGGAACCTGGTGACGGACCCGGGCGTCTTAGCCACCGACGACCGAGCCCCATCCTCCCGTGACGGCGGCGAAGAGAAATACGCGAGACGGCAAGCGCCACACTTCGCCACCCCACGCCACGCCCATGCTCTTGCCCGACGCAGTATGGACGTGTCGGCCGCGGACGCGGCCGGCGATCGACCCCCAGGGGTTCCCCGTGCTTCAGAGCAGGGGTGTGATGCGCCAACAGGTACGCACAGTGAAGTGATCGACACATGATGTGATCCACGGTGTTGCCGGCGTGCAACGGAAAGGACGAGCGCTCATGCGCGAGATCCCCGGAAAGCGACGCAGGCTCCTGTCCCGGCGGAAAGGCGGGAGGCCTGATGCGATCAGCGCGGCCCTGACCTTCGCGACGGAATGGAATTGGCCGGTCCTCCCCGGCGTGGGGACGGACCCGCAGGGCCGGGACCGCTGCGGCTGCCCCGACCCGGAGTGCACGGTGCCCGGCGCCCATCCCTTCGATCCGGGCCTGCTCGCGGCGACGACCGACGAGCGCATGGTGCGCTGGTGGTGGACCAACCGGCCCACGGCGCCCGTCGTCCTGGCCACCGGCGGTCGCGCTCCGTGCGCGGTCAGCCTCCCGGCCCCCGCGGCGGCGCGCGCCCTGGAGGCGCTGGACCGCATGGGTATGCGGCTCGGCCCCGTCGTCGCCTCGCCGGACCGCTGGGCGGTACTGGTCCGGCCGTACTCCATGGAGCAGCTCGGCGAGCTGCTCTACGCCAAGGACTTCGTCCCCGGCTCCCTGCGCTTCCACAGCGAGGGCGGCTATCTCGCCCTGCCCCCGTCCGAGACCGGCCGGGGCGCGATCCGCTGGGAGCGGGCCCCGCTGCCCGGATCGGCCTCGCCCTGGCTGCCGGACGTGGAGGCCGTGGTGGACGCGGTGGTCGAGGCCCTCACCCGTACGGGCGTGAGCGCTCCCGAGTTTTAGGGGGTGTCTGACAAATGCCCGCGGCGTCGCGGCTTCTGGCACGCCCTCCCCCAGAGGGGGCACCCCCAGCCGCGTTGCCGAACCGCCCTAGTAGCTCCGCTACGAGGGCGGCCCGGCGCCTTGCGATCGCACGCACCAGAAGCCGCTCCTTCTCCCGCGCTCATTTGGCAGACACCCCCTGGGGGTGTCGGGCGCACCCGGGCCGGGCGGCCGGGACCCGTCGTTAGAGTCCCGGCCATGAACCTTCGCCTGATCGCCCTCACGGGCGCCGCCGTGGTGTGCGCGCTGACGCTTTCCCTGGCGCCGGCCTCCGTGGAGTCCGGGGGTTCCGCACGTTCCGCGGATGCCATGGGGCCCGGGAGGTCCGAGGGCTCCGCGGGGACGGCGGGTTCTCCGGGTTCCGGTGCCGAGGACTCCCCGGCGATCCCGCGCACCGCGGAGGCGGCCCGGGACGGCGGCGCCGCGTCCGCCGTCGACCCCGACGCCAAGCCCGCCTCGGACCCCACCGCCGTACGGGATTCCCCGAGCGGCGATCCGGGGCGAGGTCTGCTCGGCCTCGGGGTGGCCACCGCGGCCCGGTGCGGGCCCGCGGCCGTCTCCCCCGCCGGGGTGGAGGCACAGGCGTGCGTCATGGCACAGGGCGAGCGGATCTGGGCGCGCGCCGCCTACCGCAACACCGGCGGGGACGACCTGGACGCCGTGCTGAGCCTGACGGGGCCGCTGGGGCCCGTGGCGCGGACGCGGTGCGTGGTGGGCGCCGGCGGTGAGCCGGCGAGCTGTGAGACGTCCCGTGAGCGGACCCGGGGCGGACCGGCGCGGTACTCGGCGGTCGTGGAGATCGCGCGGCGGGGTGAGGAAGGCCCGCCGCTGCTGCGCTCCGGCAGCGACCCCCGGCCCGGCGGCTGAGCAACTGGCGCGGTCCTGCCGGGAGTTGGCACCCGGCGTCCACTGTCGAGCGGCGGCGCACATGGAAAGACCCGGTTGCTGGCGACGGGGGATGCACCAGCAACCGGGCTACTGGAACGGTAACAAGAGATCGGCGGTTCGCAAATTCCGTCTCAGGTTTTCCACGGCTATTCGGACACCGACTGGCTTGCGGGCGACGGGAGTTCGGCCGGAAGGGACCGGAACCGGCCGCCCGCGGGCCGGGCGCGTCAGCTCAGGGTGACCTGCCGGTTGGTGAGCCCGCCGCGGGCCCGCCGTTCGTCGGCGGTGAGCGGGGCCTCCACGGCCAACGCGGCGGCCAGCCGCTCGGCGAACTCGGCGGCAGGCTTCTCGGTGTCGTCGGCCGACATTCCGCTCGGCAGGTCCCAGACCGGCACGGTCAGGCCGTGCGCGCGGAACGAGCCGACCAGGCGGGTGCCCTCGCCGAGGGAGGAACGGCCCGCCGCGTGCAGCCGCGCGAGCGCGTCCAGAAGCTGCTCCTCGGGGTGGGGCATGACCCAGCGCAGGTGGTTCTTGTCCGGGGTCTCGCACCAGTAGGCGGCGTCGACGCCGCGCAGCTTGACCGTCGGGATGGCGGCGGCGTTGGCCCGCTCCAGGGAGGCGCTCACCTCGGGCGCGGCGTTCTGCGCGTCGGGCACCCAGAACTCGAACCCTTCGTGGACGGCCGGCTCCAGCGCGGCCTCGGGGTCGAGCAGGTCCTGCAGCCGGGGCCCGTCGGCCGGGGCGCGGCGGCCCTGCACGGGCGTGCCGGGCTTCGCCTCCAGCGCGCGCAGCAGGGTGTCGGCGAGGTCGCGGCTGATGTCGCCGGACGCCGTGTCGTTCTGGAGTCCGAGCAGGACCGAGCCGTCCTCACGGCGCAGCGCGGGCCACGCCATCGGCAGAACCGTGGCCAGCGTGACCGACGGGACGCCCTCGGGCAGGCCGTCCTTCAGGGTCAGGGGGGCGGTGGCCGCGGGGACCAGCTCGCGCAGGGCCACCCAGTCGCACTCGCCGGCGAGCCCTTCGAAGGGGCGGTGCACCAGCTCGGTCACGGCCTGGGCGGCGGCCCGTCCGTGGCAGGCCTTGTAACGGCGCCCGCTGCCGCAGGGGCAGGGCTCACGGGCGCCGACGACCGGGATCTCCCCGTCCGTGAGCTGCGGGCGCGTGGCCTTGGTCTGGGGTCGCTTCTTGGCCATGTGGGGTCTCCCGGAAACGGCTCGTCTGGTACGGCGGGAGCCTAGTCCCTCGGGATGGCCGGTTCGCTTCAGCGAGGTCGTCGCCGGTCCGCTTCGGCCGCGGTCGTCGCCGGTTCGCTTCGTCGCGGTCGTCGTGCCGGTCCGGTCAGTCCAGGTCGTCGAAGACGTCCGCGAAGTCCAGGCCGGGCAGGGCCGACACCGGGGGAGCCGTGACCCGCGTGGCGAAGTCGTCGCGGCGCCGTCCGGCGTCCGGATCGTGTACGTCGTCGTGGACCACCACCCAGACGGTGACCTCGCCGCGGGCGTCGTCGCGCACGCCCCAGTCGTCGGCCAGCGCCGTGATGATGTTCAGCCCCCGGCCGCCGTGCGCGGTGACCGACGGAGTCGCCGGGGCGGGACGGGTCGGTCCGCCGCCGTCCGTCACCTCGACCACGAGTCTGCCGCCGGGATCGACGCGCCACGCGGCCAGGACGTCGCCGTCCCCGGCCGGGGCGTCGCCCAGGGGCCGTCCGTGCTTGCACGCATTGCTCAGCAGTTCGGAAAGGATCAGTACGGCGTCGTCGACGACCGATTCCGCCACGCCTCCCCTGCGCAACTCGTCGCGCATCCGGCGCCTCGCCCTCCCCACGCCCGCAGGGCCATGGGGCACGGCCATGCTCGACGACGTGGGCACCTCCTGTGCCACCACCAACGCCACCCCCGAGACCTCCTTCGCCCCACGCCACGGTGTGGATGCCCCCTTGGCCTGTACCGGAAACCGGCCAATCCCCGCTCGGTGACGTATTCGACACACTCGAACACGGACCGAACGCGCCGGAGCACACCCTGTGAGGAAACGGTTGTCGCGTGGCTGGATTTCGACGGTGTGGCCGAGGTTGGAGGATGCTGGACCCCTCGCCGCCGGGTCAAGAGGCGTGCAGAATCAGCCGCCGAGCTGTTGCCGCACCGCGCGCGGGCGATTGGTGATGATGGCGTCCACGCCCAGGTCGGCGCAGAGATCGACGTCTTCGGGATCGTTCACGGTCCACACGTGCACCTGATGACCGACGTGTTTCAGCCGCTCCACATATCCCGGGTGGTGGCGCACGATCCGGATGGAGGGGCCCGCGATCCGGACACCCGCGGGCAGCCGTCCGTCACGCAGCCTGGGCGAAAGGAACTGCAGCAGATAGACGGTCGGCAGGGTCGGCGAGACCGCGCGGACGCGGTGCAGCGAGCGCGCCGAGAAGCTCATCACGCGCACCGGCGACTCCTCCGGCGAGGCCGGGGCGTCCAGGCCGAACCGCTTCAGCAGTTGCAACAGCCGTTCCTCGACCTGGCCCGCCCAGCGCGTGGGGTGCTTGGTCTCGACGGCCAGCTCCACCCGCCGCCCCGCGTCGGCGACCAGCTCCAGCAGCCGCTCCAGCGTGAGCACGGACGTATCCGCCGGGTCCTCCGGACGGTGCTCCCAGTCGGGCTCCTCGCTCCGTCCCCGCCAGGCGTCCCGGTTCCGCCGGGAGCCGAAGTCCAGCGCCGCGAGATCGGCCAGCTCCAGGGCCGAGACCGCCCCGCGCCCGTTGGACGTGCGGTCGACGCGGCGGTCGTGGACGCAGACCAGATGGCCGTCGGCGGTGAGGCGGACATCGCACTCGAGGGCGTCCGCCCCGTCCTCGATGGCCTTCCGGTACGCGGCCAGGGTGTGCTCGGGGGCGTCCTCGGACGCGCCGCGGTGGGCGACGACCTGGATACGGTGCCGGCGTGCGTGGGTCACTGCGTCATGGTGCCACCGGGACGGGGTAGCCGTGGGAGCGGAGACGCCGTGCGGGCGTCCGGGCGCGCTGGAGATGCGCCCCATTAGTCGTACAGGTCCTATATAAAGGATGGTCGGGGACCCACAGGAACCGCTTATGGTGCCCTGACGGCTCGTGGGAAAAGCTGACGGCATACACATGCACACGCGAGCACCAGCCGTGGACCGTGATCGAGGAGACAAGCTGTGAGCACCGAGAACGAGGGCACTGCGGTACCCCCGGCCCCGTCCGCACCTCCCGTGCCGGTGGACACTCCCGCAGCCTCCCCGCAGAACGCCCCCGAGGCAGCCCACCCGGGCCCCGACCCCGCCCCGCAGCACACGGGGAGCGCCCCCGAGTCGAGCTGGCCGCCTCCGCCGCCGCCCGCCACCCCGTCGTACGCCGACGCCGGCCCGGTCGGCGCGACGGGCGGGGACGGGACGCACGGCGCGGCGGGCTTCGGAGGCGCCGGCTGGGGGACGCCGTACCCGCAGGTGCAGCCGCAGGCCCCCAGGCAGGGCGGACGCCGTGGCGGACTGGTCGCCGGGGCGCTGGTCGCCGCGCTGGTCGCGGGCGGCCTCGGCGGCGGGCTGGGCTACACCCTCGCCAAGAACGACGACGGCAGCTCCACCACCGTCGCCGCCACCGACAGCGGCGGCGACTTCAAGCGCGATCCGGGCACGGTCGCGGCGGTGGCCGACCGGGCGCTGCCGAGCACGGTCACCATCGAGGCGGCGAGCAGCAGCGGCGAGGGCGGCACCGGCACGGGCTTCGTCTTCGACACCGAGGGCCACATCGTCACCAACAACCACGTGGTGGCCGAGGCCGTCGACGGCGGCAAGGTGACGGCCACCTTCCCGGACGGCAAGAAGTACGACGCCGAGGTCGTCGGCAACGCGCAGGGCTACGACGTCGCCGTCATCAAGCTGGAGAACAAGCCCTCCGACCTCAAGCCGCTCCCCCTCGGCAACTCCGACCGGGTGGCCGTGGGCGACTCCACGATCGCGATCGGCGCGCCCTTCGGGCTGTCCAACACGGTGACCACGGGCATCATCAGCGCCAAGAACCGCCCGGTGGCCTCCAGCGACGGCACCGGCAGCCAGGCCTCCTACATGAGCGCCCTGCAGACCGACGCCTCGATCAACCCCGGCAACTCCGGCGGCCCGCTGCTGGACGCCAAGGGCAACGTCATCGGCATCAACTCCGCGATCCAGTCCTCGGGCAACGGCGGCTTCGGCTCGGGTCAGGCCGGCTCCATCGGCCTGGGCTTCGCCATCCCGATCAACCAGGCGAAGTACGTCGCCCAGGAGCTGATCAGGACGGGCAAGCCGGTGTACGCCAAGATCGGCGCTTCGGTCTCCCTGGAGGACACGACGGACGGCGCGAAGATCACCGACACCGGGGCCGGCGGCGCCGAGGCGGTCGAGGAGGGCGGCCCGGCCGACAAGGCGGGTCTGCGGCCCGGCGACGTCATCACCAAGCTGGACGACACGGTGATCGACAGCGGCCCGACCCTGATCGGCGAGATCTGGACCCACAAGCCCGGCGACAAGGTCGAGATCACCTACGAGCGCGACGGCAGGACCGACACCGTCGAGGTCACCCTCGGCTCCCGCGTCGGCGACAGCTGACCGCCGCCGGTCCCGCACCGGCCGACGACCGGGCCCCGCCTCCCGTGAGGGAGGCGGGGCCCGGTGCCGTGCGGTGCCGAAGCGGATCAGGCGGTGCTGCAACTGACGGTCGGCCAGGTGCGGTTGCCGTTGTGCTGGATGGTGACGCCGAAGGTGTTCCCGCTGCCGTTCGGCTTGGCGACGAGGGTCTGGGTGCTGGGGTAGGTGACGCTCGCGTTCCAGGTGGACAGGACACGGGCCGGGGACGGGACGTTCATGGTGACGGTCCAGTTGCTGGATCCGCTGACCGTGACGTTGAGGTTGTAGCGGTCGGTCCAGCTCTGACCGGCCGACAGCGTGGCGGTGCAGCTGCCGGTGCCGCCACCGCCCCCGCCGCCGGAGCCGTCGGGGGCGACGGCACGGCCGGTGGACGGCGAGATCATGCCGGCGCACAGCCCGCGGGAGGCCAGGTTCTGGGCGATCCGCGGCAGGGCGTTGATCGAGTTGGTGGACCAGTCGTGCATGAGCATGACCTGGCCGTTGCCCAGCCGGGACGCGGCCTGCACGATCTGGTCGGTGCTCGCGCCGTTCCAGTCCTGCGAGTCGACGTCCCAGATGATCTCCGTGAGGCCGTACTTGGCGGCGACGGACTTCACCGTCGCGTTGGTCTCGCCGTACGGCGGACGGAACAGCTTGGGCGTCCCGCCGCCGGCGTTGGCGATGGCCTGCTGGGTGCGGGAGATCTCGGAGTCGATCTGCGCCTGGCTCAGCTGGGTCAGGTGCGGGTGGGTGTAGCTGTGGTTGGCGACCCACATCCCGGCGTCGACCTGTGCCTTGACCAGCGAGGGGTTGGCGGCGGCGTACTGGCCCTGGTTGAACATGGTCGCCCGCAGGCCGTTCTGCCGCAGGGTGTTGAGCAGGGTGTTCGTGGTGCTGGACGGGCCGTCGTCGAAGGTGAGGGCGACGTATCCGTTGCAGGGCGCGGCCTGGGCCGGCGCGGAGGTGACGGTGAGCGTGCCGGCGGCGGCCGTGGCCAGGACGGCGAGTCTGACGAGCAGCGAACGGAGAGTCCTCCGCGGGTTCTTGCGCATGGGTGGTCCTCCTGGGGGACGGGAGCGGTCGAGGGGCCACCGCCCCTCGACCGCTCCGGTGGGCTCAGCGGCCCGGGGTCAGGACGCGGAACAGGAGACGCTCGGCCAGGTGTGGTTGCCGTTGTGCTGGATGGTGAGGCCGAAGGTGTTGCCGCTGCCGTTGGGCTTGGCGACCACCTGCTGGCTGCTCGGATAGGTGACGGCCGCGTTCCAGGTGGAGAGCACCTTCGCGGGGGACGGCACGTTCATCGTCACGGTCCAGTTGCTGGAGCCGCTGACCGAGACGTTGAGGTTGTAGCGGTCGCTCCACTGCTGGCCCGCGGAGAGGGTCGCGGTGCAGCCGCCGGTGCCGCCACCGCCGCCGCCGTCACCCGAACCGGTGCCGCCGACCGTGATGTTGGAGCTGCCGCTGCTCTGGTAGCCCTCGGTCGCCATGATCATGTAGTTCATGGTGCCGAGCTGCATGCCCGCCCGGGCCCAGGCGTCGAAGTGGTTGCCCGTGGTGATGGTGCCGCCGGTGCGCTTCGACTGCCGGACGCTCCAGTACTGGTTGAACGTCTTGGTGCCCTCGATGGAGGGGGCGTTGTACCGGGTGGTCTGGTAGATGTCGTAGGTGCCGCCGTCGGTGGTGACGGTGCCCTTGAAGGTGCCGGTGGGCCGGTAGGTGCCCCAGTTGTCGACGATGTAGTACTCGACGAGCGGGTTGGTGGACCAGCCGTACAGCGTCAGGTACGCGTTGCCGGACGGGTTGAAGGTGCCCGAGTACGTCACCGCCCGGCGGCTGCCGGTGGCCCAGCCCTTGCCGGCCACGAAGTTGCCGGTGTTGCGCCACTGGGTGCTGTACTGACCGCCGGCGCCCATGTCCATGGAGACGGTGCCCTGGCTGTCGGTCCAGAACGAGTAGTAGTACCCGTTGTTGGTGCCGGTCTGGTTGGTCGAGACGACGGTTCCGGCACTGGCGGAGCCGGGCAGCGTCAGCGCGACCACGAAGGCCAGCGCGACGGTGCAGACGGTTCTTATCAGCCCTGTGAGGCCGCGGCTTCGGCGGCCTCCCGTGCGGACGAGCGCGTTCATGTACGTGCTTCCTCCTGGTACTTGTACGCCGTGAGGTGCGGGGAGTGCGCGGCGTCGTGCGACGTCGCGAAGCGGGTGCAGCTGCGGAGCGGTTGAGGCATGCCGGACGCCGTGCGCGCGACGTCCGGAGCTGCCGGACCGCGGTGGCGGTCCGAGCGGGAGTGGCGAGATCTGCCAATGGCGACCAGTGTGGCGAGCCGTGACGGCGTGTCAACGGTTTCGGCACGACTTTCGAAAGGTTCGACGGAGCGTAGAGATCGCGAAGACGACGTCCATGCAGCTCAGTTGATGTGTGGGGTAGTCCGCATCGAAGCAACTGGAAGGGCGTTGATAGCAGTGATCGCGAAGTGCGAGAGGGTGATGCGAAACTTTCGCAAGATCGATAAGGGTGGGAGGGTCGGCCGTCGGCCTCAGAGGGGGGCGGGAATGCGCGGCTGGAAAGGGGTGGGGAGGGCGTCCGCGCATGGCCGGGGGGATACGGGCGGCCGTAGGCGCACTACGGGCGGACCGCGGGCGGCTGTCACAAAAGCGGTCGCACACCCCGAACATTGTCGGGGTCACGTCACCGACTGGTGCGGCTTCCCCACATCGCTGGGCGGGGGGCGCCGGATCTTGCCATCGTGACGACTCGTCGGGAACCTCGCACGCCACCTGACGAACACCTGCAACGTCAGCCGTTGGCAAGCCTGTTCACACCGGCGGGCCACGACACGAGGAAAAGGAACACGGGGGAATCATGTCTCTTCGCAACCGGCTCACCCGCCGCGCGCAGATCACGCTCATCGGCGTCACCGCGCGGCTCAGCAGCGCCGGCCAGCTCAGGAAGGGCGACCTGCTGATCGACTACAGCACCACCGACGGCGACTTCCGCCACGTGGTGATCTTCGAGAAGTGGGCCAACACGGCGCACACCTCCTACTGGGCCTACGAACAGCGCGGCACCTACGGCACCACCTACCGCAAGCTCAGCTACGGCATCGGCAGCGACAACTACGACCCGTTCCGCCCGGTCAAGCTGGGCGGCGGCACCGGCGGCGGTGGCGGTGGCGGCCAGGTCCCGGCGCCGAGCGTCTCCTGGCCGATCCTCAAGAGCGGCTCCCAGGGCGCGGACGTGCGGGCCGCCCAGCACCTGCTCAGCTCGCGGGGCTACGCGCTCGACGCCGACGGCGCCTTCGGCCCCAAGACCCGCTCCGCGGTGATCCAGTTCCAGCGGTCCCAGTCCCTGGCGGCCGACGGCGTCATCGGCCCGAACACCTGGTCCAAGCTGATCAGGACGGTGCAGTACGGGTCGTCGGGCCGCGCGGTGAAGGCGGTGCAGACCCAGCTGAACGTCTACGGCTACGGCCTCTCGGTGGACGGCGCGTTCGGCGCGAAGACGAAGTCGGCGGTGACCGCCTTCCAGCGGAACAACGGCCTTCAGGTCGACGGCGTCGTCGGCCCGCAGACCTGGCGCACCCTGCTCGGCAAGCGCTGACGGTGCGCCCGGCCGGCCGGGCGACCTGCCGACCGGCCGACCGGCCGGTTGAGAACGGCACTCATCGGCTGGTCCCTTCCCCCTCGTAGGTCGAGGGGGAAGGGACCAGCCGCCTTCCCTGGTTCTCCCCGGTCTCCCCGTTCTCCCCGTCCCGTTCGGTCTCCTCGCCGTGCTCCGTGTTGCTCAGTGCGGGCCGAGCACGCAGAACGCGTTGCCCTCCGGGTCGGCCAGGCAGGTCCACGGGACGTCGCCGCCCTGGCCGAGGTCGAGGTCGGTGGCGCCGAGGGCGCGGAGCCGGGCGACCTCCGCCTCCTTGTCGTCACCGGGGCGGGGAAGCAGGTCGAGATGGACCCGGTCCGACACGGTCGTCGCGCCGGCGTCCGGAGTGCGCAGAAACTCCAGATACGGGCCGCCGCCTTCCGCGGAGCGCAGCACGGCGTGCTCGTCGGTCACCTCGAGCAGGGTCCAGTCGATCGCCTGTTCCCAGAAGCGGGCCATGGCCCGGGGATCGGCGCAGTCGACCAGCACCACGGCGACGGGCCCGGTGTCCCGGTGCACGTCCCGGGGCTCCAGCACACAGAACTCGTTGCCCTCGGGATCGGCGAGGACGGTCCACGGGACGTCCTCGCCCTGACCGACGTCGACGGGCGTGGCGCCGAGCGCCTTCAGCCGTGCGACCAACTCCGCCCGATGGGACTCGGAGGCGGTGGCGAGATCCAGATGGACCCGGTTCTTCGCCGCCGTCTTGCGCTCCGGTACGGGAACGACGTCGATTCCGAGGACGACCGGGTCCGGCCACACGAGGCCGCCGCCCGGTCCGACGTAGGTGGTCACGCCGGAGCTGTAGGCGCTCCAGCCGAGCGCCTCCGCCCAGAACCGGCCGATCGCCGGGGCGTCGAGGGCCTTGATGTTCACGTGAGCGGGACGCAGTGCCATGCCGGTGATCCTATGCACCCGCTGCCGGGCCCGGGGCGGTGAGACGAGCACCGGTTTCCGGCCAACTTTGGGAGCGCTCCCACGCGTTGGCGCAAAGCTGCTGGGCGGATGTGACCGGCGTCGCCACCCTGTGCGCATGGGACTTCTGAGGAAGGCCGCCGTCGCGCTGGCCACCGTGACCGCCGTGCTGATCACGACACCCCCGACCGCCTCCGCGGCCCCCGGCCCCGGAGGCCCGTGGCTCGCCCGCGAGGACTTCAACCGCCTGCCGCTCGGCCCGGTCGACGAGGGCCGGGCGTGGACGGCGGACACGGCGAACGGCTCGCTGACCGTCACCCGGGGCACGGACGGCCGCGGCGACCGCGAGCTGCGCATCCGCACGCAGGGCAACGGCAAGGCCTTCCTCGTCTTCCCCGACCTCGCCCCGCCCGGCAACAGCTTCTGGGCGCGGATGCGGCTGCGCGTGGACGCCTTCCCGACGGCGCCCGACTGGGCGCACTGGACGCTCGCCGAGGCATCCGGCACCGGTTCGCCGACGCTGGTCCGACCGCTCGGCGGCCAGTACGCCCCCACTGAGCAGGGCAATTTCTGGGGCGTCGGCTCCGACCTCGGCCCCACCGGCGACTGGACGTCCTGGCAGACCTCCGCGCCGGCCGAGGCCGGGAAATGGATCTGCGCGGAGTTCCACCTGGACGCCCGCGACAACCGCGTCACGGTCTACTTCGACGGCCGGCCCCGCCCCGACCTGACCGTCTCGACCCACGACCACGGCGGCACCGCCGACCCCTTCGTCTTCCCGTCCTTCGACACGCTCAGGCTGGGCTGGCAGCTCTACCAGGCCGACCCGACGCCGACGTCGTACGACGTCCGCCTGGACGACATCGCACTGAGCACGAGGCGGGCGGGGGGCTGCGACCGCTGAGGGCCGACGCTTGGCGGCCCGCCGCCCTCGTCGCACGGACCACACCGCTGCCCGCCGTCGAAGGCCGGTAGGCTGTAGCCGCCCCACCCCTGGTGGGCCGGGGGCGAGGTGGGTTGCCTGAGCGGCCTAAGGCAACGGTCTCGAAAACCGTAGTGATCTTGAAGGGTCGCCGTGGGTTCGAATCCCACCGCCTCCGCAAGTCAAAGACGTACTGGTCAGAAGGGGTGTCCCCTCCCATGAGGGGCGCCCCTTTTGCATGGATCCTGTCTCACCTTGATACGGCCCTGTCGCGTTGTGGATCAGTGCGTGTGGACCGGGCGTGGACCAAGAACCGGCGGAGCGGGGCTGGGAACCGGCTGGTCAGCGGCCTAGCCTAGCTCGACCCCGGCCAGCGCGGCTTTCAGCTTGCGGGGCAAGGTCGTCTTGCCGATGCCCGTCCTGTTGGAGCACCACGACGTTGTCGCGCCGGAGTCGAGGTCCTCGACATCGAAACCCGCGTCAGGGCTGTGCCGCAGGTGCCCAGTGACTCCTGAACGCCGACTCTCGGACGCAAGACCGCAAAAGGGCCGCGCGTCCCTCAGAAGATCGAGAACTACCGGTGAGCTGCCAGCCCTTGGTGTTACCGGGGGAAGCGACACAAATCGCTTGGCGCGATGCGCCTGGTTTGACTGAAATCATCCGTCACCAAATCACTACAAAGGGCGGAATTTTGGCGGTCGCCCAACGAGCGGTTTGGCGCATTTGATCCTTTATAGCGCGAATATGGCCCACTTGAATGATCTATGACGGATCATTCAAAGAGGAGGCGTTATGCGCACCCTGTGGAAGCTGCTTGTCGGAGCCGCTGCCATATCAATGACCATTACCGGAATGGTCAGCTCTCCGGCCCTGGCCGCGGAAACTACTGCACCGACTCAAGGGGTCGTTATCGAGGGTGCTTTACAGCCGGCGGCAACGGGCAAATGGAAGGTCCGTACGACGTTCTTCGGGAAGAGCGGTGAGGATATCCCGCTTCGCGAGGGAGACCTGGCGTTCGGCTACAAGCACATCCAGGACCGACACCCGATGAACGATGTGTCCCTCTACGGGTTCATAGACATAACCTTGGACAAGGGCACCTACGGGCGCCCGCAAGACGGCAAGGTCACCGCCCGGTACCTGACGCCCTCGGGCTGGTTCCGGGTGGTCTTCTCAGAGCGAGTGGACAGCCGGTCCGGGGACGGTCGTCCCGTAGGCGTCATCACTGCCTTCATGGAGTGATTCGCCAGAAAGGTGTTGGTCTTGGCTGACAGTGAGTCGCACGGTGGCATTTCTCCAGATGACTGGCTTGCCAGATTCGCGACATCCGCAGCAGAAAAGGTGCGCGTTCAACTTTCCTCGGAAGAGGATGCAGGCGAGCTGCTCGATCTTGCCATCGAAACGCGGAGAGATGGCATCTGGGCCAAGGCGACTTTCACGATGCGCTCAACCCCAGGCGTTACCTACATCCGAAGCCAGCGGATTATGCCTGACCTGAGCGCGGGATGGGAACCCGAATTCGCAGCAACGCTCTTCGAAACGCACCTGATCGAATGGTTTTACACAGACGCCAAGCGCAGAGGACCTGATGCCAGCGGTACCGTCCGGGGCTGAACACGGCAGTACCCGATTCTCATGCCATCCCTGGTTGATACGTACGCTGGGCTGCGCTCGCCTGAGCGACGCCCACCCCTGCTTGGGCGTGGTCGTGGTAGGACAACGAGAAGGCGCCACCCTCTCCCGGTAGGGGGGAGGATGGCGCCTTGAATCGGAGTGCCGCTCGGCCTATTCGCCGTCGGCAGCCTCCAAGGCCCGTTCGATCTGCTCGTTCGAGCGTTGCTGATTCCGGTGAATCGCCTTGGCGTAGAAGCGGAAGAGGACAGCGATGCTGTGGCCAGCCCGCCGCGCGACCTCAGCCGGGGAGACTCCGGACTCAAGCCAGAGTGAGACCCCCGAACTTCTTGATGTGTTCGCGGACCAGGCGCACGAGGACGGGCGGAATTGGCACGGGCCGCGTCGCCTTGCGGGCCCGCTTCTTCAGACCGCGCGTATCGAACGACTCGCCCGTGTCGGTCCAGCCGGAGCCGACGCGCGGCGTGCTTGTGGACAGCAGCACTTCGCCCCAGCCCTCTTCGGGCAAGGTGAAGTCCTCCTCCCGGAGATTTGCCGCCTCACCAGGGCGGTTGGCCGCGTAATAGAGGCAGCCGAAGAACGCCTTCAGGTGGCGTATGCGTGCCCCTTGCTCGCCTACAGCGTCGATCAGCGCCTTCGCCAGCTTCGGACCGGGGACGAACCGGAAGTCGATCTCGTCGTCAGTTTCGGGCGGGGTCCAGTCGACCTTGTCGAGGGGCAGGGCCGTCAGCAGCTCCCGTTCCACCGCGTACCGGAGGCAGTTGCTGAAGACCGTACGCTTGCGATTCACCGTGTTCTCGGCAGCGGCCGTGCCGTCTTGCTTCAGCTTCAGCGCGTCGAGCGCCGTACGCACGAGGCGTTCCGTCGAAGACGGGAGCGAGGTCGTACGGCGCAGCTCACGCATGATCGCTGCGGCAGAGACCTGCCACTGATTCTCGGCTGGAGAGCTGTTGTACGGCCGTCCGATCAAGTCGTTCGGGTGTACGTGAAGCTCCGAGGCGATCAGGTTAAGCAGGCCGACGCGATCGAGTTCGATGTGCCCACGCTCCATCTTGGACACCCAGCCCTGCGTCTTGCCCAGGGCAGCAGCTAGGTCGGCCTGAGTCATGCCGAGGCGGAGTCGGGCGCGGCGTACGCGACGGCCGCTCTCTTCGGCTTCTTCCAGCATCAGCGCGCCCCCCTGAAGGTGAGGCGTCGGCGGTCCAGCAGGCGGCGAGGCATCGTGCTTCATGTGTCGGGGCTTCTACCCTTGACGGTGCCGAGGCCGCGTGCCGCGTGTGGAGTGCTCCAGGTCGGGAAGCGCCCCGAAAGGGAGCCAGTGGACCCCGTGTGGACCACGGACCCCGCGCGAGGCCCGAGGCCGGTAGTCTGTAGGCGCTCCGTCCCAGGTGGGACGGGACGAGGTGGGTTGCCCGAGCGGCCTAAGGGAACGGTCTTGAAAACCGTCGTGGCGTGAGTCACCGTGGGTTCAAATCCCACACCCACCGCCAGCAGGAACGGCCCCTGACCAGTGAGATGGTCGGGGGCCGTCGTGCTGCGAGGTGCCCTCTCGGCACCGTGATTCCCCGTGGTTCCCCGCCTGATCGGGCACGGATGGGGCACGGGCACCTTCTGATCCGTAGCTCTATGTGGATCGGTCGGTGGCGGCCATACCGGCCTCATTACAGCTTTACGAGGACACTGCTGGACGAGGCTGGTTGCTGTACTTCACTGCTGTACTGACCCCGCCAGTGAAGAGCGCTGCAACAGCTACCGCATCGGCGTAGGCGCTCACCGCCTCCCAAACAGGCGGCCAAAGGATCATCAGCACGAGGACGATCACAATCGCCCACGGGTACCGTGGCTGGTTTGACAGATGCCTTGGGGTTGGGTCCAAACTCACTGTAGAACCTCCGGGTTCGGAGCCCATCACGCAGCCCTTGCTTCCAGGTCTGAGCCGCGTGGTGGGCTTCTGGCTGTCACGAACATGGTGCCTCGTGAATGAACTCAAGAGGTCGGCTTCAGGCGTTGATCGGCCGCTTCGCGAGGGGCCCTGCGTCGGCTAGCGCATAGTGCGTACCCACTACGAGAACAAGCCAGAGTGTTTTTCCTGCTCAGAGTGGATGTAGGCGTTACACGCTCACCGCGAAAGTTCGCAAAAGTACGCACTAACGCAGGTCGGGGCGATGACCTTTACCTAGCAGTACCTAGCAGCTTCTTGCGGAAACTAGCGCGAGGATGCACGAGAATGTGGCTGAAATTCACTTACCAACAGACTGTGATCGCCACTGAGAGTGGCATGAGGCTTCGACCCTCACCACCACTCGCCCCAGCTCCCATCCCGTCCGCCGTCGACCCACACACCGTGGAGCGGGCGTGGTTCAGGGCGTCCAGGTGGAGCGCGCCACTGTACGAACGACCTGGACGCCCTGGGCCGCGTCTGCTCGGCTCTGCCTGGGTCGACGGTGGACGGGATGGGAGCACCCCGCGCACGCCCCCACGTGCCCGCGGTCGGCGACGGCGCCCCCTCCATCCCGGTGCCGGCCGATCCCCCGCCGGAGGCATCGTCTTTGACCGCGGGCCGCTCTATGCGGTGATCGACTCATGGCTCCCGGCCCTATCCACGTGTGGGCGCGCGTCGGCGTAGCGCGGGCGGAGCGGGCCGAAGGCAGGAGCGTCGCCCGGAGCGGAGCCGGGAAGCGCGCCCGGCGGAGCGGAGCGCAGCCGGGGCTTGATGAGGTAGAGAAACCTGTAACAGCTCATGGCCGATACGGGCCTTGGCGCTGCTGATGCCTTCATGGTGGCCTGGTCAGAGGACGTTGGCACTGGGGGTGGGATGCAGCCCGTACAGGGGGACTTGGCGCGGAACCGGCCTGGCGATGCAGTACGGAGAAAGATCCGAGACCTCCAGCCGAGCAGCCTGAGACGGTTGATCAAACGCTGGTCGCGCGATTCGGAGATCCAAAGTTGGGCGGATGGCCTTGTCGGCGAGCGGGTGACCGGACGCAGATTAGAGAGGCTGAAGCGGCATGGGTGGTTCACCCTTCACGCCGTGCAGTGGTCGAGCGGCGCTGACATCGATCACCTCGTCATCGGCCCTGCTGGGGTTTTCTCCATCAACTCGAAGCGCCATAAGGGCAAGGTCGTCTGGTACGGCGATTACGCCATCACCGTCAACGGAGCCTCGACACGTCACATAGCGGTCAGCCAAGCCGAAGCGCGCCGAGTCTCGCAGACCTTGTCTCGTCACTGCGGATTCTCTGTCATCGTCCGCCCAGTGATCTCTGTAGTACATGCCGCCAAGGTCACTGTGAAGAGCGCGGCCCCGCCAGTCCTGGTGTTACCGGCAAGCGACCTCGACCGGGTGCTGTCCGGGCTGTCCCCAACGCTGCCGCATGACCAGGTCACGCGCATCTATGAAGTTGCCCGTGATCCGCGCACCTGGGCCTGACGGTCACGCGTCGAAGTCGTACTCCAGGATGTAGGAGGCGGCATCGAGCGTCATCTCATTTATCTCCACTGGACGGCCCTCGTCCGCGAAGGCAGTCCGGCAGATCAGGATTACCGGCGTCCCCGCGGAGATGCTCAACTGTGCCGCCTCGTCCTTCGTGGGCATCCGTGAGCGGATCTCTTCCCGGAAGTGCACTGGCTTGTAGCCAAGCTCCGCAAGACGCGCGTACGTACCACCGGGCCCGGTGTCCTCCTGGGTGATCGCAGAGCCAGCGACCACAGAGGTCGGGAGGTAGCTCGTCGCCAGAAGCACGGGCTTCTCGTCCAGAACGAACCGTCGCCGCCGTACGCAGACGGTGTCGTCGTCGGCCAGGTCGAGAACCGTCCCGATGCGCTCCGGCGCCGTCTCCTCAGACACGGTCACCTGATCCACGACCAGCGTGCGGTTCTCGATGTCGGCGGACCAGATGGAACGACCGCTTCCCCATTGCTCCTGTGAGAGTCGCTGAATACCTCGACGCCGCAGAGGACGGAAGGACCGCACGAAGACGCCGGCGCCCTTGCGGGACTCGGCAACTCCCTCGTCCTTCAGAACACTCAAGGCCTGCCGGGCCGTCATGCGGGCCACGCCATGCGCGGCCATCAGCTCGTTCTCCCCCGGAAGCCGATCACCGGGACCGTATTGACCCGACTGGATCGCCTCTCGGAGTGAGTCCGCGATCCGCTGGTACTTCGGCCGACGGTCGTCATCGGTGTTGGCCATTCCGGAGCCCTCCTCTCTTCTCTAGACAGCCTAGGCCATGGGCGGGACACCCGCTCGGTGCGTGTAGCCGCAATGGCTCACTCTCAACATCTCTAGACATCTACCTTGACGTCTCTAGAGATGTACGCTTCCCTGGAGATGTCTAGAGAGGTCGCACAGGCGGCCTCCAAAGAGCTAGGGATGCGCCCATGCCGTCTTTCAAGATCGACACGTCGACCGCTGCGGTGTTCGTTGCCACCGCGCCGGTGCCGAAGCTGGCGAATGCCAAGACTGGGGAGCGGGCCATCGACCGCGAGACGAACGCGCCGCTGTCGACGGTGGGGCTTCTGGTCTCCGATGAGGGGGAGGGAAACCTGTACCAGGTGACCATCCCCGAGACCGGCTACCCGGAGGGCCTGACGCCGGGCATGCCGGTCAAGGTGATCGGCCTGAAGGCGCGGGACTGGGAGAACGAGTTCAACGGCCAGAAGCGCCACGGCATCTCGTTCCGCGCGGTCGCGATCACCCCGGCAGCCTGACCATGGCCGACGTGACGATGTGGCTGGAGGCCACAGGAGCCTTAGCCGGTGCTGGCGGACTCGGCTACGCCAGGTTCCGCGCTCCGCGTGTGTATTGGTCGCTGGTCGGGGCGCCGCTCACCTGGGGCCGGTTCGCCCTCACCTACCGCTCCACGATGGACGTGTGCGGTCTGACGGTGCAGCCGTCCGGCCTGCGGGCGTTCGTCACCCGCAACGTCGCCCGCCGTGAGGTGCAACCGGTACCGCCGAAGATCCGCCGGATCCGCCCCACCTCAACCGGCCTGCGGGTCACCCTGCGTCTGCCTGCTGGTCTGGAACCGGCGGACGTAATGGCCTCCTCCGAACGGCTCCGCCACGCGTGGGGTGTGCACTCGGTGACCGTGGTGGCGACCAAGCCCGGATACGTTGAGCTGCGCATGACCGGCTACGACGTGCTGCGCCGGGTGCGGATGCCGCGCAAGGCACGGCCCCGCGACATGGTGGTGCCGGTCGCACTGCGGGAGGACGGGACCGCCTTCGAGCGGGACTACCGCAAGGCCCCCATGGCCCTCACCCTGGGTGCCAACCACTCCGGCAAGTCGATGTACCAACGTTCCCTGATCAAGGGACTCGCACAGCTCCCTGTCGCGCTGGTGGGCATCGACTGCAAGCGCGGGGTGGAACAGACAGCCTTCGCACCCCGCCTGTCAGCGCTGGTCACCAACCCGGATGAAGCCGTGTCGCTGCTGGATGTGCTGGTCGCGGAGATGGAAGACCGCTTCGACCTCCTGAGCCTGCACGGAGCCTGCGACATCTGGGAACTCCCCGAGGCGATACGCCCGGTGCCGGTCGTGGTCCTGGTCGACGAGGTCGCCGAGCTGTTCCTGATCTCCTCGCGCAAGGATGAGGAACGCCGGGAACGGATCGTCACCGCGCTGATCCGGCTCGCGCAGATGGCCCGCGCGGTCGGCATCTACCTGGAGATCTGCGCCCAGCGCTTCGGCTCCGAACTCGGCAAGGGCGCCACCATGCTCCGCGCCCAGCTCACCGGCCGCGTGGTGCATCGGGTCAACGACAAGCAGACCGCCGAAATGGGCCTCGCCGACATCGCCCCGGACGCGGTCCCGGCCGCCAGCCTGATCCCGATGGAGCGCCCCGGTACGGCTGTTGCGGCGGACTCTACGGGCGGCTGGTCGAAGATCCGCACCCCGCACACCTCCCGCGCCGACGTGGTTGCTGCCTGCCGGGAGTTCGCTCACCTGGTCCCGGACCTTCCCGCGCTGGAGTCCTTCCGGCCCTTCGTGCCCGCCGAGACGCCGGCGCCTTGCCCATCGCTGGTCAAGCCCCGCCCGGTCATCGACTGACACCCGCTGGACCAGGGGCGGCATGCCCCTCGTGCTCCGCCCCTGACCGGCCCGACTTCCCTTCGAAGGGAGGTGCCCCATGCTCCGCCCGATCCGCCCTGACGCCGTACTCGTCCAGGCCGTCATCGCCGGTGCTCTGTCCTTCGCCCACCTGCACGACCTGGCTGCGGCGGCTGGACAGTCCGGCTGGAAAGCCTGGGCCTACCCGGTCTCCGTCGACCTGCTGTTGGTCGCCGCCTGGCGACGGCTGCGCACGGCCCGCCGCGACCGCTCGGCCTGGACGTGGTTCGTCATCGCCTTGGCGGCCTCGCTCGGCGCGAACGTCGCCACCGCCGGACTGCTCGACCTGGCCCACGTGCCCGCCTGGCTGCGCATCCTCGTCGCTGGTTGGCCCGCCCTGGCCTTCCTGGGCGGAACACTCCTCGTCCACAGCCCCGCCACCTCGGTGGAACCTGCACGGCCTGTGGACGACGAACCGGCCGCGCCGGAAGCCGAGACACCCCGCGACGATGCCCCCGCACCGAGCCCTGCGCCGAAGGTGCCCGAACTGACACCAGTCCCGGCTCCGGCCCCACCGCAGTCCGCGCCCGCGGCTCCTCCGGTACCGGCCGCGCTGCTGGACCACGCCCGCAAGATCGCTGACGCCCACCAGGCATCCACCGGCACGCCGATGCCCGCCGACGCCCTGTCGGCCCGGCTCGGCCTGCCCGCCCCGATGGCCGACGCCATCGCCGCTCAGCTCCAGCTCACCTGACCGGGAGGGACTACAGCTCATGCCCCAGACCTTCGACCGCGGCGCCGACTACATCGACGCGGCCCGTGAGATGGCCGCCGCCGGCCGTCCCGGCCTGGCCCGGCTGCTCGCCGAGGAGGCCGCCGACCGCACTCCGGACGCCGACACCGCCGCCCGCATCCTGGCCGAGTTCCCCGGCCCCAGCCTCCGGCGGGAGGGCTGACCTCATGGCCGTCTACCGCCGCTTCCGCGACCGCATCCGCATCGGCCCCGTCCAGGTCGCCACGTACTACGACGGCCGGGGCCGCGACAAGCACACCGCCGCGTGCATCGCCCCCGGCTGCGGCTTCTCCGCCGACTACGCGGACCGCTCCGCCGCCGAACTCGCCGCCCGCACCCACCGCTGCAAGGCCTAGGAGACCCCCGCCATGAACGTCCCGCTCTGGCTCGCGCTCCTCGTCGTCGGCTACCTCGGCATCAAGCTCGTCCGCCCGCCCTGGTGGCTTGTGATCGTGCTCCTCCTCGGCGGCTACCTCGTCGCCGACAGCTTCCTCAGCCCCGTCATCGGCACCGCCCTCGACAAGTGACCTGACCGAAGGGAGACCCATCGTGTTCATGTTCACCCCGAAGTACCCGCCCCAGGACACCGCACCGCCCCCGGCCGACCCGGCGCCGCGCACCAACATCCCGGCACCCGTCGCCCCGGTTCCGGTCGTCCCGGCCTCGACCCGGCCCACCGTTCAGCTCACCCCGGGCAGCGCGCTCGCCCTGGCTGCCGGCGGTGGTGCCGTGGTCCTGGTCGTCGGCGCGGTCCTGGTCTCGATGCTCCTCGCGGTCGCCGTCACCGGCGTCTCCGTCGCCGTGGTCTCGATCGTGCTCCGCCTCCTCGTCAAGGACCTCCAGAAGGAGCGGTGACCCACATGGACACGCACGTGATCGCCGCCGGGTTACCGGCCCTGGGCTGGGCCCTGCACAGCGGCCTGTTGGTGCGCCGCCTCTCGACGGCCCGCCGCGACCCCCTGACCGGCCTGCACACCCGCGCCGGATGGACCGCCCGCGCCGAACACCTGCTGGCCAGGCACCCCAACGCCCTGGTGCTCCTGGTCGACCTCGACGACTTCAAGGCCATCAACGACACCCACGGTCACGCCTCCGGAGACGCCGTCCTCACCGCGACGGCCGGCCGCCTCGCCGCCTGGTGCGGACGCCACGGCATCGCCGCCCGCCTCGGCGGAGACGAATTCGCGGCCATCGTCACCGACCCAGCCCGCACCCCCGGCCTGGACGCCCTCCAGGCCGCCCTGGACCAGCCCGTCGAGCACAACGGCCGCGCCCTGCCGGTCTCAGCCTCGGTCGGCCACTGCCACCGAACACACCTGCGCGTCCCGACCCTCACCGACGCTCTCTCCGCCGCCGACTCCGCGATGTACGCGGTCAAGGGCCACGGCAGGCGCAACACACGCTAAGCGGCCCCCGGAGCGGCCTCGGTCGCCAAACTTCGTCCGCTCCGGGCGCCTGACCCCTTCCACATCCAACGGACCCGAAAGGGAGCCCCATCATGCCCCAGCACACCCCGGCCCGGCGGATCTGCCGCGACTGCGACGGCTTCGCCACCGCCGCCATCACCACCGGCACCCGCCACCCGGACGGCACCCGAGCCACCTTCCGCGTCACCTGCTCCAGCTGCAAGGGCACCGGCCACCAGCTCCCCGCCGCCACGCTCGCCCGCGCCGGGAGGTGACCAGTTGACCGACACCGCCACCATGGCGGGCCTGGACCCGGCCACCCTCGCCGACGTGCTGAGGCTGGCCGGATCCACCGGCTTCGACCGTATCCAAGACCAGATCCGCCGCACCGGCGGCTGCTCCGACCCAATCCACCTGCAAGGCTCCGTCGTCGTCCGCGACAAAGAGACCCGGCACGTCCTGCACCGCTACTCCACCGACACCGAGCCTGGCGGACGGCTCCGTATCGCGTGCGGCAACCGTCGCGCCTCGCGCTGCCCGGCATGCGCCTGGACGTACGCGGGCGACACCTACCACCTCATCCGCGCCGGCCTCATCGGCGACCCCGCCAAGGGCACCCCGGACACGATCCGCGATCACCCCCGCGTCTTCGCCACCCTCACGGCCCCCTCCTTCGGCCCCGTCCACAACCGCCCCGGCAACCGGCCCTGCGCCTGCGGCACCCGCCACCCGGAAGACGCCCCCGAACTCGGCACCCCCCTCGACCCGGACACCTACGACTACGCGGGCGCCGTGCTGTGGAACAACCACGCCTCCGACCTGTGGCGCTACTTCACGATCTACCTTCGCCGCGAAATCGCCCGCCGCGCCGGACTCACCCAGAAGGACGCCCACGAACAGTCCCGCGTCTCCTTCGGCAAGGTCGCCGAATACCAAAAGCGCGGCGCCGTCCACTTCCACGCCGTGATCCGCTTCGACGGCCCCGACGGACCAGACAGCCCGCCCCCGGCCTGGGCCACGCTCGACCTGCTCACCGACGCCATCCACGCCGCTGCCGCTCGCGTCGTGGTCGACGTTCCCCCGGTCGGGGACCAGCCCGCCCGCGCTCTGCGCTGGGGCACCCAGCTCGACGTCCGACCGATCCGCGCCTTTGGCGACGGCGTAGAGATCACCGAACAGGCCGTCGCCTCCTACGTCGCGAAGTACGCCACCAAGGCCGCCGAGACCACCGGCACCGTGGACCGCCGCATCGGCAACAAAGAGGCCCTGGCCCTCCTCGGCGTACCCGACCACCCGGCCCGGCTCATCGCCGCCTGCCTTGACCTCCACCCACTCTACCCCGACCGCAAACTCCGTGACTGGGCCCACATGCTCGGCTTCCGCGGCCACTTCTCCACCAAGTCCCGCCGCTACTCCACCACCCTCGGCGCCCTCCGCCAGGTCCGCGCCGACTACCGCGCCGCCCAGCAACGCCAGGCCCTCGGCCTGCACGACCCCGACGACCAGGAGGCAACCACCCTGACCCTCGCCCACTGGGCCTACGCCGGCCACGGCCACACTCCCGGCGAATCCTGGCTCGCCGCCAACATCCGCCGCGACCTCCAACAAAGCCGCGAACTCGCCCGCGAGGCGCTCAACGACGCCCATTCGGAAGGAGACGACTGGTGACCATGGACCGACTGCTCACTGTGCAGGAAGTCGCCGAACGCCTTGGCACGGGTGTGAGGTTTCCTCGCCGACTCATCGAGGAACGGCGGATCACCTTCGTGAAGGTCGGACGGCACGTGCGCATCCCCGAAAGCGCCGTGAGGGCATTCGTGGCTGCCAACACCGTGGAGCCGGTCACCCTTCGTCCTTTGGCTCTGCGGGGTGCTGCCTGATGGCCTCGAAACGCAGGTCTCGCCGAACGTTCGGCCGCGTTCGAAAGCTTCCGTCCGGCCGCTACCAAGCCCGCTACCCCGGCCCGGACGGCGTCCTGCGGCCTGCCGATCGGACGTTCGCCACGACGACGGATGCCGACCGGTGGCTCATGCGGAAGCGCATCGAGATAGAAGAGGGCCGCTGGCTCGACCCTGTTGAGGGACAGATGACTGTCCGCGACTGGGCCGCCCGCTGGCTGGCTGCCGTTGCTCCGCAGCTCAAGCACAAGACGCAGGCGTCGTACCGGTCTCTGATCAACTCGCGGATCAATCCGGCGCTCGGTGATCGTAAGCTGTCGAGTCTGCGGCCGATCACGGTCACTGAATGGGTGGCCGCGATGCGTACTGAGGGGTTGAGCGCTTCGCGTATCCGTCAGGCGTACCGGGTGCTGTCGCAGATCATGGCATCGGCCGTGGACAACGACCTGATCCCGCAGACTCCCTGCCGAGGCGTACGACTCCCGCGCATGCCGCAGACCGAACCGCACATCGTCACGCCGCTGGAAGCCTCACGCATCGTCCGCAGCGCGGAGAGGCCGCATGATCTGTTGATCGCGCTGCTTGCCTTCGCAGGCCTGCGGGTGGGGGAGGCGTTCGCCCTTCGGCGCTCGGACGTGGACACCGCCGGCGGCTTCCTCCTGGTCGATGAGAACCTGGCCGAAGCGAACGGCTCCCTCGTCTTCGACACCCCCAAGTCGCATCAGAAGCGGGTTCTGCGGCTGGCACCCTCGCTGGCGAAGCGGCTCGGGTCATACCTCGAAGAGCTGCCCGGAGGAAGCGACGCGCTGTTGTTCACCACGCCCGCGGGCAAGCCGCTGCGCTACAACCAGTGGCGCAAGGCCTACTTCGACCCCGCCGTCTCGGCGGCCGGCCTCACCGACGTGACCCCACACGACCTTCGGGCCTCCCACGGGACTTGGGTCGCCGACCGGTACGGCGTCATGACTGCCGCTCACCGCCTCGGCCACTCAAATGCGAGCGTGACCACTCGGCACTACGCCAGGCCGGTCGCCGGCCGTGACGACCAGGTGGCGGAGGCGGCCGACGCATGGCTCAGATGGCAAGAGGGAGACGCCTCTCCTGAGGGGCGTAAGCCCTTCTGAGCAGCCTGCACTTACTGATGCCCCTGGCCAGGATGTAGCCAGGGGCATCACCGTTTGTGACCCTCAGCGTCCGCAGGAGGCCTTCACCTCACGTCACTGACCAAATCATCTCTATGCGCCATGCATATGCACGGATACTCTGCGTGCTCATGGCGAAAGTGGTGCATCTGTACTGGGGATACATGGTGGCCGCGGCTTTGATCGTTGCTTGGAGTCAGCAATGGTCGTTGCCCGTGATCGTGGCTCTGTCGCTTGGCGTCTCGGCCTACGCGGCCTTCCAAGTGCCTGTCTGGTGTGGAGCCGTCAACCGGGATGGGCAGACCTACTGCCGCAATAACGCCTATGGCGTGTTGATGGGCTGTTCGAAACGTCAACACAGGTGGCAGAAGGTGAAGATGATCGTCTTGCGTAGCAAGGTCGGTAACGCGAGTCGCTCCGTGTTCCCTACGGCCAAAGAGAAGTTCAACGGCGCCCTCGCTGTGGCAGGGCTGCTGTCGGCCGTCGCGGCCGTGATCGTTCCCGTTGTGACGGGAGGCTGAGGGGCACGATCGTGCTGCCTGGGGCACGCAGAGGGCACGACATCGCTGGCGACGGCTCCGCAAGGGCTTTCACACTTGCTTGACCTGGGGCGGAGCACAATGCGCGCCATACGTCGGGAAGGTCTTGAAAACCGTCGTGGCGCGAGTCACCGTGGGTTCAAATCCCACACCCACCGCATAGGTCGACGGCCCCCTGACCAGTGCATTTGGTGGTCAGGGGGCCGTCGACGTGTCGGGTAAGGGACACGGGCAGCCTGCGTGCCAAGGCTGTCGACGACCGATGCCGTCGCTCAGGAGATCAACGCCGACGGGCCGTCAGGCGTGCCGCCGAGGCCACCGTCGCCCGGGCCTCCCGTTCGGTGAGGCCCGTTGTTCTCGCCGCCTCGATCAAGGAAATGATCAGGTCGGGGTCCGGGCCGTTCTCGTAGGCGCGGCATGCCGCCCAGAACAGGCGGGTGTTGCGCTGCCCCTCGTGGGCCGCGAGGACGAACTGGATCAGGCCGTGGCCGTCCCCCCGTTTCGGGAGTCGGTCCGTTCCCCTTCCCGGTGTTGTGCGAGGCGGCGGCAGCAGCAGCCGGAGCAGTGCCGGTGGGCAGGCGGCCGGCGCGAGGTGGGCGGTGCCGGGGGCGGTCTCGTAGACGCCGTGCTCGGTGCGGGAGCCGGGACCGACCAGGTAGCCGCCGGCGCCCCGTACGTCGATGCCGGGCGCGAGCCGGCCGGCCGAGTTGGGGACGGCCGCGTCCGGTGGGCCGGTCAGCCAGAGGTGGCGGCCGCCGCTCGGTGTCACGATCACCACGGTCGCGGGGATCGTGAACAGATGCCGTAACGCCAGTTCGCGCAGCGCTGCCGAGGAGTCCGTACCCGACTTGGTGTCCAGGTCGATGCCGATCAAGTGGTGCGGCGGCAGGCCGCAGGCGATGCCGTAGCCGGTGGCCCAGGGGGCCGCGGCGAACAGTTCCCGGATGCGGCGCGGGTCGGTCGAGGCGTCGTACACCCCGTGACCGAAGCGGCCGCACTCGCCGTGGCAGGGCGGCAGGCCGACGGGGTCGTGGCGGTGGGGGGAGCGCAGCGCCGGGAGTTTCGTCCGGGACAGGGGGATGACGGCGAGGCCGCGTTCGGCGGCCGAGAGCGCGTGGGCGAGGGCCAGCGTCGTGGCCTGCCGGTCGGTGGTGGCCATGACGCTATTTTCGTACTCATGTTCGAAGAAGGGAAGAGGGTGCAGGTGACCCCCTCGCGGGCGCCGGAGTTCGCTCCTGAACGGGGTTTATCGGCTTCTTCTCACGCTTGAGAGCGAAAGAGAGGTTCCGGGACGGTTCGTTACGGAATCGGTGGGCAACTCTGGTCTCGCGACGTCGTGATCAGTACGCCGGGGCAGTGCTCCAACTGGCCAGGTCAAAGCCCTACTTCATGCTGGAGGAACTCGTATGGCAAGCACCCGTACCGCCCGCGTCGCCGCAGGCCTCGCCGCCCTGCCGCTCGCCGCCGTGCTCTTCACCGGCGTCGCGGCGGCGGACGACTTCGCCTTCGCGTACGACGGCAACGCGTCCGCCACCCAGCAGGTGACGGTCGGCCCCGGCGCCTCGAACCAGAGCAACACCGCCCAGTTCGGCGATTCCGCGTTCACGCCGGTCAGTCAGGGCAACGACAACGCGGCCGTCGATTTCACGCCACTGTGGTGGTGATCGGTGGTGGGCGGAGGAGTGGCCGGGGGGTGGGCCCGAGGGAGGGGTAGCCCAAGGGGGGATGGTCCGAGGGGTGGGGTGGGCCCAAGGGAGACAGGCCCGAGGGGGGAGGGGGACAGGCCCGAGGGGGACGGAAAGGGAACCAAGGCCGGGGGGCCTCTGTGGGTGGAACAAGGTCAGCTGCGCGGCGGTACTCCGGTACCGCCGCGCGGTGTTTCCGGACCCCGCCGGGCCAGCCACGTCCGCGGCGGCCTGCAGCGGCCCACAGCGTCCCGTCCTGCGATGCCGCCGACCCCGCCCCGGGTGACGCCCCCGCTCCCCACCGCCGTAACCCGCAGGGGTAAACCCCCACCCGCCCTCCTCCCCCAGTCCACCTCCAGGAGGTGCAGTCGGCCCCGCCCCTACAACCAGAGGGGGATTCGCCTTCGGCACCTTTGGGCGATCCGCGCGACGGCCGGTCGAACCTAGCGTTGAGCCATGACCACACCCGTCTGCACCAGCGCCTCGAACGCCGCTCACGCCGTGACGCCGGCGAGGCGGACGGCGCCGTACACGCCGCGCCCGGCGGCCACCCAGGGGCCGCACCCGCACCCCTCCTCCTCGCCCTACCCCTCCTTCGCCTCCTACGTCAGAGCCCGCCAGCCCGTCCTCCTGCGCACCGCGCGTTCCCTCACCGCGAACCCCTCCGACGCCGAGGACCTGCTGCAGACGGCGCTGACCAAGACGTACGTCGCCTGGGAGCGCATCGAGGACCACCGCGCCCTCGACGGCTATGTGCGCCGCGCGCTGGTGAACACCCGCACCTCGCAGTGGCGCAAGCGCCGGGTCGACGAGTTCGCCTGCGACGAACTGCCCGAGCCCGAGCCGGCGCCCGGCGGCGGCAACGACCCGGCCGAACTCCAGGCGCTGCGCGACGCGATGTGGCGGGCGATCATGCGGCTGCCCGACCGCCAGCGGGCGATGGTCGTTCTCAGGTACTACGAGGACCTCAGCGAGGCCCAGACGGCCGAGGTGCTCGGCGTCTCCGTCGGCACGGTCAAGTCGGCGGTGTCCCGGGCCCTCGGCAAGCTCCGCGAGGACCCCGAACTCGGGCTCGCCCGATAGCGTCCGGCGGTCAGCGGCCGTCCCTCCCGCCGTCCCTCATGCAGCCGTCACGCCCACTTTCCTCCCGCGCGCCATCCGCCGTCCCTCCCGCGCGCCATCCGCCGTCCCTCCCGCGTGCCGTCACGCACGCGCCACCCAAGCCGTCACGCAGGCGCCACCCCCCAACCCGTCACGCAGGCGCCACCCCCCAAGCCGTCACGCCCGCCACCCCGCCCGCGTTCAGGCCCCCACCGTCCCGCCCACCCCACGCACACCGTCACCGACCGTCAATATGTGAAACAGCACGTGATGGATCGCCCGGATCTAGTGACATACCGAGCGGTACGTGCGCAGAATCAGCGCAAACGTTACCGCCGCGTAGGCAATGTCGCCCCGGGAGGACGCCGTGCTGAGCACCATGCAGGACGTACCGCTGCTGATTTCGAGGATCCTCACCCATGGGTCGACGATCCACGGCACATCGCAGGTGACCACCTGGACGGGCGAGGACCAGCCGCACCGCCGTTCCTTCGCCGAGATCGGCGCCCGCGCCGCCCAGCTGGCCCACGCCCTGCACGACGACCTCGGAGTCGCGTCCGACGACCGCGTGGCCACCCTGATGTGGAACAACGCCGAGCACGTCGAGGCCTACTTCGCGATCCCCTCCATGGGCGCGGTCCTGCACACCCTCAACCTCCGGCTGCCCCCCGAGCAGCTCGCCTGGATCGTCAACCACGCCGCCGACAAGGTCGTGATCGCCAACGGCTCGCTGCTGCCGCTGCTCGCCCCGCTGCTGCCGCACCTCAAGACGGTCGAGCACGTCGTCGTCTCCGGCCCGGGCGACCGCTCGGCGCTCGCCGCCGCCTCCGTGCGCGTGCACGAGTACGAGGACCTGATCGCCGGCAAGCCCACCGCGTACGACTGGCCGGAACTGGACGAGCGCCAGGCCGCCTCCATGTGCTACACCTCCGGCACCACCGGCGAGCCCAAGGGCGTGGTGTACAGCCACCGTTCGGTCTACCTGCACTCGATGCAGGTCAACATGGCCCAGTCGATGGGCCTGACCGACGAGGACACGTCGCTGGTCGTGGTGCCGCAGTTCCACGTCAACGCCTGGGGCCTGCCGCACGCCACCTTCATGACCGGCGTGAACATGCTGATGCCGGACCGCTTCCTCCAGCCGGCGCCCCTCGCCGAGATGATCGAGACGATCAGACCGACGCACGCCGCGGCCGTCCCCACCATCTGGCAGGGCCTGCTCACCGAGCTGACCGCCAAGCCCCGTGACGTCTCCTGCCTCACGCAGGTGACCATCGGCGGCTCCGCCTGTCCGCCGTCCCTGATGGAGGCCTTCGACGAGCTCGGCATGCGGGTCTGCCACGCCTGGGGCATGACGGAGACGTCCCCGCTCGGTACGGTCGCCCGTCCGCCGGCCCACGCGGTGGGCACGGACGAGGAGTTCGGCTACCGCCTCACCCAGGGCCGTTTCCCGGCCGGCGTGGAGGGCCGCCTCACCGGGCCCGGGGGCGAACGCCTCCCCTGGGACGGCGAGTCCGCCGGCGAGCTGGAGGTCCGCGGCCCGTGGATCGCCGGCGCCTACTACAACGGTCCCGACGCCGAACCGCTGCGTCCCGCCGACAAGTTCAGCCAGGACGGCTGGCTGAAGACCGGCGACGTCGGCACCATCAGCCCCGACGGATACCTCACCCTCACCGACCGCGCCAAGGACGTCATCAAGTCCGGCGGCGAGTGGATCTCCTCGGTGGAGCTGGAGAACGCCCTCATGGCCCACCCGGAGGTCGCCGAGGCAGCCGTCGTCGCCGTCCCCGACGACAAGTGGGGGGAGCGCCCGCTGGCCACGGTCGTCCTCAAGGAGGGCGCCACCGCCGACTTCGAGACGCTGCGCACCTTCCTCGCCGAGGAGGGCAAGATCGCCAAGTGGCAGCTGCCGGAGCGCTGGACGGTCATCGAGTCGGTTCCGAAGACCAGCGTGGGCAAGTTCGACAAGAAGGTGCTGCGCCGGCAGTACGCGGAGGGCGAGCTGGACGTCACCCGCATCTGAGCCCACAGTCCGGGCCGTTCCCCGACCGTCGCCGCCACCTGCCGTGCGGAGGCGGTCGGGGAAGGCGTTGAGGGCCGCGGGGGGCCGTACGGTCCGTACAGTCCGTCGGTCCTCTAGTCCGTACGCCTGCTGGCCCGTACGCCTGCTGGCCCGGACGTCACCGGCCTCCGTAAGGTATCCGGCCGTGACGTCCTACGAGCGGTGGTCCCTGATCGTCTCCTCCGGCGCCCTGTTCGTCAGCGTGATCGCCTTCGGCGGGCTGGCGTGGCAGCTGCGGATGCTGTCCCGCAGCACGGCGCAGGACCACGACCGGCGCCGCAAGCAGGCCACGATGGAGTACCTCACGGCGATCATGGACCGCCGCAAGGTGCTGTACGACGAGGGGATCCCGGACGAACGGGACGAGGCGGCCGTCTCCGAGCTGATCGCCCGGGCGAGGTCGGGCGACCGCCCGGCGGTGAAGCTGATCACGTCCTACCTCACCACCTTCAACTACCTGGGCGTCGGCGCCCGCACCGACGCCTTCGACCGGGCCGTCATCGACCAGGCGTGGGGCGGCCTCGTCATCGCCGTGTGGAGCCACTACCGCCCCTGGGTGGAGACCCAGCGCACGGAACGCGGCGAGCCCCGCCTGTACGAGGACCTGCAGTGGCTCGCGGACGGGATGACCCCGCGCCGCACGGGCGTGGTGCCGGCGCAGGGCGACGCGGTGCGGGGCTGAGCCGTACGGGAGTTCTACGGGTCGTCCCGCAGGACTCCCGTACGACTGGAGCCGTATCTACGGGTCGACGGTGAACCCGTGATCGGCGGTGGTGGCGGGCCGCGCGGCCCGCTGGGCCAGCCACCCCGACACCCGCGGCCCACCACTGACCGCCCGCCCCTCCCGCACGGTGCGGACGTGCGCGAAGCCGTGCCGCAGGTAGTAGGACTGGAGGGACGTGTTGGTCGTCCAGGCGTCCAGGCGCAGCCACTTGGCCCCGGACCGGTATGCGCGGTCCCCGGCCCAGTCCAGCAGCCGACCGCCCACGTTCCGTCCGGCGTGCGTGCGCGCGACGGCCAACTTGCTGACGTAGAGGGAGGGTTCGTCCAGCTCGGATTCCGCCCACAGCCCGGTGGGACCGTCCGCGGACACGGTGATCGTCGCGGCCGCCGTCCCGCCGTCGAGGACGAGGAAGACGTCACCCGCCTCGACGGCGCCCAGCAGCCGCTCGGCCGGGTAGGGCCGCTGCCACTGGTCCGACCCGATGCGGGCCAGCCAGCCCGCGGCTTCCTCCCGGAACGCCAGCAGGAGGGGGAGGTCGGCGGGCCGGGCGGGGACGATTCTCACGGGGCGATTGTCGCTGCGGCGGGGCGGGGGTTCCAGGGCGGGCAGGCGGTGCCCCACGAGCTCGCCGCATAAGCGATCACGGCCTCATGCTGTCCGAGCCTGCCCGAATCCCGCGAGCGCAGTCGGCGCCACACGTGACCCGGGCCGACCGGCCTCCGTCAGATCGGCGCACTGATCCGGGCCGATCGGCCCCGGCCGTCGACCGCGTTGCCGCATGTTCCCGAAACGCGAGAGGCCCCGGATCTCTCCGGGGCCTCTCACCTGTGTGCACTCGGCAGGATTCGAACCTGCAACCTTCTGATCCGTAGTCAGATGCTCTATCCGTTAAGCTACGAGTGCTTGTCTTGATTTGTTCTCCCCGCTTCGTTCCTTCCGGCCCGTCGCGGCGACAGGAAGAACATTACATGACTGCCGCCGTCATGTGAAATCCATTGGGTCCACCCCTTGTGACCTGCGGAAACGTACAAACGATCGAAGCCCCGGTCCTGGGGACCGGGGCTTCGGTGATGGTGCGGAGGCGGAGGGATTTGAACCCTCGATGGGCTTTAAGGCCCAAACCGCATTAGCAGTGCGGCGCCATAGACCGGACTAGGCGACGCCTCCAGCACAGCCGCTCGCGCGAGCGCGAGTGGTGCGTGCAGATGATGACACAGTCGAGCGTGCTGTCACCAATCGTGTCCCCTACGGTACTAGGGAGGCGGGTCGCAGAGCAAAGGGGTTCCGGGGGCGGTGCGCCGCCCGTGGGGGTGTGCGCAACGTACGGGGGCGTGGGGCGTTAAGCAGGGCATGTACCAGGTCATCCTCCGTGCCGGCGCCTCTCTCGCCGTCCTCGCCTCGCTGTCCGCCGCCCCCGTCGCCGCGGCCGCCGCCCCCCTCCCCGCCACGCCTCCCGGGCGGGTCGGCGGGGACCACCTCACCGTCACGCTCCTCGGCCTGTCCGGAAAGCCGGACCGGGTGACGTACCAGGTGCGCTGTCACCCCGACGGCGGTGACCACCCGGACGTGGCGGGAGCCTGCCGGGCGCTGGAGCGGGAGACCCGGTGGGGCAAGGACCCCTTCGCGCCGGTCGCCGACGGGACCATGTGCACGATGCAGTACGGCGGACAGGGCGCCGCCCATGTGACCGGCACCTGGGCCGGGCGCTCGGTGAAGGCCGTGTTCGACCGCACCAACGGCTGCGAGATCGCCCGCTGGGACCGCCTCGTGCCGCTCCTTCCCGAAGCGCGAGGTTAGGGCCGGGTTCCGGGCGCAGGGCGTGCCCCGGTGGCGGTCCGGCGGGGCCGATCAGGCGTCGGCGGCGCACCATGTCGTCGTGCGATCTCTCTCTCATCCGGCGTCCCGAGCGGGGTCCCAGCGCTTAGACTCCCTCGCGTGACACGTCGCGGGCAGGTTGGCAAGATGGCCCGAGCGGTCGGCAAGGTGCGGTAACAGGGAGGAAGCGTCTCGTGAGCAGCAGGCCATCCCGAGGCGCTGCTCGCCTCGCAGCCATACTGGACGCGCTGCCCGACGCGCTGCTCCTGGTCAACGCCAACGGAACCGTCGTCAACGCGAACACCATCGCCCTCGAGGCCTTCGAGACGCCCGGCACCGCGCTGGTCGGGCGCGGGTTGCTCGACCTGCTGCCGCAGTTCGACTCCAAGCTCATCCCCGGCTCGATGCGCCGGCCCGACCACATGGACCCGCGCGGGCGCACCAAGCCGACGCGGATGGTCGCCCGCCGGACCGACGGCTCGGAGTTCCCCGTCGAGGTCACCAGCGCCAGCCTGGAGAACGGCCAGCAGGCCTACGACAGCTACGGCTACGCCAGCGACGAGCTGCTCATGCTCGTCGTGCGCGACCTGTCCGGCACCGTCGACACCGAGGCCGAGCTGGCCCGTTCACAGCGCCAGACCGAGATGATCCTGCGGGCCGCCTCCGAGGGCGTCGTCGGCACCGACACCGACGGGCGGATCGTGCTCGTCAACCCGGCCGCCGCGCAGATCCTCGGCTACCGCGCCGGCGAACTCGGCGGCAAGGAGCTGCACACCCTCGTCCTGCACTCGCGCGCCGACGGCTCCCCCTTCCCGTACGACGAGTCCCCGCTCGCCGACACCCTGCGCTCGGGGCGCAAACACCGGGTGCGCGGGCAGGTGGTGTGGGCCAAGAGCGGCGACAAGGTGTCCGTCGACCTGACCACCGCGCCCGTCCGCGACGGCGACCAGCTCGTCGGCGCCGTGATGACCTTCCTGGACCGGCGGCCGTACGACGCGCTCGCCGACGAGAAGGCCGCCGCCGAGAAGCGCCACGCCGACGAGCTGGAGCGGCTCGCCGAGGAGCACGCCTCCGACCTCACCGCCCTGCGCCAGCAGCACGTCACCGAGCTGGAGGACCTCCAGGAGCGGCACGCGGAGGAACTGGCCGCCGGAGAGGAGCGGTACGCCGCGCTCGGCGAGCGGGAGAAGGACCGCTACGAGGCGCTGTCCGCACGGCACGAGCAGTTGCTGACCCTGCTGGGACGCTCGCTGCGCGGCCCGCTCGACGAACTGCGCCGCGAGCTGTCCGCCCTGGCCGCCGACGACGCCGGACAGCTGTGGCCCGAGGCCAACCAGGTGCTGCATCACCTCTCGGCCGGCTACTCCCGCATCACCACCCTCATCGACAACGTCCTCGGCTACCAGCGGCTCGACGCCGACGGCGCCGACGGCGCGGGCATCACCCGTACGAAGGTGATGCTCGACGCGGTCGTCGCCGGGGGTGTGGACGGCGCCGTCGACCTGATCGGCCCCGGCCGGGTGCAGTTCGCGGTGCACGCGCCGCCCATCGAGGCCGAGGTCGACCCCAAGCTGCTCGCCACCGCCCTCGCCCACCTCGTCGCCGACGTGGCCGGCGTCGACTCGACCGGCAACGCGCCCGTCACGACCGGCGGCTACATGGACAACACCGTCGTGGTCGCGGCGGCGCAGCGCGGCGAGGTCGTACGCATCGAGGTGCGCGGACCGTACGCCGGCGGGGACCCGGTGCACCAGCCGATCGTGCGCGGGATCGTGCGGGCGCACGGAGGTGTGCTGCAGACCCACGAGGTGCCGGGGATGAGCGGCAGCGCCTACGTCCTCGAGGTCCCGCTCGGCGGCGGGGCGGGGGCCGTCGCCGCGCCCTCCTCGGGGGCCGAGGTCGCGGTGGCCGGTCCCCGGGACGCCGCCGAACAACAGACGTCGGGCGGGGGACGCCGCCGGGCGCGTCGCTCCTCCGTGGACGCCTTCCTGGACAGCGAGGTGCCGGGGGCGGGCGCGGGGGCGGACCCGGTGCCCGACGCCGCGGCCCCCACCGGACGGCGTCGCCGGCGCGCCGCCGCACCGGCGGACGAGGCCGTGCAGGCACAGGGTCCGGAGAGCGCGGGCGAGTCCGGCGGCAGCGTCGGCGGTGCCGGCGGTGTGGGGGGCGCCGGCGGTACTGGCCGGCGGCGGGGGCGGCCTGCGGAGGGGGCGGTGCCGGGCGACGGCTCCGGTGCCTCTGGTGCGTCTAATGGCCCTGGTGGCCCTGGTGCGCCCGGTGCGGGCGTCGCCGAGGGTGCCGTCGTCACGGCCGCCGAACATGCCGCGGGGACCGCGGCGGCGGGTACGGGGCTGGGCGGGACCGTTCCTCCGCAGGGAGTTCCGTCGCAGGGCGTCCCGGCGCAGGGTGCTTTGCCGCAAGGCGTGCCGCCGCAGGGTGTGCCGCCGCAGGGTGTGCCGGCCTCCGGTGGGGGCCGGGCCGCGCTGCCCGCCGCCGCGGCTCCGGGGAACGAGCAGGGGCAGGGGAACGAGCAGGGGCACGGCCAGGAAGGGGCGGCGCCCACCGGACGGCGTCGGCGTGCTCTCGCCGCCGCCCAGGAGCGCGCCGCCGCGCAGGAAGCCGCGCCGCGTACGGTGTTCGCGCTGCCGCCGGCCGACGCGGACCGGGCGTCCGATGCCGATGCCGACGCCGGAGGAGCGGCGGGTCCGGGACCCGTTCCGGCCGTCTCCGCCCCGCCTCCGCAGGGCCCTGCCGCCCCGGTGGCTCCCGTTCCGGCGGCCCCGGCCCCGGCCCCGGCGCCTATGCCGGTGCCCGCCCAGGTGCCGGTGCAGCCCCCCGTGCCGGGCGCGTTGCCCACGGACGACCATGGGCGGCACGACGCCGTACCGCACGACCAGTCCGACGATCACACCCCGCCTCAGCCCCACCCGGCGAGCGCGCCGACCGGCCGCCGCCGTCGAGCCGTCGGACAGTCGGCCGAGGCCACCGGAGCGAGTGGATCGGCCGGGGGGAGCGGATCGGCCCGTCCGACCGGGGCCGCGATTCCGGCCCAGAGCACGGGAACGCCGGGACAGGCACCTGCCGTGCCGCAGGCGCAGGTACCGGCTCAGGCGCCCGCACCGGCCCCGGCCCCCGCTCAGGCACTGGCCAAGTCCGTCGCCCAGCCCCTCCCTCCGCCCCTGCCCGCCAAGCCGCAGCCCGTCGTCCCCGGCACGCCCGCCGCGGGCACCCCGTCGGCACCCCAGCAGTGGCCCGGCGTGGCGGGCGACACCCCCGGCGCGGGGACGCCCCTGCCTCCCGAGGCGCCCGCCACGCCCACCCCGCCGCCCGCTCGCGCGCAGGCCCAGGCCCAGGCGAGGGTCGCCCAGCCGCTCCCCGCCGAGAACGCCGCGTCGGCGCCCGTCGACCCGAACTCCACCCAGGGCCGCTCGATCAGCGTGCGGACGCTGGGGCAGGGCGTGCCCTTCACCCGGCAGACGGCACAGGCCCAGCAGGCCCAGCAAGCTCAGCAGGCCCAGCAGGCGCCGCAACCGCAGCACACGCCCGCCGGAGGCACCGGCACGAACGGCGGCCGCCGCCGCAAGCTCGGCACCCCGCCCGACCCGGCGACCGGTGCGCGCCCCCACCCGCAGGGCGACCAGGCCAAGGCCTCCGGGCCCCAGGCCCCGGCGCCCCAGATCCCCGGGCAGACCCCCGCGCCGCAGCCTCAGCCGCAGCCTCCGATGGGCGGTGGTGGGCCCGCCAGCGAGGGCGCCGGACGGTCGTACGCCATAGGAGCCCCGGACGAGAACGCCGCCGAGGGGCCCGAGCCGCTGGACGGGCCGGGCGGCGCGGTCGAGGTCGCCGATCCGCCGCGCCCGCAGCCGATGGACGACGAGCTGCCCCCGGAGCCGCTCGACAACCCGCGCCGGCTGCTGGTGTGGCCGGCGCCGGACGTGAGCACACAGCAGGCGCTCAGCGACCGCGGCTACCGGCCCGTCATCGTGCACTCGCGCGAGGAGGTCGACGCGCAGATCGCGGCCTTCCCGGCGGCGCTGTTCGTGGACCCGCTGACGGGGCCGATCACCCGCACGGCTCTCCAGGCGCTGCGGCAGGCGGCGGTGGCCGCCGAGGTGCCGGTGATGGTGACGGCGGGGCTCGGGCAGGCGACGCGCGAGGCGGCGTACGGCGCCGACCCGGCCGTGCTGCTCAAGGCGCTGGCCCCGCGCGACAGCGAGCAGCATCCGCCGCGGGTGCTGCTGATCGAGGAGCACGCGGAGATCGCGCTGGCGCTGACGGCGACGCTGGAGCGGCGCGGTATGCAGGTGGCGCGGGCGGCGAGCGACCCCGACGCGGTGACGCTGGCGGGGCAGTTCCGACCGAACCTCGTCGTGATGGACCTGATGCAGGTGCACCGGCGACGGGCCGGGATCGTGGACTGGCTGCGGGCGAACGGGCAGCTCAACCGCACGCCGCTGGTCGTCTACACCGCCGCCGTCGATCCGGCCGACCTGCCGCGCCTGGCGTCGGGCGAGACGGTGCTGTTCCTGGCGGAGCGGTCCACCAGCACCGAGGTGCAGAGCCGGATCGTGGACCTGCTGGCGCGCATCGGCACCAACTGATCCTCTCGTCCGTCCCACCTCTTCGCCTGCTCCTGCTCCTGCTCCTGCGCCGGGGCCGTTGTCAGTGGTGCCCTCTACAGTCGAAGGCGATGGCACGGGTGTGGAGGTGCTCGGGGCTGCGGTGGTCCGCCGACGGTCCCGTGCTGATGTGGGACGGCGGGCGGGGCAGCGCGCTGTCGTGGGGGAAGCGAGTGGCCTTCGCGGTCGCGGAAGGGGGTGTGCGGACGTGTACGGGAGCGCGGGGACACGCGTGTCCGCGGCGGGCGGCGGTGCCGGGGCGGAGCACGGGGGCGCGGTGCGAGGAGTGCGCGCGGCTGGACCGGGCGCACTCGGTGGCCGCCGACACTCTCGCGGACGATCCCCGGCCGTACCGCGTATATCTGGCGTGGTTCGGGCCCGGGATGGTCAAGGTCGGCATCACCGCGGTGGAGCGGGGCGAGGCGCGGCTGCTGGAGCAGGGGGCGGTCTGTTTCGGCTGGCTGGGCGTCGGGCCGCTGATGGCCGCGCGGCGGGCCGAGGAACTGCTGCGGGCCGCGCTGGGGGTGCCGGACCGGATCCCGTACGCCGACAAGCGCGCGGTGCGTGCCCGGCTGCCGACGTCCGAGGTCGAGCGGACGGCTGAGCTCGCGGAGCTGCACGCACGGGCGGTGGCGCTGCCGGGGTGGCCGGAGTCGCTGGCGCGTGAGCCCTTCCGGGCAGTGGACCATGTGCGCGCGTTCGGGCTGGCGGGGGCGCCCGGTCCGGTGGGGGAGGTGCGCGAATTGGTCCCCGGTGGGGTGGTGAGCGGCGAGCTGGTGGCCGCGGCCGGGCCCGACCTGCACTTGGCGGCCGGACCGGTGGCTGGACGCGCCGCCGGCCTGCCGGCCGGATCTGCTGCCGGTCCGTCGGCTGGGCCTGGCGCCGCACCGGGGACCGGAGCGGCGGTCGACCCGGCGACTGCCGCGACGACCGGTGTGACGACCGGTAGGGGGGTCGGTGCGGGGGCGGTCGTGGTGCTGGACACGCGGCTCATGACCGGGTGGGAGCTGACCGCGGCCGAGGGCGACCTCGTCGGCGGAGTCACTGTGCCGGTACGGGAGTTCAGGGAGACGGGACATGCGCAGGAAGGGCTGTTCTGAGGTCCGCCCGTCCGTGATGTCTCCCAGGTGCCGCCCGGCAGCCGGCTGAGGGTTTCTCAGAGAAATCACAGGTTTCCGAAAGGGGTCTCTCAGAGCACGCCGACACGGTGGTTGCATGACCACGACCGCGCCCCAGGGGCGTACCGAACTGCTGAGGCCGGACGGGAGCCCCGTCCGGGTGCTGGTGGTGGACGACGAGCTGTCGATCACCGAGCTGCTGTCCATGGCCCTGCGCTACGAGGGATGGCGGATCCGGAGTGCCGCCGACGGGAACGGCGCGATCCGGGCCGCGCGTGAGTTCCGGCCCGACGCCGTCGTCCTCGACATGATGCTGCCGGACATGGACGGGCTGACCGTCCTCGGGCGGCTGCGGCGGGAGCTGCCGGACGTGCCGGTGCTGTTCCTGACCGCGAAGGACGCCGTCGAGGACCGGATCGCCGGGCTCACGGCCGGGGGTGACGACTACGTCACCAAGCCGTTCGGCCTGGAGGAGGTCGTCGCCCGGCTGCGCGGGCTGATCCGGCGCTCCGGCGCCGCCGACCGGCGGTCCGAGTCCCTGCTCGTCGTCGGCGACCTCACTCTGGACGAGGACAGCCACGAGGTGACGCGGGCCGGTCAGAACATCCATCTGACCGCGACCGAGTTCGAACTGCTGCGCTTCCTGATGCGCAACCCGCGCCGGGTGCTGAGCAAGGCGCAGATCCTCGACCGGGTGTGGTCGTACGACTTCGGCGGCCAGGCCAACGTGGTCGAGCTGTACATCTCCTACCTGCGGCGGAAGATCGACGCCGGCCGGGAGCCGATGATCCACACCCGGCGTGGGGCCGGTTATCTGATCAAGCCCGCGGCGTCATGAGCGGGCGACGGCGGCCGGGTCCGCGCGGCCGGCGGGACCGCGGCCGGCTTCTCGCGCGCACGGCACGGGCGGTGGCGCGGGCGGCTCCGGCACCGGCACGTCCACGCAGATCAGCGCCTGGGGCCAGGGGATCCACGAGGGGGTGACGGTGGGTTCGGCCACCTTCCCCGGCCTGACCCGGCCCACGGGCACCGACGACTGATCCTTTCGGCACAGGAATTCCCGCCGCGCGGGGCCATCGGCCCGTGCGGCGGGAATCGTCGTTGTACGGCGTATGGGAACTGTTCTACGGTGTATGGCATGTCGACGTCACCCTCGCCTCCCCAGCCCACCGAGGCATCGTCCACGGCGCATCCTCCGGTGCCCGCCGCCGTCCCCGCGGGCGGGCATCCGCAGCGCTGGCTGATCCTCGGCGTCATCTGTCTCGCCCAGCTCACCGTGCTGCTCGACAACACCGTGCTGAACGTGGCCATCCCCTCGCTCACCGCGGAGCTGGGCGCGGCCACGTCCGACATCCAGTGGATGATCAACGCCTACTCGCTGGTGCAGTCGGGTCTGCTGCTGAGCGCGGGCAGCGCGGCCGACCGCTACGGGCGCAAGAAGATGCTGCTGACGGGCCTGGTGCTGTTCGGCGCCGGTTCGCTGGTGGCGGGACTCGCCGATTCCACGGCCCAGTTGATCGCCGCGCGGGCCGGGATGGGCGTCGGCGGGGCGCTGCTGCTGACCACCACGCTGGCCGTGGTGATGCAGGTGTTCACGCCCGAGGAGCACGTCCGGGCGATCGGCATCTGGAGCGCGGTCAACGCGCTGGGTTTCGCGACCGGGCCGCTGGTCGGCGGGTTCGTGCTGGACCACTTCTGGTGGGGCGCGATATTCCTGATCAACCTGCCGGTGGTGGCGCTGGGGCTGGTCGCGGTGGTGGCGCTCGTCCCGGAGTCGAAGAACCCGCGGGGCGACCGGCCCGATCTGCTCGGCGCGCTGCTCTCCACGATCGGCATGGGCTCCCTGGTCTTCGCGATCATCTCCGGCCCGGAGGAGGGCTGGACGTCGCAGCGGGTGCTGGTGAGCGGCGGCGTGGCGGTGGCCGTGCTGGGCGCGTTCGCCTACTGGGAGAGCAGGATTCCGTACCCGATGCTCGACCTCGGCTTCTTCCGCGACCGGCGGTTCACGGGCGCGGTCGCGGGCGCGGTACTGATCACCTTCGGGATGGGCGGGGCGCTGTTCCTGCTGACGCAGCATCTGCAGTTCGTGCTCGGGTACGGACCGCTGGAGGCGGGGCTGCGCACCGCTCCGCTGGCGCTGACGGTCGTGGCGCTGAACTTCACGGGCCTGTCGGCGCGGTGGACGGCGCGGCTCGGGACGCCGGTGTCCGTGGCGCTGGGCATGGTGCTGATGTCGGCGGGGCTGGCGACGATAGCGGTGGTCACCTCGGGCGGGTATGCGGGGACGCTGTGCGGGCTGGTGCTGGTGGGGGCGGGGTGCGCCGTCGCCAACCCGGCCATGGCCCACGCCGTGATGAGCGCGATCCCGCCCGCCAAGGCGGGGGTCGGGGCCGGGATCAACGGCACGCTGGCCGAGTTCGGCAACGGCCTCGGGGTGGCGGTTCTGGGGGCCGTGCTCAACGCGCGGTTCGCCGCGCTGGTCGCGGTGGGGGCGGGTTCGCTGCCGGCGGCGCTGGCCGCGGCCGGGTCGGGACAGGAGCGGGCGCGGGTGGTGGCGGCGTTCTCGTCGGGGCTGGAGGTCAGCCAGTTGGTGGGGGCGGTGGCCGTGCTGCTCGGCGGGCTGGTGGCGGCGGGGTTGCTGTGGCGGGCGGAGAAGAGGGGCGTCCAGGGGAGCGTGGACGCCTAGCATCATGAGCAGTTACCGCGAGCCGAGGAAGGTACAGCCCATGGTGAAGGCTGCTGGGAAGGGTGCGGCTCGGCCCAGTGTCTGGCTGGCGGGACAGGCGCGCGGGGGCAGGCGGGGCGGTGGCCAGCCGTCGGGTCTCGACCGGGAGCGGATCACCGAGGCGACCGTACGGCTGCTGGACGCGGAGGGGCTGGCGAAGTTCTCCATGCGCCGGCTCGCCGCGGAGCTGAACGTCACCGCGATGTCCGTCTACTGGTACGTCGACACCAAGGACGACCTGCTCGAACTCGCCCTCGACGCCGCCTTCGGCGAACTGCGGCTGCCGGACGCGGACGGCGACGACTGGCGGGAACGGCTGCGGGCGCTGGCCGGGGAGTACCGGTCGCTGCTGGTCCGCCACCCGTGGCTGTCGCCGCTCGCCGGGCGGTATCTGAACATCGGGCCCCACGCGCGGGCCTTCTCGCGGACCGTGCAGGACGTGATCCGCCGGGCCGGGCTGCCCGCCCACGGGGTCACGGGGGCGCTCTCAGCGGTCTTCCAGTTCGTCTACGGCTACGGCACCATCGAGGGCCACTATCTCGCCCGCGCCGCCGACGCCGGGATGACCCCGGACGACTACTACCGGCACGCCATGCGCGCGGTGACCGAGGACCCGGCCGCGTCGGGCGCCGTCGAGCAGTCGCGGGACATCATGGCGGCCCGCGGCGGCGACACGGTGTCCGAGATGCTGGAGCGGGACTTCGACTTCGCGCTGGAGTTGCTGATCGCCGGGATCGAGGCGATGGCCGCCCGCGGGTGAGCCGTACGGTTTCCGTGGGCCGTGGGCCGTGGGCCGTGGGCCGTGGGCCGTGGGCCGTGGGCCGTGGACCGTGGGGCCCCGCTGCCGGCGACGGTCGCTCACGGGTGAGCCGTAGCGCTTCCTTCCGCCCGCGCGCCGCCCCCCTGCCGGTGCGGGCCTACTCCTGCGGAGCCAGCCGCGCCGGGAAGCCCCCCGTCGCCACCGGACCCCACCGCTCGGGAGTCACCCGGATGATCGACTTGCCCTGCCGGATCATCGCCGCCCGGTACTCGTCCCAGTCCGGGTGCTCCCCGGCGATGTTCCGGTAGTACTCCACGAGCGGCTCCACCGAGTCCGGGACGTCGATCACCTCGGCCGTGCCGTCGACCTGCACCCAGGGACCGTTCCAGTCGTCGCTGAGCACGAGGACGCTCACCCGGGGGTCCCGGCGGGCGTTGCGGGTCTTGGCGCGCTCCGGGTAGGTGGAGATCACGATCCGGCCGGAGTCGTCGACCCCGCAGGTCAGCGGCGACGCCTGGGGGTCGCCGTCGGCCCGGCGGGTGATGAGCAGGGCGCGGTGCCGGGGCCGTACGAAGTCCAGCAGTTCCTCGAGCGAGACGCGGGTGTTGGTCGCGATGTTGGGTGCCATGAGGGCAAGACTAGGCGCGGCCGGGGAGGTTCACGCGGCGAGCGCCTCCGTCAGGTCGTCGTACACCGGCACGTCCCGGCGGACCCCGGTCACCTCCAGGACCCGGCCCGGCAGCCCGCCCGGTTCCGCGACGACCCGCAGCCGGACGCCGTCGTCGAGGTGCTGGTGGATGTCCTGGACCAGACGGGCGCCCTGGGAGTCCATGAACTCGGTGCCGGTGAGGTCCAGCACCAGCATCCGCAGCCGCCGGGCGCGGGCGTCGGCCGCGGAGGCCACGGCGGTGTAGAGGGCGGGGGCGTTGCACACGTCGATCTCGGTCGGCAGGACGGCGAGCAGGGCGTGCCCGGGCAGATCGCGCACCCGGCACGGGCTCGGGAAGAACTTCACGGCACTCACCTGACGAAGGGGCGGACTCCGGCTTGCGCTGGGGCCGATTCCTGACCCGTCGGGCCCATTCCACCACGCCCGCCGAAGACTTCAAAGGTCTCCGAAGCTACCGTCAGCCGGGCGTCACCTCGTCGCAACAGAGCAGATAAAGTGCTGCTCGTCCTGTGCTCGCAGTCGGGAATGTGCTGCGGAGCTCTCCTGCGCACGGCCTGAAGCCGTGCTTGTAGAAGAGGTTCGTGGTGTCTACGTCCGAGTTTTCTGGTTTGCCCCGTTTTACGGCTGGCATGGAGCTGGCCGATGCACTGACGGTGGCGGCTCAGCAACTGCACGAGACGGTCACCCCGCACAACACCCTGCGCACCGCGGTCCGGCTGGCCGTGCATCTGCTCCCCGGCGCCGAGCACGCCGGGATCTCCGTGGTCGAACGCGGCGACCACCGCCGTACCGTCGCCTGGACCGACGACGTCGTCCGCACCGCCGAGGAGGCCGCGCCCGACGAGCGTGACCGGCCCCCGTACTGGGCGCAGCTGTGGAACTCCCCCGTCGTGCGGCTCGGCGACGGCGAGGCCGAGGACGGCGGCAGCGCGCCCGCCGCCGTGGGCCTGCGGTCGGCGCTCGCGCTCCGGCTGCGCGCCGACCGCCGCAGCCTGACCGTCCTGACCGCCTACGCCCGCAAGCCGCACGCCTTCGACGACGCCGCCGTCCGGGTCGGCCGGCTGTTCACCGCGCACGTCAGCATCGCCCTCGACTCGGCGACCGTGCGCGAGCAGCTCACCGAGGCCATGCGCACCCGCGACCTGATCGGGCAGGCCACCGGCATCCTCATGGAGCGCCTGGACATCGACGCGGCGGAGGCGTTCGAGAGCCTGGTGCGCGCCTCACAGCGGGAGAACGTCAAACTGCGCGAACTCGCCCGCCGCATCGTCGGTCGGCACCGCACCAAGGACGCGGCGCCGTAGGCGGTCCGGCGGCCGGCCCCTTGCCCGGCCCCTTGCCCGGCCCCTTCCCGGTCCGGCAGCCGGCGCTCTGCCGGTCCGGCGCCCGCCCTTTTGCGAGGGCGTTTCCGGGATATCCGTACGGTCATGAGTCCTGAGACGCCCGAGACGCTGGACCAGGCGATGGCCCGCAGCAGTGGACTCGACACACTGCTGCGGGACCTGACGGACCGTGCCGTCCAGGCGGTGCCCGGCGCCGCCGCGTGCAGCATCACGGTCCGCCGCGCCGACCGGCTGCTCACCCTGGCCGGCAGCTCCGGCATGCCGAGCGGACTGGACCAGCGGCAGTACGAGAACGGCTCGGGGCCCTGCGTCGAGGCGGCCGACACGGGCGCCGAGCAGTACGCCGCCGACCTGGCCACGGACGGCCGCTGGACGGGCTACCGGTCGTACGCGCTGTCCACGGGCGTCCGCTGCGTGCTGGCGCTGCCGCTCTCCATACCCCTCGGCCGGACCGGCGCCGCGCTGAACTTCTACGGCACCGAGCCGGGCGCGCTGGGCCGCGGCCGGGAGGCGGCCCTGCGGTTCGCGGAGCGGGCGACGGACGCCATCGACATCGCCCTGCGCATCGAACAGGAGCGCACCACCGCGGCCGACGTGCGCACGGCGCTGCTCTCGCGCAGCGTCATCGACCAGGCCGTCGGCATCCTCATGGCGCAGGAGCGGGTCGACGCCCAGGCGGCGCTCGCCCGGCTGCGCCGCGTCTCCCAGGACCGCAACGTCAAGCTCCGCGACCTCTGCTCCGACCTGGTGGCCCGGGTCTCCGGCGGCAACCGGCAGACACGGGACCGGCGTTCCTGAGCGGCACCCCCGGGCTCCGGCACGGGACCGGCGTTCCTGGGCAGCACCCCCGGGCCCCGGCACGGGACCGGCGTTCCTGGGCAGCACCCCCGGGCCCCGGCACGGGACCGGCGTTCCTGGGCAGCACCCCGGACCCCGGCACGGGACCGGCGTTCGTAGGCAGCAGTCCCGGGCCGGCACCGAACCGGCTATCCCATGGGGCCGCCCCCGGCAGACACGGGACCGGCGTTGCCGGGCCGCTCCGGGCAGACAACACCGGACCGGCGTTCTAGGCCGCCCCCGGCACGGCGGGCGGTTCCCCCCGTACCGCCTGCACGTCCAGCTCGACCCGCAGTGTCGTCCCGATGGCGGCGATCCCGGCCTGGACGACCTGGTTGTAGTGCATGGCGAAGTCCTCGCGCCGCAGCTCGGCCGTCGCGCGGAAGGCGACGCGGGTGCCGCCCCACGGGTCGGGCCCGGTGCCGAGGTGGACGAGGTCGAGGTCGACCGGGCGGACCACCCCGTGCAGGGAGAGGTCGCCGCGCAGGGTCCAGCGGTCCGGGCCGGCCGGGGTCAGGACCGTCGAACGGAAGACGATCTCCGGGTGGCGGTCGACGTCCAGGAAGTCCGCCGACCGCAGATGGGCGTCCCGCGTCCGGTTGCCCGTGTCCAGCGAGGCCGCCCGGACGACCGCCGTCACCCGGGACCGGGCGACCCGCACCGGGTCGATCTCGATCGTCCCCGAGAAGTCGGTGAACCGCCCGTGCACGCTGGAGATCCCCAAATGCCGGGCCACCGCGGCCACGCTCGAGTGCGCCGGGTCGATGGTCCACGTCCCCGGCGGCGGCAGCTGCGCCCCGCCCTGCCGGGCCAGCGTCACCGTCCCGACCTCCGCCCGTCCGCTCGCGGTGACGATCGCGCTCACGGCGGCGGGCGCGTACCCGACCGCCGTGACGACGACCGTGTACGCCCCCGGCTGCAGCGGCGTCCCGTCCCGGACGGCCCCCTCGGCGTCCGCCTCGGCGCGCAGCACCTGCGCGCCCCTGGCGTCCGTGACCGTGACGACCGCGTGCGACACGCCCCAGCCGTCGCGGGTGCGGATCGTGGCGGTCAGTCCCGTGGCGGCGGTCAGTCCCATGGCTGCAGTCCCATCGCTGTCGGCTCCTCGTGCCCGGTGGCTACTCGCCGGGGTGGGCGAGCTCGGTGTGGTGGTCGTCGACGCCGGGCCCGGCGACCGTGAGCGCCGTGGCCACGGGCGGGTAACCGGTCGCCACGACCGTGTACTCGCCGGCGTCCAGATCGGTGAAGGCGTACGCCCCGTCCGCGCCGGTCGTCGCGGCGCCGACGACGTTGCCCGCCGCGTCGACCAGCGTCACCCGGGCGTCGGCCAGCGGACCGTGCGCCGTCCGTACGACGCCCCGCACGCGGGCGCCCGCTTCGAGGCCGACCTCGATCCGGGTGGTCCCCGCGCCGCCCACCTCGACGGGCAGGGCGCGCGGCCGGAACCCGGCGGCGTTCACCGCGACGGTGACGGCGCCCGGCACCAGCTCCGTGAAGCCGAACTCGCCCCGCTCCCCGGTCGCCGTGCTCGCCAGCAGGTCGCCCCGCACATCGGTGACGATCACCATCGCGCCCGGCACCGGCCGCGCGTCCTCGGCGGCCCGGACCAGGCCGGCCAGCCCGCCGGTGCCGCTGAGCAGGACGTCGTACGACAGCGGGTCCTCGCCCACGACGATCGTGGACGCCTGTGGCTGGAAACCGTCGGCGGAGGCGATCAGGACGTAGGTGCCGGCGCCGGGCGCGTCGAGCGTGTAGGCGCCGTCGGGTCGCGCGACCGACCGGCCGAGCTGGCGGCCCGTCAGGGAGATGAGGGTGACGGCGGCACCGGCGACCGGGGCGCTCTCGGCGCCGTGGATCCGGCCGGTGACGGGTATGCCGGCGGCAGGGGAGGACGGGGCCGGGGCCGGCGCCTGCGCCGGTACGGGTGCTGGTGCGGGCGTGTCGGTCTTCGCACCGCTCGCCGCCCCGCTCGCCGCATCGCCCGTCGCCCCGCTCGCTGCATCGCCCGTCGCCCCGCTCGCCGCCTCCGCGGCCTGGACCAGCGCGCCGGACGTCCGCAGCGGGACCTCCTTGATGAACAGCGTCACCAGGAAGGCCAGGAAGGCGATCGGGGTGACGTACAGGAAGACGTCGGCGATGCCGTGCCCGTAGGCGCTTTCCAGCCACGTGCGGATCGGGGCGGGCAGCAGGTCCATGTCGGGGATCTGTCCGCTGCCCGCGGCCTGGCCCGCGGCCCGCTGCGAGGCGGGGTCGAGCGTGCCGATGGTGTCCTCGGCGTAGTGGGTGATCCGGGTCGACATCACCGAGCCGAGCGCCGAGACGCCCACCGCGCCGCCGAGGGAGCGGAAGAAGGTGACGACCGAGCTGGCCGCGCCGAGTTCGTGCGGGGCGACCTGGTTCTGCGTGGAGAGCACCAGGTTCTGCATCATCATGCCGACGCCGAGGCCCATCAGCGCCATGTACGCGCCGATCCTCCAGTAGTCGGTGTCGTAGCGCATGGTGCCCAGCAGGCCCAGGCCCGCCGTGAGCAGCAGGCCGCCGGCGACCAGCCACGCCTTCCACTTGCCGGTCTTGGTGATGATCTGGCCGGAGACCGTCGAGGAGACGAACAGACCGGCGATCATCGGGATCGTCATGACGCCGGACATGGTCGGGGACTTGTCGCGGGCCAGCTGGAAGTACTGGCTGAAGAAGACGGTGCCCGCGAACATCGCGATGCCGACGAACAGCGAGGCGACCGACGCCAGGCTGATGGTGCGGTTGCGGAACAGGTGGAGCGGGATGATCGGCTCGGCGGCCTTGGTCTCCACGAAGAGGAAGACGAGGGTCAGCACGGCCGCACCGCCGACCATGGCGCCGGTCTGCCAGGACAGCCAGGCGTACTTGTCGTCCGCGAAGGTGACCCAGATCAGCAGCAGGCAGACGGCCGCGGTGATGAAGAAGGCGCCGGCCCAGTCGACCTTGACCTTCCGCTTCGTCTCCGGCAGGTGCAGCGTCTTCTGCAGGACCAGCATGGCGATCAGCGCGAACGGCACGCCGACGTAGAGGCACCAGCGCCAGCCGAGCCAGCTGGTGTCGGTGATCACCCCGCCGAGGAGCGGACCGCCGACGGTGGCGACGGCGAACGTCGCGCCGAGGTAGCCGGAGTACCGGCCGCGCTCCCGCGGGGAGATCATCGCGGCCATGATGATCTGCGCCAGGGCGGCGAGACCGCCGGCGCCGAGGCCCTGGACGACCCGGGCGCCGATCAGCATGCCGCTGTTCTGCGACAGACCGGCGAGCACCGATCCGGCGATGTAGACGCACAGGGCCAGCTGCACCAGCGCCTTCTTGCTGACCAGGTCGGCCAGCTTGCCCCACAGGGGCGTGGAGGCGGTCATCGCCAGCAGGGCTGCGGTGACGACCCAGGTGTACGCGCTCTGGCCGCCGCCGAGGTCCTGGATGATCTCGGGCAGGGCGTTGGAGACGATGGTCGAGGACAGGATGGCGGCGAACATGCCGAGCAGCAGCCCGGAGAGCGCCTCCATGATCTGCCGGTGGGTCATCGCCTCGCCGCCGCCGGGGGAGGGGTGCTGGGCGCCGCCCCCGTGCTTGGCGTGAGCCCGCACACCGGTTGGTGTGGTGGTTGCCATGGGCTTCCTTCTCTTGCGTCGTCGGTGTGGGGGTCCGGGTGCGGGGTGCGGCCGTCACTGCGTCGGCGCGGGCGGCCGGTCGCCACCGCGGGCGGTCACTCCGCCGTCACGGGCTGGGGGTCCGTCAGCTCGGCGGTCACTCCGCCGTCACGGGCGGGGGGTCTGCCGTCACGAGCGGTCGGTGCGGCGCCCCGGCCGGTGCGGCTCGGCAGTCGCCGAAACTCGCGCGGAGGCGAGTCATGAGCTGGACGAGCCGGCCGACCTCGTCGTCGGACCAGTCGGCGAGACGATCGGCGAGCAGCCGGCCGGTCCGCCGGGACAGCTCGTCGAGCCGGGTCCGGCCGGCAGGAGTGAGGCGCAGGATGCGCGAGCGCCGGTCGGACGGGTCGGGGGAGCGTTCGATCCAGCCGCGCTCGCAGACGTGCGCCACATGGCGGCTGGTCACCGACATGTCCACGCTCATCAGCTCGGCGAGCCGGCTCATCCGCATGTCGCCGTGGCGACCCAGCAGGGCGAGCACGGCGGCGGACCCGGTGGGGCAGTCGGCCGGCAGCGCCCGGGCCATCTCGCGCTTCACGGCACCGAAGGCGCTGAACTGACGTGCCAGTTCCACGTACTGCGCCTGCTCGGCCATGATCCCGCCGCCCTCTCCGTGGCCTCGCCCTCATTTGTTGCTTAGAGCAACCATAGATTCCGTTGGTTGCTACAGGCAAATGAATCCGGGCGACCAGGGCATAAAAACTTGGCAAAGCGACGGATCGGCGGATGTGAAGACGCAGGTGGACGCCGCTCCACCCCGCCCTTGGTCCCGCCCCGGGTCTTCGCTAGGGTCTCGGGGCATGGCCAACTCCCAGAACCCCCAGGGCAACTACGACCCCGCGGGCAGCACCCAGATGTTCCGCGCGTTCGTCGACGAGTCTCCCCAGGCCCAGCAGCAGCCGGCGGCTTCGGCGGGGCCGCGCATCGGCCTGATCATCGGTGTCGTCGCCGTGATCGCCGTCGTGGCGGCGGTGGCCTGGCTGGCGCTGAAGTAACCCGCCCGCGCCCGCCCGCACTCCGCCGACCGCCAACGGACGACGACCGCCGACGGACGACGACCGCCAGCGGACGACGGCCGCCGACGGAGGACGGCCGCCCAGTGCTCTGCCGAGCGCCGCGGCGGCCGTCGTCGTGAGGGTGAGCAGAGCCGGAGGCCGGAAGCCTCCGGTCGGCCGACGGGTCGATCAGTCGGAGATGAGGCCCTCGCGCAGCTGGGCGAGGGTGCGGGTCAGCAGTCGGGAGACGTGCATCTGCGAGATGCCGACCTCCTCGCCGATCTGCGACTGGGTCATGTTGGCGAAGAAGCGCAGCATGATGATGCGCCGTTCGCGGGGCGGCAGCTTGGCCAGCAGTGGCTTGAGGGACTCGCGGTACTCGACCCCCTCCAGCGCCGCGTCCTCGTAGCCGAGGCGGTCGGCCAGGGAGCCCTCGCCGCCGTCGTCCTCGGGGGCGGGCGAGTCCAGCGAGGAGGCGGTGTAGGCGTTGCCGACGGCGAGACCGTCGACCACGTCCTCCTCCGACACCCCGAGCACGCAGGCCAGTTCGGTGACCGTCGGGGAGCGGTCCAGCTTCTGGGACAGCTCGTCGCTGGCCTTGGTCAGCGCCAGCCGCAGCTCCTGGAGCCGGCGCGGCACACGCACCGACCAGGAGGTGTCGCGGAAGAACCGCTTGATCTCGCCGACGACGGTCGGCATCGCGAACGTCGGGAACTCCACGCCGCGTTCGCAGTCGAACCGGTCGATGGCCTTGATCAGGCCGATCGTGCCGACCTGGACGATGTCCTCCATGGGCTCGTTGCGCGAGCGGAAGCGGGCCGCCGCGTACCGCACGAGGGGGAGGTTCAGCTCGATCAGGGTGTCCCGGACGTACGCGCGCTCGGGGCTGTCCTCGTCGAGTGCGGCGAGCCGCAGGAACAGGGAACGGGACAGGGTGCGGGTGTCGATGGATCCCGAGGCCGGGAGCGCCGGGACCGGCGGGGCGGCGAGGGCCGGGACGTCGTCGATGGGGTCGAGCGCGCCGGGCGCGTCGAGCGCCTCGGGCGCTGCCGCGCTCTTGGTGAGCGTGAGCACCTTCGAGCTGCCCTGATCTGCGGACATGCCACCCCCTTTGGGTCGCGGGACGGTCGCGGCGGACGTTCCCATGCGAGGAACGCAGCCTTCACCTGAATACCGGCGCCGGGGCACCGGCAAACGCGCTTCCGGCAGAATGTCACATGTCGGCAACACGCTGTAGAGACATGTCGACATGTGAAACGCGAATCCCCCCTGGACAAAAGGGGTCTGACGGCCTTTCGGTGCTCATGACGGGGCAACGGCCCAGGTGGGCGATTCGCTCGTGCCGGTTACCCCTCGCTCCCGCTTTCGGTTGTGCGCCGGTTCCACGGGGCGGGTTGGAAGGGCCGGTTATGCCTCGATCCGGTTCGCCGAACGCAACCGCTGAAAGCTGCGTGCCAGTAGCCGGGAGACGTGCATCTGCGATACGCCGAGTTCCGCGCTGATCTGTGACTGGGTCAGATTGCTGTAGTAGCGCAGCAGCAGGATCCGCTGCTCCCGCTCGGGGAGCTGGACGAGGAGGTGGCGTACGAGGTCGCGGTGTTCGACGCCGTCCAGGGCCGGGTCCTCGTAACCGAGCCGGTCGAGCAGCCCGGGCAGGCCGTCGCCCTCCTGGGCGGCCTCCAGTGAGGTGGCGTGGTAGGAGCGGCCCGCCTCGATGCAGGAGAGCACATCCTCCTCGGTGATGCGCAGCCGCTCGGCGATCTCGGCGGTCGTCGGGGAGCGCCCGAAGGCGGTGGTGAGGTCCTCGGTGGCGCTGTTGACCTGCACCCACAGCTCGTGCAGCCGGCGCGGTACGTGCACGGTGCGGACGTTGTCGCGGAAGTAGCGCTTGATCTCGCCGACGACGGTCGGCATCGCGAAGGTCGGGAACTGCACGCCCCGGTCCGGGTCGAAGCGGTCGATGGCGTTGATCAGACCGATGGTGCCGACCTGGACGACGTCCTCCATGGGCTCGTTGCGGGAGCGGAAACGGGCGGCCGCGTAGCGCACGAGCGGTAGATTCGCCTCGATGAGCGCCCCGCGTACGCGGTTGTGCTCCGGCGTGCCCGGCTCGAGATCCTTGAGCTGGGCGAAGAGGACCTGGGTGAGCGCCCGGGTGTCGGCGCCCCGGCGCTTGGCGGGCGTGAGGGCGACGGCTTCGGCGTCCTCGGCGGTCGGGTCGTTGTCGGCGTTCTCGGCGGTCCGGGCGTTCTCGGCGTTCTCGGCGGTCCGGGCGTTCTCGGTGGTCGGGGCGGGCGTGGCGTTCTCGGCCGTTCTTGCGGGCGCGGTGTTTTCCGGAGTCGCGGCGGGAGCTTCTTCCTGGGGCGGCGCAGTACTGGCCGACACGGTCAACGCCACCTCTTCATCGGTCAATCATCCGTCAAAAGCGGTCATAGCATCACAAGACATGTGCACTGTGTGCAAGCACCGCATAACGCCGTGTTGAGGGAGAGTTGAGGCATATGACACAAAAAGACCCCGCACCGTTCGGTGCGGGGCCGGGGCCCGAGGGCTGCGGACCAGGGGTCGGCGGGACGTCCGTCAGGCAGCCGGGAACGCGTAGTCGGCGATCACCCAGGTGGAGAACTCCCGCCACAGGGCGACGCCCGCCTGGTGCTCGGGGTGCTCGACGTACCGGCGCAGCGCGTCCGCGTCGTCGAAGGCCGAGTTGATGGCGAAGTCGTAGGCGATGGGCCGGTCGCTGACGTTCCAGCCCAGCTCCCAGAAGCGGATCTCCGGGATCTTTCCGTCCAGCGCGCGGAAGGCGTCGACGCCCGCCACGACGCGCGGGTCGTCGCGGTCCACGCCGTCGTTCAGCTTGAACAGCACCAGATGGCGGATCATCACTTACCTCCGTTGGCGACCCAGGTGGCGAAGTCGCCGAGGGCCTTGGCGGCGTCCGATATGCCCTCGAACCCTATCTGGACGTAGTCGGCGGCCTTGGCCGGGTCAGTGATGATCAAGTACAGCACGAAGACCACGAGTACGTAGACGGCGATCTTCTTGGCGTTCACCGCCACGGCGGCCTCCCCTGTCCTGTGCCTGCCCCTGCCCACTGTCCGGTCGCGCGCCATGATCGCACGAAGGACCCCGCCTGACGACGGGGTCCTTCCAGAGCGGTAGCGGAGGGATTTGAACCCTCGGTGACTTGCGCCACACTCGCTTTCGAGGCGAGCTCCTTCGGCCGCTCGGACACGCTACCGAGGGAGACCTTACAGCAAGGTGCGGCATGGTTTGAAATCGATTGGGGAGGGCTGGTCAGCGGTTCCGGAAGAACGCCGTCAGCCGCCCGGCGCACTCCTCGGCGAGCACGCCCTCGATCACCTCGGGTCGGTGGTTGAGCCGCCGGTCGCGGACGACGTCCCACAGGGAGCCGGCCGCCCCCGCCTTCTCGTCGCGGGCGCCGTAGACGACGCGGTCGACGCGGGACTGCACGATCGCGCCCGCGCACATCGTGCAGGGTTCCAGGGTCACGACGAGCGTGCAGCCGGTCAGCCGCCACTCGCCGAGCGCGTCGGCCGCGCGCCGGATGGCGAGGACCTCGGCGTGCGCCGTCGGGTCGCCGGTGGCCTCGCGTTCGTTGTGGCCGGTGGCGAGCACGGTGGCGCCGTCGCCGGCCAGGACGACGGCGCCGACCGGGACGTCGCCGCCCCGGGCGGCCGACTCGGCCTGGTCGAGGGCGAGCCGCATCGCGTCCCGCCAGGGGTCGCGCACCGGGTCGGGAACGGTCAGCGGACGGTCTCCAGGGTCTCCGAGGCGCCGAGGGCCTCCGCGATCTCGGTGACCGCGTCCTCCGACAGCGACCGCAGCTCCTTCTCGGTGACGCCGAGGTCGTCGAGGATGCCCGCGTCGCCGACCGGGCCGTGCGGCACGGCCTCGCCGGAGGCTCCGGCGACGTCGTCGTCGGGTCCGGCGTCGTCGGAGTCGCCGTCCTCGGTGCCGTCGAGGTCGAGGGAGTCCAGGTCGGCGACGTCGTCGCCGGGCTCCCTGCCGAGCAGTTCGTCGGTGAGCAGGATCTCCCCGTAGCTGCTGCGGGCGGCCGCGGCGGCGTCCGAGACGTAGATCCGGGGGTCGTCCTCGCCGTCGACCCGGACGACGCCGAACCAGGCGTCCTCCTGCTCGATCAGGACGAGCACCGTGTCCTCGTCGGGAGAGGCTTCCCGGGCCAGGTCGGCCAGATCCGACAGGGTCTCCACATTGTCGAGCTCCGTGTCGCTCGCTTCCCACCCGTCTTCGGTGCGCGCGAGCAGTGCGGCGAAGTACACCGTGACTCTCCCACTGGTCATAGGTGTGCCGGTTGGGGGTCCCCCCGGCGGAGGTCTGCGGGCGGGGAGAGCTCGGGCTCCGAGCCCCACCCACTCGGAATCGTGGCAGAAACAATGCGTTCAGGGGACGTCTTCGGCTCCCTGTGTCCGGCAGTTTCGATCGCATGCCCACAGGCACGCCTGTGAACGGCTCACGAACGACTCACCAGCGCACTTGTTGCCGCCACCTGCGGATCGTACGCGTCTTCACGTCTTCCTCACGCACGCCCACCCCCGCAACGATCCCACGCGGCGCGCTTCTTCCCGGCGGGGGTCCCGGCGGAGGGCACGATTGCAGCGCTCGCCCTGGGCGCGGCGCGGGCCGCCGGCGGCGCGGGCCACAGCGGCGCGGGCGAGCAGCGGCGCCGGCTACCAGCGGCGCCGGCTACCAGCGGAACGTGCGCATGCGCATCGCGTGCCGCAGCCGGGCCGTCTTCGCCCGGCGCGGCTGCACCCGGTCGCGCAGTTCGCGGGCCTCGGCGAGATCCCGCAGGAACTGCGCCCGGCGCCGCCTGCGCTCGGCGTCGGTCTCCCGCGCCGGCGGATCGCGCCGTACGCGCTCGCCCTCCCGCGTGTCGCGGTCGGGCAGGTCAGGCAGGTCAGGCATAGGCACACCACCCCAGTCCGTCCCTCTCACCTTCCCCCGGACGGCGGGTTTGACGCCAGAGCGCGGCGGCGGGAAGCGCGGTTACTGTTGTGGACATGCGTCTCCACGTCGTCGACCACCCCCTGGTCGCCCACAAGCTCACCACGCTGCGCGACCAGCGCACCGACTCCGCGACCTTCCGCCGTCTCGCCGACGAGCTGGTCACCCTGCTTGCCTACGAGGCCACGCGCGACGTGCGCACCGAACAGGTCGACATCACCACGCCGGTGGCCCGGACCGCCGGCGTCAAGCTCTCCCACCCGCGTCCGCTGGTGGTGCCGATCCTGCGCGCCGGTCTCGGCATGCTGGAGGGCATGGTCCGGCTGCTGCCGACCGCCGAGGTGGGCTTCATGGGCATGATCCGCGACGAGGAGACCTTGCAGGCCTCCACCTACGCCACCCGTATGCCCGAGGACCTCTCCGGGCGTCAGGTGTACGTCCTGGACCCGATGCTGGCCACCGGCGGCACGCTGGTCGCGGCGATCCGGGAGCTGATCGCGCGCGGCGCGAACGACGTCACGGCCGTGGTGCTGCTGGCCGCCCCGGAGGGCGTGGAGGTCATGGAACGCGAGCTGGCCGGCGCCCCGGTGACGGTCGTGACGGCCTCGGTCGACGAGCGCCTCAACGAGCACGGCTACATCGTCCCGGGCCTCGGCGACGCGGGCGACCGGATGTACGGCGCGGCGGAGTAGCCGGGAGGGGCGGGCCGCCGGCGGGGTCCGGTCGTCGACTTGGACGGGACCCGGGCAATCGGCGACCGGCGGGTCCCGGGCGACCGACGGGCCCCGGCGGCCGGCGGGTTCGAAGCGCCGGCCGGTACCGCCGTTCTACGGGCCTCAGCAGCCCTTCTTCGACGTGGTGGGCGTCGGCTGCGGCGCGGCGAGCTTCGCCGTGGCGCGGTCGGCGTCCTTCTTCGTGGCCAGGGACTTGAAGGCGTCGCCGATGATCAGGTCGACGGCGGCGCCCTTGCGGGCGGCGTCGGTGCGGCGCTCGGCGGCCGGGAGCTGACCGGCCAGGACCGGCAGCGAGGTGTCGCGGGAGGCGGTCGCGCCGAGGAGTATGCCCGTGCCCTTGACCTTCTTGTCGAACTCCTTGGGCGCGTTGCCCACGTCGCCGATGCGGAAGCCGCGCTTCTTCAGCTCGTCGGCGGTCTTCTGGGCGAGGCCGGTGCGGGTGGTCGCGTTGAGCACGTTGACGGTGATCGTGCGGGGCGCGGGCAGGTCCTTCACCGCGCTCGCCGCGTTCGCCGTGGCGTTCGCGGTCTTGGTCTTCGTCCTGCCGTCGGGGGCGCAGGTCCCGCCCGGACCGGCCGCCGAGGCCCGGTCGCCGCCGGTGAAGACGTCCACGAGCTGGAGCGTGCCCCAGCCGAGCATGCCGAGCGCGACGACGGACGCGGTGATCAGGAGCACGAGCCTGCCACGCCGGCGGGGAGGACGCATCCGAGGGTATTTGTCCCCCGTGATGCGGTACTGGCCGCCCATGCCGGGGGGAGTCAGCATGCTCATGGGCGCAGCGTAGTGCGCCCGGGCGGCAATGCCTACTAGATGATCATTCGATGCCGTCCAGGTGAACCCGAAAGGGGCAACCCGTTGCCGGTAGGCGTCGTCAGTCCAGCTCGAGCACCCGCGCGTGCAGCACTTGACGCTGCTGGAGCGCCGCCCGCACCGCGCGGTGGAGGCCGTCCTCCAGATAGAGGTCGCCCCGCCACTTCACGACGTGCGCGAAGAGGTCGCCGTAGAACGTGGAGTCCTCGGCGAGCAGGGTTTCCAGGTCGAGCTGCTGCTTGGTCGTCACGAGCTGATCGAGGCGGACCGGGCGCGGCGCGACGTCCGCCCACTGCCGGGTGCTTTCCCGGCCGTGGTCGGGGTACGGCCGTCCGTTTCCGATGCGCTTGAAGATCACACGGAAAGCCTACCGGCCCCGACGTTGCGGGCGCAGCCATGGAGGTCGAGTGCGACCCTGGAAAAGGCGCGGTAAATGCGGTGAAGCGGGGCGAAAGTGATCGGCTGCGCTTCGGTCGTGTCCGTTCGGCGTCCGGCCGACCGCACAGACCGCGCGCGGACCGTCTGCGCAGACCCACTGCACAGACCCACTGCGCAGACCGACCGCACAGGCCGACCGCACAGAACGACCACCCGGACCGTAGCCCGGACCGGCACCGGGCGAGTCCGACGACAGGCCCGAGAGACCGCGAGACCGAGGGGTCGTCCATGACAGACCGCGAGACCGTGCCGTCGCCCTCCGCATCCGTACCCGGCAGCGGGCAGGCCCTCCCCGAGGAGGCCCTGCGGATCGCCTCCGGTTACGCCTTCGCCGGGCCCGCCCTCGACCTGGGCGCGCTGCTGTGGGACGGCCGGTGCCTGCCCGACGCGCAGGTGCGCATCCCGCTGCCGATGCTCAACCGGCACGGCCTGGTCGCCGGCGCGACCGGCACCGGCAAGACCAAGACGCTCCAGCTGATCGCCGAGCAGCTCTCGGCGCAGGGCGTGCCCGTGTTCCTGGCCGACATCAAGGGCGACGTCTCCGGGATCGCGGCGCCGGGCGAGGCGGGCGACACGGTGCGCTCGCGCGCCGCCGAGGTGCGCCAGGAGTGGGCGGCGACCGGTTTCCCGGCCGAGTTCTACGCGCTAGGCGGCATCGGCCACGGCATCCCGGTCCGGGCGACCGTCACCAGCTTCGGTCCGGTGCTGCTGTCCAAGGTGCTCGGGCTGAACCCGACCCAGGAGCAGTCGCTCCAACTGGTCTTCCACTACGCGGACGCCAAGGGCCTGGAGCTGGTCGACCTCAAGGACCTCCGGGCGGTCGTCGCCTTCCTCACCTCCGACGAGGGCAGGGCCGAGCTGCGCGGGCTCGGCGGGGTGTCCACGGCCACGGCCGGGGTGATCCTGCGCTCCCTCACGGCGTTCGAGGCGCAGGGCACGGGCGCGTTCTTCGGGGAGCCGGAGTTCGACACGGCCGAGCTGATCCGCACGGCGGACGACGGGCGCGGGATGGTCTCCGTCCTGGAGCTGGCCGCCGTACAGGACAGACCGCAGCTGTTCTCCACGTTCCTGATGTGGCTGCTGGCCGATCTCTTCCACGACCTGCCGGAGGTCGGCGACGTCGAGAAGCCGAAGCTGGTCTTCTTCTTCGACGAGGCGCATCTGCTGTTCGAGGACGCGTCCGAGGCGTTCCTCGACTCGATCACCCGGACCGTGCGGCTGATCCGCTCCAAGGGCGTCGGCGTCTTCTTCGTGACGCAGACCCCGAAGGACGTGCCCGCCGACGTCCTCGGCCAGCTCGGCAACCGGGTCCAGCACGCCCTGCGCGCGTTCACCCCCGACGACCAGAAGGCGCTCAGGGCGACGGTGCGGACGTTCCCCCGTTCGGCCTACGACCTGGAGGAACTGCTCACCGGGCTCGGCACCGGCGAGGCCGTCGTCACCGTCCTCAGCGAGAAGGGGGCCCCGACCCCGGTCGCCGCGACCCGGTTGCGCGCCCCGGAGTCCCTGATGGGCCCGATCGACCCGGCCGCCCTGGACGGGGCCGTGCGCTCGTCGCCGCTGCACGGACGCTATGCACAGGCTGTGGACAGGGAGTCGGCGCACGAGCGGCTGGCGGCGGAGAAGGAGACGCGGTCGGAGGAGAAGCGGGCGGAGGAGGAAAAGCGGGCGTCGGAGAAGAAACGGCCGACGGACGCCCCCGGGGAACAGCAGCCCCGGCAACGGCGGGAACCGCGCACGAGGGAACCGCGCACGAGGGAACCGCGCGACGACCGGGACGTCTCCGTCGTGGAGCAGGTCGTCGGCAGCGGGGTGTTCCGGTCGCTGGCCCGCTCGGTCGGCACCCAGCTCGGCCGGGAGATCACCCGCTCCCTCTTCGGCACGGCCCGCCGCAGGCGCTGAGGCCCCGCGCCAGGGCGATCCGGGAGGTCACGGCCCGTCCCCGACCGGAGCCAAGCCCGAGCCCGAGTGGCGAAGGCCACAAAGGCCTTTGGCGCCCGAAAGCCTTGAAGCGCCCGACAGCGTACGAATGTGGATATGCGGGAATCGGCTTGCATTCGGGCGGAGTGCAGGGTGGTTGTCTTGACGCCAAGGTGATTATCGATCAATGGGGTCAGAAACGAAAGGGCAGTGCGGGCGGGAAAAAGAAACCGCCTCCGGAAAATGTTTTCCGGAGGCGGGTGCCGGGCGGATTGTTGACTACTGGACTTCCGTCGACCCCGTGACGGTCTGGGAAGGCCTCCTGACCCTGCCGAACGCAGCGATCTTCCGCTCGTCGGGGAATCGGTACTGGCGGTAGCCGGTGGTGACCAGCCCGGCCTCGCGCAGGACCTTGAGGGCGTTCTCGACCGTGGCGCGGCTGACGCCGAGCGCGTCGGCGAGGTCGGTCTGCGAGGGGCCCTCGATCATCCGGCCATAGCTCGCACAGGGGACGGCGCACCGGTCGAGAAGGTGGACGAAGAGCCCGGCGAGTCGCTGCTCGGGAGGCAGGGTGCGACGGTTGTAGACGCGCTCTCCCGTGACGAGCTGGTCCGCCAGCACCTTCCCCAGGGCGGTCGCCAGGGTGCCGTTGTACTCGGCGAAGGCGCGCATGCGCGACAGGGGGACGGCGAGGGTGAGGGTGGTGTTGAGACACCGCGCCGTCGGTGCGTGGAGCTCTTCGTTGAAGATCTCGGCAACGCCGAGGACGGCCCCGGCCCCGTGGATGCGCACGGTCGCGTCCTCGCCGTAGACGGACTCCTCGTACACGCAACCGGACAGCACTATGTGGACCGTCGAACCGACCGAACCCCGCAGTTGGGAGCCGCGGCTGCTCGACCGGGTCGACAGGCTGCCGGCGAACTCGTGACGCGCACCGGGGGAGAGCTCGGACAGGAACGGGTTGAGGTCGATCAGCGCCTGCATCGCGCGGGAGCCGGACAGGCCGTGACCCACCCGGCCGGTCTCCGCGTCGAAGGCGTACACCGAGTTGCCGAGGACCATGGGCTGCGTACCGCTCATGCGGTACCGGGGGACGCGCCTGGCCAGCGGGGCGGCGCTGCGCCTTTCCGTCTCGCCCATCAGGAGGGCACCCCCCGGGCTGCGCCGGCGTCCGGTGTGACCGAAGGGCTTGCTGCCGGGGCCGCGCCACCGGGCGCGGCCGGCTCCACCGTCACGGTGGCCGTGGGTGCGGGCGCCGACGGCGTCGAGAGCGGCTCGATGATGCGGGGGACCACGGCGAACAGAACGGCGACCGCCCCCAGCGCGACCGCGATGCGTGCGGGGGCGGACGACAGCGTCCTGACGACGAGTACGGCAGTTGTCGCGGTGATCGCAACGATCGTGACCGCGGCCGTGAGGTAATCCATTTCCTCGGTCCTTCTGAAGTTGTGCGAGAGCTTTGGCCGGTCCAGCGATGTAAGTTGGACATAAGCGGTTCCCGGTCGAGTGGTTAGGTCGACAAAGAAGGGACACCGCCTTGATCCAGCAGGATATAGCACGGCGCATGAGTCGCGGAAACATCACCCTTGAAACAGGGATTTGCCGCTCCGGCTGCTGGGTGGTGCCGCCGTTCGGATTCCATAGAGAACGGGAATTACTGACGGGTAACGCTCGACACTCCCGAACTCTAGGGAATGGTTCTGCGGTGTCGGCCGTTACATTGAGCGGAGCTGACGTTGTGCCTGGCCGGTCCAGCGACAGCTTGTCGGGGTTCCCTCCGGGGGTGGTTCCCCGGAGGGCCCCGACCATTGACCAGGCCCCTTACCTGCAGCAACGCAGTGGCGAAGCACAGAGGATGAACGGAACAGTGGCGGCGCCCCAGGCGCCGCCACTCGTCGCTTCCAAGGGGCGCTCGAACCCGGACGTCCACGGTTTCGGGCACAGGGGAGACCGAATCATACCGGCGGACTTCGACATCGCGGGTGCGCAGCGCGCAGCGTGTCCCCCAGAGGGAGGACCGGGCCGACGCCGGTCCTGGCGGCGCTTCTCCGGCAGGGCGTGCGACTCCTGTCGTGGCCGTGGGAGCCGGCCGACGGGGCCGACCGGGCGACGCCTAGGCCCCGGCCTTCCCGCCGCCCTTCCCCCCGGTCTGCCCGGCCTTCGCCGTCTTGGCCGCCCTGGCCGCCGCCTTCATCTCCTGCTTGTGCGCCCGCACCTTGACCAGTGACTCGGGCCCGGTGATGTCGGCGACCGAGCGGAAGGAGTCCGGCTCTCCGTAGGAACCGGCGGCCTCGCGCCAGCCGGTCGGTCGGACGCCGAGCTGCTTGCCGAGCAGGGCGAGGAAGATCTGGGCCTTCTGCTGGCCGAACCCGGGCAGGTCCTGGAGCCGGCGCAGCAGCTCGCGCCCGTCGGTCACACCCTTCCAGACCAGCTCGGCGTTGCCGTCGTAGTGCTCCACGAGGTACTGGCACAGCTGCTGCACGCGCTGGGCCATCGAGCCCGGATAACGGTGCACGGCCGGCTTCTCGGAGAGCAGCGCCGCGAACGCCTCCGGGTCCTGGGCGGCGATCCCGTGCGCGTCGAGGTCGTCCGAGCCGAGCCGGTCGGCGATCGTGCGGGGCCCCTTGAACGCCCACTCCATGGGGATCTGCTGGTCCAGCAGCATGCCTACCAGCGCGGCGAGCGGGCTGCGCCCGAGCAGCGCGTCGGCCTCGGGGTCCTGGGCGAGGTGAACAGTGACGTCCATGCACCGATGATCCCGCACCCGGCGGTCCGGGGCGCGCGCAAGAGGGCGCGCAAGACGGCGACCGGCGGCCTGCCCACGGGCGCCTGCCTCCCGCGACCGGGCGGCCGGGGCGGGACGCATCCAGGCGTCCGCGGGCAGGCGGCCAGGCGGGACGCATCCCAGTGTCCCCGGGGCAGCAAGCCCGCGGACACCTGCCCGCGGTCGGGTGCCGGGGAGCGGGCGGCGGGGCCGGGGACGCCGTGACGCGACGTGCGGGGCACGGGCCGGGGTCGCTGGAAGTCCCGTGCCCCGCCCGTCGCCCCGATGGCGTGCCCTGCTCCTGCCGCCCGCACCCGGTCGGTGATCGTCGTGCGCGGAGAGCCGGGTACGATGCGGCACGACGAACTTAGGCGAGCCTAACCTAAAGCGCTGCCCGACCTGAAAGCACTGAGGGACCACAGGGTGACCATCGAGATCTACCGGGATGCCTGGGGCATTCCGCATCTGCGTGCCTCCGGCGTGCTGGAGCTGGCCCGTGGGCAGGGCCGCGTCACCGCCCTCGACCGCGCCTGGCAGCTCGAGGTCGAACGGCACCGCGCGCAGGGCACGTCGGCGTCCTTCCTCGGGGCCGGGGGTGGGGCCGTGGCCTGGGACGTCCTGGCCCGGCGCGCCCGGCTGGACGACACCGCCCGGTGCTGCTTCCGGCAACTCGCCGACCGGGACCCCGAGTCGGCGGACTGGATACGGGCGTACGTCGACGGAGTCAACGAAGGGCTCCTCGAAGGAGCCCGCCGGACACCGGAGTTCGCCGAGACGGGGCTGCGGGTGGGCCGTTGGGAGCCCTGGACGCCGTTCGGCATCTGGCTCGCCACGCATCTGCTGTTCGCCGGGTTCCCGGCCAAGCTCTGGCGCGACCAGGTCGTACGGCACCTGGGCGCGGACGCGGTCGGGCTGTTCGCCGCCGACGGTCCCGGCACCTCGGGCAGCAACGGCTGGCTGGTGGCGGGGGAGCGGAGCGTGAGCGGGCGGCCGGTCATCGCCGGCGACCCGCACCGGTTCATCGAGGAACCCGGCGTGTACCAGCAGATCCGGCTGGCCTGCCCGGAGTTCGACGTCGTCGGCCTCGCCGTCCCCGGCATCCCCGGGGTCGCCCACTTCGGCCACGCCGGCTCCGTCGCCTGGGCCATCACCAGCGCCATGGCCGACTACCAGGACCTGTACCGGGAGCGGCTGCGGCGCACCGGGGCCGGTGTGGAGGCCCTCGGCCCGGACGGACGCTGGCGGCGGGCCCACCGGCACACCGAGTACGTGGAGGTCGCCGGCGAGGAACGGGCGCCCGTCGAGGTGATCGAGACGGACCGCGGACCGGTCGTCGCCGGGGGCCCCGAGGGCCTGGACGACGGCACGCCCCTCGCGCTCGCCCTGCGGTACCCGCCCCGCGTCACCGGCGACCTCGGCTTCGGCGCGCTGCTGCCGCTGCTGCGGGCCCGCACGGTGGCCGACGTCGACCGTGCGCTCGACCGCTGGGTGGAGCCGGTCAACGTCGTGCAGGCCGCCGACGCCGACGGGGGCACGCTGTACCGGGTCGCGGGACGGGTGCCGGTGCGGTCCGACGAGAACCGGCTGCGTCCGGTGCCCGCCTGGGAGCCCGGCCACGAGTGGACCAGCTGGCACGAGACGCCGCGGGGCCGGCTCGCCGACGGGACCGCCGTCATGGCCAACCAGCGCAGCGGCCCCGCCGGCCCGCTCGGCACCGAGTTCGCCCCCGAGCACCGCGCCGACCGCATCACGGCGCTGCTCGGCGAGAAGGAGCGCTGGGCCCCCGGCGACATGCCGGCCGTCCACATGGACACCCACCTCGCCTCCGCCGCGCCCCTGCTCGACCGCGTCGCCGCCCTCGACGGCCTCACCCCGGCCGCCGCCGGGCTCCGCGCCGGCCTGCTGGCCTGGGACCGCCGCATGGACGCCGGCAGCGAGACGGCCGCCGCCTTCGCCGACCTGCGCACCGCGGTCGTACTCCGGATCGCCGCCCACCCCGCGTTCGCCGCCCTCGCCGAGCCGCCCGCCTACCCGGAGGCCCTCCAGCCCTGGCTGTCGCTGACCGTGCGCGTCGGCTACGCGCTGGAGCATCTGCTGCGCGCCGACGACCTGTTCGGCGTCGACCGGGACGCGATCGTCCGCGAGGCCCTGGAGGAGACCGCCGGGCTGCCCCGGCGCGCCTGGGGCGACACCCACCGCCTCGCCCCCTGGCGGGCGCTGGGCGGCGGGACGTACGACGAACCGGCGCTGTCCGGGGACCACGACTGCGTGCTGTGCACCTCGTCCGTCCCGGGACTGACCGACCTCGCCGCACGCTGCCCGGCCGCCCGCTACGTGTGGGACCTGGCCCGGCGCGAGGACAGCCTGTGGGTGGTGCCGCTCGGCGCGTCCGGCGTGCCCGGATCACCGCACCACCGCGACCAGCTCGCCCGGTGGCTCCGGGGAGAACTCGTGCCGGTCGTCACCGACTGGGCCCGTCTGACGAAGGAGACCGACCATGTCTGACCCCAACGCCGGTACCGAGACCGGCCCCTACGCCGCCCGCGACGCCGTGCACGTCGAGGAGATCGACGGCTTCGGCGCCGTACGCGTCCTGCCGCTCGACGCGAAGGGCGACGCCGAGCTGATCCACGGCTGGGTCAGCGAGGAACGGGCCGCCTTCTGGGGCATGAACGGCCTGACGCGGGACCAGGTCGCCGAGACGTACGCCCACCTGGACACGCTCACCACCCACCACGCCTTCCTGCTGGTCAAGGACGGCGTCCCGGCCGCCCTGCTGCAGACCTACGAGCCGGAGGCGGACCGCGTCGGCGAGTGCTACGAGGTGCGCCCCGGCGACATCGGCATCCACCTGCTCGTCGCGCCCCCGCCCGCGGACGGGGCACGGTCCGGCTGGACGTCGGCGCTGGTGGCCGCCGTCACCGGATACATGTTCCGCACCCTGGACCGGACGCGCATCGTCATCGACCCCGACGTGGGCAACGAGAAGGCGATCGCCCGCTACGTGCGCCAGGGCTTCGTCGCCGGGCCGGCCGTGGTGCTGCCGGAGGTGGACCTCCCGGACGTGTACCTGCCGGAGAAGCGGGCCCAACTCGCCTTCCTGGAGCGGCAGTAGCCGCGGACCGCCAGGAGCCATGACCGGCAGCGGCCGGGCAGTAGCCTTCCGTACGTGACCCCAGACGACGACCGTGTCACCGCACAGGCCCTGATCGCGCACTACGGGATGGAACCGATCCCGCGCGAGGGCGGGCTGTTCCGGCGGACCTGGGCCGGCCCGCCGCGCCCCGACGGACGGCCGGAGGGCACCGCCATCGTCGCCCTGCTGCGGCGCGGCGACCACTCCGCGCTGCACCGGCTGCCCACCGACGAGATCTGGCACTTCCACCTCGGCGACCCGCTGGAACTGCTGCTCCTCGCCCCCGACGGCACCTCCCGCACGGAGGTCCTCGGCCCGGACGTGCTGGGCGGGGAGCACGTCCAGCTGACCGTGCCGGCCGGGACCTGGATGGGCGGGCGGGTGGCCGGGGACGGGACGTGGACGCTGTTCGGCTGCACGATGGCCCCCGGGTTCGCGTACGAGGGGTACGAGCACGGGGACGCGCGGGAGCTGGCGGCGCGGTACCCGGACCGGGCGGCGCTCATCGCCGAACTGGGCCGCCCCTGAAGGGCCGGCCGAGGGCGGGCTGAACGCCGGCGGGCCGGCGTCCGTATCCCCTCCGGAGGTGCGGAGGATCCCCTCCGGAGGTGCGGAGGTACGGGGATGCGTGAGCGCGGGCAGAGACAGGGGCAGGGACAGGGACACGGGCGCGGGCAGGGCGGCCGGCGGTGGCTGTTCGGGAGCGCCGCCGCGCTGATCCTGCTGCTTCTCGCCCCCGCGCCCGCCTCCGCGCACGCCGCGCTGCGCGCCACCGACCCCGGCGACGGCACGGTCCTCGACTCCGCCCCGCGCCGGCTCACCCTCTCCTTCACCGAGACCGTCGCCCTCCTGGACGACTCGGTCCGGGTCATCGACCCCGCCGACCGTCCCGTGGACACGGGCCGCGCCGCACACGCGGGCGACCGCTCCGACACCGTCCGCGTGGGCCTCCCCGCACGCCTCGCCGACGGCACCTACACGGTGGCCTGGCGGGTGGTGTCGGCGGACGGCCACCCCGTCTCCGGGGCGTTCGTCTTCTCCGTCGGCGCGCCCTCGGCGACCGCCGCGACCGTCGCCGCCCCGACCGAGGACCCGGCCGTCGCCTCCCTCTACAACACCGCCCGCTACGCCGCGTACGGCGGCCTCGCCCTGCTCGTCGGCGTCACGGTGTTCCTCGCTGCCGTGGTGCGCGGCCCCGCGCCGGCCGCGCTGCGCGGGCTGCTCACGGCGGCCTGGCCGACCCTGCTGCCGTCCACGGCCGCGCTGCTGCTCCTGCGCGGCCCCTACGCACGCGGCACCGGCCTGGCCGACGCCCTCGACCCGGTGGTCCTCACGGCCACGCTCACCACCCGTCCGGGAGCCGCGCTGACGACCAGGCTGGCGCTCCTCGCGGCGGCCTGGGCGCTCCTACGGCGCCTGCTCGGCGCCTCGGCCCGCCCGCACCCCGCCCGGCTGGTCGAGGAGACCGGCGAGACGGCGAACACGACCGCGCGCGGAGCACGACCGGTCCCCGGCGTCCCGGCCGTCGCCCTCGCCGTCGCGCTGGCCCTCACCTGGGCGGCGGCCGAGCACGCCTCCGCCGGGATACAGGTGCCGGCGGCGATGACGTCGTCGGTGCTGCACCTGCTCGCCATGGGCGTGTGGCTGGGCGGGCTCACGGCCCTGCTCACGGTGGCGTACCGCGCCCCCGGCGACCTCACCGCCGCCCACGTCGCCCGCTTCTCCCGCCTCGCCCCCGCCTGTGTGGCCGTCCTCGCGCTGACCGGCGTCTACCAGTCCTGGCGGGGCCTCGGCTCCTGGGACGCGCTGACGGGGACGACGTACGGGAGGGTGCTGCTGGTGAAGCTGGGCGCGGTGACGGCGCTGCTGTCGGCGGCGGCGCTGTCCCGTCGCCGGGTGCGGGGGTGGGCGGCGAGGTCGGCGGAAGGGGCGGTGGAGGGTCCGGCGGAGGGGCCGGTGGAAGGGCCGGTGGGAGGGGCGGTGGAGAGGCCGGTGGAAGGGGCGGTGGCGGGTCCGGCGGAGGGGGACGCCGGGGACGACGGTCACCGGCGTGCCCTGCGGCGATCGGTGCTGGCGGAGGTCCTGACCGGCGTGGCCGTCCTGGTCGTCACGACCCTCCTCACGATCACCCTTCCGGGCCGCGCCGCCGCCGAGAGCGCCTCCGCCGCGACGCCGGACGCGCCCACGTCCTCCAGCACCCTCGTTCCCTTCGACGTGGGCACCCCCAACGGCCACGGCAAGGTCCAGCTCGACCTCGCCCCGGGCCGCGTCGGCCGCAATCAGCTCCAGGCCGTCGTCTTCGGCCCCGACGGAGGCATCGTCACCGTCCCCGAACTGCGCCTGACCCTCGCCCTCCCCGCCCAGGACGTCGGCCCCCTCGACGCCGCCCTGGAGAACCGCGGCGGCTACTGGGCCACGGACCGCCTCCGGCTGCCCCTGCCGGGCGTCTGGACGATGCGGATCACGATCCGGACGTCGGAGATCGACCAGGTGACGGTGGAGCGGCGGGTGCGGGTGGGGGCGTGAGCCGAGGTGCGTCGTGGACCGGGCGGACTCGGCGGGCGTTGCGTGCGGTGTTCGCTCCCTGGCGTGGTACTCGTCGGTCGCAGCACCCCGTACTGACCGCGACACCCCGTACTGACTGCGACACCCCATCCTGACCGAAGCACCCCGTACTGACCGCGACACCCCGTACTGACTGCGACACCCCATCCTGACCGAAGCACCCCGTACTGGCCGCAGCACCCCATCCTGACCGAAGCACCCGTGCTGACCGCAGCGACCTGAACGGGCACGCCCTGACTGGGGACGCCGGCATGCAGACTTTCCTCCCCCACCCCGACTTCCGGGCCTCGGCCCTGGCCCTGGACCGTCGCCGGCTCGGGAAACAGCGGGTCGAGGCGCTGCAGGTGCTGCGCGGCCTGATCGTGCCGGGCTACGGATGGCGGCACCACCCGGCCGTACGGATGTGGGCCGGCTACGAGGAGGCGCTGGTCCGCTACGGCCTGGAAATGTGCGCGGTGTGGCGTGAGCAGGGCCACCAGGACAGCTGCGCGGCGACGCTCGTGGCCGATCTGCTCGCCTTCCGCCCCGGCACGTCGGTCCGCCGTCAGCCGCTGCTGGCCGCGGCCGGGGAACTGCCGCCGTGGCTCGGCGACGACGCCTTCCACCTCAGTCACCGCTCGGCGCTGGTGCGCAAGGATGCGGAGACGTACGCCCCCCGCTTCCCCGGCGTGCCGGACGACCTGCCGTACGTCTGGCCGAAGTCGGACCGGTCGGGCGAGCCATCGACGGAGGCATGACGAGTACCGGCGGCAGCCGATGCCCCCGCGCCGCCCGCTATCGTTCGATGCGAACATCGGACATTCGGAGCGGCATGCGACAGACAGATGTGCGAGCCGAGGAGCCGTACGGTGCCGTCGCGGCCCCCGGCGGGGCCACCGCAGCGCGTACGCCCGACGAGGGCCCGCCCGTGCGTGACGCACCCGCGGGCGACGGACCCGTGCGTGACGCGCCGGTACGCGACGGCGGCTGGCCCCGGACCTGGCCCCTGCTGCTCCTCGCGGCGGCGGTGCTTCCCGGAGCGCTGCTCTTCGCCGTCGGTCGCTGGGGCGACGAGCCGGCCGTACAGGCCTGGCGGACCGTATGCCTCTCGATCACCGTGCAGGCGCTGCCGTTCCTGCTGCTCGGCACGGCCCTGTCCGGAGCGATCAACGCGTTCGTGCCGGCGAGCGTGTTCACCCGCCTCCTGCCCCGCAACCCCGCCCTCGCGGTCCCGGTCGCCGGCGCAGCCGGGGTCGTCCTGCCCGGCTGCGAGTGCGCGTCCGTCCCGGTCGCCAAGAGCCTGATCGGCAGGGGCGTCACCCCCGCCGCGGCCTTCGCCTTCCTCCTCTCGGCCCCCGCCATCAACCCGGTCGTCCTCACCACCACGGCGATCGCCTTCCCCGGCAGCCCCGAGATGGTGCTGGCCCGGCTGCTCGCCTCCCTCGCCACCGCCGCCGTGATGGGCTGGCTGTGGCTCTGGCTGGGCCGGGAGAAGTGGCTGCGGCCGTCCGTACGGCACACCGGGCACCGCCCGGGCCACAGCCGCTGGACGGAGTTCCGCCTCGGCTTCCAGCACGACTTCCTGCACGCGGGCGGCTTTGTCATCGTCGGCGCCATGGCGGCGGCCACCTTCAACGTGGCCGTGCCCGGCTCGGTCGTCGACGCCTTCGCCGACTCTCCCTGGCTGTCGGTGCTCTTCCTGGCCGCGCTCGCCATCGTCCTGTCGGTCTGCTCGGAGGCGGACGCGTTCCTCGCGGCGTCCCTCACCGGCTTCTCGCCCACCGCCCGGCTGACGTTCATGGTGGTCGGCCCGATGGTCGACCTCAAACTGATCGCCCTCCAGGCCGGCACCTTCGGGCGGACCTTCGCCTTCCGCTTCTCCGCGGCCACGGCGGTCGTCGCGATCCTGTGCAGCGCGCTCATCGGAGGAGTACTGCTGTGAAGCGCCCCCTGCAGGCGACTCTGCTCATCCTCAGCGGCCTCGGCCTGCTCCACGCGACCGTCCTCACCGACCTCTATCTGCGGTACGTCAGGGACTGGATGCGCCCGCTGCTGATCGCGTCGGGCGTGGTGCTGCTGGTGCTGGGACTGGCGGAGGCATGGTCGGCACGAGCCGGCACGGAGAAGCAGGACGACACCCACGGCCACGGCGATGACGGCCCCGGCCGAGACCACACCGATGACCACGGCCACGACCACTCCAAGGTCCCCCGCGTGGCGTGGCTGCTGTTTCTCCCGGCCCTGAGCCTGCTCGTCTACGCCCCGCCGTCCCTGGGCGCCTACACCGCCGCCCGCCAGGACACCAAGCCGGTCGTGCGGCAGGACGGCTTCGACCCGCTGCCCGCGACGTCCCCCGTCCCCCTGACGCTTCGCGACTTCATCGGCCGCGTCCAGCAGGACCGTGAGCAGTCCCTGAAGGGCCGCACGGTCCGGATGACGGGCTTCGTGACCCCCGGCGAAAAGGGCGGGACATGGTACCTGACCCGCCTCCTGATCAGCTGCTGCGCGGCGGACGCCCAGACGGTCAAGATCCGTGTCCACGGCACACCGGCCCCGCCCGCCGACACCTGGGTGACGGTCGTGGGCACCTGGCACCCCACCGGAACCCTGGGCACCCCCTCCGCCGCCCCGGCCCTGGACGCCGACACCGTCACCGAGACCACCCGCCCCCCGAACGCCTACACGGACGCCCTCCCCCTCCCGGCCTCCCGCTGAGGCCCTCCCGCCCGCTCAGGCGAGGAGTACCGTGAAGCGAGGGGGCCTTTGGGCGGTGCCGTCCCCGGCAGACAGGCAGGCGAGCGCGATGTCCGACTCCGACTCCCCGCAGGTGACCAGGCCCCTGCCCGACGCCGTCCACCAGGCGGTCCCGCGACCCGGAACGGCCGTCGTACGGCTAGAGACGACCCATGACCGGCAGGGCGCGCTCGACGGGGCGTGGTGGCCCCGTTCCCGCGACGTCGCCCGCGAGCTGCCCGGCCTCGTCACCGCGCTGACCGAGTATCTCGGGCCCATCACCCGCGTCGGCCTGGACAGCGACGCCTGGGAGGAACTGCCGACGCGGATGACCATCGACGGCCGCGTCGTCCACATCGACTCCTTCCCGGTCGGCGACGACACCGTCCTCATCACCCGAAGCAGCCGGGATCTCTTCTCCCTCGTCGTCGTCCCGCCGCACGCGACGCCCGACGCCGCGCACGCCGCCATGGCGGCGGCCGTGCGCGCCGACGGCCGTACGCAGGCGCAGCAGATCCTCATCGACACCGGCACGGCACGTGCCGACCCGGGGCACCCGACGTGATCGTCCGGTGCCGCGGGAGCCGACGGCGTGGGCGAGCGGGTCCCACGGCGGGTCGATCGCCCACGCCGGGCGCACGGCCCACGGGCTCGGACGCCGCGAGGAGTACGCTGAAGGAACCGACGACATGCCGAGCACGGGCATTCGCGCCCGTACCGTCTCTCGGTGATCGAATACGCCGGGCCGGCTCCGGCCCGAAGCCGGCGCCGCCGTGACTCCGCCGCGGGGCCGGGTGGCCCCCGCAGCGTCGGCGGACCAACCGGGAAGGGTGTGAGGACCATGGACGTCCTCGTGACGGTGCTCGCGCTGCTGGCGGTGATCGCGGCAGGCGTGTTCCTCATCCACCGGCTCAACGCGCAGCACGGCGACAGGATCGCCGCCTTCCACTACGGCCGCGACGGCGTGGTCGCACCGGGCCGCAAACCCACGGGCAGGAAGCCGACACGCCGCACGGCCGCCACGACGAACGGCGCCGGCGAGCGCCGGGACCACCGTGACGGCGGACGCGGACGGCTGCGCCCTCGACGCCGTATCCAAAGCTGAGCTGCCTGACCCCCCTGAATGAGGAGTCATGCCCCGCCACAGTTCAGGGTTCAGCACAGAACAAACCCCGGGTTGCTGACCTGGGGTTGCTCTCTGGAGCAGGTGACGAGAATCGAACTCGCGCTCTCAGCTTGGTAAGCGACGGCGCTTGCGCGAGCGTGAAGCTGCTGACTCGCGTGGATCCCATGTGCTGCGGTAGGCGTTGGCTTCCTGTGGCACCGCTGTTGACCGCAGGTGTCCGCTCTGAAGGGCACACCGTGGGCACGGCACTGCGATGTGGACGACCACTTCGCTGATGTGGATTGCTCGGTGTGCGGGCCTGGGGGATGCGCAGAACGACTGAGCGCGGCGGTCGCGGTCGCATACGGCTGCCGGGCCCTCGCCTCGGCTCGGGAGATCACAGACCTGTGGGAGCGCCCCTACGGACTTCGACCTCCACGAGAAGTGGTTCGATGCAAGAGGCGGCGAGCACGGTGCGGTGCCACAGCTCATGATCTGAAGAACGAGGCACCTGCGTGTGTCAATCCGGTACATGGACTACTCTTGGTACATGTCCATGAAGCGCACGAACGTCTACGCCGACCCCGAGGACCTGGCGATCATCAAGGAGGCCGCGAAGCGTCGGGGGATCAGCGAGGCCGAGATCATCCGCCAGGGCATCCACCTCGCGGCAATGGCGAACAGGGTCTGGGACGAGCCGCTGTTCTCGCGCACCTTCGAGGGGACGGGCCGCACGCCCTCCAAGGCGGAGGTCCGTGACGCGGTCGCCGACGCCGTCCGCCGGGAGACCGACGCGGATTCCGGAACCGCCGCGTGATCATTGTCATCGCCGACACGTCCGGCCTCCTGGCGGCCCTGGACTCGGCTCACCCGGAACACCGGGCGGCGAACGAGGCGATCATGGTGGCCGGCCTCCTGGTCATGTCCCCATTGCTGCTGGCCGAACTGGACCACGTCGCCACGCGCGAGCTCGGCAGGACGGCCGCCCTCGGCGCGGTCGACGACCTCCGGCGCTGGATGAGCCGGGGGCGCGTCGTCATGCCGGAGATCACGGAGGACCACCTGGGCACCGCCCAGTCCGTCCGTGTCCGCTACCGTGCGCTGGACCTCGACCTCGCCGACGCGGTCAACGTGGCGCTCGCCGCCGACTACGACACGGACGCGATCCTCACCCTCGACCGACGTGACTTCCGGGCCGTACGCCCCTTGGGCCACCACAAGGCCTTTCGGGTACTCCCCGACGATCTCCCGGTCTGATGCGACGAGAGCCGAACTCGCCCTCTTCGCTCGAGAAGTGACGGAAAAGGAGCTCTCCCGGACATCACGGCTGACCAGTGTGCGCAGTGTGGGCCATACGCTGACCAGAAGGTCGCGACTGAGGAACCGGACCAGATCGTCCTGCGCTCCCTCGGTCAGGACGATCCGGCAGTAGTTCATCCACAGCTGGCGTCGTGTGTCCCCAGGGGGATGGCGCGGGCCGCGTGCGAGGGGTAGGCGGCAGCCTGGCAACGGTAGTGAAGGGGGCGGCTGTCCGCGTCCAGTGCTTCGGGACGCTGGGACGTCAACACTGGTTTCCCCCTGCCGAGCGGGCCTGGGTGAAGAGGCTCCGCAGTGACCGTGTAGCCGGCGTGTCGCGGACGACGACCCTGTCAGCGATTGCGCTGACCATGCACAGGCCCCGGCGGTGCTCGGCATGGTCGTCCTGGTGTCCTGGTGCTCGACCTCCGCTGGCACCTGGAGTCGTACGCCGAGCCGGGCCCGGACGGGCTGCTCTTCGTCGGTGAGGAGGGCGCTCCCTTCCGGCGGAGCACCTTCGGGCGGAAGTGGCGGAAGGCCCGGGAGATCGTCGGCATGCCGGAGGGCTTCCGCTTCGACGACCGCGGCACACCGGGCACACCCTTTCCACCTGGTCCGGTGCCACCCTGAAGGAACACGATGGTGCGCGTCGGACTGTCTTCCGAGAAGGCCGCGCTGATCTATCAGCACTCCGACGAAGAGCGTCAGGAGGAGGTCGCCGCCGGCCTCGATGACACGGTCCGGAAGGCTCGGGAGGAGGCTGCCCGGAAGGCCGCCGAGAAGCGTTCTGGCACGGATCTGGCACGCGGCGAGTGATCACAGCGGACAGCAAAAGGGCCCAGGTCCCTGACCTGGGCCTTCATCGCAGAGCGGGTGACGAGAATCGAACTCGCGCTCTCAGCTTGGGAAGCTGATGTTCTACCATTAAACTACACCCGCGTAAGACGCCGACTCCGGGTCGGTGTCGAATGCTCGGATACTGTACCTCATTCCAGGCCCCCGGTGCCTCGCGCCGTGGGGCCCCGTGTGTTTTCGCGGGGGTGGACGGGGCAGGCGGGGAAGCGGAGTTGGGGCGTACGGTGGGGGAGTGGGTGGAGGGTCCGGGGGGACCGGAGTGCCGCCTGGAGGGTCGTCCTGATCGTCCCGTAATGTGGCTTTCGTCGTCACGGCATCCCAGCCAGACGCGGCTCTTGGGGAAGGGACTCTAGGACTTGATGGAGCGCACCGTCGTCCGTTGTGCCGATGGGCACGTGTTCAGCACCGCTTCGTTCCCGATGCAGCAGGCCGAGCGCCTCGGGCCCGGGCGGCTCGTCCGGTGTCCTCGCTGTGCGCGGCTGCGCAGCGTGGTGCCGGTCAGCCTGCAGAAGCGGTAGCGGACGGGCCGAGGCAGGCAGCGGCAGGCAGACCGAAGCGCGCGGAGTCGTCCGGTTGTGGCGGCTCCGCGCGCCTTGCGTATCCTCGGGGCGTGCTTCTCTCTGACAAGGACATCCGGGCCGAGATCGACGCCGGGCGGGTGCGGATCGATCCCTACGACGAATCCATGGTGCAGCCGTCCAGCATCGACGTACGACTCGACCGCTTCTTCCGGGTGTTCGAGAACCACCGCTATCCCCACATCGACCCCTCCGTCGAGCAGGCGGATCTCACGCGTCTGGTGGAGCCCGAGGGGGACGAGCCGTTCATTCTGCACCCCGGGGAGTTCGTGCTCGCCTCGACGTACGAGGTCATCACGCTTCCCGACGATCTCGCCTCCCGGCTCGAGGGCAAGAGCTCGCTCGGGCGGCTCGGGCTCGTGACCCACTCCACCGCCGGGTTCATCGACCCCGGCTTCTCGGGGCACGTCACCCTGGAGCTGTCCAATCTCGCCACCCTCCCCATCAAGCTGTGGCCCGGTATGAAGATCGGCCAGCTGTGCATGTTCCGGCTCACCTCGCCCGCCGAGGCGCCCTACGGGAGTGAGCGGTACGGGTCCCGGTACCAGGGGCAGCGCGGGCCCACGGCCTCCCGGTCCTTCCTCAACTTCCACCGGACCCAGGTCTGAGCGGGACGGACACGATCGACGTGAGTGACGTACGCGAGAACCTCACCTACGAGCAGTTCGGGCGGGCCGTCCGTGAGCTGGCCCAGGCCGTCGCCGACGACGGGTACCGGCCCGACGTCGTGCTCAGCATCGCCCGCGGCGGCGTCTTCGTCGCCGGCGGGCTCGCCTACGCCCTCGACTGCAAGAACATCCACCTGGTCAACGTCGAGTTCTACACCGGTGTCGGCACCACCCTCGACATGCCGGTCATGCTCGCTCCCGTGCCCGATGTCGTCGACTTCTCCGACAAGAAGGTCCTGATCACCGACGACGTCGCCGACACCGGCAAGACGCTCAAGCTGGTGCGCGACTTCTGTCTCGACGCCGTCGCCGAGGTGCGCAGCGCCGTCATCTACGAGAAGTCGCAGTCGCTGGTGAAGTGCGACTACGTGTGGAAGCGGACCGACGACTGGATCAACTTCCCCTGGAGTGTGTTGCCTCCAGTACATAGGTCGGGAGAGTCCGCTAAGCCCAACAGGGAGGCCTTCTGAACTAGTTCAGTGTCGGTGCTCCCCTGGAGACCCCGGGACTGTCAGTGCCGACAGATATGCTTACTGCCGTCCACTTCCGGTCCATCCCGAGCTTCGGACCCAAGGGCCGAAGACCCCAGTACGCCAGGGGTTAGCACGACCGGACTGGAAGTGTGACATGGCAGAACTGCGGAAGCCGGATGAGCCGGAACGTGATCCGCGTCGGAGCCTCACAAGGGCCGAGATCATGATTGCGATTCTCACAGCGATTACGGCACTCGCAGGCTGTGTGGAGCAGTTGGCGCGCTAGCGCTGTACGTCGGAGCAGGAACCGGCTGATGGGCGGACCATGAGAAACGGGTCCGGCCAATCGCAGCTCGGCCGGACCCGCTTCGATACTCCACCCACGGGCCCTACCTCGGCCTTACCCGCCGAGGTGGGGCTCCTGTGCGTGAAGGGCTCCTCAACCCCAGGTCGCAATGCAATATTGCACTCTCGGGTTGCAATCTTGCTACCCAGGGAGACCTCGTTAGCCTACATCGCCCTCTTGGCAGGCCCTATGTGGCTACTGCGGAAGGTCACCCCTATCTGCCTTAGCGGTCCGACTTCCTTCACCCCCACTCTCCCCAGCTCCCATCCCGTACGCCGTCGACCCACACACCGTGGAGCAGGCGTGGTTCATGGCGTCCAGGTGGAGCGCGCCACTGTACGAACGACCTGGACGCCATGGGCCGCGTCTGCTCGGCTCTGCCTGGGTCGATGGCGTACGGGATGGGAGCACCCCGCGCACGCCCCTACGGGCCCGCAGTCGGGAACGGCGCTCCCTCCATCCCGGTGTCGGCCGATCCCCCGCCGGAGGCACTGTTCTGACCCGCGGGCGTTGTGTGTGGTGATCGCCTCATGGCTTCCGGCCCTATCCACCTGTGGGCGCGCGTCGGCGCAGCCCGCCGGAGCGGGCCGAAGGCAGGAGCGGCGGCGGAGCGGAGCCGGGAAGCGCGCCCGGCGGAGCGGAGCGCAGCCGGGGCTTGATGAGGTAGAGAAACCTGTAACAGCTCTCGCTCTTGCCCGGGTCAAGCCGAAGGCGCGTCGGTGGTCAGGAGTCGGCTCGTGAATCCGGCTTGGCACAGGCGCTCGTATGCCTCGCGCACGTCGGCGGGTACCGGTTGGCTGATCATGAATCCCTGCTCGGGGTAGATCATCAGTCGTTGAAGCGCACCGACCAGCATGTCGATCACCAGACGGGCGTCACCGATGGAGTCGACGTACTGGTCGAGCGTCATAGGAGTGGAAGCGCTGACGACCTCGACTTCGGGCCAGAGCTTGCGCGCGGTGGCATACGCCCGCCGCTCCTCATACGGCTTGCTGATCAGGAGTACCGAGGACACCTCGATCCCCACCTCTTCCAACAGCTCTCGCGAGAAGCGGATGTTCTCGCCCGTGTTGCGGGCTCGCGGCTCCACGAGAACGGCCGTACTGGGGACGCCGAGCTCCAGTGCCCGTTCCCGGTAGTGGACGGCTTCACCGCGGGGCATGCGCTCCCGCGTCGTAGGGCTGGTGGCACCGGTGAACAGGAGCAGCGGGGCCATGCCGCGCTTGTACAGGTCCACTGCCGTGTCGGCCACGCCCAGGTCGTGGCTGCCGAGTCCGATGGCAACCGAGCACGGCCGGGGTGAGTGGCCCATCTGGTGGTACTCCCACACGCGCCGGGCGTCTGCCCAATCCTGCGTCGAGATCACTGCTTACCTTCCCTGTCCTTCGCCGAGTCGGGCACCTTGAAGTCGTACTCCCATGCGAAGCGCGATGCCGCGTGTACCCCGATGGCGAACTCCACGACGGTGCCGTCGGCCGTGTAGGTCGTCCGATGCAGCTCGACGACCGGTTCGCCCGGCGGCAGCTGGAGCTGCTTCACCTCGTCCGGTGTGGCGGCACGGGCGAACAGTCGCTCCTTCATGTGATCGATCTCGTAACCCGCGTCGTACAGCACGCGAAATCCACCGCCTCGGCCGGCGGGCCCCGGCGTGGGGTCCACCAGTCGCGTACCTTCCACGTGCTCAGGCCGGTAGTAGCTGGTCAGCGTGTGGGTCGGCTGGTCCCCTTCCTTGACCAGTCGCGCGCGGGCGTAGACCTCGGCGCCTTCCGGTAGCCCGTGTGCGGCTGCCGCCTCCGGTGGCGCCACGACGCGACTGACCGTCTGGGTCTGCTCGTTCCGGCGGTACCCCCGCCCCGAAGCCACACGGTCCGCGATGAAGGCGACCTCGTCGCCGTCCCGCCACTTGGCCTTGTCGTAGCGGGCGATACCCAAGCGCTTGAGGGGAACTTGCTGGCGCACGACCGTGCCGTGGCCGCGCGACGAGGTGACCAGACCTTCGGCTTCCAGCGCCTTGTAGGCGGCATGCACGGTGGCCTTGGAGCCTTCGCCTGCCTCAACAAGCTCTCTGATGTGCGGCAGTCGCTGGCCGGGGGCGTAATCACCCCTTCTGATCTGCTCGGCCAGCTTGTCTGCCAGCTCCCGCCACTTGGGCGCCATCTCGAACCCCTCTCGACAAGGTCCAGTGAAACATAGTCCTAGGACTGTTGACAGTCCTAGGACTGCGATGCACTATCTCTCTCAGCGGCTCGCAGTCCTAGGACAGCGGGCATCACGCGGCCCTATCGGGCTGCTCCGACATCAACGCTGGGAGTACTGATGCCTTCCTTCAAAATCGACCTCTCGACCGCCGTGGTGTTCGTGGCGACCGCGCCGGAACCGAAGATGGCGAACAAGAAGACTGGGGAGCGGGCCTTGGACCGGGAGACCGGTGCGGGCCTGTCGACCGTGGGCCTGCTGGTCTCGGACGAGGGTGAGGGCAACCTCTACCAGGTGACCGTCCCGGAGACGGGCATCCCGGAGGGTCTGATGCCGGGCATGCCGGTGCGAGTGGTCGGGCTGAAGGCGCGGGACTGGGAGAACGAGTTCAACGGCCAGAAGCGGCACGGGATCTCGTTCCGCGCGGTCGCGATCACGGCGGCGGCCTGACCATGGCCGACCTGACGATGTGGCTGGAGGCCACGGGGGCGTTAGTGGGTGCTGGCGGTCTCGGTTACGCCAAGGTCCGGGCTCCGCGGGTGTACTGGTCGCTGGTCGGGATGCCGCTCGCCTGGAGCCGGTTCACCTTCTCCTACCGGTCCACGATGGACGTGTGCGGATTGACGGTGCAGCCGTCCGGCCTGCGGGCGTTCATGACCCGCAACGTCGCTCGCCGTGAGGTGCAGCCGGTCCCGCCGAAGATCCGCCGGGTGCGTCCCACTTCGACCGGCCTGCGGGTCACGCTGCGGCTGCCGGCCGGGCTGGAGCCCGCCGACGTGGTCGCCTCCTCGGAGCGGCTGCGGCATGCCTGGGGCGTGCACTCCGTGACCGTGGTGGAGACCAAGCCCGGGTTCGTGGAACTGCGCATGACCGGCTATGACGTGCTGCGCCGGGTGCGCATGCCGCGCAAGGCTGCCCCGCATGACCTGGTGGTGCCGGTGGCGCTGCGTGAGGACGGGACCGCCTTCGAGCGGGACTACCGCAAGGCCCCCATGGCGCTCACCCTGGGCGCGAACCACTCCGGCAAGTCGATGTACCTGCGCAACCTGATCAAAGGACTGGCGCAACTGCCGGTGGCGCTGGTCGGCATCGACTGCAAGCGCGGTGTCGAACAGCGGGCGTTCGCGCCCCGGCTTTCGGCGCTGGTCACCACCCCGGACGACGCCGCCTCCCTGCTTGCGGTGCTGGTCGCGGAGATGGAAGACCGCTTCGACCTGCTGAGCCGGCACGGTGTCTCCGACGTGTGGGAGCTGCCCGCAGATTCCCGTCCGGTGCCGGTCGTGGTCCTGGTGGACGAGGTGGCGGAACTGTTCCTGATCTCCTCGAAGAAGGATGAGGAACGCCGCGAGAAGATCGTGACCGCGTTGATCCGGCTGGCGCAGATGGCCCGCGCGGTCGGGGTCTACCTGGAGATCTGCGGGCAGCGCTTCGGCTCCGATCTGGGCAAAGGCGCCACCATGCTCCGCGCTCAGCTCACCGGCCGCGTGGTGCACCGCGTCAACGACAAGCAGACCGCGGAAATGGGCCTGGCCGACGTCGCCCCGGACGCGGTGCCGGTCGCGAGCCTGATCCCGATGGAACGCCCCGGCACGGCTGTAGCGGCGGACTCCACGGGCGGCTGGTCGAAAATCCGCACCCCGAACACCTCCCGCGCGGATGTCGTCGCGGTCTGCCGGGAGTTCGCCCACCTGGTCCCAGACCTTCCCGCCCTCGAACCGTTCCGCCCTTACGTGCCCGCCGAGGCGCCGGAGACCGGTCCGTCGCTGGTCAAGCCCCGCCCGGTCACCGACTGACACCGCCCGGGGCGGGCGACCGGACACCTGCTTCCCGCCCGCCCCCCGGCCCGACACCCCCTCGAAGGGAGGTGCCCCATGCTCCGCTCGATCCGCCTGGACGCCGTACTCGTCCAAGCCGTCATCGCCGGTGCGCTGTCCTTCGCCCACCTCCACGACCTCGCCGCCGCCGCCGGACAGACCGGCTGGAAAGCCTGGGCCTACCCGGTCTCGGTCGACCTGCTGCTGGTTGCCGCCTGGCGCCGACTGCGCACCGCCCGGCGGGACCGCTCGGCCTGGACCTGGTTCGTCATCGCCCTGGCTGCCTCGCTCGGCGCGAACGTCGCGACCGCCGGACTCCTCGACCTCGACCAGGTGCCCGCCTGGCTGCGCATCCTCGTCGCCGGCTGGCCCGCGCTGGCCTTCCTCGGCGGAACCCTCCTGGTCCACACCCCCGCCGAACCGGCCACCCCCGTGCAGCCCGTGGACGACGAACCGGCCGCGCCGGAAGTCGAGATGCACCGCACCGACGACCCCGACCCCGCCCCGCCCGTGCCATCCGCGCCGGAACTCGCACCAGCCCCACCGCCGCCCGTCCCAACCCCCGCGCCGGTCGTCCCGGCTGCGCTGCTCGACCACGCCCGGAAGATCGCCGACGCACACCGTGCCTCGACCGGCACACCGATGCCCGCTGACGCCCTGTCGGCCCGGCTCGGTCTGCCCGCCCCGATGGTCGACGCCATCGCCGCACAACTCCAACTCATCTGATCGGAAAGGAGTTCGCCTCATGTCCCGGTCCTTCGACCGCCCCGCCGACTTCATCGGCGCCGCCCGCGAGATGGCCGTCACCGGCCGCCCCGCCCTGGCCCGGCTGCTCGCCGAGGAAGCCGCCGACCGCACCCCGGATGCCGACACCGCCGCCCGCATCCTCGCTGAGTTCCCCGGCCCCAGCCTCCGACAGGAGGGCTGACCCCATGGCCGTCTACCGCCGCTTCCGCGACCGCGTCCGCATCGGCCCCGTGCAGGTCGCCACGTACTACGACGGCCGGGGCCGTGACCGGCACACCGCCGCCTGCACCGCCCCCGGCTGCGGCTTCTCCGCCGACTACCGAGACCGCGCCGGCGCCGAACTCGCCGCCCGTACCCACCGCTGCAAGGCATAGGAGGACCCCGCGTCATGGACGTTCCGCTCTGGCTCGCCCTGCTCGCCGTCGGCTTCCTCGGAGTCAAGCTCATCCGCCCGCCGTGGTGGCTCGTGGCCGTGCTCCTCCTGGGCGGCTACCTCCTCGCCGACAGCATCCTGGCCCCCGCCCTCACCATCGTCGTCAAGTAAGGAGACCTGCTCATGTTCCGGCCCAAGCTCCCGTCCATGCCCCAGCCCACCGGCAGGGCCACCCCGCCCGCGGTCGCCGTCGAGCCGACCATCATCACCCCGGGCACCCCGGCCCCGCCGCCGGCACCTGTCGCCCCGGCCCCGGTCTCGGCCCGGCCCACGGTTCAGCTCACCCCCGGCAGCGCACTCGCCCTCGCCGCCGGTGGTGGCGCCGTGGTCCTGGTCGTCGGCGCGGTCCTGGTCTCCATGCTCCTCGCGGTCGCCATCACCGGCGTGTCCATCGCCCTGGTCGCCGTCGTCCTGCGCCTGCTCGTCAACGACCTGCACAAGGGACGGTGAGCCATGGAAACCGTGATCGCTGCCGCATTACCGGCCCTCGGCTGGGCCGTCCACGGCGGACTGCTCCTGCGCCGTCTGGCCACCGCCCGCCGCGACCCGCTGACCGGACTGCACACCCGCGCCGGATGGACCGCCCGCGCCGAACACCTGCTCACCCGGCACCCGGCCGCGCTGGTCGTCCTGATCGACCTGGACGACTTCAAGGCCACCAACGACACGCACGGCCACGCCGCCGGTGACGCCGTCCTCGCCGCGACCGCCCGCCGACTGCGCGACTGGTGCGGACGCCACGGCATCGCCGCCCGCCTCGGCGGAGACGAGTTCGCCGCCATCGTCACCGACCCCGCCCACACCCCCGGCACGACCGCGCTGCAAACGGCCCTCGCCCGGCCCGTGGCCCATGACGGGCGCCTGCTACCGGTCTCCGCCTCCGTCGGCTTCTGCCACCGCATCGACCTGCCGGTCGCCGCACTCACCGACGCTCTGTCCCACGCCGACGCCGGCATGTACGCGGCCAAGGGCCACGGAAGGCGCAACGTCCACAACTGAACGGCCCCCGGAGCGGCCTCGGTCGCCAAACTTCCGCCGCTCCGGGCGCCTGCACCCATTCCAGATCCGACGGACCCGAAAGGGAAACCTCATGATGCCCCAGCACGCCCGGACCCCGCGCGTCTGCCGCGCCTGCGACGGCTTCCCCGTCGTCGCCATCACCACCGGCACCCGCCACCGCGACGGCACCCGCGCCACCCTCCACGTCACCTGCCCCACCTGCAAGGGCACCGGCCACACCGCCCCCGCCAGCGTCGTCCGGATCGGAAGGTGACCGCGTGACCGACGCCGCCACCGTGGCGGGCCTAAACCCGGCCACCCTCGCCGACGTGCTGAGGCTGGCCGGGTCCTACGGCTTCGACCGCATCCAGGAGCAGATCCGCCGCACCGGCGGCTGCACCGACCCGATCCGCCTGCAAGGCTCCGTCGTCGTCCGGGACAGGGAAACCCGGCAAGTCCTGCACTCGTACTCCACCGACACCGAACCCGGCGGCGTCCTGCGCGTGGCCTGCGGCAACCGCCGCGCCTCCCGCTGCCCGTCCTGCGCCTGGACCTACGCCGGCGACACCTACCACCTCATCCGTGCCGGCCTCGTCGGCGACCCGGCCAAGGGCACCCCCGAGACGATCCGGGACCACCCGCGGGTGTTCGCCACCCTCACCGCGCCGTCGTTCGGCCCGGTCCACAACCGGCCTGGCAACCGTCCCTGCCGCTGCGGCACCCACCACCCCGACGATGCCCCCGAGCTGGGCACCCCGCTCGACCCCGAGACGTACGACTACGCCGGCGCCGTGCTGTGGAACAACCACGCCTCCGAGCTGTGGCGCTACTTCACGATCTACCTGCGCCGCGAGATCGCCAAAAGGGCCGGTCTCACCCAGAAGGACGCCCGTGAAGCCTCCCGCGTCTCCTTCGGCAAGGTCGCCGAATACCAAAAGCGCGGCGCCGTGCACTTCCACGCCGTGATCCGCTTCGACGGACCCGACGGACCCGATGACCACCCGCCGGCCTGGGCCACTCTCGACCTGCTCACCGGCGCCATCAAGGCCACCGTCGCCCGCGTCGCTGTCGACGTACCCCCGGCCGGAGACCAGCCGGCCCGCACCCTGCGGTGGGGCACCCAGCTCGACGTACGCCCGATCCGGGCCTTCGGCGACGGCGAAGAGATCACCGAACAGGCCGTCGCCTCCTATGTCGCCAAGTACGCCACCAAAGCCGCCGAGACCACCGGCACCATCGACCGCCGCATCGGCAACAAAGAGGCCCTGACCCTCCTCGGCGTCCCTGACCACCCGGCTCGGCTCATCGCCGCCTGTCTCGACCTGCACCCGCTCTACCCGGACCGCAAGCTCCGTGACTGGGCCCACATGCTCGGCTTCCGCGGCCACTTCTCCACCAAATCCCGCCGCTTCTCCACCACCCTCGGCGCTCTCCGCCAGGTCCGCGCCGACTACCGCGCTGCCCAGCAACGCGCCGCCCTCGGCCTGCCCGACCCCGACGACGAGGAAGCAACCACGCTCACCCTCGCCCACTGGACCTACGCCGGCCACGGCCACACCCCCGGCGAATCCTGGCTCGCCGCCAACATCCGCCGCGACATCCAGCACAGCCGCGAGATCGCACGCGAGGAACTGACAGGAGGTGCACCCGATGAGCACGAACGTTAAGCAGCGGCAGTCCCGTAACAACACGGCGGAGCAGACGGTCATGACGACGGAGGAGTGGATCCAGATGCATCTCCGTCGGGCTCCCGAGCGGGATGAGGAGTGGGTACGCCGGGCGCTCGTGTTGCAGGGGCGGGCCTGACCGTTAGTGCCAAACGGGCTCGATCAAGCTTGGGTCGAACTTGCGGCGCCCCCTGCCTGCCGGGTGAATGATCACAGCCGACAGACTGTGCAACACGATCTCCTGTTGCCGCTCGATCGGTAGCCCGAAGAACTCGTCAACCGTCAGGTTCGCTGTCTCGCTCTTGGCCTCCGCCTGCTTCTGCTCCTTGTAGAACCGGGCACGCTCCAACTTCAGCTCGTCGCGCAACCGCTCCTTGGCCGGCAAGAGCTGCAAGAGAGTGGCCACCGTGATCTGCTTCGTCCGCTCGGCCTCGACCAGTTGGGCAATGTCCTCGTTCACCTGCTCCAACTCGGCCTCCTTCGGCCATCGCTGCTCGACAGGTACGTTCGTCACCGACGCCCGCGCGCGCTGCTCCTCCAACACGAGTTGAGCTATCAGCCGGTCGACGGGTTCTCCGGTGCGGCCGACCTTGCCGCAGCCGCCGTTCACCACGGAGCACTGGTAGGTGAACCTGGTGGCTTTCGATCCCGGCTGCCAGCGCTGGTTGATCTGGCCTCGGATCTTGGTTTTGCACAGTCCGCAGCGGGCGATCCCTGACAGCAGGTACTTACGGGCGAGCGACTTTCCGGGGCGCTTCTGCTTTCGCTCGGCGATCGCCGCGCACACCGCCTCCCACTCTTCGAGCGTGTTGATCGGCTCCCACTCGCCCATGACGGGCCGGCCGTCGTCACCGTGAAGGATTTCGCCGTGATAGGTCCGATAGCCGACCAACCGGGGATTGGTCAGGATGTGCTCGACGTGGTGGTGGGCCATGCGCTTGGTGCCCTCGCGAGGGTTGCCCAAGCCCTGCTCCTGCCACCTCGTGCGGATGGTCCCGATGCGGACGCCGGCCAGAATCTCGCGCTGTGCTTCGCGGATCGCCTTGGCCGCTTCCGGGTCGACCTTGGTTCGGTCGTCCTTCCGCCATCCGTACGGTGCGGGCCCGCCGCTGTCCTTGCCCTGCTGGGCCAGTTCCAGGTGCTTCCGCTTGATGCGGCGTGACGCGTCGTGCGACGACTTGTTGGCGAAGGCGACCATGATGCGCGCCATGGTGCGGCCGTCTGGCGTCCCGATGTTGACGTCATTGGTGACGGTGGCGAACTCCAGCCGCGGGCGCTCGTCGTAGATCTCGATGAGGCGTTCAAGGTCTCTCGGCTGCCGGGCGAGCCGGTCGAGATCGTAGGCCACGATGCCGTCGATGAGGCCGGCGCGCAGATCCTTCAACATCAGCTCGAACTCGTCGCGCACGACGTTGCGCTTGAACGCGGACACGTCGTTGTCCTCGTAGACCTTCACGGCCTGCCACGACCGCAGATCCGCCAGACGCTCGCAGTCCTGTTGCTGCCGCGCGACACCGAGGGCGTCGCCTTCGTCGTCCCGCGAAATGCGGGTGTAGATCCCCACCCTGCGTGCCAAGATCGGGCCTCCCCTGCCTCCTGAGCAGGGGTCAGACTACTACCGTCATAGAGTCAAGTCAGCCTGGTCCGTCGAGCCCCCCGTCGTGCGCCGGGACGGACAGGTTCTCGACGCCTGAGAGCGCCTGAGAGCGCCTGAGAGGCAGCGCCCGAGAGGGATCGGGAGCGTGGGCGGAGGGGGGGGCGGGCCCCCTCCGCGCAGCGTGCCTAGAAGGTGCCCAGCTTCACGATCGACAGCAGCGCGACCAGCTGGATCGCCGACGCGCCCAGCGCCCGCGGCCACGGCAGGTCGTGGGACTTGGACACCATCAGCGTCAGCAGCGCGCCGGCCGCCACCCAGGTGGCCCAGCCGAGGATCTGGACGAAGGACGCGTCGCCGCCCAGGAACATCGCCACGACCAGGCGGGGGGCGTCCGTGAGGGACATGATCAGCATGGACAGGCCGACCGTCGGCTGCCAGGCGCCGTCGCCGCCCAGCTGGCGGGCGAGGGTGTGGGTGACCACGCCCAGGACGAACGCGCTCAGCACCATCGCCACCGCGGTCGTCAGCACGATCGGCACCGCGTTCGACAGGGTCGCGTTGATCGCGTCCTCGCGGGCGCCGTCGAAGCCGAAGACCGCGAGCAGGCCGTAGAGGAAGGTCACGACGAGGGCGGGGCCCCACATCGTGTAGTCGCGCATCTGCAGGAAGGTCTGCCGGGGCGACGTCACGATGCCCTTCAGCAGGGCCTTCCAGTGCAGGCGGGGGCCGATCGGGCCGGACGGCGCGGCCGAGCCGGCGCGGTACGTCTCGCTCTGGTGGTACGGGTCCTCGCCGACGGCGAACGCCTGGGTGTGACCGGGGTGGTTGGCCGCGTACGGGTCGGGGGCGGCGTGGTGGTCGCCGAAGTACTCCGGCTCGTCGCCGGGACGGCCGCCGTGGCCCGCGGGTGGGCCGCCGTACTGGCCGCCGCCGGGGCCGTAGCCGCCGTATCCCGGTCCCGGCTGGGGCGGCGGCGGGTAGCCGTACGCCGGGCCCTGCGGCGTCTGCTGACCGTACGGGGGGTTTTGCGGTCGCGTGTGCGGGGCGCGGTCGTCCCGGCCGCCGCGTCCGATCCTGAATCCAGCCACGCCTTCGAACGTACCTGGTCCCGCGGAGGGACGTGCCGGGCCCGGGCTTCCGGGCCCGGCTTTGCGGCCGAGCTGTGACATCCCTTACGGGGGCGTCCAGCCGTTCCCTTAAGGGGGTCAGTCGGCGAAGTTCGCGCCGAAGTACGGGTATCCGCTCGTCGAGACGTTCGTCCACTGCGGGGCCACGGCACCGGCGCCCGTCGCGGTGATCCTCGTGCCGGTGGAGGGCAGGAAGGTGACCAGGCCGTTGCCGTTGTTCTCGGCGGAGCCGACCAGCAGGTCGGCCCTGCCGTCGCCGGTGACGTCGTCCAGCTTGACGTCGAGGCCGAACCGGTTGTTGTCCTCGCCGGTGCCGGGCACGCCCGCGGTGTCCTGGTGGAAGGACTGCGCCCGGGTCACGGTGTCCAGTCCGCTCGCCGAGCCGTAGAGGACGGTGACCGAGCCGGTGTCGGTGTCGTCGCCGAGGTTCTCGCCCGCGACGCCGATCGCCAGGTCGAGGAAGCGGTCGCCGTTGACGTCGCCGAGGTCCAGCTCGTAGCCGAAGAAGTCGTTGCCCTCGGCGGTGCCGGGGACGCCCGCGGTGCTCTGGGTGATGCCGGTGGCGTCGCCGGTGCGGGGGCCGTCGGCGGACCCGTACGTCACCCAGACCTTGCCGCCCTTGCCGGAGTACGGGATCGAGGTGCCGTCCTGCGTGGTGGGGTTCCAGTAGGCGCCGCTGACGATGTCGCCGTGACCGTCGGCGTCGATGTCGCCGATCGCCGTGATCACGCCGGGCTTGAGGGCCTCGGCGGCGGAGGAGTCCAGGCCGCTCGCGGTGCCGGGGATGAAGTAGTTGCGGTTCCAGCCGTACCCGGTCTGCGTCTCGAAGCCGTCCACGACGAGGTCGGTCGCCGGGCCGCCGTCGACGTTGCCCGCGGTCAGGTTGAGCGGGCCGCCGGCGTCGCCGCCGAGGATCGGGGGCTTGACGGTGTAGCGCCCGCCCAGGGCGCCGGCCGGGCCGAAGCCGCCGCGGAAGACGTGGACGGTCGGCGTGTCGCTGCCGACGGCGAGGTCGTCCCTGCCGTCGCCGTCGAAGTCGCCGGCCGCGAGGGTCTTGCCCCAGAAGTCGTGCGAGGAGCGGGCCGGGTCGGTGATCACGGGCCCCGCCGTCAGCCCGTCGGCCGAGCCCCACAGGAGCACGACCTGGCCGCCGTTGGTGTCGGTGCCGACGGTCTCGCCGGGGGCGCTGACGGCGAGGTCGTCGAAGCCGTCGCCGTTGAAGTCGGCGTAGGCGGAGTCGAATCCGAACTCGTCCCCGGCCTCGGCGGCGCCGGGCACGCCGTTGCTGTTCTGGCTGATGGTGTCGCTGGGGGTGTCGCCCGACAGGTCCCCGGTGAGGTCACCGTCCGAGACGCCTTCCGGGGTGCCGTAGAGGGCGATGATCTGGCCCGCCTGGCTCTTGGCGTTGACGGAGGCGCCGAAGGCGGAGAAGGCGACGTCGCCGATGCCGTCGTCGTTGAAGTCCGCCTGCGGTATGCGGGTGGAGTCGGCGGCCGTCGCCGTGCCGGCGGTGAGGGTCAGCAGACCACCCGTCAGCGCGGCCGCGGTGGCCGTCGCGAGGGCGATGCGCAGGGTGTGCGTCATACGGGTTCTCCTGCGGCGTACGGGGACGCCCGGTCGGCGGGCATCCGCGGTCGATGGGTGCGACCGACGACCGCGAGCGCCGGGTTCGGCGGGAGGTGTCCGTGAGTTCTCCCCGCGTTCACGATGTGGTGGCGATCAAGAGACCCGCGCCGGGCGGTGAGGGTTGTACGGCAAGTGCGGGGAGCGGAGGGGAGGCGGCGACCGGGGCGTGCGGGGCGGCGACCGGTTGGTGCACGGCGAAGGGCCGCCCCATGGGGGGCGGCCCTTCGCCGTGCTTCTCGTGCCGGCCGGCGTGCTACTTCACCGGCTGCGGCTCGGGCGCGTCCTCGGACCGAGAGCCGGCCTCCCCCGCGGGCGGTTCCTCGTCGGTCACCGGGGTTTTGACGGAGTCGAGGAGGAGCTGGGCGACGTCGACGACCTGGACCGTCTCCTTCGCCGTGCCCTCGTTCTTCTTGCCGTTGACCGAGTCGGTGAGCATGACCAGGCAGAACGGGCAGGCGGTCGAGACGATGTCCGGATCGAGGGCCAGGGCCTCCTCGACGCGCTCGTTGTTGATGCGCTTGCCGATCCGTTCCTCCATCCACATCCGCGCACCGCCCGCGCCGCAGCAAAAGCCCCGCTCCTTGTGCCGGTGCATCTCCTCGTTGCGCAGGCCCGGCACCCGGCCGATGATCTCCCGCGGCGGCGTGTAGATCCTGTTGTGGCGGCCCAGGTAGCACGGGTCGTGGTAGGTGATGATGCCCTCCACCGGCGTGACGGGCACCAGACGGCCCTCGTCGACCAGACGCTGGAGCAGCTGCGTGTGGTGGACCACCTCGTAGTCGCCGCCGAGCTGCGGGTACTCGTTGCCCAGCGTGTTCAGGCAGTGCGG
>NZ_JBVJFP010000019.1:0-132986 GCF_055587785.1 Streptomyces sp. NPDC046379
CATCAGGCACAAGATCATCCGACACCCGCAGAACTCTGCCGCCCGCCAGCCCAACTGCCAAGCCCTGAACCAAAACTCATTCTGAAATGATCAGTTAGTCTTGAGACAGTCTCATAATTCTCACGCACGGCGCCTGCAGGGCAGTACGGCAGAAGGTGACGGGGCCTGCTCCCCTCTTCCTGAGTCTCGGCATCCAGCCTGGGCAACTCCGCATCGACCGGCTCCTTGACGAAGCCCACGAGACCGCCGACCCCGTCCATCTCATGCGCGTCTTCGGCATCAGCGACACCACCGCCATGAAATACGTCGAGGCCGCCCACCCCCACCGCTTCGCCAAAGATCCAACACGGGCCTAGCGGATTTCGCACAGCTCCTACCTACGCATCAGGGTTCACCGGCTGCCACCGCTCGGCCGCCCGATCCCAGTACGTGCTCCAGCACGCCCGACCTGTGGCGACTACCGGCTCGGGCGCGGGAATGCGTCCAGCCGCCAGGAAGACGTGCGCCTCGGACTGGGTCACGTGGTACACGGCTACGTGCTGGTCTGCCACCTCGCAGGCAAGTACCTCGGTGCGGTGGCTTCCCACCCTGCATAGGCAAATGCGGCACCAGATGTCCCACGGCCACTCAGCTGCGCGCCGTTTCTCTGCCGCATCGGCGGTGCGAAGCTCGGCTTCTCGGCCTCGGCTTTGAGTTTCGCCTGCCGAGCGGCCTCGATGTAGCTCGGGGCGAACTTCATCTCGAACGCCTCGGGCACATCGTATGGAGACTGCCAGTAGTCCGGCACGAAGGTGTCACCGTCCTCGTGGCAAAGGTGGCATGAGGCGCACCACTCGGTTCGCCAGCCGTAGGCGACGGCGCGGACCCCGTCGAAGGTTGCGTCCAGCGGTTCCTCCACCCGGTACCAGCGGTGGAGGTCCGCCGCGCCGCACTGGGGACAGCGCGCCGACAGGTCGGGCGCGGCCGGTTCCGCGTCGAAAGCTGCCCGCCAGGCGTCCATCAGCTCGGGTGGGACCAGCCGCCAGCCACCCGGCCCCGGCAGCGCAAGCTCATCGATGTCGGTCAGGCCCAGCTCCTTGGCCTCGAGCGAGCCGAGCATCCTGCAGTCGCCCGAGGTCAGATCGACTCTGACGGCGCCGATGCCGATGATCATCCGAGAGGGGTCTCCGGTCTCCAGGTAGGCCCGGTTCTGAAATCCGAAGTAGGCGGCCTCGCCGACCACGGTCACGTAACCCTCGACAGGCACCAGGTCCACCTGGGCGTTGAGCGGATCCCCGGCCACGAATTGCCGGGCCAGCTCCGCTGCACGTTCGAGACTGATCACTGGTCGGTCCTGAGAAATCCGTAGTTCCGGTAGCGGGCCAGCCTGGCGTGCCCCGACTGACTGGTCGGTGGAGCCGATCGGTGCGGTGTAGCCGAGGCGTGCGCGGGTGTCGATGACGATGCCGCCCGTGCTCGCCGCCTTTGCCTTGGCCTTGGCCCGGATCTGCGGCTGCCAGCGCTTCTTCACCTCGCGTTCCAGGCGCGCGGCCAGGTCCGGGCGGGGCTTTTTCAACTGGCCCTTGACGTACCGCTCGACGGTGCGCTGCGAGACCCGCAGCATCTGGACAACCGCCCTGGTGCTCTTGAGCTGCTTGACCAGGTACCGCATCTGCGCGGGCGCGCTCCTGGGTGCCGGGCGGGTGAAGGCCTTGTGCACTGCGGCATCCAGGCCGTCCCCGAACAGGCTCATCGTGGCCTTCTCCTACTCTCCGTTGTCGAGGTCGGTGACGGTGCCGTCCTTGATGTAGCGGGCGAGGTTGAGTTCCGGTGCGTTGAACCGCTCCCGGACTTCCTCGCCCCACAGGACGCTCTGGGTGCCTTCGTGCTTGACCAGGCCTGGGTTGATGCCAAGCTTGAAGCCTCCGGGCAGCGGCTTTCCGTCGCGGTAGGGCAGGAAGTCCAGCGGGCTTGGTCCGTTCGCGGCGTAGACGACGCAGTCGGACAGATCGCGACGGGGTACTGGCCGGTGAACGCCGCGTGTTTGACGATCTTGCGGTGGAGGTTGATGCGGGTGCGGAAGATGACGGCCGCGCGGATGTCCGGCCGCCACGTCGGCCGTGACAGGGCCCGCCACGGCTCGCCCGGCCGCCAGCCCTCACCCCGGGGCCGCTCGCGCAGCTTGCCCAGGCCGCCCTTGACCGTCGCCTTGATCGCTGAGACGACGATCGCCAGTTCCGGGTCACGTTCCTTGTAGCCGTCCATCGCGGCGAGGAGGTCGGCCGGCTCCATGTCCGCGTGCACGCCGAGGTCGGCCATGGTGGCGAGGTAGGCGTCGCGCAGCCGCTGGTACCAGCCGTCCAGGTAGCGGCCGTTCTCGTAGCGGACCCACGCCTCGATCGGGCGCACCTCGTAGCCCAGTTCCACCGCGTAAGCCACGGTCGGCGTCGCGTACCAGGCCGGGCCTTCGGGCCGCTCGCCCTTCGGCGTGAACGGGGAGGGCAGCAGGCTGCCGTCCAGCTCCACCCACTCCTTGCCGGCCTTCACCCGCGACAGGTCGACGTGGCTGAGGTCGACCAGCCACGAGCCGGGCAGCTTCGGATCGAACACCGGGTTCGTGACGTGCGTTGCCTCGCCGAGGCCGACGTTCAGGCCGTTGGCGCCGGCGGCGAAGGCCATGTTGACGTCGATGCCGACCAGGTGCCGCAGGGTGCACTCGTCGTCAGTCATCGGCCGGGCCCAGTCGTACGCCTCCTCGAACAGCTTCTCCGCCGGGCCGCGGACGTGGAAGCGGGGCAAATCCTTGAGGACCGGGTGGCCGTCGGGGACCTCGCACGGCGGCCAGTTCATCGGGTCGGTGGCGTCCTTGCCCAGCGAGCCGGGGTTGTGCTCGGAGTGCCGCTTGCCGTCGGCGTCGGGCTCGGAGGCGCGGGTCGGCGGGTGCAGGGCGGTCATCAGCTCCAGGCCGGTCACCGCGGTCGAGCCGCGCGGCGTCATCACGCGCGAGGCGTACACGCCCAGCACGCGGGCGAGTTCGGCCGGCGGGATGACCGGCTACATGCCTCTCCCCCAGGACCTCGCCGCAATCAACGAGCGGCTCGCCTCGCCGCCCACCGTGGACGTCTCCGTCTCCCGCCGCATGGGACTGTTCGTGGTCGGCCGCCTCTCGCAGCGCCACGGCATCCGCATCCAGCTGCGCCCGTCCGACTCCGGCGGCACGACCGCGCTGGTCATGATCCCCATCGACGTCATCCAACGCCGACGCCCCGTGGCAGGCACGGACGGCGCGCCTGCAACCTGAGCAACGGGCAGCACCTTCGCCACCAGGGTCGGCATGCGGGCGGCCGGCTGAAGCGGGTTGTCGGACGGGTTGCCGGCCCCGTCCACGGAGCGGTCGCGGCCCCATGAGCGACGGGACGACCAGCGGTCCGGTCGGCGTCATTGCTCTTCCTCCGGTGATCTCGGACCGCGATACGGTCATCACATGACGACTGCCTCCCTCGACACGGGTGTGGGACCGCTGTTGCGCGGCTGGCGCGAGCGGCGTCGGCTCAGCCAGCTGGAGCTGGCGCTGCGCGCCGACTCGTCGGCCCGTCACATCAGCTTCATCGAGACGGGGCGCTCCCGCCCGAGCGAGGCGATGATTCTCAGGCTCGCCGAGCACCTGGAGGTACCCGTACGGGAACGCAACGCGCTGCTCCTGGCGGCCGGTTACGCGCCGCACTACAGGGAGACCTCCCTGGAGGATCCGGCGATGGGCGCGCTGCGGGAGGGCATCGAGCGGCTGCTGCGCGGCTATGAGCCCTATCCGGCGATCGTCGTCGATGGCTGCTACAACGTGGTGGCCGCCAATCAGGGGATCCTGATGTTGCTGGAGGGGGTGCCGGAGCATCTGCTCACGCCCCCGCTGAACGCCATGCGGCTCACCCTGCACCCGCAGGGCATGGCTGCCAGGATCCGGAACCTGGCGGAGTGGCGCGGACACCTGCTGGCCCAGATGGAACGTCAGATCGCTCATCTGCGCTCGGACTCCCTGCGCGCCCTGTATGAGGAGGTGGCCGCCTATCCGGTGGCTGCGGCGGTCCCGGAGGATCAGGCGACCGGGGCGACCGGGGCGGCCGGGAACGACGCCGGGCGGCCGCCCGAGGACGGACCGACGCACCCGTACTTCGCGCTGCCCCTGCAGGTCGAGCACGACGGGCGGGTGCTGTCCTTCCTCTCCTCCATCAGCACCTTCAACACGCCGATGGACGTCACCGTCTCCGAGCTGGCCATCGAGACGTTCCTCCCGGCCGACGCGGAGACGGCCGCCTACCTGGGCCGCCGCAGCCGTTGATGGCGTGGCCTTTCAGACTTCGGCAGCGCGCAGCGCCATGTGCTGGAGCGCGGCGAACCCGGCGACGGTGAGGGCCTGCGCCGGAATCCACACAGTCCCGGCAGGGCTGGCGTCAAACCAGGCGAACAGCGCGACGAGGCTCGCCACCGCCCAGGCGAGGTTGGCCTCGACCACCCACTTCACGGCGAGGGCCGGGGGCAGTCTCCGGGCCGCCACGGAGCCGACCCCGGCGCCGAACAGGACCAGGAACGCCCCGATCCCGAGCAGCAGCCCGGAGTCGACCCCGAGCAGCCGCCCGAGAGGGCCGGACGCGACGAGGTAGGCCAGGCCGTTGGCCGTGGTGACGACGGCGTCCAGGGCGAGGAAGCGGCGCAGCAGGGTGACGGGCTCGTTGCTGCGGCCGAGGGCGGTGATGAGGGTCGCGGACATGGCTGATCGTCCTCCGGTGTGGTGGTGTGCGCGCTGCAGTGCGCTGGTCGGGGCGTGGGTCCCGGCCGGTTGCGCCGGTCGGGTCCTGGTGTCGCAACCGTGCCGTGCGGCGCGGAACGGGTCGATTACCCCTCGGGTAATCGATGCTCCGCGCGTCGGCGGGCAGGGTGGCTTCGCCAGCGCAGGGATCTCGGTGAGGAGCCGGCATGACGACAGGTCAGCAAGTGCGGCGCGGGAACAGGAAGACGGCGGTGCTCGGACGGAGCGGACTGCTGCCGGCGGCGCTCGCCACGGTGATGGCTTTCGCCACGGTGACGACCGAACCGGCGGCGTCGGCCACCGGTTCGGTCAGACCGGCGACCGGCCCGGTGGCGCAGGGAAGCGAGTGCGCCGAGGCGCGGAAGAAGGTCGAGAGGCTGGAAGGCCTGATCACCCCGAACACATGTGCGTTCATTGAGCGGCAGATCGCTTTCGGTGAGGCGCCGACCGGGACGCCGCCGGTCCCGGGCGGGTTCGACCACCCGAGAGTGCAGGCCTATCTGGACATCTTCGACGAGGAGGCGACCCTCTGGGAGGCGGGTGGTGCGCCGCAGCGGGGGCACACCACGATCGGCAACTCGATCATCGGTTCGCTGCGGCTCGTCCCCGACCTGCGGTACACGGGGACCGAGGTGGTGGCCGACGGTGCGGTGATGATGTTCGGGCAGTGGAACGAGGTCACGATCAAGGGCCAGAAGGTGGCCTATCCGCAGATCGCGAGGAACGTGCTGTCCGACGACGGCAAGACCATCCAGGCTCGGCGCTACTACGACCGGTACACCGTGTTCGGGTCTGCCGCTCCGGAGCTGCGGAACCTGTTCGAGGGGGTCGCCGACTCGGGTCGTGCGACCGGCGGGGCGCCTAAGCGGTTTCGGGCAGATGAGATCACGGCCCGGCTTGCGGCGTGGAACGGCGAGGACGTCTCCGCGTTGGCCGACCGGATGGGCGGCGCCCGGCTGACCGCTCCGGGCCTGTCCCGGCCGCTGGTCACCCCCGCGGGCAGGGCCGCCTACCTCCAAAAGCTCTTCGACCGCGCCGATGTCGAGTTGAAAGCAGGTCAGGTCGCCTTCGGCGAGTCCACCAGCTATGTGGAGTGGCACGGCAGGGTGACCAGCGAGAAGGGAGCGCGTGTTCCGTTCGGGATCGTCGAGCGGTTCGGGCCCGGGGCCGAGTGGGAACTCTTCTTCGACACGCTCCCCCTGGTGGCCGACGACACCGAGATCGCCGCGCTTTTCCAGAGGCTGACTCAGCCCTGAGCGGCACGAGACGAACGCCCTGCGCCGGCCCTCGGCCCCGCCGGGCGTTCCGCGTGCCGCACGGGGACATCCCACGCCCCCGGTCCTCCGCCGCTTGCCGGCCCTGACAAATCCTGTGGACGTGCCGGTGGGTGATCAGGCAGACGGCGGGTCCGAGGAAGGCCTCGTGGATGCCGTCACGTGGTTCCCACCGGATGCGCAGGCGTCGGAAGCCGTGCGGCCAGGACCGTCCGGCCCCAGTACGCACAGGTAGGTGCGAACGGGTTGCGTTGTGCAGCATGGGGTGAAGGCCTGGTTCCTTCGCATCCGCCGTAAGACATCAGGGCGTCTGGCCGGTGAGCGCCCTGCGGGGATGCTGGCCCACCACCGATGAGGGCCGCCCGGCAGTGCGCCGCCAGTACAGCGCGCCAGCGCAGCCGACTCGCCGCTGCGGCAGCTCATTCATTCGTCCGGGTGACGGTGCATACGGCTCTCCTCCGTACGCCCGGCAGGTGGGGTCAGCGGCCGGGACCGTGGGGCCCTTGGCGTGTGTCCCGCCGCTGGGCGGTGCGTGCGTTGGTCGTCCTGGCGCACCGGGCGTACTGCGTCGGCGTCGTCCTGCCCGGCGTAACGGTTAATGGTGGCGCGGGCTCGGTCAGCCGCCGCGCTGAAGGAGGCACCGAGGTGGCGCAGCCGCTCGGCAGTGAGACCGAGGGCTTCCCCGTCCGCACGGGACTCCCGCAAGGCCCGCAGCGCCGTCAGGTCGATCGCCTCCTGCCGTCCGGCCTCCGGCTCCTGATCGTCGGTCTCGGGATCGGCGGTCGCGGGCGCGAGCAGCTGTTCAGGCATCGCCGCCTGCTGGTGCCGGGCGACGTCGTACGCCCGGCCCTGCAGAGCGATGGCGATGGCGGTGGCGGTGGTGCGCACTTCTCCCGCACCACCGCGCCGGCGGGGACAGCCCGCTCGTACTGCAGCGGGACGCGGGGTGCTTCCCACTCCCCCGCGTCCTGGCCTGAAGGCCAGGACGCAGCCGGCTCGCCGGAATCAGCCGGGGTTGCTGGTGCGGGGATGGGCGAGCGGCACCGGGCGGGGAGGTCGGGCAGGGCCCATCGGGCGGCGTAGAGGCGGTAGTCGGCCTCCATCCCGCGCGCGGTCTGCGGCTCGCTGATGTCCAGGCAGTGGGCGGAGAGGGCGGCGGCCGCGCAGGACGAGGGCGAGGTGGCGGCAGGCTTCGGCGAGCAGGTCCCGGCGGTGGAAGCGGCCGCCGTCGTTCATCACGAACACCGTCGCGGCGACATCGACAGCCGCCAGGGCGACGTCGCCCACGTCGGCGACCCGGGCCCGGATCGCGGCAGCCGCGGCGCGGGGCCTACTCGAGGAGGGAGCTGATGACGCCGGCGGCCACCCCGGAGGTGAGGATCGCGCTCGTTCTACCGCTCGCGCAGCTGCGCGAGCGGCCGGGTGTTCTGCTTGGGCGGACGGGTCTTGCGAGCGGCGATCGGGTGCAGCTTGACGCGGGCCCGTTCGGAGACCACGGGCAGGAACTTCGGCTCGCCGTCGTCGTCGACAGCGGTGACGTTCCACCGTCAAAAAGGGCGACAGGGAGGACCGCCGATTCCACCCTCACTTCACTCTCGATGAAGCAACGTGGGCCCGTCGCCGCCGAGTTGGAGGAGCGCTCGCCCAGCCCCGGAGGCCGAGCGGGGCAGTCGCCGACCGGAGCGACGGTCCGGGCAACTGGCCGCCCGTTGCTCGGTGCCGTACTCTCGTCTGTCGCGCGCGGGGCGGCGCAGCGAGGGCGGAACCCGGCCGCGCGCGAGGGTAAGCGGTGGTCGCGGGGCGGCCATGGCGGTGGGCAGGCGGCGGGCGGACCGAAGCGAGCGGGCCAGGCGCCGTACCGGGCGGCCGGCCGGTGCCCCTGGCATACGCGCCCGCCGGACGCGCCGGCGGCCCGCGCGGGATCAGCGGAGCGTGGTGGGGTCCAGGATCTGGTCGGGCGGGGGCGGGGTGGTGTCTACGGGCTTGTCGTGGTCGGTGAAGGTGAGGTCCACGGGCTCGTTGCCGCCTGTGACCGTGCCCCTGAGGAGGTACGGCTCGCCTTCCTTGGCGATGTAGACGGTTGCGGTCTCCGCCGTGGTCTTTTCGGCGAGCACGGCGACCGGGCGGCCGCCCACGGTGGCATCGACCTCGCGGGTGAGGTTCCCGCCAGATACAAGGCTCAGTTCCTCGATGAGGGCGTCGAAACCGTTGCACACACGCCCAAGAGCCTCCGACATCACTGCGGGAGGCTTGATCCAGCGGCCTGTGAAGAGGGCGACCATCTCCTCGGCCTGCTCGGCTGCCATCCCGCGGCTGAAGGTGGCCCGCCAATAGTCCTCCCCGGCCTTGACGTGGACCAGAGAACCCTTCTTGATGATGTGCACGGTGCCCGAGGAGTTGCCTACCGTGCCGTTGCAGGAGCCACGGACGTCCATGGCCAGGTTGACCTCCACTTGCCGGCCGTCGCTGTTGGCCGTGCCGGTAACGCGCATGCTCCTGATGTCCTCGACGGCTTCCCGGGCCTGATCCTCAATCTGCTCGGGCGTCATGGCGTCGAAGGGGTGCTTCCCCCTGGTCGCCGACGCGGTGCCCTTCGCGCCGGTCTCGGTACTGCCCGGGCTGCAGCCGACGATGATCACGGTGGTGGCGCAGAGCAACGCGATGGCGGCGCGGTTGGCGAAGTGGTGCTTCACGTGCGGGTTCCCCTCCCCTGTTTGAACCTCGCTGACTGTATGCGGTCAAAGCGCGGGCACATGCATGGGGATGGATCCGGGGATACAAGAACTCCTACTTCCCCGGCCGCATCTCGACGGGGCCCGAAGAATACGATTGGAGGCTCACGGACCGTGATGCCAGTGCTGCGTGCTGGGACGGCCTGACTCTGCCGTTGATCCGCTGGGAGGCCCCTGACGTCCTCGTACCCGTCCCTGACTCGTGCCTTGGCGAGGCATTGGTGGATGTCCCTGCGGTTCATCGACGGTAGCGAGGACGAGCAGATGGATCAGGACGACGCGGTCAAGGTCATGGAGGGTGTTGCCCACGTGGTCGGCACGCTGCCAAGTGACCAGCCCAGCGGCAGGAGCTGGTCAAGCTGGTCGGGAGATGGCGGCCGCCGAGAGCAACCCGGCTCGCCGCGAGTTCCTGAAGGCGTTCCCGGAGGGCTTCGGGCTGATCGACGATACGTCCTGAGCAGCCTTCTCAGGAGTAGAGCAGGACGCGCTTGCGGAGGAGTCGAAGCCGGCACGGCCAACATCTGGCGCTTCAGCATCTTCATCCGGTTGACATGCCCCTCCACGACGCCGGAGTTCCACTGCTGTGAGAGTCCGGCGGTGACGGCGTCGAGGTCGCGCTCCAGGTGCCGGGCGAGTCTCTTGAGGCTGGGGAAGTCTGCGGTGGCCGCGGCTTCGATCCGTGCCGGCAGTTGGTGGCCTTGCAGCAGGGCGAGCATGTGGGCGAAGGAGCGGACGTGTCCGGCCAGTGCGTCCAGTTCGGGGCGGTTGGCCAGTACGTCCTTGAGCCGGATCCGGCGCACCGGTCCGGCAGCCCGTGCAGAACCCCGGCCAGCGTGTGCCGTGGACCACCGGCATTACCCGTCGGCACCCTGACCCGGCCGGGGAGGACCGCCACGACCGGCCGGCGCACCGCGCCCAGCCGGCGCGGCGCGAGCCGCCTGCGGGCGGGCATGAGCAGCGGCGGGCCGGGTAGCAGGACCTGCGGCTGACGACGCAGCGGACCTCCGGGTGCCGGCGGGGAAAGCTGTCGCGGGCGGTGGCGCGCACTAAGACCTGGGGAGGTCGCGCGCCACCGCCCCACACAACCCTGACCACGCCGCGATCAACCCCGACCCTCCAGGTCGGCGCAATGCGCACACACCAGCCGATGCGCGCCCGCCGCCCGGAGCAGCAGCACGGACGCGCCGGCGCCTGGGCGCGTCCGAGCCACGGAGGCATTCATCGGGCGCCGTCAACGCCAGCAGCCGCGGTCTACCACCAGTTGGTACACGTAATGCCGCCGTCGGCACTGCCCAACATCAGATGCGCGCAGACGCGGAACTGCCGACTCGAAGAGGAACTCGTCGGGTAGGCTGCGGTCGTGAGTCTGGTGTTGGAGCTGGACGTCCAGAACGGGCCACACTGGATCCAGGAGCTCCCACTGTTGTTGGTGACGTCCATCCAGACACTGCCCGTCGTGCCGGCGGCCCACGTGCTGGAGGTCTGCAGATACCCCCAACCCATCTCCCTCCCAGCGACATAGCCGGCCTGCATCCCAAATGACGCGACGGAATACTGGCCGGCGGAATTCCGCACGGTCAGCCCTCCGCCACCTGCCACACCGCGCCCACTGAGGCTGTTGGGAATGTCGGTGAAGCCGTTCGCGCCTCCCTCGCAGTCCGACGCAGCTGCCTGGGCGGTGCCCGTGGATCCAGCCGCTAGCCCTGCGCCGAGCAGAGTTGCCGCCATTGCAAGGCCGAAATACCGGCGAATACTGCGCACAGTCGCTCCTTCGATCGAATGATGATGTCCAGCCGAACCGCCTGTGCAAGAACACTCCCGGCCGCTGCAGAGAGGCCTGCGAGTCACCCATCGGACAGCCGCGTGCACGCCCCCCAGACCAGCGGCGTCGTCCCCTGCTCAAGACTGCCTGATCTTCCCCTGGTTCCCCGGTGCCCACACCCATCCGGCCTGTGTCGGCCCTCACAGAGATGATCAGTTCCAGCGCCTGCCACAGTTCGGCAGAGTCAAGTCACCGGCCTTCAGCGCGTGGTGCCGGTACGGACGGCTGACGGGCCATCATCTCCCGGGTGTCCCGAGCACAGAGGTATGCCCGGGGCGGTGCCGGCTGGCCCGGCGCGGTATCAGCAAGCCCGACGAGGTCGTGAAGGACTGCCGGGTGGACCATGTGCCGCTGAACGACTCGGCATTGCTGAGGGTGCCACGGGGACCCGTCCGATCAGGCTGCGAACGCCGTCTGATGGAGTCCGTCGGTCAGTGCTGGAAGGGCAGAGGGCGTGGCCGTCGTCGCCCCGGACGCGCTGCTGTATTACCGGTGCGACCGGGAGCGCAGCATCGGCGGGTCGATGCTGCGGGCGTCCAGAAGGTTCCCGCCCCCGCCGCGACGCTCACCGACGTTCAGGCGACCAGGACCCCGCCCAGTGGCTGCCCCCCTCCCGCCACCGACGCCCCTGCCGCTACGCCGCCGGGTGGACCGCGGCGTCTGGATCAAGGAGATCACAGAACACTGGCCTCGGGAGGAGCTCCAACTGCGTACTCGGGCAAAGGGATTGAGTACGCACACTCATGCCCAGGGCTGGCGGCGGATCCGAGGATGTGGGCACGCCCAGACACGAGGAGCCAGCGATGTCCGCCATCCACCCGGCCGTCAGCCCGTCGCCGGACGCACGGCCGGTCCCACCGCAAGCCGCAGTCGGCCGCCGGTTGCCCGCCGTTCTCGCGGTCACCGTCGCCGCGGCGCTCGGGATGTCGGCGTGGGGCGCCAAGGACCCGACCACCTGGCTGCTGGAGACGGTGTGGGTGATGGTGGGTCTGCCTCTGGCGGTCCTGCTGCGTCGGCGGTTTCCGCTGAGCGGCCTGCTGATCGTTCTGCTGGCCGCGCACGCGCTGGTCCTGATCGTGGGCGGGCACTACACCTACGCGGAGGTCCCGGCCGGTGACTGGGTGCGCGACCGGTTCGCCCTGGAGCGCAACCCCTACGACCGCTTCGGCCATCTCATGCAGGGCTTCGTCCCTGCCATCCTGGTCCGCGAACTCCTCCTGCGCACCTCGCCGTTGCGCGGCAGCCGCTGGCTCGCCCCGCTCGCCGTCTGCGCCTGCCTCGCCTTCAGCGCGGTCTTCGAGATGCTGGAGTGGGCGGCGGCCGTGATCGGCGGGCAGGCCGCCGACGCGTTCCTGGCCACCCAGGGCGATGTGTGGGACACCCAGTGGGACATGTTCTGCGCTCTGATCGGCGCCACCTGCTCGCTGCTGCTCCTCAGCCGCCTGCACGACCGCAGTCTCACCCGCCTGGCGCTTGCCGGGAGGGACTGAACCGGTCCCCGGCCCGGCGTCGTGTGCGGAGCCAGGGGCCTCGTGGTGAGAGCTGCGAGGCTTGCCCGCATCTGTTCATGTGACGCGTGCTGCCGTTTGACGAGGTGTTCGATCAGGTCGTCGGCCGGTACGTGCGCCGACAGTGCTTTCGTCGCCCGGTCGAGCACTTCGTAGGTGATGGCGATGACGTGCGGGACGCATGAAGATCGCCACTGGCAATGCCGACGCGCTGTCGCTCAGTCCACCGTGATGAACCGCTGGAAGTAGTCGGCGGGCGCGCCTTCGCCGACCAGGACGCCGTCCGCCTCCACCCAGGCGTGCGCGGCGAACGGTGGCTGGGTGCGGACGCCGACACACCAGGTCGGCCACTGACCGCGCAACCGGCACAGCAGCACGGTGGCCAGGGAACGCGGCAGGCAACCCTTCTGGCCGCCGGCGGCCAGGCTGACGGCGAGGACGGTCTCCCGCGCCCGGGCGGCTTCGGCGAGGGTCGCGGGCCGGGCTCCAGGGCGCAGCCGCAGCAGGACCTTGCGGATGCGGGCGGGGGGCTGCCGGGCGAGCAGGTGGGCGCAGCCGACGGCCAGCCGGGTCACCAGCCGCGGACCGAAGGGCACCGACCGGGGGTCGTGCGGGACGACTTGCGAGGTGGACACTGTGGCGATGCCTCCGTGACGAGGACGGGACGGGCGGGTCGGGGCCCGGAGCGGGGGGACGGACTGCGGTACTCCGGGTCAGGCGGCCAGGAGCCTTGCGGCGCGCAGTTCCTGGAGGATGCGGGTGATGTCCTCCTCGACCTGCTCGGCGGTCACGTCGTACCGGTCGGTGAGCGCCGTCACCGCCTGCTGCCTGCTCGTGCCGTCCAGCAGGGTCCGCACGATCAGCGCGGCGGTGGGATTGAGGGTGAAGTACTCGCCGCTGTTCTGGTCGAGCAGCGCCATGCCGTACTCGGTGTCGGCCGTCACCACTCCGGGGCGCAGGGTCATCGTCATGCTGTGATACCTCCTGTGTCGGTTTGCGCCGGCCGCAGCGGGCCGCGGCTTCGTTCGCGTGCGCGCAGCCACACCTCGCAGCCGACGGTCGGATGCAGCAGCGCGCTCTCCAAGTCGGCGGCGAGCGGCCGGACGCACCAGTCGCGCAGGGCCGCCTCGTCGACGATGCCCAGCTCGCCCAGCCGGGAGTCCTCGCAGAGGGCGAGCAGTGCGGAGCGGTGGCGGCGCAGTCCGGTCTCCTCCTCCAGGGCGGCGTGCGCCTTGGTGGTCCGGTGCCGGACGGTCTCGGGGACGACGCCCCGCATGGCCTCCTCGATCAGCGGCTTGTACCGCCATGGCGTCACCCGCTCCTGCGGGCGGACGGCGAGGGCGGGCTCGACGAGCAGGTCGTCGTAGTAGGGCGCGGCGAAGGTCACGCCGAGCGGCTCGGACATCTGCTGGACGTGCCGGGCGAAGCGGGCCAGGGTGCGCAGGGTGGCCAGCTCCCGGTGTCCGCCGTGGCCCGGGTCGAGCGGTTCGGTGTCCTTGGCCTGCTCGTGGATGAGCGCGCGCACGGCCTCGACGGCCGGCCTGGTGGCCCACGGGGGCAGTCGCGGCGGGGTGCCCCAGGTGAACAGCGGGACGGACATGGGGGGTTGGGGGAGGGTGAGGTCGTGCGCGACCCGGGCCAGCCAGGAGCCGTACGGGCGGCGGTCCAGGAGCTGGGCGATGGCTGTGCGGCGGGACCAGCGGTGCCGGGAGGTGAAGCCGCGGGCGAGCCGCCAGGCCGTAAGGGGATGGCGCGGCAGCAGTCCGTGGACGTGTGCCGAGGCACCGCTGAACAGTTCGTCGCCGCCCATTCCGCTCAGGTGCACAGGGGAGCCGCGCTCCGCGGCCCGCTCGATGATGTGCATCCGCCGATGGCGGTTGACGGCGTACAGCGATGGGGTGTCGAGGTCGTCGTCGAGCGCGTCGACGCGGTCGAAGGTCAGGGGTACGGCGGTCGCGGGCACCACATGGTGTTCCACCGCATCCAGCGCCTCCACCGTGCGGCGCGCATAGGCGACGTCGTCGCCGAGGACGTCGTGGACGGCGGCGGTGTAGGCGACGGTCTTCGCGCCCGCGCGGGCGGCGGTGGCGACCACCGCGGTGGAGTCGACTCCGCCCAGATCGGCGCTGATGAGTTCGCGGCCCGTGATCCGTGCGGCGACCGCGTCGGCGAGGCGCTCCCGGACCAGCCGGGCGCCTTCGGCGAGCGGCAGTTCGGCCGGGGGCGGGCTCCAGCAGCGGCTCGTGCGGAGCCGGCCGTCGCGGTCGAGCAGGACGCGCCGGTCACCGGGGACGACGTCGACGCCGCGCCAGACCGTCTGAGTGGTCAGCGGGTGCAGGATTCCGGGACTGAGCAGGTGCACGGCCAGGCGCGCCTCGTCCAGGTCCGCGCCCGCCAGGTCGGCCAGGACGTCGGCACGGTCGGAGACGAGGTGGGCGCCGTGGGTGCCGGGCGCCTGGGCGACGAAGACGCTGCGGACGCCGGTGACGGTGCCGCGGACCAGCGTCCTGCCGTCGAGACCGGCGATCAGGTGGTGGCTGCCGGCCCATTTCCTCGCGTACGCGTCGGCGGCCTCGAGCGATCCGGCGCGGGCCGCGTGTGCCGCTTCCTTCTCGGTCACCGCGTGCTGTCCGAGCACGGCCAGCCGGGCAGGCCCGCACGTCACTGTCGTCAGCGCGTGGTCCGGCCAGCGGCCGATCAGCCACGGCCGTCCCGACGCATGCGGGATCTCCCGGGTTGCGCACGACCGCGCTCGCGCGGCGAGGGCCGCGACGGCATCGGTGTCCGGGAAGACCAGGAACCAGCAGGTCCCGGCGGTGGTCGACGGGCCGGTCACCATGGGCGGGTCCTTCCGGTCGGGGACGGTCGGCGGTGTGCGGTCAAGCAGGTGGGCGGCACCGGCGGCGCCGCCCACGCGCTCGACCAACCCTGTGAATTACGTGTGCATGTCAATCAACGGGTCGGTCGGGGAAGGTCAGAGCAGGTTGTGGCCGCCCAGCAGGTCGGGGCTGCCCGTCCCGGCCAGGCCCGTGACCTTCTGGAAGTCGCCGACCTTGGTGAGAGTGGGACGCTCGTAAGCCATCGCATATCCCTTCGTCGATGAACGTGCCGTCGATGAGCGCGGGATGTCCCGCCTGATACCTGAGCCGGCGCGCCGCACCATCGAGCGGGGCGCCGACGCAGTGGACAAAGCTAGACGTGCGGTTTCCCCCGGCACAACGGTGTCCACAAGCCATCAGGGGCCTACCTAGGCCCCGGCGCCTTCGGCACATCTGCCTCACAGTTCACATGATGCGAGCGATCGGTCATGTTCCGCTCGGGACGGGGTAGTCGCGTTGCTCTTCCTTGAGGGTGGGAAGGCTTTTTGGCCAGGTCGCGCCGGTCGTACGGGCGGCACCATGCGCGGTGACACCGTTCTGACGTCGGAAGATACGGCAACCAGAATTCCGATTGACGACGACGGCCGGCCAATGGCCGCCCTGCTGGCCGGGACGCCGTCCTTGCGGCTTCCGGCCGCAGCGACGCCAGGCGCTGCCATCGAGGCGCGCACCCAGACGGGTCGGGGCTGCGACGGCGTCGCGGTGGGCAGCGGGCGAGACCAGCCGCCCCTGGGCGGCGGCGCATCACCGTGCGCCGTGTCTGGTGTGATCACGGCGTCGGACCCTCCTGGAGCCCCGTTCACCGGGCTGAGCCCGCGGCAGTTCGGCAAGCTCGTCACCGCGCTGCGGCGCGAGGGTGCCGCCCCGGTCCGCAAGGGCCGGCCCTGGAGCCTGGCGCTGGAGGACCGGGTTGGTGGTTGGTTGAGTACCGGTAGTTCAGGTCGTCATCGATGATCGAAAGTCACTGTTGTCGTTCGTGAACGGCGTCGTGTGTGCTCTGCGGGGGTTGACCCTGCCGTTCAGCTCGAGGGCGGTGAAGAGAGGTGAACCGGATCAAGATGCTGAAGCGGCAGATGTTCGGCCGGGCGGGCCTGGCCCTGCTACGCAGCGGTCCTCCTGGCCATGTGACTGTCCAGCGGCCGACACGGCCCGTGACCGTCCGTCAGCGTTGCACGGAAAGTGATCCGAAACCAGGATCCGAGCAACGCCGAGAGACGGGGGCGAGGCCGTTCTCACCTGACCGCAGCGTAAGTCAAGCGATTCGAGGTCATCCCACGGCGTTGGGTCGTCGAGGGTCGGTGTGGTGATCGGTTGGTGAGACGTGGGCCCGGAGGTGCTGAGCCCCGTGCTGCGGCCGCACGTCGTAGGGGGGCAGTTGTACCACCGGCCAGTCGCGGACCTGTGGGGGCGGGGGCTGCTCGATGGCGACGAGCACGGCTACCGGCTGGAGTGAAGCGGTGTCCCTCAGGTCCTGCCAGGTGCTGCTCGCCTCGTCACTGTCCACCTGGCGGGAGGCGCACCCGGTCAGTTGGGCGAGGGGGATTGCCCGCTGGCCGGAGATCACGCACGGCGGTCGCACGCCGGCGCGGCGCAGCGCTGCCGCCATGCGGAGTTCGGTGGCGTGAACAGTTTTGCTTTGGGAGGTGACGGTTTCGAGCACACGGTATTGCATGGTCAGGTGGCCGACCAGGCATAGGCAGAGCACCGTGCGTACTGGTGCGCTGCCCGTAGCGGTCCGGGCCAGGAGCTCGGCCACGGGCAGGGAGAGCAAGGCGTAGGCGGGCAGCAGAAAGCGTGGGGCTGCGTAGTCGACCGTGAGCAGGTATGGCGCTGCTAGGCACATTCCGGTTGCGGTCGCCGTCATGGAGCCGGCGCTCCGGCCGGCGCGCCGGGCCGCGTGGAGTCCGCCGATGACGAGTATCGGCAGTGCGAGCCACCATGCCATCACGGCCGGGTGCGGCCACGGCACGTCACAGGGGCGGCACAGCATGCGGCCGGACAGGGCCCGCAGGTGGTCGTCGACAGCCCAGTGCCATCCAAGGCTGCCCTGGATCTCGCTGGCCCGGCGCAGCCTGGTTCGGAGGCCTCCGTAGCGAGCGTAAGCTTCGGCGATCCACGGGAGGCAGCCGACCGCCAGCCCGGCCACGGGTGCCATGAGGACGTGCCGCCACGGCCGAGAGGGGAGCTGCACCGGCTGCCGCTTGGGGGCATCCGGTTGCTCACGCCATGCTCTGTGGAGCACGAGCGCTTCGAGGGGCAGCGCCAGCCACACCGCGTCCATCGGCCGCATCAGCGCCGCGAATGCCACCGCCGTGGTCAGACCGAGGACGGCCCGCTTGTCGCCAGGGTCGTGCGCCGCGCGCAGTGCCCATCCCGTGGCGGTCAGTGCGGCCAGCGCGACCCACAGGTTGGGAGTCGCCTGGGAGCCGTAGAGGACGGTCACCCACAGCGTGCACCACAGTGCTCCCGCCGTGGCCAGCACTGGTGGTGGCACGATCCGCCGCCATGTCATGAGCGCCAGCAGCAGACCGCATCCGGACAGCAGCGCCAGCCACACGCGCAAGGCCGCGGTGGAGGAGGTGACCGCGACGACCGGAGCTGCGAGGAACGTGATCCCCCTGGCGCGCGCCGGACTGAAGAAGGCCGCAGGACGGCGCGGGTCGACCTGGCTGACGTGCACGATCTCGTCCCACGTCAGTCCCGTCCCGGGTCCTGCAAACGCCAACTGCGCGAGTACGAAGGCCGCAGCGACCGGCACGAGCCAGAGCCACCCACCGGCTGAGTGCGGCTTGGTGCGAGCGGACCGCCGCGGCTGTCGTGCGCTGCCGTCGTGGAGCAGAGGCATGCGACCACGCTGCCGTCCGCTTCGTCGGGTCACCACCACAGCCCCGCAGAGGGGTGAACACATGCGTTGTCCCTCATCGGCATCCAACCTGCCTGGCCCCTGCCGGTGGGGTCGAGCGACATGGTCGCCATGTGGGCGTACGGAGGAACGCGGAGCTGGCCTTCAGCCGGTGCTGGAGGCCAGTTCGCTGAGGGATCGTCGGCCGGGTGCCGGGTGCCGGGCGCCGGGTGCCGGGTGCCGGGTGCCGGGTGCCGGGTGCCGGGTGCCAGGCAGCTCAGCCGATGGCGTTCAGCATCGCTACTTCGACGTGGTCGGCGGCGTTGCAGTGGCCGAGGGCGTTGGGGCACGAAGGACAGCTGTTCAGGGAGGGGACGCATCCGGCCTGACGGTCGTGTTGAGGTCGGCCGCTGCCTTGGCGCCGGCTGCGGCTGTAGCGCTGCCAGGCCGGATGCGTGGTGCGTCAGCCGAGGGCGGGATGTAGATGCTGGCGCTGTTCGGGCTGACCCCGTTCAGCTCGTCACCGCTCAGGAGCCCCTGCGGGGGCTGCTTGCAGTCCTTGTCCCAGTGCACGTAAAGCGGCGCTCCGGTCTCGTTGAGCAGCGGGACCTCGGGGGCGGTGTTGCCGTTGGCGAAGGTGCCAGCCCCGGGCTGTCGACGTCGCGCTCTACACCACAGCATCCGCCGACATGGTCGTCCCCCCGAGACAGACTGAGAGCAGCCGAGCGCGGTGAAAAGCCGACGCCCGCCGCTCGCCTCACTGCGCCCGAATGCAACGCCGACGCCCGCGTAAGCCTCCTGCATGCGCGCCCCCACCAAGACCCGCGCAGGACCGACCGCAGCCGCCCGAACCTTGACGGCCTACCGAGATCACCCAGCATGAATTCGAGTCGACCTGGGTCGCTGCGCGAGAGACCCCCGACGTGAATCGCGCCGAGGAGACGAGTTGATCACGGAGTAGAGCGCTACCTCGCCGCCCCCGTCATGCCGACCCCGGAGCCATGGCATCTTGCCACCCGTGCAGACCGCCCTCCGCGAGGACTCCATACTTCCGCTCGTAGGCCGGTCATCGCCGCGGGGTCGGCGTGGTCCCGGGCCTCGATGACCTCCGTCAGGGAAGCCGCAGCCACGGGCCGGCGTCGAGGTCCTTGCAGGGCGACCTGCCGTAGCACCCATCCGTTGGCGTCGAGTTCGATGTACGACCAGGTGTCGCTCTCGTCGTCGTAGCGCGGATCCAAGGGGCCACGTTGGCATGATCTCGCGGCGGGAAGAAACAGGCTCCGGCGGGTCGACGAAGTAGACACCCTCCGGCCTGGCGGCTGCCGGGCTGCTCCAGGGAGCGGGCAGCGGGCGGTTCTCGTCACGGATCATGCGGCGGAGGCTGGTGCGGGCTGCGGCGAAGTCGTCTTCGAGCTCGGTGACTCGCTGCTGAAGCTCTGTGTTTTTCGCGGTCGCTTGTCGCTCGCTCCGCAGTGGACAGCCGCAGATCCTCCTCGGTGAGCCCGTTACGTAATTCTTCCGGCCCCATTCCTCGACCCCCTCCCCCGGCATGACCCTCGTGCCGGGGGGACATTCAGCGATGTAGAGGCCATTGCAGTTGGTGAGTCTGCGGTGGCAGATGGGGGGCGCCTGGCGGTGAAGGTGAGGAAGTGCTCGGGCTTGCGCTCGTAGCGGTGGTGCAGTCGCCGACGGCCCGACAGCCAGGACACGGTTCGTTCCACGACCCAGCGGTGCCGCCCCAGTCGTTGGGGAGGGTTCGATGCCCTTGCGGGCGATGCGGTGCCGGATGCCTCGGGAGGACAGCCGGCATCGTCGGTGCTGGTAGTCGTAGCCCTTGTCTCCGCGCAGTTTCCCGGGCCGTCGGCGTCGGCGGCCACGACGGGAGCAAAGGGCGGGATGCCGCGGACGAGCGGGATGAGGGCCTGACTGTCGTGGAGGTTCGCGGCGTAACTGCCGATCGGCAAGGGCAGGCCCCGGCGGTCCATCGCCTATGTCGACCACGGGCAGGTCACCGCCACAGCGGCATGGTCGGCACCGACGAGATCACCGGGACGGAGACTGCTTGCGGTGGCCGGGATCCAGCCGGAAGTCGGGACAGTCGTGGTTCTGGCATGCGCCCGGGCCCCAGGCGGGAACGAATACGCCGAGGGTCTTGTGGCGGTGGGCCGCGGCCGGCACGGGCTTCTTGCAGGTCGGGCACACATACGCTTCAGGCTTGCGCTTCATTTTGACCATATTTTTACGATAAGCCTGTACTGGCGCATCGGGAAGTGCTCCGCCTCCCTGCCGGCGCGCGTGGGGGTGGCCTTCACTGCTCCGGGGTGGACCAGCGGAGGAACCAGAGGCCGTCACGGGCGGCGCGCCGGGCGTCTGGGACGGCTCGGTGGCCGCGGCGGCGTCCGGGTCGGCAACCTGTGCCAGAACACCCAGCGGGGCCGGCCTTCTGATGCTCAGCAGCACGGACCCTGTCAGGACGACGACGATGACCGCGAGGCTGACCGGTGAGGGGATTTCCGGGATGCCGGTGCTGATCATCTTGTGGGACGCCTGGAGGATGAGCTTGACCCCGATGAAGGCGAGAATGATCGCCAGGCCCTTGCTCAGGTAGTGGAACCGGTCCAGCAGGCCGGCGAGCATGAAGTAGAGAGCCCGCAGCCCGAGGATGGCGAACGCGTTGCTGGTGTAAACGATGAAGGCGTCGTCGCTGACCGCGAGGACGGCCGGGACGCTGTCGACGGCGAAGATCAGGTCGGCGGCCTCGATGGCGGCGACCACCGCGAGCAGCGGTGTCGCGATCCGCTTGCCCGCCTCCTTGACGAAGAACTTCGCCCCGGCGTACTCGTCCCGCACCGGGATGAGCTTGCGCAGCATCCGCACGGCGAAGCTCTTGCCCGGGTCGAAAGTCTCCTCCTCGTCCTTGAGGAGCTTGTAGGCGCTGTAGAAGAGGACCGCCGCGAAGGCGAACAACACCGCGGTGAAGCGGCTGACCACGGCCACGCCGAGGGAGAGGAAGATCCCGCGGAAGACCAGCGCGCCGATGACACCGAAGAACAACACACGGTGCTGGTAGGCGCGGGGCACCTTGAAGTACGCGAAGATCACGGCGAAGACGAACAGGTTGTCGACCGACAGGCTCTTCTCCAGTAGCCAAGCAGTCGTGTACTCGGTGCCCGCCGTGGTGCCCAGGACGAAGAAGACGACCGCGGCGAAGACCAGCGCGAGGCCCACCCACAGGGCGCTCCAGGCGGCGGCCTCCTTGAAGCCGATGACGTGCGCGGTGCGGTGGGACAGCAGGTCCACCGCCAGCGATACCACCACTGTCGCGGCGAACGCCCCCCACAGCCAGAGCGGGACCTCAAGCACGCCTAACACCCCACTACGACCCGCGCGAAATACGTCGACCCCTATGCAAGGAGTGTCCGGCATTGTGCTCCCGGAAGCACGCGGAGCGGGTTCACAGTGCGGGACCGGCCCTGACGAAGCGGTACGGAGGCGAACTGCTGCACGCCGGCGACGGCAGCACTCCCCTGGTCGCCGAGGAGGAGCAGGCGTGGGACGCAGTGCTGCTCGTCCCCTATCCCGATCGCGCGGCGTTCAGCCGTATGGTGACCGACCCCGAGTACCAGGAGATCACCGGCCTGCGTTCCCGGGCCTTTGTCCGAGGCCGTGCTCCAGCCGGCTGCCCTCGGCTTCGGTCGCCGACCGCGCCAGCGGGACCAGCAGAACCGGATGCCCTTGAGGCAGAGGAGCAGCAGTGCAAGCTGCGCGGCGCAGACTGCGGCTGCCAGCGCCCCGTTGCAGAGGGCTGTCAGAACCGAGACGGCTGGACACTGCCGCCCTCCCCGGTCGCGGCCGCTACCGCACCGTCCGAAATCGCTTCCTTCAGCAGCCCGGCGAGCAGCGCCAGCGCAGCCAGCCCGACGCCCGCCTGAAGGAGCAGGCCAATCACTCCCCGTTTTCCCGCGCTATGTGCATAGTGCCCTTCCCTGCTGCGCGCGTTCAGCAGCACGTCCTGCCAGGCTGCATACGTCCACGTCCCGTATGAGCCGGCCAGCCGTGCCAGCGGTCCGCCGCTGCATCCGACGAGGCACCGCCGCCGATTCCCGAGCACCCCACCTGGGTCAACGAGGACGGAAACGTCAACGAGAGCGCGATACCCAGCGCCGCACCAGTAGTCGGATCCAACAACGGGTTTGCGCGGCCGGCTGCGGCGTGCGCGGCGCGTGCTCGGGTGATGGCGAGGCGGTAGGAGTCGGTGCCGGTCTCGATGACGGTGCCGCTGGGCACTCGGTCCTTCGGGCGGTGGGCCGTCACGAGGAGGGTGCGGGCGGTGCGCGGCCCTTGTGCAGCGGGGAGCACGTCGACGTCGATGCCGGTGAACCCGGCCTCGTCCAGGACTTTCGTCCAGACGTGCTCCTCGAGGACCCACCGACGCATGGTTGCGGCCTCACCCCCGGGTGTTTCGCCGGGATGTGGGCGGGAGTCACGTCGGGTTGGGCGGGCGCGCCGCTCAGGTAGTGGGCGAGAGTGGAGAAGACGAGTCGGCCGCCGGGCTGTAGCGCGGAGAACACCGCCGGCAGCAGTTCCTGCGGGTCGGTGAAGTCCACCGCGCCGAAGACGCTGTAGAGCACGTCGTAGGTGCGCCTCGTGGTCCGCAGGTGGTCCAGGACGTCGCCGGCGACGATGTGCAGTCGGGGCGCGAGGTGGCCGAACAGGTCGGTGGCCATCTCGTGTTGTGCAGAGGAGGCGTCGACCGCGACGACCCGGAACGGCTCGTGCGTGACGGCCAGGTGGGCGGCGTGCCGGGCCGTCCCGGCGCCGAGGTCACCGACGATGCGCCCGGTCAGGTCGCCGAGGACTTCCGCGCCGGGGCCGCTGTCCTGGCTCCAGCTCCAGCGGAACTCGGCGGGGACGGTCCGGTCCGTGGCCGCCCGGGTGCGGCCGTAGTGGTGCCAGAGGTCTGCGGCGGTGGCAGTCACCCGCCACATCTTTGCGGGCTTGAGGCAGTGGTGGGGCAGTTCTGCCCGTGTTCACCTGTACGCGCGCCGGGCCCCGGCCGACGGGTCGTCGGCCGGGGGCCCGGGAGCCCGTGTGCGGTCAGTGCGAGTCGGTGCCGGGGGGCAGGGGCCGCAGCCGGCGGCGTCGGCCCACAGGGGCAGGTCGACCTCCCAGCCGCCGGCGGCGATCCGGTGGGCGGTCTTCATGACCGACCCGTCGTTCTTTCGACTCGACGATCCACCGCTTGGGCAGCACCACGAAGCCTCGTATTCGTCGCTGCGTTTGGTGATCGCCAGGACCAGGGCGAACGCGGCCAGGCAATGCTCCCCCGGTGCGGTGTCGCCGGGACCGGCACACAGCGCGGCGGCCCGCCGACGCGCGAGACCACACCAGCCGGGCCCGATCCCCCGACGGCACGCCTCGACCCGCCCCGCCCGTCCCTTCCCACTTCCTTTTCCTGCTCCGGGGGTCGCGAGGGGTGTGCAGAGGGGGATGTCAGGCTGTCGGCCATGAATGAGATCGTGTGATGACCTGCGGATAAGCAGGTCATGCCCGGAAGGGTGCGGGCCGGTGAGAGCGCGGTTGTCGGACGGGTTGTCAGCCCTGTCCACGGCGCGGTCGTGGATCAGGCTCGACGGGGTGACGCCGAAGTCCTCCGGGCAGCACGGTGAAACCGTCCCAGACAGAACACCAGCCTCACGACAACCGCCCTCGCGGACATGAGCGAAGTCCGGCGGGGTAGCAGGACGTACGGCTGGACGACGCAGTGGGAGTCCGATGCCGGTGCTGGCGGGCACACGGTCGGGGCGGCGGCACGCACAAGACCTGGGGAGGTCGGCGTGCCCCCGCCCCGACACACTCCCACCCCCACCCCGGTCCCCGACCACGACTCGACGGCAACCCTGACCATGCACGTCAGCACACTCCGGCCACGGCTGCCCCAACCCTGACCACGGGCCGGCAACTACCCACACCACGGCTCGACTGCCCCCCACCATGCAGGTCAGGCGCCGTCCGGACACCGGCCGATGCGCACTCGTCCAGCCCTTGGGCACCGCGCAGCCCGGCTGTGCAGCCCTTACGCATCGGGGTGCGCAGCCGCCCCCGACCATGCACTCGCCACGGCCCCGGCCATGGGTCTGCGGCCAACCTGGCCATGCAGGTCACCCCACCATGCGCAGTCCCGGGCCCAGTCGCTGGAGTGTTTTCGGACCGAGGCCGACGGCCGCGGATCCGGCGCGACCGGCCGCGCGACGGCGACAAGGGAACGGGAAGCGGCGGCGCAGACACAGGCGCCGGGTCGCTCGGGGATGCGACGACGCGGAGTTGGCCCTGCACCGGGCGGAGTCCTGTCCGGTCCTGGACCGCTCGGCCGACGCCCGGGTTCGGGTCCTCGGTCACGGACTGCGTTCCCGGCACACCCGGCTGGGCAGCGGCTTCCCTGGTCCTCGCTCGGGCCGAAGTCCGCGACGCTCCGCAGGACGCCGCACAGCGCGGCCACGATGTCCTCGACCGGGTGCCGGCTGCTCGGCTGCGGTCCACGGCCCGCGCCCGGCTGCGGCAGCTCGATGCCCGGCCGACCGCGATGGGGGCGACCGCGCACGGCCTGGCCGAGCGGTTGCGTACGCCGCCCACGCCGATCGACGCCCACGGCCGCGCGATCAGCTGACCGGCTCCTTGCCTGTCCCCGCTGAGCTGGTGCCTGGCGGGCAGCGTCGGCCCGGGGGCTCGTGGCGAAACCCCGCCGCCGGACACGGTCGACCGCGTCGACCATCGCCGGCTGCGGGGCGCCGGCCGTTACTGCCACGACCACGCCATACCGGTCCGGTCGCCGTGCGGCCGGAGCCGTGCCGCAACCGGCGCTGGCCGACGGGGTTGTGCGGGCCGCTTGGAGGAACGCAGGCGCGCTTGATGCCTGCCCCGCCCCAACCCGAGCCCGTCCGGTGCCCTTTCGCACGCCGGCCGTACGGTTTCCGTACGGCCGGCGTGCTGGGCGGGGCCGGTCAGTCCTCCGGGTGGAAGATCACCTCCGGGTGCCCGGCGGTCGGCCCGTCCAGCAACCCCCGGTCCACGCCCTTGAGGTGCAGGTCGAAGAACGCCGTCATGTACGCCCGGGTGATCTCCTGCGACCGCCTGCCCGACAAGGGCTCCTGCGGCGGCAGCAGACCGAGCTGGTCGCCCAGGACGGGCACGTCCGTGAAGGTGAAGTGGTTCGCGCCGGTGACGTCGATCCAGCGCTTCCAGCCGTCGAGCAGGGGCCAGTCGCGCGTCCAGGAGCGGTCGCCGTCGCCGGTGCCCAGCAGCAGGAAGGGACGCCCGTCCAGTCCCCGGGCCGGGACCGGCTCCATGAAGGAACCGTCCATGTTGGCCCCGGCGCGCACCCGCGGGTCGGCCGCCATGGTCGTGGCGGCGGAGGCGCCGCCTATGGAGTGGCCGGCCATGCCGATGCGCGCGGCGTCGATCATGCGGGCGTGCCGCCAGGCGGGGCGGTGGCCGGCGAGCAGCCGGTCGAGGAGGAAGGACACGTCCTGTGCCCGGCCCCGGGGCACCGCGCCGTACCCGCCGGGCGCGGTCTTCCCGCAGGCGGCGCAGCCCAGCAGGCGCCCACCGGGGAAGGCCGTGCCGACCGATTCGTAGGCATGGTCGACCGAGGCCACGACGTAGCCGTGGCTGGCCAGTTCCTCGGCGAGCAGGGTGAGGGTGGAGCGGTTGACGCTGAACCCGGGCGACAGCACCAGGAGCGGGAACGTCCCGCGGGCGGGTGCGGCGGCGGGGCGTGCGTGGGTGCGGGTGCCGCTGAGCGTGCCGGCGGTCACCAGGCCGGTCAGGTCACGGTCGTCGATGAAGGCCTGCGCTTCGGCAACGGTCATGTACGGCGCCGTCCGTCCGCCGCCGGCCCGTGCCGGGTAGTGCACCGACACCATCAGCTCGCGCGCCCCGGCCTCCGGCGCCCAGGGGTCGGGGCGGCTCTCGTCGACCAGGTGCAGGCTGTCCCGGCCCACCGCGTACGCGCCGGTGGGCGCCGGGAGTTCGGGGCGCACCTGGACGATCCCGGCATCCGGCGGCACCGGGACGGGCGCGGATGGTGCGGCCTGGGCGACGCCCGTGCCGAGGAGGGCGAGGGACAGACCGAGCAGAGCGGCGGCTGCGCCGCGAGACAAGTGATCCATACGGGCGAGGCTAGGCAGCGGGCCCCGCCCGGGACGTCCGTCCACGGCCCGAACTCGGTCGGCCCCGGGGCGTATGCCCCTGTCCGCCCGCAGGCGGACCCGCGCACCTGCGTCCCCCTACGGGGCACGGACGGAGGCGCGGATCCGCCGTCGAACGCCCCCGGCGTGCACCGGGGCGCTCCCGCGTGGGGGGATGACCGTCGGCGCTCCTGCGCCAACCATGGGAGCGGGCCGGGCGGGACCGGAGCCACGAGGGCGAGGGCCGTCGAGAGCGCGCGGGAGGCAGCGATGGGGCGACGTTGGCTGGTGACGGGGTGCTCCTCGGGACTGGGGCGGGCGCTGGCCGAGGCGGCGGCGCGGGAGGGGCACGAGGTGGCGGTCACCGCGCGCGACACCGCCGCCCTGGACGACCTGGCCGCCGCCTGGCCCGGACGGATCGTCCCCCTCCCGCTGGAACTGCGCGACGCCGCCCAGTGCGAGGAGGCCGTCCGCACCGCCGCCGACCGTCTGGGCGGTGTCGACGTCCTGGTGAACAACGCGGGCGCCGGCCTGTTCGGCGCGGTCGAGGAAGTCTCCGACGCCGAGCTGCGCGACCAGTTGGAGACCCTGATCGTGGGCCCCTGGCGGCTGGTCCGCCTGGTCCTGCCGCTCATGCGTGCCCAGGGACGGGGGCACATCGTCAACGTCTCCTCCCTGGCGGGCCGGATGGCGTTCCCCGGACTGGGCGCGTACGTCGCCGGGAAGTACGCCCTGGAGGGTATGAGCCAGGCGCTGGCCGCGGAGGTGGCCGGCCAGGGCGTGCGTGTCACCGTGGTGGAGCCCGGCGGCTTCGCGACCCGTTACGGGACGTCGCTCGCCGAGTCGGGCCGCCGGCTGCCCGCGTACGCCGCGGTCACCGCCGAGACCCTGGACGCCGTACGCGGCATGGCGGACAACCCCGCCATCGGACGGCCCCAGGACTACGCCGCCCGGATCCTCGGCATCGTCGCCGCCGACGCGCCCACCCCGTTGCGCATCCCGGTCGGCGACGACGCCTACACCTACCTCGAGACCGCCGAGCAGGCCGCCCGCGAGGAACTGGCCGCCGCCCGCGCCCTGACCGGGGGACCGTCATCGCTGCCGTCCGCCACGCCGTAGGGCCGCGCCGCGCATCGACTGCTGACGGCCCCGGCCTCTCCACCTCGAACGCCGACGGCCTGGAAAGGGGCGGGCGCCACCGCCCCAACGCAGCACCGCTGCCGCGGGCGCCGACCGCGAGTGCGGTCGGCGGCCGGCCCGGCCCGCGCCTGCCTGCTTCCGTCAGGAGCCTTCGAGCGCGCCCGGGGCCTGTGCGCGGTGGGCGGGTCAGGACACTGCGGCGTCGATCGTGGGATGGATCTGCAGGAGGGTGTCGACCGCGGTGATCTCGCAGAGGTTGCGCACCTGCGGCGACGGCGCGGCCACGCGCAGGTCGCCCGTCTGATGGGTGTAGACCAGCAGGTTCAGCAGCGTGGAATCCGCGAAGGTGATGCCGGAGGCGTCCAGGACCACCCTCGGGTGCCGGCCGACCGCGAGTTGCAGGGCGTCCGCGAGGGGCTGAACGGAGTGCAGGTCGAAGTCTCCGTGGGCGGCGATGACCCAGGAGCCGCGCCAGGGGTACTGCGTGACCGTCGGGCTTTTCGCGACATGGTCGCGGTCTGCCTCTTCCGGCACCGGGGCCAGCTGCGTGTGGGCGCTGGTTGTCGGCCTCGGCATGACGATACTGGCCTCGCCCCTGGACATGTTCAGGCCCCTTCTGCCGCTCTCGACTGGAAGCAGGTCAACGATTGCCTGAAAACTATGTCATGTAACTGGTTTCACGCAACACCCGGCTCTAGAATCCGGCACATGGTCGAAGTGCCCGAAGCCCACACCGGATGGACGTTCATCACCAGCCACGCGCGCGTCCTGGCGGCAATCGCCGACAACCCGAACATCCGCATCCGCGACATCGCCGCGCACTGCCGGCTCACCGAACGAGCCGTGGCACGCATCATCACCGACCTCGAACGCGACGGATACCTCTCCCACACCCGCCACGGACGCACCAACACCTACCGCATCGAGCCGGACAAGGTTCTGCGCCACCCCGCCGAGGCCGGACTGCCCGTGGCCTCCCTGCTCTCCCTGCTCGTCCAGGACGAGACCGACCGCACCCACAAGCCCGTCGCCCCGTGACAGCGCCCCGTCCCGCAGGCTCTGCGGCGCCCGGTGTGCAGTGGGCCCACGAGTCGCTCGCCGTCATGCCGCCGGCAACCGGTGTCCGGTGGCGGTGAGGGGTACTGCCGGACTCTGCTCACGGCAGGCTTCCCGGTCGTCCGGGACGCGGCCCGAAGGCAACCGGTGCCCGAGAAGGTGCTGTCGCCCGAGTCGCTGACGCGCCGCGGTGCGCTCGTCCCGCCTTCGGCGTCCGGACGAAGGCGGGCGCGGTCCGTCTGCCGGTCAGGGCTGATCGGCTGTCGCGAACTGTGCCAGTCGGTCCCGCCACGGCGGATTGGGGCCGGCGACCGAGCAGGTCAGGGCCGACACCCGGGCGGCGAACCGGCAGGCCTCCTCGACGTCGTCGAGGCGGAGGTCGGTGAGCCGGCCGCCGAGGAGTCCGCGGGCGTTGAGGTGGTGCAGCAGGCCGGCGGTGAAGGAGTCTCCCGCCCCGACCGTGTCGACGACCCGTGTCGCCACCGCGGGCACCTCCACCCGTTCGCCGTCGAGGGATGCCAGGGCGCCGTCGGCGCCGCGCGTGATCACGACCAGTCGTGCCCCGGCCGTGTGCCACGTGTCGCAGGCCTGCTCCGGCAGGGCGCCCGGCAGGAGGAGGCGCAGGTCGTCCTCGCTCAGCCGCAGCACGTCCGCGAGGCGGCACCAGTGCGCCAGCCGGGCCCGGTAGACCTCCGTGCGCACCAGCAGCGGGCGGACGTTGGGGTCGATGCTGACGGTCACCCGGGCCGAGGCCCGTGCCAGGAGGTCTTCCACCGCCGCTGCTCCGGGCTGCCGGACCAGGGCGAGCGACCCGGTGTGCAGACATGAGGTCCCGGACAGGTCGGCTCCCGCCAGCTCTGCGGGAGTCCACTGCCAGTCGGCCGTGTTCTGGGCGTGGAAGGAGTAGGCGGCCTGTCCGTGGGGGTCCAGTTCGGCAACGGCCAGTGTGCTGGGCTCGGTGGCCGTGACAGCGTACGAGAGGTCGACGCCGGACTCCTGCAGACGGGTGCGGAACAGGCGGCCGAAGACGTCGTCGGACAGGCGTGCGAGAAGGCGGGCCGTGGTGCCGAGGCGGGCCAGGGCGACCGCCGTGTTCGCGGGTCCGCCGCCGGGCAGTACCCGAAGGGCCAGCTCGTTCGAGGCGCTTGCCGGCTCGGTGAAGGCATCGGCGATGCACTCTCCGAGAACGGTGATCGGACGCGGGCTCATGGGCTGCTCTTCTTTCGGGGGCGGTGTGGGCGGATGGGCGGGGTGCGCCCGGTCGGCCGGCCTGCTTCGGCCGATGGGCGCGGGCGTTGCCGATCGGTGACGGGCAGGAGGGGTTGCGTGCGTCAGCGTGGCTCGGGTGAGCGTCCTGCCGGCGCGGGCCGACGGCTGTCCTGGGAGCGCCGTCGGGCAGTCGGGTCCTTGGACGGCGCGGAGTCGAGGTGCATGCGGACGCGGACCCGCCAGCCCTGTGGCGCCTGGTCGATCCGCAGGTCCTGGGTGAGCGCGGCGACGATCGACAGGCCGCGGCCGTGCTCGTCGGGATCGCGGGTCGCGGTGGCCGCATGGGGCTGTCCGTGATCGGTGACCGAGATGTCCAGCACCGGACCGGCGCGGGTGACCGCGAGGGTCATCACCTCGCGTCCGTGCAGCACGGCATTGGTCAGCAGCTCGCTGATCACCAGCTCCGCAGCGGCCCGGTCGTCCGCGCTCATCGCCCAGGCGGTGAACAGAACGCACGCGCGTTTCCTGAGGAGGCCGACGGATTCGGCCTTCGTCGGTGCTGTCACGCGGGCACCGCGGGGGCGGGCGGCCGAGGGCTGGAGTCGGCGGGACGCTGTGCGGGAGGTGCTCATGAGGTGCATGGTGCTTCCCGGAGGTCGGGGGGCATGTCCACTCGTGGAGCCGGGCCGCGCGGCTCGGCGAGTGGTCTCCCGCCGCCGGCCGCTGCAGTCGCGGCCCCGGCTCCGCGGCGGGCGCGGCGCCGGGTGGCCGGCGACGGGTCTCGATCACGGGTCAGGGCGCTTCGACGAGCGCGGGCCGGGTGCTCCCTTCTGCCTCGTGCCGCAGGGTGTCCGGACGCAGGTTCCAGGCGGCGACGGTGTAGCCGAGGACGCTCTCTTCCTCAGCGCGGGCTTCGATCCGCCAGGGGTTCGCGCCCGTGGGGTAGAACCGCAGGGTCAGCGTCCGGCCCGAGGGGAGGTACAGCTCGGCCACGGAACGGTCCACCACGAGGCGCAGTTCGATCGCGGCCCCGCAGTCCGCGCCCGCCTCGAAGCAGGGGATGCGGTACGTCCCGCCGTGTGCACGGGGGTCGAGTGAGGCGTGGTCACGGTCCACGACGAGTTCGGCGGTGGCCGGGTCGAACCGGATGTCGAGGTACTCGCCGCCGTCGGGAGAGGTCACCAGGCGCAGGCCGCCGGCCGTCGCGGGGCTGCTTCGTTCCAGACGGGCGGTCAGGTCGAAACTCGCGCCCACCGTGCCCAGTACGGCGGTTTGGGAGGTCTCCCCGCAGGCGGTGAGCGCGCGTTCGGCGCGCAGCGACAGAAGTTCCGCGGCCGGCTGCTGCCGTACGGAGCCGTCTTCGGCGAGGGTGACCTCGCGCGGCAGGGTCAGCAGTCCGGCCCAGCCCGCGTCCTTGGCCCACTGCTGGTCGCGGGCCTCCCACGACCAGCCCCACAGCAGCCACCGGCCGTCGGGGGCGGGCAGCAGCGCCGGGGCGTAGAAGTCGGGGCCGTGGTCGAACAGGGCGGGGGCCGCGGCGTGGAAGCGGCCCTCGTGCTCGCGCCCCGGGTAGACGACCGTGCGGCGGGGCCCGAGCTGCGGGTCCCAGGCGCTGAGGATGAGGGCGCCGCGTCCGTCGGGGGTGTGCAGGTACTGGGGGCATTCCCAGCCGAGTCCGGTGTCCTTGCCCGGCGCCAGCGGCTGGGGGGCCCGGTCGAGGAACGAGCCCTGGTACTGCCAGTGTTCGAGGTCGGGGGACTCGTACAGCAGGGCCGCCGCCCGGCCGTCGGCCAGGGCGGAGCCGACCAGCATCCGCCATCTGCCGCCCTGGCGCCAGACGTAGGGGTCGCGGTACATGGTGGCGTCGTGGGGGAGGTCGGGTATCAGCAGGCTGCCGCGCGGTGTCCAGGTGCGGCCGCTGTCGCGTGACTCGGCGGTGGTGACCGGCTGGGCCCAGTTGTCGGTGCGGTGGGCGGAGTAGAAGGCGATCATGCGGTCGCCGTCGGAGACGGCGTTGCCGGAGAAGCAGCCGTCGGCGTCGTCCCCGCCCGGGGTGGGGGTCAGGGCGACGGGGAGTTCCTCCCAGGTCAGCAGGTCGGCGCTGCGGAAGTGGCCCCAGTGCATGTTCGCGTGCTCCGGCCCGTACGGGTTGTACTGGAAGAACACGTGGTAGTGGCCGTCGTGGTGGGCCAGCCCGTTGGGATCGTTGACCCAGTTGCGGGGCGGGCGCAGGTGCGCGACGGGCAGATGGGGGTCTGCGGGCATGACGGACACGCGAGGTCCTTTCACGGGGTGTCGAGGGAGCGTTGTCAGCCCTTGACGCCGGTGGAGGCGATGCTGTTGACGAAGGAGCGCTGGAAGGCCACGAACAGGGCCAGGATCGGCACCGTGATCATGGAGGAGTAGGCCATGATCTGGCCCCAGCCCACGTTGAGCTGGAAGAAGTAGGAGATGCCCACCATCACCGGCCGCAGTTCCTCGCTCTGCACGACCATGAGCGGCCACAGGTAGGAGTTCCAGGCGGGCAGGAAGGTGAGGATGGCGACGGTGGCGACGGCAGGTCCGGACAGCGGCATGATGATGCGCCGGTAGATCTTGAACCAGCCGGCGCCGTCCATGACGGCGGCCTCGTCGATCTCCTTGGGGATGCTCTGGAAGTACTGGTGGAAGAAGAAGATGGAGAAGGCGTTGGCCACGAACGGCAGGATCTGGACCTGGTAGGTGTCCATCCAGCCGGTGGTCCACTCCAGGTGGAAGCCGTTGACGCGGAGCAGCGGAAGCTGGTTGACCCACCACACCAGCGGCAGGGCGAAGGTCTCGAAGGGCACGATCAGGGTGGCGATGACCACCGTCATGACGACCTTGCGGCCCGGCCAGACCATGCGTGACAGCGCGAAGGCGGCCATGCTGTTGATGACGACGCCCAGGATCACGGTGACCGACGAGATGATCACCGAGTTCAGCAGGAACTGCGCCGCGGGGACGCGTTCGAAGACGCCCGTGTAGTTGTCCGGGGACAGGGCGCCGACCGGGAGGAAGGCGCGCGGGGAGCCGAGGTCGGCGAAGATCTGGTCGTCCGTCTTGAACGACGAGACCAGCATGAACACGAGCGGGAGCGCGAAGACCAGGGCCAGGACGATCCGGCCGGCGTGTCCGCCGAGGTGCTTGAGGAAGGAGGTCATGTCAGCCCTTCTCCCGGGTCAGGAAACGCTGGACGAGGGACACGCTCAGGACGAGCACGAAGAAGACCAGGGAGATGGCGGCGGCGTACGCGGTCTGCTGCTGGTCGTAGCCGGCGTGGACCGCCTGGTAGACGACCGTGGTGGTCGAGTCGAGCGGGCCGCCCTGGGTCATCACCCTGATCTGGGTGAAGAGGCTGAACGCGGCGATGGTGATGGTGACCAGCACGAAGGTGCGGGTGGCGCGCAGTCCGGGCCAGGTGACGTGGCGGAAGCGGTGCCAGCGGGTGGCGCCGTCCAGGTCGGCGGCCTCGTACAGCTCGGCGGGGATGGTCTGCAGGCCGGCCAGCCAGATGACCATGTGGAAGCCGACGCCCTGCCACACCGACATCAGGATGACGGCGGGCATGGCGGTGGCCGGGTCGCCCAGCCAGTCCGGGCCGTCGACGTGTCCGAGGGTGAGCGCGGAGACGACCCGGTTGACGAGGCCGTCCTGGCGGTAGAGGAACGTCCACAGCAGGGACACGACGACCATCGAGGTGACGACGGGCAGGAAGTAGACGGTGCGGAAGAAGTTGACGCCGCGGACCTTCGCGTTGACCAGCAGTGCGAGCGCCAGGGCGAGGCCGGCCTGCAGCGGGACGACGACGGCGGCGAAGTAGGCCGTGTTGCGCAGGGACTTGTAGAAGACCGGGTCGTCGAACAGGAGGGTGAAGTTGCGCAGGCCCACGAAGCGGGCCGGGGTGGGCGAGACGAGCCTGGCGTCGGTGAAGGCCAGGGCGAAGGCGAGAACGACCGGTACGACGAGGAAGACGATCAGCAGCACGACGGCCGGTGCGGCCATGCCGAGGGCGGTGAGGCTCTCGCGGCGGCGGGTGCGTGTCGGTCGTGTTCTGTCTACCGGACGCAGCCGGCCGGGGGCTGCGGTCTTGGTGGTCACGGGAGCTCCAGGAGGTCCGGCCCGGTTCGGGCAGTGCGGGGTGAGGCGTGGTCATGGCCCGAACCGGACCGGGGCGGGTCAGCCGGCGTAGTAGTTGTTCGTCTTGAGGTTGGTGTCGATGTCCTTCGCGGCCCGGCCGAGCGCGTCCTTGGGGTCGGCGCCGGACAGGATGTCCTTGGCCGCCTTCTCGAACTCGGTGGAGATGTACGGGTAGGCCGGGGTGACCGGGCGCACCACGGCGAACTCGCGGGCGAACGTGACGAGGTCGTTGAACTTCCCGCCGGGCTCGTAGCCGTCGATCTGCTGGGCCGCGGCCTCGGTGGCGGGCAGGGTGCCGGTGGCCTTGGCGTAATCGACGAAGTACTTGGTCTGGCGGGAGAACTTCAGCCACGCCTGGGCGCCCTCCTTGTTGGAGCACGAGGAGCTCATCGCCCACTGCCAGGAGGCGCCGCCGATCCTGGGGCCGTTGCCGAAGTCGACCGGCGGGATGATCGCCAGGTCGTCGCCGAGCTTCTCGGCGTTCTTGGCCGCGTTCCAGCTGCCGTCCCACTGGATGGCGCTCTTGCCGGCGAGGAAGTCCTTGTTGGGGTCGGCGCCGGACTTCTTGGCGATGTAGCCCTTGGTCACCAGGGAGCGGAACCAGGTGGCCCACTCCACCGACTTCGCGCTGTCGAGGGTGCCCGAGGCGGCTTCGTAGCCGTCGCGGTCCATCAGGTCGCCGCCGAAGCTCTGCAGCTGCGGCGAGTAGGCGTACGACCACCACTCGCCGCTGCCGCCGGTGCCCATCTCCAGCGGGTAGTCGAACTTCCCGCTCTCCTTCAGCCTGGCCAGGGCCGCGTCGAACTCGGCCTTGGTCCAGGGCTTGTCGATGGTGGGGATGCGGATGCCGTGTTCCTTCAGCACCGACTTGCGGGCGAAGTGGGTCAGGGCGACGTCGTAGAAGCCGAACGCGTAGACCTTGTCCTGGTAGCGGCCGACCGTGCTGGGCAGCTGGTCGGCGAGGGGGACCTCGCTGCCGGCGACGTCGATGGGGGCGAGGTAGCCGCCCCAGGCCCAGTTCGCCACGTTGGGGCCGTCCACGTCCAGCAGGCAGGGCAGCTTGCGGGCCGAGGCCGCGGCCACGACGGAGCTGTTGTAGTCGTTCTGCGGGAACGCCTGGAGCTTGACCTCGTAGGTGTCCTGGGAGCCGTTGAAATCGCTGATGATCTTCTTGACGACGTCCAGCTCGGCCGAGTTGCCGGCGTTGTGCGTCCACAGGGTCAGCGTGTCGCCGCTGGCTCCGGACGTGCTGCCGCCGTCGCCGGAGGCGCATCCGGCGACCAGTGCGGTCGCCGCCGCGACGGCTACACTCGCACTGGCGAGGCGCCTTGTTTTCCACTCCACGGGGTTCCTCCATCTCACTGAGGCGGGTCTTGCCGGACCCGCCGGTGCGACCGGTTGCCTCGGTCGCCGTCTTTCGGTGACCGTCCCGCCGCCCGGGGATTTCCCTTCCGGGCGGCGGGACGGCCGCTGTGTGGGGCCTGCGTCACTCCGCGGCGGGGGCGGCGATGGAATCTCGCTCCTGCAACGGCATGGCCACCCGGTGGACGGCCGCTTCGAGCGGCCCCTGACGCAGGATCAGTTCGACGGCCAGGCGGCCGAGCCGGGCGTGCGGCAGCTTCACGGTGGTGAGCGCCGGGCGCAGGACGGCCGCGATGTCCTGGTCGTCGAAGGACACCACCGACACGTCACCGGGCACGGACAGCCCTGCTTCGCCGAGCGCCTGGTAGGCCCCCATGGACAAGCGGTCGGTCAGGCACACCAGCGCCCGCGGACGGTGGCCCGCCGCGAGGAGCGCGGAGACCTCCCGGTAGCCGTCCTGGGTGTTCCAGTCGCACTCGACGACGCCGTCCAGACGGGCCCCGCCCGCCCGCAGGACCTCTTCGAGGCCGCGCATGCGTTCGTTGCCGGCGATGTTCCCCTCGGGGGTGGCGGGCACGGCCAGGTGGCCGCCGATCGCCCAGATGCCCTTGGTGTGGCCGGCGGCCAGCAGGGCCTGGGCCGCGTCACGGCCGGCCTGCAGCTCGTCGGGGACCACGGAGGGCGCGTCGAAGCCGGGGGCCAGGCAGTTCAGCAGCACCACCCGCTGCCCGTAGAGCTCCTTGGGCGGGGTGATGTAGCGGGTGAACATGGCCGCGTAGATCACGGCGTCGACCTGGCGGTCGAGGAGCGCGTGGACCAGTGACGCCTCGGCGGCGCGGTCACCGCCGGCCTCCGTGATGAACAGCAGGTGGTCGCGTTCGCGGGCGGCCTCGAGGGCGCCGCGGATCACGTCGCCCGCGAACGGGGTGGTGGTGATCATGTCGGAGACGAACCCGATGGTCTGCGTCGACTTGGTGCGCAGGCTGCGTGCCGTGACGTTGGGGCGGTAGCCCAGTTCCTTCGCCGCCGCCAGGACGCGTGCGCGGGAGGCGTCGGAGATGCGCATGTCGGTGCGGCCGGACAGGGCGAACGACGCGGTGGTCGGCGAGACGCCTGCCATGCGGGCGACGTCGGCCATCGTGACGCGGCGTTCCGACATCAGCAGCTCCCACTCCATCGTTAAATCGGATTAGCAAGGGTGTGACGAGATTGAATCGCCGGTGGCCCGATGTCAACACCCCGGGACATCTCGAACCGACAACAGCCGCGCTTCGTCCCATTTTGTTCGACTTGTTCGATTTCTGGATGACGCCGAGGTAAATCGCCGTGCGTTAGCCCTTGCGTTAGCCCATGGGTCGCGCCAACGATTCCGAGCCACGCAGTTAAACCGATTTGGCATGGCGAAGCCCTGCCGCACCGCCTCAGGAGTCAGCCATGAGGAGAAGAACGGCCCTCAGTGTCGTGTCCGCCGCCGTCGGGGGCGGACTCGTCCCGTTCTCGTTCGCTTCCGCACCCGCCGCCGCACGCGGCCGGGCCCTGCCCTCGCCTCCCAGCGCCCGCTGGGACTTCGACGAGCGGACGGGCGCAGTCGCCCTCGAGGCGGTCTCCGGCACGGCCGACCCCGTCGGATACGTCTTCAACGACGCCCGCTACAAGCCCGACAGCGCCCCCCTGCGCCGCCGCGGGGTGCGCGGCCGGGCCCTGTACTTCGACGGCTACTCGACCGTCGTCACCGCCGACGGCCCGGGCAGCCTCGACCCCGCCGGCGGGATCACCCTGGACGTGTGGATCGCGCCCTACGCCTACGAGCACGGCATCGACGGCAAGCCGCAGGCGCTGGTCGACCAGCACAACCCCGACGCCGGCACCGGGTTCCTGCTGGGCCTGCGCCGCTTCGGGCAGATCGTCTTCCAGCTCGGCTTCGGCGACGGCCTGGTCGAGGTCAAGGGCGCCCCGGACGAGCCGGCGCCCAAGAACCGGTGGACGCACGTGACGGCGACCTACGACCCCGCCGCCCGGCAGCTGCGCCTGTACCGCGACGGCCGCCCGATCGGCGCCGCCGCCACCCCCGACAAGGCCCCGGTGCTCGCGCCGGACGAGGCCCTGCTCATCGGCAGGCACAACCGCCCCACGCTGCTCAACGGCGAGTTCCACGCCAACATGTACATGGGCCTGATGGACAGCCTCGTCATCCGTCCGGGCGCCCTGGACGACACGGCGGCGCACCGGGAGCACGCCGAGCAGGTCGCCGCCCTTCCCGGCCGGCGGGTGCCGCGGCCGGACCTCACCCCGCAGCGGTCGCGTTTCGACGGGGACCGGCACCGGCCCCAGTTCCACATGATGCCGCCGTGGCACTGGATGAACGAGCCGCACGCGCCCGTGTACTTCAAGGGCAAATACCACATCTTCTACCAGCACAACCCGCTCGGCCCCTACTGGGGGCAGATCCACTGGGGGCACGCGGTCAGCACCGACATGGTGCACTGGCGGGACCTCCCCGTCGCCCTCGCGCCCGCCGCCGGGTCGGTCGGGCCGGACGGCTGCTGGTCGGGGTCGGCCTTCGTCGACGGCGACCGGGGGCCGGTCCTCTTCTTCACCGGCGGCGACGACCGGCTGCCCCACCGCCAGCGGACCGGGCTCGCCGTGTCGACGTACCCGGCCGACCGGGACACGGACCTGCCCACCTGGACCATGAAGTCCGAGCCGGTCACCGAGGCCCCGGCGGGTCTGGCGGCCGGCCCCGGCGCCGCGTGGGCGGAGAACTTCCGCGACCCGTTCGTCTGGGAGGAGGACGGGGTCTGGTACCAGCTGGTCGGCAGCGGCATCGTCGACTACGACGGCACGCGGGTGGCCCGCAAGCACGGGGGCACCGCCCTCGTGTACACCGCCCGCCGGCCCGAGGGCCCGTGGACGTACCGCGGCCCCCTGCACTTCAACGACCTCGCCACCCGGCCGGAGCCCGGCGAGGTGTGGGAGCTGCCCGTCCTGCTGCCGCTGCCCGGCCCCGGCGGCAGGCGCACCGGCAAGCACATCCTGCTGATCTGTCCCTGGTGGGAGGGGTTCAACCCGAACGCCGTCAAGCACACCTACTACTGGATCGGCACGTTCGACAAGCGTGCGTGCCGTTTCCTGCCCGACCACGACGAGCCCCGTGAGTTCGACTTCGGCGAGCACTTCACCGGCCCGTCCGGCTTCGTCACCCCCGACGGCCGGTCCGTGGTCTTCAGCATCACCCAGGACCGGCGCAGCGAACAGCAGCACGCCCAGTCCGGCTGGGCGCACAACGCCGGGATGCCCGTCAGCGTCTCGCTGCGCGGGGACGGCCGCCTCGGCGTCGAGCCGATCGCCGAGGCCGCCGGGCTGCGGGGCGAGCGGCTCGCCAGGATCCGCCGGACCTCCCTGAAGGAGGCGGACCGCCGCCTCGCCGGCGTCGGCGGCGACCTGCTGGACGTCAGCGCCGTCATCGAGCCGCGCGGCGCCCGCACGATCACCCTCGCCGTCAGGGCGTGCGCCGACGGCGCCGAGGAGACGCTGCTGTCGTACGACACGGCCGAGCGCCGCTTCTTCATCGACCGCGGCCGCTCCAGCCTCGACCCCGATGTGCGCAAGGGCGTGCACGGGGGCGCCGTGGAACTGGACGAAGGGCGGCTGCGGCTGCGGGTCCTGCTCGACCGCTCGATGCTGGAGGCCTACGTCAACGGGACCAACAGCATCACCAGCCGCGTCTACCCCACCCGCAAGGACGCCACCGGACTGCGCCTGACCGCCGAGGGCGGCGCCGCCCACGTCGTGGAGCTGGACGTCTGGCGGATGAACGGCGCCTACGACGCCCCCGTCGCCCCGGCCGTCTACGATCCGCCCCGCCCGGCGGACGTCGACGCCCTGCCCAACCACGACTTCGCCACCGGGGACCTCACCGGGTGGACCGTCGTCTCGGGCACGACCTTCAGCGACGCCAACGTCACCACCCGCACCGACTGGGGCTGGGGCGGCCCCTTCCACCAGGCCGACACCGGGGACGACCGGGGCGGCCACCACCTGTGGGGCTTCAACCCGGACGCGGGCGGCGACGACGCCACCGGGGTGCTGCGCTCGGCCACCGTCGTCCTCGGCGGCGACGGCGTCGTCGACCTGCTCGTCTCCGGCGGCAACGACCCCGACCGGCTCTACGCGGCCGTCGTCCGCGCCGACGACGGGAAGATCCTGGCCAAGGCGACCGGCCGCGGCGGCGAGCAGTACCGCCGCGTCGTGTTCGACCTCGCCGGCCACATCGGCGAGCGGATCTACGTCGAGGTCGTCGACCGGGCCACCGGCGGCTGGGGCCACATCAACGTGGACGACGTCAACGTTCCCGTCCGCCGGTCCTGACACCCGCTCTGCCAGGGCGCCCGTCCCGGCAGCGGCAGTGCCGTGCACGCGCCCTGCGTCCGGCGTCCGTTCGCGGGGCGCGCGGGCACTCGCCCCGCGCGCACCGCACAGCGGCCGTCCCGCGCCCCGCCGCTGCCCGACACCCCTGGGTGCGTACGGCGTCCGGCCGGCGGCCTGCGCCTTCGCCGCTCACGTCGCCGCCCCGCACCGCACCGTCCCTGCGCGAACCCGCCGGGCCCGCGCAGGGCAGTCACGCGGGGGGCGGGGCCGGACGCGCCCCTCCCCCGACCTCGGCCGCCGGGCACGGCGGCCGTCCTCCCCTGTCCCGCACCACCCCGCACCAGGAGGTACCCGTATGCGCACACGCTCACCTGTGAGAGCCACGACCAGGCCCTCACCCACCCTCGTCAGGCTGCTCCTCGCGTTCGCGATGTGTCTCGGCCTGGCCTCGCCCCTGATGGCGTCGCCCGCCGGTGCGAGCGGGACCGCTCTGTCGAACCCCGGTTTCGAGAGCGGCAACCTCAGCGGCTGGACGACGACCGGGACTGCGTTCACCGGCGCGGTCACCGACAAGCCCGGCTGGGGCTGGGGCTGCTGCTTCAACCACCAGGGCACCTACCACCTGTGGGGCTTCGCCGCCGGCGGCGACGCGGCCACCGGCACCGCGACCTCCGAGCCGTTCACCCTGACCGGCACCGGCATGGTCAGCGCCCTCGTCTCCGGCGGACGCAACGAGAACGACCTCTACGTCGCCCTCACCACCGCCGACGGAACCGTCCTGAAGAAGGCCACGGGCACCGACGACGAGACCTACCGCCGCGTCACCTGGGACGCCCGCGAACACCTCGGCGCACAGCTGCGCATCACCGTCGTCGACAAGGCGACCGGCGGCTGGGGCCACATCAACCTCGACGACGTCCGCGTCGGAATCGATCCGGCGCCGCGTGTGGCCGCTCTGTCGAACCCCGGTTTCGAGAGCGGCAACCTCAGCGGCTGGACGACGACCGGGACGGCGTTCACCGGCGCGGTCACCGACAAGCCCGGCTGGGGCTGGGGCTGCTGCTTCAACCACCAGGGCACCTACCACCTGTGGGGCTTCGCCGCCGGCGGCGACGCGGCCACCGGCACCGCGACCTCCGAGCCGTTCACCCTGACCGGCACCGGCATGGTCAGCGCCCTCGTCTCCGGCGGACGCAACGAGAACGACCTCTACGTCGCCCTCACCACCGCCGACGGAACCGTCCTGAAGAAGGCCACGGGCACCGACGACGAGACCTACCGCCGCGTCACCTGGGACGCCCGCGAACACCTCGGCGCACAGCTGCGCATCACCGTCGTCGACAAGGCGACCGGCGGCTGGGGCCACATCAGCCTCGACGACGTCCGCGTCGGCGTCGACAAGGCGCCCGACCCCTCCACGACGGGGCTCGCCGCCCACTGGGACTTCTCCGAGGGCAAGGGCACCACGACCAGGGAGAAGATCAGCGAGGCCGCCGACCCGATCAGCTACGTCTTCAACGACGCGCAGTACAAGCCGGACAGCGACCCGCTGTGGCGCCCCGCGCGCGCGGACGACGGCGTGCTCTCCGGTGCTCTGCTCTTCGACGGCTACTCCACCTGGGTCACCCGCGCCGCGGCGCAGACGCAGCTGCCCACCGACGGCCTGAGCGTCGAGGCGTGGGTCGCTCCGCGCGCGTTCGAGTGGGGTGACGAGGGCAAGCCCTCCGCGGTCGTCAACCAGCAGGACAAGGGGGCCAAGCGGGGCTTCGTCCTCGGTGTCGGCCGGCACGGAAGGTGGCAGTTCGGCATCGGAACCGGCGACGCCTGGTACGAGGTGACCGTCCCGAAGTCGGCGGCGCTGGCCGCGGGCAAGTGGGCGCACCTGTCGGCGGTGTTCGCGCCGGTCGACGGGGCGATACGGCTCTTCCTCAACGGCGAGCAGGTCGCCCAGACCGCCGTCCCCGCCGGGGCGCGGCTGGCCAAGGCCGACGTTCCGCTGATCATCGGCCGGCACAACCAGCCCGCCATCGTCAACGGCACGTTCGCGGTGAACATGTTCAACGGCCTGATCGACGAGGTGAAGATCCACAGCGGGGCGCTCACTCCCGCCCTGGTGGCCGCCGGGCACGCGAAGGACGTGCAGACCTTCGCCGGCGGCGTCACTCCCGCGGCGCGGATGGAGATGGACCGCTCGCGCTACGACGGCGACCGCTACCGTCCGGGCTACCACTTCACCGCCCCGAACCACTGGATGAACGAGCCGCACGCCCCGATCCAGTACAAGGGCAAGTACCACCTCTTCTACCAGCACAACTCCCACGGCCCCTACTGGCACAACATCGCCTGGGGACACGCGGTGAGCGAGGACCTGGTGAACTGGCGCGACCTGCCCGTCGCCCTCGCGCCCACCGAGGACAGCGTGGCGCCCGACGGAGTCTGGTCCGGCGACGCCGCCTACGACGAGAACGGCGTGCCCGTCCTGCTGTTCACCGCGGGCAACGACTCCCAGCGCCCCAACCAGGCCACCGGCCTGGCCCGCCCCGTCGACCCCGCCGACAGCGACCTGGTCGAGTGGAAGATGCACCCCACTCTCGTCACCGGCCAGACCGCCGATCTCCATGTCGGCGCCGGACGCAAGGTCCGCTTCGGCGACTTCCGCGACCCGTTCGTGTGGCAGGAGGGCGACACCTGGTTCCAGCTGATGGGCTCCGGCGTCCAGACCACCGACGGCAGGGACATCGGCGGCACGGCCCTGCTGTACACGTCGAAGAACCTCACCGACTGGACGTACGTCGGACCGCTCATGACCGGCGACGTGGCGGCCCACCCCAAGACCGGCCAGGTGTGGGAACTGCCCACCTTCCTGCCGATCGGCAAGGACGCCCAGGGCCGCGAGCGCCGCGCCCTGCTCATCAACCCGGCCTTCCCGGCCGGCCCCGGCGAGTACAGCAGCAAGTACGTGTACTACTGGGTCGGCACCTGGGACGCCCAGGCCCGCCGCTGGACGCCGGACACCACGGAGCCCAAGCTCATGGACTACGGCGACCACTTCACCGGCCCCAGCGGAATGGTGGACGACGAGGGACGCTCGCTGGTCTTCAGCATCGCGCAGGACCGGCGCACCGAGCGCGCCCACTACGACGCCGGATGGGCGCACAACGCGGGCCTGCCCATCGAGCTGTCCATGCGGCCCGACGGAGACCTCGGATTCCGCCCCGTCGAGGAGGTCGCACGTCTCCACGACGGCGAGCCCCTCGTCGACATCACCGCTCCCACGTCCGTCACCGCCGCGAACGAGCGCCTGGCGAACGTCAAGGGCGACATGCTCCACATCAAGCTGACCCTCGAACGCGGCAGCGCCGGCGCCTTCGGTCTCGACGTGCTGCGCAGCCCGGGAGACGAAGAGCGCACCCGCCTCTTCTACGACGCTCCCGCGGGACAGCTGGGCGTGGACCGCACGAGGTCCGGGAACAACTCCAGCGCCGAGCCGAACCTCGGCGTCCACAAGGGGCCGCTGGCACTGGCGAACGGGCAGCTGACCCTGGACGTGTTCGTCGACCGCTCGGTGATCGAGGCCTACGCCAACTCCCACAAGTCGATCACCACGCGCGCCTACCCGTTCCGGCAGGACGCGCTCGGCCTGCGGCTGTTCGGTGACGGCAGCACCGTCAAGTCCATGACCGTCTGGAAGATGAAGAGCATGACCAGCTGACACGGGTCGCGCCGGACGACCGGGAAGGGCGCACCTGCCTTCCCGGCCGTCCGGCCTCAGCGGAACGCAGCCCTCGCCGGAGCCCCGTCGGTACGCCGACGGGGCTTCTGCGTCGGAGCACAGCGGCGAACGGCCCCTGCCGCCGCGCGGTCCGCGATGCATCGCCTGCCTGAACGGAAGGACGTGCCGCACGGGCCCCGGCGGCCGGCGAAGCCGCCCGGGCTCGCTGCGTGCCGGGGCGACGCCGCGCACGGCGCGGCGGGCCGCCGTTCTTCGCGAGTCAGCCGATCGGGATCTTCGCGTTGGCCTCGGCGGCCGGCGTGGCCGCGGGCCGGACGTCGCCGTCGCGCCGGGTGAGGCCCTTCAGCAGTTCCGCCAGGTCGATTCCGGTGGTGGAGCCGAGCAGTTCCATGCCCTGGGCGACGTTGTCGGCGACCGTACGGGACAACTGGCCTGCTCCGTCGGTGGAGATGACCGTCATCTTGTCCACCGCGCTCAGCGGCTCGGACGCCTTGGCGACGACCTGCGGCAGTACCTCGACGAGCATCTGCAGGACGGCCGCGTCGCCGTACTGGGCGAACGCGTCGGCCTTCTTCCGCATCGCCTCGGCCTCGGCCGCGCCCCTGGCGCCGATCGCCGCCGCCTCGGCCTCGCCCTCCAGCCGCACCGCCTCCGCGATCGCGGCACGGCGGGAGCGCTCCGCCTGACCCTGCTTGAGGCCCTCGAGCGCCTGCGCCTCGGCCAGCGCGCTGCGCCGCTGCTTCTCGCCCTCACCCGTGAGCCGCGACCGCTCGGCCTCCGCCTGCGCGGCGGCGATGGCGGCCGCCCGCTCGGCCTCGGCCTGCTTGACCCGGGCGACCCGCTTCGCCTCGGACTCCTGCTCGGCGGCGTAGCGCTGGGCGTCGGCGGGCTTGCGCACCTGGGTGTCGAGCTGGCGGTCGGTCAGGGCGGCCTGCCTCTCGGCCACCTTCTCCTGCTCGGTGAGGATCTCCTGCTGCCGGGCGGCCTCGGCGAGCGGGCCGGCGGCGTTCGCGGAAGCGGCGGCCCGGTCGGTCTCCACCTTGATCTCGGCCTGCTTCAGGTACAGGGTCCGCTGCGCGACGGCTATCGCTTCCTCGGCCTTCAGACGGGCCTGCTCGGCGGCCCGCCGCGCCTCGGCCTCGGCGATGTCGGCCTCCTGCTTGGCGCGGGCGGCCTCGGGGCGGCCGAGGTCCTCCAGGTAGGAGCCCTCGGTGGTGATGTCCTGGATCTGGAAGGCGTCCAGCACCAGTCCCTGCCCCGACAGGCTCGCCTCCGCCTCCTCCGCGACCTGCCCGGCGAACGCGGCCCGGTCGCGGATGATGTCCTCCACCGCCATCCGGCCCACGATCGCCCGCAGCGCGCCGGAGAGCACCTCCTGGGTGAAGCCGACGATGCCGTCCTGCTGCATCAGGAACCGCTGCGCGGCAGCGCGGATGGCGTCCTCGGTGCCTCCGACCTTGACGATGGCGACACCCTCCAGGTTGGCCTTCACCCCGCGCAGGGTGACCGCGCCGCGCACCGCCACGGGAATGTGCCGCGACGACAGATCGAGGGTGAACTTCTGCTGGACGAAGGGCACGACGAACACGCCGCCGCCGACCACGACCTTCTGGCCGCTGTTGTCGGTGAAGACCCGGCCGGTTGCCGGGTCGGTGGCCTGCTTCCCGCGCCGCCCGGTGACGATGAACGCCTCGCTCGGACCGGCCACCTTGTACCGGCCGGCGACGACCAGTGCGATCAGCACGAGGAGTACGACGACTCCTCCTGCCGCGATGACGACAGAACTCATGATGATGTCCCCTCAGCCCTCCCTGCGGACGGCGGTCGGTAAGGGTGCGTGGATGACGGCAGCGCCGCGGCGGTGCCGTAACGCAAGCGGCCGTGCGGGCGCCTGGTCAGCCGTCGACCGGGCGTACGGACACCGCCGACTGCGACAGCGTCTGTTCGACCCAGACCTCGGACCCCCGGGCCACCGGGACCGGGCTCTTCGCCGCGAGTTTCACCGGCTGCCCGGCCAGGCGCACCAGCACCTCGCCGTAGCCGCCGGCGGGGATGGCGGTCACGACCGAGCCGGACACGCCGACCAGGTCACCGTCCCGCGGAGCCGCTCCGGACGCGTCACGCATGAGCGCCCGGCTCAGACGGCAGGCGAACCAGCCGGTGAGGACACCGGCCGGCGCCCCGATCGCCGTCGCGCCCGCCGTGCCCAGCCCGGTCGTCCCCAGGACGATCGCTCCCGAGAAACCGGCCATGGACAGGAACCCGGCGATCACCGGCAGCGACAGCAGGCCGTCCCCGACGGAGATGCCGTCGAGGAGCCCCTCCAGCACACCGTCGAGGACGAACGACAGGGCAAGAAGGACGACCCCCGCAATGCCGAGCCCCAGAAACCACGCCATCCCCGCACACCGCCTCTCCGTGCCCTCCCCCGCCGGCGCACGCATCGTCACACGCGGCCGGGGGGCGGGACATTGCCCGGCACCGGCAGTCTTCACGCCGCTTCCATGCCGCCCCCGGCACAGCCGAACGGTCTCCCGGGCCGCCCCCGAGGGCGCTCGGTATCCCCGCCATGCGCTCACGGGGCGGCCGGGCGGATGACGCCGCGTCAGGCGAGTTGTTCCTGGGCGTGCAGGTCGAACGCGATGCGGGGGGCGAGCGCCCGCAGGAAGTCGGGGGCGTCGAAGATCTCGCCGGCCGGGGTGACGCCAACGGCCCTGGTGCGGCCGGTGAGGACGCGGTCGAGGGCTTCGACGACGAGGGGTGCGGTGATGGCGTAGATGTCCTGGCCGGCGGCCGTGGCCCGGCGTACGGCGTCACCGGAGCGGACGACGACGTCGACGAGGAAGGTCTGGGCGGAGCGGCCGCTGTCGTCGGCGGCGGTCGGGGCCGGTGTGTCGGGGGCGGCGAGGTCGCGGGCCGCCTCGGCGTTCATGTAGGTGGTCACGTCGGGGATGGGCAGGTGCTGGGGGACGGTCACGACGTCCGCCATGGTGAACTCCGCGATCACGGACCGGCGTCCCACCGGCTCCGGGAAGGTCCACTGCGTGGTGGGCGCGGCATCGGTGCGGCGCTCCCATTGTCCGGCGCGGTAGCGCAGGCGGGCGTTGCCGCGCCGCTCGCGGGAGACCGCGCCCGACAGCCGGGTGCCGGCGGTGGGGTGCCAGTTGCTGAGCGCGTAGGCGATGTGGGCCTCGTCGGCCGCGGTCCAGTCGCCCATCGCCGCGGTGGCCAGCAGGTCGCCGAGGCCGCCGAAGAAGGCCATGGCCGGGACGATCACCGCTCCGGCGTCCCGGGCGCGCTCGCGAAAGTGCGCGAAGGTGTCGAGGTTGGCCTCGATCTCGGCGGCCACGTCCAGGTAGGGAATCCGGGCCCGGAGCGCGGCCTCGATCACCGGGCCGGTGGTCGAGGCGAACGGGCCGGCGCAGTTGATGACCGCCGCCGCACCGGCCAGGGCCCGGTCCAGCGAGGCCGGGTCGTCGGCCGATGCCGCCCGGGCCTCCAGCCCGTGCCGGTCGGCCAGTTCGCCCAGCGTCCGCGCGTTGCGTCCGGACAGCACCGGGACGAACCCGCGTGCGGCGAGTTCCGCGACCACGAACCGTCCGGTGTGACCGTACGCACCGAACACCGCCACCAGCCGGCCTGACCCCATGAGACTGCTCCCGTGTACTCGATCGTCCGCTGCGATGTCGATCGCCGGCGGCCTGACCTCCGCATCCTGTCCCTCCGGAGGCCCCCCGCACTATCGTCGGAAACGACACGCCGCATACAGTTTCGGACATGCATCGCGTCGCGCTGGCCGTCACCGACGGCATGCTCCACTACGAACTGTCCGTGGCCCTGGAGATTTTCGGAGCCGACCTGACGCACGTCGTGGACCCCTGGTACGACTTCGCCCTCTGCGGGCCCGGGCCGGTGCGCATCAACCGCTTCCGCCTGGAGCCCGACCACGGGCTCGACCACCTCGCACAGGCGGACACCGTGCTCGTGCCCGGCTGGGCCGACACCGACCGCGAGCCCGCGGCGGAACTGGTCGACGCGGTGCGCGCGGCCCACGCGGCAGGCGCCCGGGTGGCCTCGCTGTGCACCGGCGCGTTCGTCCTGGGCGCCGCCGGCCTGCTCGACGGAAGGCGCGCCACCACGCACTGGGCCCACACCCGGGAGCTGGCCCGGCGGCACCCGGCCGCCACCGTCGATCCCGACGTCCTGTACGTCGACAACGGCGACGTCCTCACCTCGGCGGGCAAGGCCGCCGCCATGGACCTGTGCCTGCACCTGGTCCGCCTCGACCACGGCTCGGCCAACGCCAACAAGATCGCCCGCCGTCTGGTCGTCCCGCCGCATCGCGACGGCGGCCAGGCCCAGTTCATCGCCACCCCCGTCCCCGAACCGGGCAACCACCCCCTCGGCGAGCTGTTCCCCTGGGCCCTCCAGCGCCTCGACCGGCCCCTGACCGTCGAGGATCTCGCCCGCCGGGCCGGCCTGAGCTCACGCCACCTGGCCCGCCACTTCAAGCACCTCACCGGCACCACACCCCTGCAGTGGCTCCACACCCAACGCATCCGCCGTGCCCAGGAGCTGCTGGAGACCACCGACGCCACCGTCGACGCCGTCGCCGAGGCCGCCGGAATGGGCACCGCCACCACCCTGCGCCGCCACTTCCAGCGCGCCGTCGGCGTCCCGCCCGACACCTACCGCCGCACCTTCCGCCCCTGAAGGAACGGTTCCGGGGAACCGGCAGCCCGTCCTTCCTGTGTCGTTGCGGCGGAGGGCCGGTGCTGTACCCCGGATCCGGCTGCGGGGCGGCTGGGGCCGGATCCGGGGTGGCGGGTGACCCGTGGCGTGTTATTTCACGGCGCCGGCGGTGAGGCCGCGGGTGAGAGTGCGCTGGAAGACGAGGAAGAAGGCGATCATCGGGATGACGCCGAGGAGGGCGGCGGCGCTCATGGCGGTGGGGTCGCTGGTGTACTGGCCCTGCATGACGGACAGGCCGAGGGGGACGGTCTGGTTGTCGTTGGAGATGAGCAGGACGAGCGGGTAGAGGAATTCGTTCCAGCTCCAGACGAAGAAGAACACGCACATCACCGACAGGGTGGGCCAGCTCATGGGCAGGATGATGCGCCAGAGGATGGTCCAGCGGCCGGCGCCGTCGAGGGAGGCGGCCTCGATGAGTTCGCGGGGGAAGCTGCTGAAGACGGAGGAGAGCAGGTAGGTCCCGAAGGCGCTGTAGGTGATGCCGACGAGGATGGTGTAGCCGAGTTTGCCGTCGTAGAGGCCGAGTTCCTTGAAGAGGTAGTAGACGGGGTAGACCAGGCCTTCTTGCGGCACGACGTTGACGCCGAGGAAGAAGACGAGGAAGGCGGTGCGCCATCGGATGCGGCCGATGCCGATGGCGTAGGCGTTGAAGAGGGCCAGGGCTACGGCGATGACGACGACGCCGAGGCTGATCTGGAGGCTGTTGATCAGTTTCTGGGTGAAGTCGACGCGTTCCCAGACGTCGCCGATGATCGCCCAGTTCCACTGTTCGGGCCAGGACAGTGAGCCGTTGGCGCGGTAGTCGGCGCTGGTCTTGAAGGAGTTGACCAGGATGACGAGGAACGGTGCGAGGAAGGCGAGGACGAAGACGGTGACCGCGGCCACGACCGCGTAGGAGCCCGGGGTGCGGCCGTCGACCGTCGTCTTTCTGCGGCGCCGGGGCGCGGTGTGGCCGGGCGGCGGGGTCGCGGTCTTGAGGTCGCCGGCGGCGATGTCGGTGGTGTGGGTGGTCATGGTCATCCGTCCTCGCGGGCCTGGCGGGTGAGCATCGTCGCGGCGATGATCAGCACGAGCAGGGTGATCGTGCTGGAGATCGCCGAGCCGTAGCCGACGTCGGCGCGTTCGAAGAAGTTCTGGTAGGCGAAGTACGCGGGGACGAGGGTGGAGTTGCCGGGGCCGCCGCCGGTGAGGACGAAGATCTGGGCGAAGACCTTCAGGCCGGCGATGGTGGTGGTGACCAGGACGACGTAGACCTCGGGCCGCAGGATGGGAGTGGTGATGCGGGTGAAGCGCTGCCACCATGTGGCGCCGTCGAGGGAGGCGGCCTCGTGCAGTTCGGGGTCGATGCGCTGCAGGCCGGACATGAACAGCACCAGGGGATAGCCGAGCTGCATCCACACCAGGACGCCGAGGACGACCCACAGGGCCAGGTCGGGGTCGCCGAGCCAGTTCTGGGTGAGCGAGGCCAGGCCGATGGTGTCGAGGATGCTGTTGACGGCGCCTTCGGGGGCGAGGATCCAGCCCCACATCAGGCCGGTCACGGCGACGGGGATGACCTGGGGCAGGTAGAGGCCGGAGCGCAGGACGCCGACGATGCCGTCGCCGTGCTTCTTGCCGACGTAGTCGAACAGCAGGGCGGCGAGGAACAGTCCGAGCAGGGTGGGCACGGCCGCGATGCCGACGATGACGAAGGCGATGTTGCGGAAGGAGGCCCAGAAGTCGGCGTCCTGGAAGAGGCGGGTGTAGTTGTCCAGGCCGGTGAAGGCGGGGTCGCCGATGCCCTGCCACTTGGTGAGGCTGTAGTAGAAGGTCATCACCAGCGGGACGACGAGGAAGAGCAGGCTGAGCAGCAGGCCCGGTGCGAGGAAGACGGCGTACCCCGTGGACCGCGGGTGACGTGTGGTTTTCACTGTTGCTCCTAGGTGGGCGGGACGGCGGCCCGGCGGGCCGGGCCGCCGTCCCCTGAAAGCGGCGCGGCGTCCGGGGGCGGGGCGGCCCGGCCTGCGGCGGCGGGTCGGTCGTGTCCCCGGGCGGTGCGGGGTGCGGCCGGTGCTGGTGGCCGCGGTGCTGCTAGGACCTGGTGGCGATGTACTTCTCGTAGGGCGCCTCGAGTTCGTCGAGGACCGTGTGGGGCTTGGCGCCGTTCATCAGGTTCTGGGTGGCGCTCAGCCAGGTGTCGTAGTAGCCGGTCACCGGCCAGTCCGGGTAGAAGGCGAGCCCGTTGTCGTCCTGGTAGGTGTTGAAGGCGGTGATCAGTTCCCTGGCCTTGGTGTTGGTGATGGTGTCCGCCTTGACGGCCAGGGGGACGTTGCCCTCTTCGCCGATGAGCTTTTGGATCTTGTCCGACATGGTGATGTCGATGAAGTCCTCGGCGAGCTGCTTGTTCTTGGCCTTGGCGGGGATGACCCAGTGGTTGCCGCCGGAGCCGAGGGTGTCCTCGCTGCCGGGGTAGGGGGCGGTGGACCACGCGAAGTCCGTGATGTCGGTGGACAGGCCGCCGAACCACCAGTTGCCGCCGACCATGATGGGCCGCTTCTGGGAGACGAACTGCTCGGTCATGTCGTTGCCCTTGAGGCCGACGTCCTTCTTGTCGAAGTAGCCCTTGTCGACCCACTCCTTGTACTTGTTCACGGCGTAGGTCATCTCGGGGCCGTGGAAGTCGACCTTGCCCTGGTAGAGCTGGTAGTCGTCGACCCAGGCGTCGTTCGCCTCGGACAGGGCGAGCAGGTAGAGCCAGTGGCCGGCGGGGTGGTCGTTGCCGGCGTTGGCGAGCGGGGTGACGCCGGCGGCCTTGAACTTCGCCAGGGCGGCCTCGAAGCTCTTGAAGTCGGTGGGCTTGTCGACGCCGTGCTTCTTGAACAGGTCGTCGTTGTAGTAGGTGAGGACGAACTCGCCGTAGTTGGGTATGCCGTACCACTTCTCGCCGCCCATCTCGCCCTTGTCGTCGTAGCGGGCGGTGACGGAGGCGCGTTCGCTGATCCTTTTGTCCCAGCCGCGTTCGGCCACGACGGCGGTGAGGTCGGTGAGCAGGCCCTGCTTGGCGAGCAGGCCGGTGGTGGCGTTGCCCTTGTTGTACTCCATGACGTCGGGCGCCTTGTCGGAGTTGAGGATCATGCCGGCGTTCTGCTGGATCTGCTCGAACGTCTTGCGCTCGAAGACGACCTTCACGTCGGGGTGGGTCTTCTTGAACTCGGTGATCGCCGCGTTCCAGGCGTTGCTCAGGGCGCCGTCCTCCTGCTCGTAGTGCCACAGACGCAGCGTCTTGCCGTCGCCCGCTGCGGTGCCGGAGCCGCCGCAGGCGGTCAGCGGGGCGAGCAGGGCCAGGGCGCAGGCCGCGAGCAGGAGGGGCCTTCTGCGGGCGGTGGTGCGGGGGCGGGGGTTGTTCATGGCTGGTTCCTTGATGTGCGTCGTTGCGGCAAGGGCGGGCTGTGGGGTCAGGCGGTGGCGCGGCGGTGGACGCGGGCTTCCCACGGGCGCAGGGTGTGCGGGCTGGTGAGGGGTGCGTCGGCGGGGACGTTGGCGATGAGGGTCTCGCTGTGCTCCCAGCCGTCGGGGAGGTCGACGGTGAGGTCGGTTCCGCCGAAGTTGGCCAGGACGAGCAGTTCGGTGGCCCTGGCCGCGTCGTGGCGGAGGAAGGCGTAGAGCTGCTCGTGCTCCGGGTGGAGCATGCGGAAGTCGCCGTGGGTCAGGGCGGGCTCGGTGTGCCGCAGCTCGATGAGGCGGCGGTAGTAGTGGAAGACCGAGTCGGGGTCGGCGAGCTGGGCCTTGGCGTTGACGGTGGCGTGGTCGGGGTTGACCGCGATCCAGGGCGTGCCGGCCGTGAACCCGGCGTGCTCGGTGGCGTCCCACTGCATCGGGGTGCGGGCGTTGTCGCGGCCGCGGTGCCGCAGCCCTTCCAGGATCCGCTCCTCGTCGACGCCCAGGGCGCTCTGGTCGCGGTGGTGGTTGAGCGACTCGATGTCCCGGAAGTCCTCGATCGAGGTGAACGGGGCGTTGGCCATGCCCAGTTCCTCGCCCTGGTAGACGAAGGGCGTGCCGCGGTGCAGGTGCAGGACGGTGGCCAGGAGTTTGGCGGAGCGGTCGCGGTGGGCGGTGTCGTCGCCGAAGCGGGAGACGACGCGGGGCTGGTCGTGGTTGTTCCAGTACAGGCTGTTCCAGCCGGTCTCGCCGAGGCCGGTCTGCCAGCGGCCGAGGCTGGCCTTGAGGTCGGTCAGCTTCAGGGGGCGGACATCGAACTTGCCGCCGGGGCCCTGGTCGAGACCGACGTGCTCGAACTGGAAGACCATGTCGAGTTCGCGGCGTGCGGGGTCGGTGAAGAGCTTGGCCTCCTCCACCGTGACGCCGGGCATCTCGCCGACGGTGAGCAGCCGGCGGGGGTGGCCGGCGAAGACCTCGCGGTGCATCTCGGCGATGTACTCGTGGATGCGCGGTCCGCACACGTAGTGGACGCTGCCGTCGCCGTACCGGTCGCCCTCGCGCACAGGGCCGTCGGGCAGGCCCTGCGCCTTGGAGATCAGGTTGACGACGTCCATGCGGAAGCCGTCCACGCCCCGCTTGAGCCACCAGCGCATCATCGCGTACACGGCCTGCCGGACCTCGGGGTTGTCCCAGTTGAGGTCGGGCTGCTTGCGGGAGAAGAGATGAAGGTAGTACTCGCCGCTCGCCTCGTCGTAGGTCCAGGCCGGGCCGGAGAAGAAGGAGCCCCAGTTGTTCGGTTCGGCGCCCGGCGTGCCGGGCTCCATGCCGTCGCGGGGCGGGCGCCAGATGTACCAGTCGCGCTTCGGTCCGCCGGGGCCGCCGTCGCGGGAGGCGGTGAACCAGGCGTGCTCGTCGCTGGTGTGGTTGACCACGAGGTCCATGACGAGCTTCATGCCGCGCTCGTGCACGGAGTCCAGCAGCCGGTCGAAGTCGGCCAGCGTCCCGAACAGCGGGTCGATGTCCTGGTAGTCGCTGATGTCGTAGCCGTTGTCGTCGTGCGGCGAGGGGTAGACCGGGGAGAGCCACAGCACGTCGACGCCGAGCTCGCTGAGATAGTCGAGGTGCTCGATGACGCCCTGGAGGTCACCGACGCCGTCCGCGTCGGAGTCGGCGAAGCTGCGCGGGTAGATCTGGTAGACCACCGCGTTGCTCCACCAGGAGTCGGCGGGGCCGGCCGCGTTTTCGGGCACGTCAAATCCTCATCGTGGGTCTCGGGTGTGATGGGTGGTGCGGTGAGCCGGATGGGTCAGGACAGAGCGGCGCCGACCGCGTCCTGGATGACGAGGCAGGCGGCGCCCCGGGCCCACAGGTCGTGGCGTACGGGGTCGACGTGGACGTCGCAGTCGTGGGCGGCGGTGGAGAAGGCGTGGGCCTGCAGGGCCTGGGTCATGGCCGGGCCGAACAGGTCGTGGGCGGTCGCGCCTTCCCCGGCGATGATGATCTTCTGCAGGTTGAGCAGGTTGCACAGGACCGCCAGGCCCCGGCCCAGGGCGGTTCCGGCCTCGGTGAAGGCGGAGCGGGCGACGGTGCGCGCCGAGCCGGTTCCCGTGCGGGCCAGTTCCCTCGCCTCGGCGATGCCGGCGCAGGACACGCCGGCGTCGCGGAGATGGCCCAGCACCGCGCGGTCGCCGGCCAGGGCCTCCAGGCAGCCGCGGCGGCCGCAGCTGCACATGGGTCCCACCAGGTCGAGGGGCAGGTGGCCCAGCTCGCCGGCCAGGCCGGTGGCGCCCGAGAAGAGGGCGCCGTCGAGGAGGAGGCCGCAGCCGATGCCAGGGCCGACGGTGACGACGGCGAAGGAGTCGACGTCGCGGCCCTGGCCGAACCAGCGCTCGGCCACCACGAGGGTGTTGACGTCGTTGTTGACGACGACCGGCAGCCCGGTCGCCTCGCGCAGCGGGCCGGCGACGTCGACCTTGTTCCAGTCCAGCAGCGCCGAGTAGCGGCAGATCCCGGCGCCGGAGTCGACGTGGCCGCTGACCCCGACCCCGAGGCCCAGCACCCTGTCCGCCGCTTCGGGCGCCTCTGCGAGGAGCCGCCGGGTCAGGTCGGCGACGGCGGACAGGGCGGTCTCGGGGGTGCAGTCGCCGATCGGCTCCTCCGCCCGGGCCAGGACGCCGGCCGCCATGTCGGTGACCACCGCGGAGACCTGGGCCGGGCCGATCTTCGCGCCGACGACGATGTGCTTCTTGGCGTTGACCTGGAGCATCTTCTGCGGCCGGCCCCGCCCCTGGGGGGCGGTGTCCAGCTCGCGCAGATAGTCGTGCTCCAGAAGCGGCGGGAGCATCCGGGTCACGCTGGAGGGGACGAGCCCGAGCCGCTGCGCGAGCTGGGTGCGCGAGATGGGCCCCGCGGTGAGGACGGTCGCGAAGATCTCCGCGCGGGTTTGCTCACCGACAAGCTCCGAGAAACGGACCTTGGAAGGGCTCATCACACATGCCTCCGAAGCAGTGATCGATCGGGAGAGCGGCGGCGGCCGCTCGGCCACGCGGTCAGATGGGGGGCGGTAAGGCGAGTACGGCGACCGTCACGACGGCCTCCCTGCGTATCACGGCGGCCGCCGGGCTGGTCGGCCGACTGCGTATGGCAGGAGTCTTGCCCGCCCGTTTTCGTGCGTCAAGAAAGAAAACACCGCGTTACGTAACCGTGATGACCGCCGCCTTCTCCGGAAGGTTCGACCTTTGGCCCGCTTATGCCCCATTGACCCACCCTTCCGTGCCGACAGGAGGAAGAGATCTTGTTTATTTCATTGACACGGCGAAGAAATGACGGGACGTTAACCGGCGACCGCAGCGCGGCGACCGACCGCAGCGCGGCCGCAAGCACACCGCAGGGCAAGGGGCGTCGGCCTTCCGCCTGTCCGCTCCCTGGCCAGGGCGTCCTCGGCCCGGGTGTTCCGGACGGCACACGGGTGTCCCGGTCTCCCGGACGGTCCCGGACGCGTTCCACTTCGGCACCGGCGTGAAGGGAGTTCGATCACCCGGCAGTGCGCGCGGCCTGCCCGGGCAGCGCGCGCCGCACCATCAGGGCCCGGTGGGCGGCACGCGATCCGGGGCGTCCGCGTCCCGGTGTGTTCCACCTGCCGGCGGCCCGCGCCCGCTCGCGGCGGGACCGGCGCCCGAAGGCTGCCGTCCGGCAAGCGGCAACCAGCAACCACAGACAAGGACTTTCGTCATGCCCGCAGCAAGAATGAGCAGGCTGGCGGCGCTCGCCGCCGGCCTGGCGTTCGCCCTGGCCGGCACGGTCGTGCCCGTCGGCACGGCGAGCGCGGGGACGCCCCCGCCCCATGCCGCTTCCCACGCGGCGAAAGCGAAGACGCTGCCGCGCCAGGCGGCCTCCGCCGCGGCGGAGGCGACCGTCTCCACCGCCGACAGCGCCCAGCTGAAGACGTGGTGGCACGACAACCACGAGTTCAACACCAGCAGCCCGGTGGCGAGCGACAAGGTGCGGCGGTCGTCGTTCTACGACGTGCAGGTCGCCACCGCCGCGGCGCCGGCGACGAAGTACGACTCGTTCGCCTACATGAGCATCCCGCGCAGCGGGAAGGGCAAGATCGGCTACACCAAGGAGGACGGGGCCGAGTTCTCCGCGTCCGCCAACCTCACCATGAGCTGGTCGTCCTTCCAGTACTCCGCCGACGCGTGGGTCGACGTCTCGCTCAGGACGGGGCAGACCATCTCGTCGGCCGACCAGGTCAGGATCAGGCCCAGCAGCCTGAACTTCACCAAGGAACTGGTCGACGGCGACACCGTCCGCATCAAGGTCCCCTACGACGCGACGGGCTACCGGTTCTCCGTGGAGTTCGAGCCGCAGCTGTACACGGCCTACAACGACATGTCGGGCCCCGCGACCGACGCCGGCAAGCTCACCACGCAGGGCGGCGGCGGCAACCGCGCCGTCCACACCGAGCCCCGCAACTCCATGATGATCTTCGCGGAGCCGGCTCCGGCCGGCGCGGAGAAGGACCGGCTGATCCCGACGGCGGCCTCGGGCAGCATTCACTACCCGCAGCAGGGCCGGGTCACCCACCTCAACACGATCAGCGAGGAGATCGTGTACTTCCGGCCCGGCACCTACTACATGACCTCCAAGTACCACGCCCTGCTGCCCAAGCAGGTCAAGTGGGTCTACCTGGCCCCGGGCGCGTACGTGAAGGGCGCCATCCGCTTCCCCGACGACAGCCAGGGCCTGTACAAGGTGACCGGCTACGGCGTGCTCTCCGGTGAGCAGTACGTCTACGAGGCGGACACCAACAACAACTACGACCACCTCTCGGGCGCCTCCAACTGCCACGCCAGCTGCGTGAAGATGCTGCAGTTCCAGTCCGCGCAGGGCCGCCAGCAGCACCTGGACCTGCAGGGCGTGACCGTCAACGAGCCGCCGTACCACTCCTTCGTGGTCTACGGCGACGAGCAGACCTTCAGCATGCGGGTCGACAACTACAAGCAGGTCGGCTCCTGGTACTGGCAGACCGACGGGATCGAGCTGTACCGCGGCAGCACCATGAAGAACACGTTCTTCAACGCCAACGACGACGTGCTGAAGATGTACCACAGCGACGTCAGCATCGATAACACCGTCATCTGGAAGAACGAGAACGGCCCCGTCATCCAGTGGGGCTGGACGCCGCGCAACATCGACAACGTCCGCGTGAGCAACACCCACGTCATCCACAACCGGATGTACTGGAAGGACGTCAAGTACAACACCTGCATCCTCAACTCCTCCTCGCACTGGGAGGACATGGGCTCGACCACCAAGGCCGACCCGAACGCGTGGGTGAGGAACATGACCTTCGAGAACATCACCGTCGAGGGCATGACCAACTGCACGATCCGCGTCTTCGCCCTCTCCAGCACCGAGAACATCCACGTCAAGAACCTGAGGATCGACGCCTGGAGCCAGCTCGACCCGTCCTCCCAGGTCAGCCTCCTCAAGCGGTACACCAACTCCGCCGGCCAGAAGGTGACCCTCGGCAACGAGACCCGTGACAGCCGGGGCCTGAAGCTGGAGAACTACACCGTCGGCGGCACCGTCATCAGCAAGTCCGGCACCAACTGGGCCGCCGACAAGCTCGGCCGGATCGGCTTCGACGCCGAGACCTGGGACAACTGGAACGCCTGGGGAGCGGGCGGCACCAACCCCGACCCCGACCCGGTCACCGGCGGGAAGATCGTCAACGGCGCGACCTCCAAGTGCGTCGACCGCGCCGGCGGCTCCACCGCCAACGGCACCGCCGTCCAGCAGTGGACCTGCGCCAACGCCGCCTCGATGACCTGGACTCTCGACGGACAGCAGCTGAAGTCCGGCGGCAAGTGCCTCGACGTCGAAGGCGGTTACACCGCCAACGGCACCAAGGCGCACCTGTGGGACTGCGGCACGTGGGACAGCCAGAAGTGGGCCTTCCAGTCCGACGGCACGCTGAAGAACCTCAAGTCCGGACGCTGCCTGGACATCCAGGGCCAGAGCACCGCCGACGGCGCCCGTCTGCACCTGTGGGACTGCGGCGGCTGGGCCAGCCAGAAGTGGACCCTCACCACCTGACCCTCCCCGGTGGCCGCCGGCGATCCCCCTGCCGGCGGCCACCCGGTCCCTCATCCCCCGCCGCAGAAAGGGCACACCGTGGAGACACCCACCAGGTGCCAGGGCACGGTTCTGGGCCTGTTCCGGATCGTGCTCGGGCTGCTGTTCGCCTGCCACGGAGCGGCCACGCTCTTCGACGTCCTCGGCGGAGGCCACGGGCAGCCGCCCGGCACCGGCGAGTGGCCCGGGTGGTGGGCGGCGGTGATCCAGCTGGCCGGCGGCGCCCTCGTCCTGCTCGGACTGGCCACACGGCCGGCCGCCGTCCTGTGCTCCGGCTCCATGGCCTACGCCTACTTCGTCCACCACCAGCCGGACGCACTGTTCCCCCTGGAGAACGGCGGTGAGCCGGCCGCTCTCTTCTGCTGGGCCTTCCTGCTCATCGCCGCCCTCGGCCCCGGCCGGTGGTCCCTGACCGACCTGCCGGTCCTCACCGCACACCGCAAGCAGCCCGGGCGAAAGGAGGTGAGCGACGCCCCCGGAACCTGAACCCGCCCCGCAGTCTGTCATGCACACGTAAATCATGGGTCGTTCCGGCCTGTGATCCCCCGAGACACCCGGAGGAAGAGCACCATGAACCGCGTACCCGCAACCGCGGCCGGCCGCACCGCACTGGGCGCCGCCGTCCTGGCCACCGGCCTGCTCGGCGTGTTCGTCCAAGCGCCCACGGCCTCCGCGCACGGCACGGTGATCGCCCCCGAGACCCGCAACTACGGCTGCCTGCAGCGGTGGGGCTACAACGAGCCGAACGAGGCCCAGGACCCCATGTGCTACCGCACCTACCACGAGAACCCGAACGCCATCGGGGCGTGGAAGGCCGTCTACGCCAACAACACCGGGGACAACTACAAGCAGGTCATCCCCGACGGCCAGATCTGCAGCGCCGGCGGCCAGGGCGAGACGAACTACCGGCCGCTGGACCGCCCCGGTCCGTGGAAGACGACCGACATCGGCGCCGACTTCACCGTCGACCTCTACGACGAGGCCCGGCACGGCGCGGACTGGCTCGAGGTCTACGTCACCAAGCAGGGCTTCAACCCGGAGTACCAGCTGATCGGCTGGAACGACCTCGAGCTGGTGAAGCGGACCGGCCGCTACCCCTACCAGGCGCACTACGTCACGGACGTCAGCACCTCCGGCTACAGCGGACGGCACGTCGTGGTCACCGTCTGGAAGGCGTCCCACATGGACCAGAAGTACTTCCTGTGCAGCGACGTCAACTTCGGCTGACACCGGCGCGACGCAGCTGAGCCGGCACACCGGCCCCGCGAGGCGCACACCTCGCGGGGCCTTCCCCCCTCTTACCGGCCGGCCGCCGATGCCGGGTCACCTCACGGAGGCTTCCTGCCGAACCGGGGGATACGGAGAGCCGAGTGCGATCACGTCCGCCGGGAGCCGCGTGTGCAGCTCGGGCATGTCCCTCACGCGGCTGCCCGGGTGCGGGAAGCCAGTTCGGGGAAGGCGCCCTCCCACACGGTGCGCACGGTACGACCGACAAGGGTGCGCAGCACGGGACGGCCCGAAGGTTGCCCCGCGCCTTGCCCGAGGGCAGCGCCCTCGGGGGCGTCCGCCCGGCCGGGGACGGGAGGGAGGGGACGCCTCAGCTGTCGTGGACGCGGACGATGCCCGGTTCGGCCCGGGGGGCGTAGTACTCGGTGAAGAGCTTGCCGACCAGTTCGCCGCGGCTGGAGACGCCGACCTTCTCGAAGACCGCCTTGACGTAGTCGCGGACGGTGTGCGGCGACAGGTGGAGCTGCTGGGCGATCTGGCCGGTGGACAGCCCGCGGGCGATGCACTGGGTCACCTCCGTCTCCCGCTCGGTCAGCTCGTAGGCGTCCACGATGAGGGGGACGACCTCGGAGGTCTTCGCCGGTTCGATCACCACGGCCGAGGGGCCGAGCGAGCCGTCCGCCTCGCGCAGGCAGGAGGCGTGGCACACCAGCCAGCGGCCGCTGCGGGCGCGGACCCGCACCCGGGCGTGTCCCCGGTCGCGTTCCTGGGCGATGGCGCGGGCCTTCAGCGCCGTGGACTGGATCCAGGCCGGCACCCGCATGCCGGAGGCCGTGCGGACGGCCGGGCCCTCGGGCAGGTCGTCGAGGTGGGCGAGGGCGTCGTCGTTGGCGGACAGCAGCGCGCCGGCCGCGTCGAAGAGCAGCAGGCCGGGGCCGTGCCGGGTGTCGGGCAGGCACTGCGGGACCGTCCCGGCGAACGAGCGCAGCTTCCTGGCCAGCGGGGTGATCAGGCTCTCGACCAGCTTGGTCTCGGCCGCCGCGAACGCCGGGCGGCCCTTCTCGCGGAAGAGGCTGATGTGTCCGTGCGGGCGGCCGCCGACGCGCAGCACCGCCCGTAACTCGTCCTGGAGGCCGCGCGGCTTCATGAAGGACTGGTACAGGCTGCTGCGCGCGGGCAGGTCGCCGGTCGTCTCGCGCAGCCCGGCCACCGGCCGTTCGGCCTGGGCCAGGTCGCGGAAGAGGTTGACGTTCTCGGTGAACAGCTCGCACTCCCAGTAGACGGCGCAGCCCTGTTCGTCGAGGTTCTCGGCGCGGATGGGGGCGGCCATCATCCCGGTCTGCGGGTCCGTGACCCGCCAGACCGCGGCGTCGTACGGCATGAGCCTGCGCAGGTGGTGCGATGCCTCGGCGAACATGCCGAGCGGATCGGTGCTGCGCGCGGCGCGGTCGAGGAGTTCGGTGCGTCCGGTGTCGACCCGGGTCGGATATGCACTGGTCACTGCTCGATCGTCCCAGATCCCCCTGGCCCGGCCAACCCCGCACTTGAGGGGGTCCGCCTTCCCGGCGGGGGCGAACTCCCCCTCGAATGCGGGGATGAAATACCGCGGGCGGGTCTGGAAAGGTGGCGCGCGGAACGAGGCGGTCCGGGCGGGCCGCCCGTGCCCGATCACGTTCCGTCCGCGCACTCCAGGACCGGGAGCCGACCTGAGCATGAAAGTGGGAATCATCGGGGCGGGCGAAATGGGCAGGGCGATGGCTCGGCGGGCGGCGATCGCCGGCGCGTCCGTGCTGTTGGCCGACCGCGACATCGCGCGGGCCCGGAAGGTGGCGAAGGATGCTTCCGCCGGAACTCCCGGGGTCGTCGTGGCCGCCACCGCCCGGGTTTCCTTTCAGCCAGATTTCGTCATTCTCGCGGCGCCGCGCGCGGAGTCCCTGGAAGCCCTGCGGACCAGGGCGGACAGGCTCGCGGGCAAGATTCTCGTGGAGGTCACCGCACCGCACGAGCGGACCGGCGCGAGCCGTATGCGCGATCTTGTCGGCCTCGCCCCGCAGGCGCGCTGGGTCAGGGCTTGTCCTGCCGGGGACGCCGCGTCGATCTACCGCGGGGAGCTGGACGGGCAGCCCGTCGACGTCTTTGTGGCCTCGGACGACGAGACGGCCAAAGTTCTCATGGTCGAGTTGGTCAATCGTTCAGGATTAAGAGCATTGGATGCAGGGGGCCTCGACCGGGCCCGCCTGCTGGATGAAATGGTGCGACTGGGGAGGGAAATAAGCCACCAGCTCGCTGCTGCGGAAGGGTGGGGACTAAAGTTCCTGCCGAGCTGGTGAGCTACGGAGAGGCGGCGACTCCGTATCGCCGCCCCGGAGAGCGGGGGGATCATGGCAAATAATCCTTCTTTTCTTGCGCTCGGTCCTCTGGTTGTGCATGGAGTGAACGGGGAGGTGAAACTCAGCGGCGACCGGCAGCGCATTCTGCTCACCATGCTGCTGCTGGAAAGCAATCGGGTCATCGAGGTGGAGCGTCTGATACGAGCCATCTGGGACGACTCGCCGCCGGTGACCGCGCGCAGCCAGATACGCATCTGTATTTCCTCCTTGCGCCGGCAATTCGCCCATGGTGATGTGTCCGCCACGATCGAGACCCACAAGACCGGATACCAGCTGCGGGTCTGCGACGACGGCATCGACCTGTACCGTTTCGCGCGGCTTCTCGCGCAGGCCCGGATCGAGGCCCGCACCGGGCCGCCGGGCGACGCGGTCCGGCTGTTCCGCGAGGCCCTGGCGCTGTGGCGCGGGCCGCTGGGCGCGGGTCTGGGCAGCCCGCTGCTGGACAGCGTGGCCCTGAAGTACCACGAGGACTACCACTCCGCCCTCGAGGACTGCTTCGAACTGGAGCTGCGCCTGGGCTATCACCGGCGGATCCTCGGCGAGCTCACCCACCACGTGACCGAGCACCCCTTCCGGGAGACGCTGATCGCGCAGTTGATGATCGCCCTGTTCCAGTCCGGGCGCACCGCGGACGCGCTGGCGCTGTTCCGCGCCACCCGGCGCCGTTTCAGCGAGGAGCTGGGCATCGAGCCCGGTGAGCGGCTGCGGGCGCTGGAGCGGCTCATCCTGGGCGGCTCCGAGGCCCGCACCCGCTCCGAGGAGTGGCAGGACCTGCTGTTCGGCACCGCCGCCCCGGCGGACGGTCCGCTCCCGCGCCGCCCGCTGCTGCCCTCCCCCTCAATTTAGGGAGGCGGCGGCGGACGACTCCCTCTCCGGCTGGGGATGGCCCGGCTTTCCGGCGGCGGAAAGACTCGGTGCCGTCGACGGTCGCGGCCCGCGCCCCTGGGGCCGCACGCACAGAGAGGGACTGGCCCGTGACCAACTCAGCGCAGCACCACCCCGACGTCGAGGACAGCGCGGTGGACCGCCTCGTCGGCCGGGTGAAGGGCGAGGTGCTCCTGCCCGGCGACCCGGGCTACGACGCCGAGCTGGCCGGCTTCAACGAGATCGCCCGGCACCGCCCCGCCCTGGTCGTTGCGGCGGTCCACGCCGAGGACGTGGTCGCCGCGGTCCGCTTCGCGCGCGAGCGGCGGCTCGCCGTCGGCGTCCAGGCCACCGGTCACGGCATCGCCGCCCCCGACGAGCACACGGTGCTGATCAGCACCCGGCGGATGAACACCGTGGCCGTCGACCCGGCGTCGCGGACCGCCCGCGCCGAGGCCGGCGCCCAGTGGCACCAGGTCATCGCGGCCGCCGCCCCCCACCACCTCGCCCCCCTCAACGGCTCCTCCCCGCTGGTCGGCGTCGTCGGCTACACCCTGGGCGGCGGCCTGGGACCGCTGGGCCGCCAGTACGGCTACGCGGCCGACCACGTGACCCGGTTCGACATCGTCACCGCCGACGGGCGGCACCGCACCGTCACCGCCGACGCGGACCCCGACCTGTTCTGGGCGGTGCGGGGCGGCAAGGGCAACTTCGGCGTCGTCACCGCGCTGGAGTTCGCGCTGATGCCGGTGCGCCGGCTCTACGGCGGCGGGCTGTACTTCCCGGGCGAATCGGCCGCCGCGCTGCTGCGCACCTGGCGGGACTGGACCCGGCAGGCGCCCGAGGCCATGACCTCGTCGCTGGCCCTGCTGCGGCTGCCCGGCCTGCCCGGGGTGCCGGACCACCCCGCCGGGCGGCTCGCGGTCCACGTCCGGATCGCCTTCACCGGGCCGGCCGAGGAGGGCGAGCGCCTGGTGCGCCCGCTGCGGGAGGCCGGCCCGATGCTGGCCGACACCGTCGCCGAGATGCCGTACACCTCGGTGGCCGACATCCACCAGGATCCGACCGAGCCGCTGCCCTACCACGAGCGCAACATCGTGCTGCGGGACCTCGACGACGCGGCGCTGGCCAGGCTGCTGGAGGTGGCCGGGCCGGACGCGGACTGCACCGACCCGATGGTCGAGGTGCGGCAGCTGGGCGGAGCGCTGTCCCGGCCGCCGGCCGTGCCCAACGCCGTCGGCAGCCGCGACGGGGCCTTCACCCTGTCGACCCTCTGCCTGCCCGGCTCCCCGGACCGGGTCCTCGCCCCCCTGTCGGGCTGGGGCACGGGCCGCCGGTACCTCAACTTCCTCGCCGGCCCCGACACCGCCGACGCCGCCGCGGACTGCTACGACGAGCCGACCCGCGCCCGCCTGACCCTGCTGAAGGAGCGGTACGACCCGGAGAACCTGTTCCGCCGCGGCCACGCCCTGAAGCCGGGGCCGGCCTGAGCCCTCCGGGCCACACGGCCCGCGCGACCCTCACGACCCGCACAGCCCGCACGGCCCGCCGCGACGCCGGCCCCACCTCCGCGCCGCCCGCCGCCCGCCCGCCGGCTCCGCTGCCGCGCCCGCCCGGCACCACACCCGCGGGCCCCCGTACGCCACCGGCCGTCGCCCCGGCACCCGCACCGGTGCCGCCGCCCCCGTGCCCCGGGCACCCGCCCGTCTGCCAGAGAGGACCTCCCATGACCACAGAGCAGGCCGTGCCCGCCACGGCCGATCACACCGCCGCGCTCAGCGCCCGTTCCGCGGGGCTGCGGTACGGCGCCCTGTTCGGGCCGGCCGTCTTCGGTGTCACCGCGGCCGGTGTCGCCCTGCCCGACGTCGCCCGGGCGCTGGACGCCACGCCGGCGGCCGCCGCCTGGGTGCTGACCGCGCACGCCCTCGCGCTCGGCGTCGGCACGGCCCTGTTCGGGCGGCTCGCCGACTCCCGGGGCATCCGCGCCTCCCTGCTGCTGGGCTCGCTCGTGCTCGCCGCCGGCACGGTGATCTGCCTGGCGGCGCCGGACATCACCACCCTGGTGGCGGGCCGTTTCGTGCTGGCCGCCGGTTCCGGCGCCATGACCTCGGGCGCGCTGGCGCTGTCGGCGTCGGCCGCGCCGGCCGACCGGCCCCAGGTGCTCGGCGGGTTCGGCGCGACCATGGCGGTCTTCTCCGCCAGCGCGACCCTCGCCGGCGGCGTGTTCACCCAGTGGGTGACCTGGCGCATCACCCTGGTGCTGCCCGCGCTGTCGCTGCTCGCGGTGCCGCTGTGCCTGCGCGCCGCGGCCGCCCGCAAGGGCAGCGGCCGCGCGCTGGACCTGCCCGGCGCCCTGCTGCTGACGGTCGCGGCGATGTCGTTCCTGGTGCTGATCCAGTCGTACGCGCTGGGGCTGTCCGCCGCGCCCGTGATCGGGCTCGCCGTGGCCCTGCTGGTGTCGGGGGCGGGGCTGCTGCTGCGGGTCCGCGCGGTGCAGGCGTCCTTCGTGCCGCGCCGGCTCGTCACGGACGGCGCGTTCCTGCGCGCGTCGGCGACCGGCATCGGGGTCTACGCCGGTCTGTTCGCCGCGATGTACGCCGTGCCGCAGATCCTGGTCGGCGAGCACGGCTGGAGCGTGCTGGCGGTGGGCGCGTGGCTGCTGCCCGGCGCGGCCGTCGGCGCGGTGCTCTCCCGGACGGCGGGCAGGCTGACCGGCGGCCGGGGCGGCAGCCTGCTGCTGAGCGGCATCGCCGCGGCCATGGCGGTGGTGCTGGCGCTCTGCGCCGTCCCGGACCACCCCGCGCCTGCGGTGATCGGCGCCTCCCTCGGCTTCGCCGCGTTCGCGGTCACCCAGGTCATCACCACCGCCCTGATGTCCGCGCGGATCGAACCCGCCCTGCGCGGCGGCGCGATGGGCCTGCTCAACCTGACCTTCTTCGTCGGCGGCGGGGTGGGCAGCGCCACGGCGGGCGCCCTGGTGAAGTCGATGTCCCTGACCGACCTGCTCGCCGTCGTCGCCGTCTTCCCGCTCGTGGGGGCCCTGGCCGCGCTGACCCTGGGCCGGCGCGACGGCTGACCGCCGCCCTGCGCCCCGGCGCCCGCCGCCCGACGCCCCGGCGTCCGCGGTGCCGAGCGGCGCGCCCCGGCGGCAAAAAACAGTGGCGATACAGCAGTGATAGGCGCCGGCCGAAGGATGAACCCGTCGGCGCCTGTCCGTGTCGAGGAGCTGTTGAGGAGCTCATCCAGCCATGACCACACCTGTCACGAACACCGCATTCGATGCGCACATACGCAAGTCGATGGCCTGGCACTTCGGGGAGGACACCGGTTCGGCGTTCTGGCTCGCCAAGCGCGCCGCGCTCGGCTTCGACCCGGTCACCGAGATACACGGACTGGCCGACCTGACCCGGTTCCCCGACGTGAGCGCCGAGCTGCGCGAGGTCCCCGTCCGCGACCTGATCCCGCGCGGCCTGGGCGACAAACCGTTCCGGGTCTACGACTCCGGCGGCACCACCGGATCGCCCAAGCGGATCGTGGACGGCGGCTACCGCGCGCGGATGCTGGTGTGGGCGCGGCAGCGGCTGATCGAGGCCGGGGTGCCCGCCGAGGGCGACTGGCTGCACCTGGGCCCCAGCGGCCCGCACGTCATCGGCTACGACGTCTCCCGCTACGCCGCACTCGGCAACGGCCTCTTCCACACGGTCGACCTGGACCCGCGCTGGGTGAAGCGGCTGCTCGCCCAGGGCCGGGAGGCCGACGCCGACGAGTACGTGCAGCACCTGCTGGACCAGGCGGAGACCATCCTGGCCACCCAGGAGGTGACGGTCCTCAACACCACTCCCCCGCTGCTGGAGGCCATCTGCGCCCGGCCCGCGCTGCACGAGGCGGTCCGCGGCACGGTCCGCGCGATCATCTGGGCGGGCACCTCGATCAGCGCCGAGGACCTGCGCCAGCTCGACGAGGTGTTCTTCCCGGAGGCGACGGTCGTGGGCATCTACGGCAACAGCCTGATGGGCGTGGCCCCGCAGCGGCCGCCCGTCCCCGGCGACACGCACCGCTGCGTGTTCGAACCGTTCCCGGACACCACCCGCCTGGAGCTGGTGGACGACGAGGGCCGCCCGGTCGGCCCCGGCGAACGCGGACGGGTGCGGCTGCACCTGGTGAGCGAGGAGATGTTCCTGCCCAACGTGCTGGAACGGGACAGCGCGATCCGCGTGCCCGCCCGGGCCGGCTCCCCGGTGGACGGCCTCGCGGACGTGCAGACGTTCAGCAGGCTGGACGACGTGCGGGTGATCGAGGGGGTCTACTGATGACGAGCCCGCTGACCGTCGACCCCGTGGTCTGCGGCCGGACCGTGTCCAGCGGTGACCGGACGCGGCTGCCGGACGTGCGCGGCGGCGACCTCGCCGACGTGGGGACCGCGTCGCGCCTGATGGCGCTGGCCGCGCTGCGGGAGCTGCGCGAGCACGCCGACGGGCGGCCGCCCGGCGAGGACGTCTTCGTGCGCGCCGCCGAGCTGTTCGCCACGGCGACGCTGGAGGACGAGAGCCCCCGCGAGTACGCCGAGCGGGTGGCGCACGCGACCGGCCTGACCGCGGCGGCGATCGCCCAGTCGGTCGCCGACCTGACCGCCGAGCTGCGCGAACTGCCCGAGACGACCGCCGCGGAACTGCCGTCCACCGGCTTCGGGCAGGGCTTCGAGACCCGCTGGGTGCCGCGCGGCCGGGTCTTCGCCGCGGTGATGGCGAGCAACCACCCGGTGCCCAACGTGACCTGGGCGCAGGCGCTGTTCCACGGCTACAGCGTGGCCGTCAAGCCCGGCAGCCGCGATCCCTTCTCGGCCCGGCGGCTGATGCGGGCGCTGCTGGCGGCCGGACTGCCCGCGCACAAGGTGGCGTATCTGCCCGCGTCCCACCAGACCGGCGAGTTCCTGCTGCGGGAGGCCGACCGCGGGATCGTCTACGGCGGGGACAGCGCGGTGCGGCGGTGGCAGGGCCAGGAGTCGGTGGCGGTGCGCGGGCCGGGCCGCACCAAGGCGTTCCTGGACGTCGATCCGGACGACGCGGTGATCGGGCATCTGGCGCTGTCGGCGTCCTTCGACGGCGGCACCCGCTGCACCAACCTGTCCGCCGTGCTCACCACCCGCCCGGTCGACCGGGTGGCCGAACAGCTGGCCCGGCGGCTCGCGGCGCTGCCGTCGCTGCCCGCGACGCAGCGGGACGCCACACTGCTGGTCGCGGACCGGGAGCGGGCCGAGCGGATCCGCGGGCAGCTCGACGCGGTGCGGGCGGGCCTGGTCGACCACTCGGCGCGGGTGGACGGCACGGGTCCTGTTGTCGAGCTGGCGGACGGCTCGTTCGTGCTGCGGCCCGTGGTGCTCGCCGCCGACCGGGCGGACCATCCGGCGGTCGGGGTGGAGCTGCCGTTCCCGTTCGTCGTCGTCGCCCCGTGGACCGAGGCGGACGGCGTGGCGCCGCTGCGCGACTCGCTCGTGCTGAACCTGCTGACCGACCGCGCGGAACTGGTGGAGGCGGCGGTGCGGGAGCCGAGCGTGCGCAAGGTGACCCGCGGAACCGTCCTGCCGTGGACGGCCGTGCCCGGCATCCCGCACGACGACAACTACACCCAGTTCCTGCTGGAGCCGAAGGGCGTGGTGGTGGCCGGCGCGGGCCTGTCCGCCGCCTGAGCCCGCCCCGCACACCTCCGCCCACCCGCCTCTTCTCCGGTTTTCCGTCACCCGCATGCAGCACACCCACCGAAAGGTCATGATCATGACAATAGAACGCCGTGAGATGGTCAAGCTCACCGCGGGCGCCGCCCTGGTCGCCGCGGCCGCCGCCGTCCCCTTCGCCACCGGCGCCGCCGGCTCCCACCCGTCCGGCACCGGGGCCGCCGCCGGGCAGGCCGGGACCGGCGCCGCCGGCGACGAGTACACCGAGCGGTACCAGGGCCGCACCATCCGCATCGCGTCCGCCGCGGCCGGCGGCGGGGTGTTCATCGACGGCCGTCCGCTGCACCTGATGAAGTTCGCGGACGACGCCTACCTCAGCTCCATGTGCCACTACGAGATGGCGCCCACCCCGCTGCACGCCGCCCGCCGCGCCGTCGAGGAACTGCGCGGCGCGGCCCTGCTGCCCGCCGCGCCCGGCACCCACTCCCACGTCACCACGGTCTGAGCGGACCGCCCCCGCCCTTCCCCACCCCTTTCTGCGAACGGGACCCGTCATGGTGCACATCCGCAAGAACCACCTGGACATGACCGCCGAGGAGAAGCGCCGCTTCGTCAACGCGGTCCTCGAGATCAAGCGCAGAGGAATCTACGACAAGTTCGTCGACCTGCACATACGCATCAACTCCCGCGACTACCTCGACAAGGAGACCGGCAAGCGGCTCGGCCACATCAACCCCGGCTTCCTGCCCTGGCACCGGCAGTACCTGATGCGCTTCGAGCGGGAACTGCAGAAGGTCGACCCGCGCGTCACCCTGCCCTACTGGGACTGGACCACCGACCACGGCGAGGACTCCCCGCTGTGGGACGAGGAGTTCATGGGCGGCAACGGCCGCCCGGGCGACCGCCGGGTGATGACCGGCCCGTTCGCCCGGGACAACGGCTGGATCCTCAACGTCAGCGTGGTGCCCGTCGGCGACGAACACCCCGCCCTCAACGGCAACTACACCCACGACGACCGCGACTACCTCGTCCGCGACATGGGCACCCTGACCGACAGGCTGCCCACGCCCAAGGAGCTGGAGGACACCCTCGACCTGCCGGTCTACGACTGCCCGCCGTGGAACCACACCGCCGGCGGCGAGGCCCCGTACAACAGCTTCCGCAACCACCTGGAGGGCTACACCAAGTTCCCCTGGGAGGAGAAGGTCGGCAAGCTGCACGCGGCCGGACACGTCTGGGTGGGCGGTCACATGATGTACATCGGCTCGCCCAACGACCCGGTCTTCTTCCTCAACCACTGCATGATCGACCGGTGCTGGGCCCTGTGGCAGGAGCGCCACCCCGACGTGCCGCACTACCTGCCGCTGGAGGACACCCAGGACGTCCCCGACATCGACACCCCGCTGGGCCCCTGGCACACCATGACGCCGCGGGACCTCATCGACCACACCAAGTGGTACCGGTACGACAAGTAGGCCGTCCGGCGGCGCCGGACCGGGGTGCAGGACCCGCCCCCGGTCCGGCGCCGCCGTGTCTGCGCCGCCGTCCACTCCGGATGGGCTTTTGTGCGCTACAGCCCCAGGATTACACGAATACGCTCTTCTACGTGCTGCATCTCGCTGGGGGACAACGAGCCACGGCGCCTTCGGAGCCTTGATTTTCCCACCGTCTGAATGTCGGTGCAGTTGACATAGGACTCGGCATATTTGGTCAGCCCCGAGTCGGGCCCGACAGGAACATGTGTGGATGACGGACCGGACGTCCCGGTGATCATAGCCACCGTCACCGCTGAGAGTGGCTCAGCAATGCCATTGACGGTGAGTACGACCACCGGATGCGGGCCGGGGCCGCGGGGCGGTGCAGGGAAGGCGCAGATCCAGACCTCTCCCCGCATCGCCGTTCCCGGATTCACCATTCCGCCTCGTCTGCGGCTGCAAGCTCCTCAGAGGTGGGGGCCAACGCGCCATCAGGCATGGGAGCCGGCTCTCCCCGGTAGAAGCCGCGGATCTCCTCGGCGGCAGCGACTTCGGCCGCCTTGCGGGCCAGCAGGCGCAGTCCTTCACGGAGGACGTCCGAAGTGGAGCCCAGGTTGAGCGCCTGCATCACTTGTTCCATGGCGGCTACTTCATCCGGCCCGAGTCTGACTTGCGCCACGCGGCCAGTGCCGCCGGCCGCATTCTGATGGCGGGGGGCGGCAGACCGCCGTGAGCCGGCAGCCTTCTTGGTGGCCCTGGTGCTCTTCGCCACCCTTGGCTTCGCCACTAGGTCCGTGGTGGGCTCACCACTCTTCACACGAGTTGCGGTCTGCTGCGCCTTCTTCGCCTTGGTTTCAGTCGCCATCATCCTCCTTCCCGAGACCGTCATGTATGACACCTGTCATACAGCCAGTCTCTCTGTTGAAACGAGACCGGTCAAGCCAACTGATCAGCGGCAGTGAGCCTGCCAGGGGCAGGACCGTGTCCTGGCTGTCCGGCTGTCCCGCTGCCCGATCCAACCCGCGGAAGGAGGTGGGGCAGCGGTCAGACAGACCCCATTACCTTCTTGGTGGCCCCGCAAGGGGGCGCCCGGCCTCCGGAGTTGGCATGACTTTCTTCTTCGACGGCTTCGGCGCCATGGTCCACGGCGCCGCGCTGCCCGCCTCCTCGACGACCCGGACTTCGGGCTCGACCCGTCCGGCTGCCGGCAGCGGGCAGCCGGACCGCCTTCGGCATGCTGCTCGGCGCGTCCTCACCGCCGGGGCCGTGCCGCTGCTCGCGGTCCGGCCGCCCGTACCGGCCACGTACGTCCTCATCACCGTCACCGGCGTCCGTCCGGCTCCAGCGCCTCGACGGCGGTCTGGCGCGGTGGCCGGCCGGCTCCACCCGGAGCCGCTGCGCGCGCCCGGCCTCGGCCGGATGCCCGGCGCGGGGCGGCCGGGCGCGGTGTTCGGCCCGTGGCTGGGCGGCGTCCTGGGCGACCGCGGGCGCTCGGAGCGGGGCTTTCCCGCTCCCCGCGGCGGCCGGGGTGACGGGCGCAGGCCCGGTCGTCCCTGGCGGCGGCGGTGTTCCGCCGCACCGGCCCGCGGGCCCGAAAACGCCCCCGGCCGTGCCGCCCGGGTCGGGGCGGCACGGCCGGGGGGCGAGGGACCGGGGGCGAGGGGCCGGGGGCGGGGGGGTTCCCCGGCCGGCCTCGTGGACGTGCTCCTAACGGTCCTGCTTCTGCGCTCTCCTACTTCTCCAGGCAGAACTCGTCGATGGGGTAGCCGACGTGCCGGTCCTCGCTCGGCAGGTAGCCCAGCACCGTGTCGCCCGGCTTCAGCTCGGTGCTGTTGAGCACCGCGCCGCCCGGGCCCAGCACGCGCACGTGCCAGTCGTCCTGGAGGATCAGGTTGACCCGCTGCCCGTTCGGCGCCTCGGCGTCGATGGAGATCAGCGGACGGGACTCGATCTTCACCCGGCCCACGGTCACCAGCCGGGTGTTGCCCTTGACGTCGACGGCGGTCACCTTGCTGCCCGCCTTCAGCTCGCTGAGGTAGTTGGTGCGCTCGTCCTTGCCCAGCGTGTACGAGTGGATGGCGCCGGCGTTGACCCGGAACGGACGCGTCGGCATGTACGGCAGCGGGTGGGTCTCGCTGACGCACAGGATCATGCCCTTGGAGTGCGAGCCGACCAGGATGCCCTCGTCCTCGCGGAAGTGCGTGCAGGTGTCGACGCAGGCCCGCTCGCCCATGCCGATGTGGGTCGTCTCCACCACCCGCAGCTCGACCAGGTCGAGGTTGGGCACGTCGGCCTCGGCGGCACGCTTCAGCGCGGCGGTGTCCCCGACCTTCTTCGGGGCCATCATGACGCCGTCCGAGCCGTGCTCCAGCACACCGAAGATGATCTCCGCCTCCTCGACGTCCTGCGCGACGGTGATCAGCGAACCGGTGGACCGGGCCGCCGCCGCGATCACGATCTCCAGCGGGATCTTGGTCGGGTCGCGGAAGAGCAGCACGCTCCACTTCTCGGTGCGCGCCGACTCGCAGGCGTCCTCCAGGGTCGGGGCGTCGACGATCTCCACGAACCGGCCGAACTCCACGTCCGGGTGACGCAGCGCCAGCTCGGCGGGGGTCACGCCGTGCCGGGCCGGGTCGACGATGACGACGGAGGCCTCGCCGAAGTCCTCCGGCAGCGGCCTGCCCTGCGGGAAGAGCACCCTGGTCACGGTGGGCGGCAGGTCCTTCAGGTCCGCTGCGTCGTCGGAGACGATCGCCTCCACGCGGTGGTGCAGGGCCTCCTGGACGATCGCGTCGCGGGCCTCGCCGAGCGAACGGATGTCGAGCCAGCTGATCTTCATGGTCGTACCTTTCGGATCGTGAGTAGGGCGGTACGGCGTGAGGTGCGCGCGGTAGCGCGTCCCGTTCAGGCGGCGACGGCTCCGTGGGCGGGGCCGGTCCGGGGGACCGCCCGCCCGCCGTGGATCAGGTCGGAGAGCTTGTCGGCCATGGCGCCGGGATCCGGGGCCTGGAACACGTTGCGGCCCATGGCCACGCCGGCCGCGCCGGCGCCCAGGGCCTCGTCGACGTAGGCGAGGACGGCCGCCTCGTCGCCGGTGCGGGGTCCGCCGACCACGACGACCGGGACCGGCGCGGTCCGGGTGATGTCGCGCATCTCGGCGGCGGAGCCGACGTAGAGGGTCTTGACCAGGTCGGCGCCCAGGTCGGCGGCGAGCTGGACGGCGTGGGCCACCAGGGCCGGGTCCCGCGGGTTGTCGATTTTGGGGCCGCGCGGGTACATCATCGCCAGCAGCGGAACGTTCCACCGGTCGCAGGCGTCGGCCACCGCCGCCATGTCGGCGATCTGCCGGGCCTCCTCGCCGGAGCCGATGTTCACGTGCACGCTGACCGCGTCGGCGCCCAGCCGCAGGCTCTCCTCGACGCTGGACACCAGGTACTTGGCGTTCGGGTCCGGCGCGTGCACGGTGCTGGCGCTCAGGTGCACGATCAGCGAGGTCCGGGTGAACCACTCGGGATCGACCTGGCGGACCGACCCCTTGTGCAGCACCACGGCGTCCACGTGGTGCGAGGCCAGCTCCCCCACCAGCGCGTTGAGCCGGTTCCCGCCGGTGACGGGGCCGTCGGTGACCGAGTGGTCGAGCGGGACGATCAGCAGCCGGTCCGGGGCGTGGCGGTGCAGCCGCTGGAGCCGCAGCCTCCGGGCGAAGGGCAGATGGGCGTTCATCGGGTCTCCCGTGGTCTCGCGGTACGGATGGTGCGGCGCCCCGGCCCGCGCCCGCCCCCGGGGCGGCCGGTCACGGAGCAGCCGCTCACGCGGCCGGTCACGGGGCGGCCGGTCACGGCCGGGCCGCCACCGGAAGGGGGCCGCTGTCCTGCGCGGCGTCGAGGCCGAACTCGGTGTGCAGCAGCCGTACGGCCCGCTCCACCTCGCCGCGGGGGACGGTGACCGACACCCGCGACTGGGAGGCGGACAGCGAACCGGCGTGGATACCCCGGTCGGTGAGGACGGAGAGCATCCGCTCGGCGTACTGCGGACGGCTCAGCAGGCCGGTGCCGACGATCGACACCTTGGCCACGGACGTGTCCACGGCCACCGCCTCCGCGCGGTCCGCGAGCGACCGGCGGACCGCGTCGACCCGGTCGTGCGGGACGGTCACGCTCACCGCGTGGCCGCCGTCGCTCTCCTTGAGCACGGTCGTCATGTCGGCCGGCACGGCCTGCCGGCCCAGGGCGCGGAAGACGCTGAGGGCCCCGTGCTCCTGGCCGTGTCCGGTGCGGACGGTGACCCGTGCGACATCCTGGTCGTGGACGACCGCCACGACGGCGGTCCGGGTCTCAAGCATGCTCTCTCCGTCTCTCGTGAGGATCCGGGTGCCGGGACCGGAGCCGGCCGAGTGCGCGACCTGGATGTCGACGCCGCACAGGGCGGCGAGTTCGACGGCGCGGGAGTGCATGACCTTGGCGCCCGCGAACGCCATCTCCGCCATCACCTCCATGTCCAGCTCCGGCAGCAGCCGCGCGGTGGGCACCAGACGCGGGTCGGCGGTGAGCACGCCGGGCACGTCGGTGTAGATCTCGCAGTGGCTCGCGCCCAGTTCGGCCGCGACGGCCACCGCCGTCGTGTCCGAGCCGCCGCGCCCCAGCGTGATGACGTCCAGCTCGGGACCGACCGCCTGGAACCCGGCGATCACCGCGACCCGGCCCCGGTCGAGGAGCCCGTCGACGCGCTCGGTGTCGATCGCCGCGATCACCCCGGCCCCGTGCGGGCCGGAGCCGAGGATGCCGGTCTGCGTCCCGGCGAGCGCGGACGCCGGGACCCCGGTGTGCTGGAGGGCCATGGCCATCAGCGCCGCGGAAGCGGCCTCGCCGGTGGCGAGCAGCTGGTCCAGCTCCCGCCCCTCGGGGCGCGGATTGATCTCGCTCGCCGTACGGAGCAGTTCGTCGGTCGTCCTGCCCTGCGCGGACACCACCACGGCGACCCGCCGTCCGCCGGCGGCGACGGCCGCGATCCGCTCCGCCACCGCCCGCACCTGGCCGGCCGTTGCCAGCGAGCTGCCGCCGTACTTCTGCACCACGATGTCGCTCGTCCGCCCGTCGCCCGGCGTCGTCATCTCGCCCCCGCTCGTCGAAGAACCCGTGCGCTGACTGCCGCGACGAGCTTCCGCGAGCCGGGTATCGCCACCGCTACCGGACCGCACCGCGCCCGCATCGGGCGCGTATCACCGGGCGGCGGACCGGGCCGGAGGACGGGAGAACCCCCTGAGCACCGGAACGCTCAGGCGGTTCCACCGGGCGGTGGCGCAGGCACGCGCACCCTCGGTGACTTGCGCCACAGTCGAACCGACCACGCCCTGAACCGATCCACCGGCCCGGCAGGACGGCTCCCTGCCGCCGTCCGGCCGAGGCCGTCCCGTCGCACGGCAGGCACTCCTTCCGGCCGGACGGCAGGCACTCCTTCCGCTCCCGGAGGGCGACCGGCCCGGCCGGGTGCCGGACCCCCGGGCGCGGGGCCCGGGCGCGGGGCCCGGGCGCGGGGGCCAGAGGCCGGTCGCGGCCGTCAGGCGCTGGAGCGGACGACCAGACGGGCGGGGAGGATCAGCGGGGTGGGGTCCTGCCCGTCGACGAGGGCGGCGAGCATGCGCGCCATCTCCCGTCCGAAAGCCTCTATGGGCTGATGGACGGTGGTCAGCGGCGGATCGGCGATCCGGGCGACCGTCAGGTCGTCGAAGCCGACCACGGCGACGTCGTCGGGAACCCGCCGGCCGGCCTCCCGCAGAGTGCGCAGCGCTCCCGCCGCCATGTTGTCGTTGGCGGCGAACACGCCGTCGACGTCGGGGCGGTCCGCCAGCAGCGCGGCCATCGCGGCGGCACCGCTGGGCTCGGTGAAGTCGCCCTCCCGCACAGGGAACGGATCGAGACCGGCGCCCAGCACGGCGTCCCGGTAGCCGCGGTACCGGGCGCGCCCGGCCTCGGTGTCCAGCCGCCCGCAGATCGCGGCCACACGCCTGCGGCCGCGCGAGAGCAGGTACTCGGTCGCCTCGCGCGCTCCGCCGACGTTGTCCACGTCCACGTACCACCGGGGAGCCGGACCGACCGGGCGGCCGCCGAACACGACGGGCATCTGCGCCTCCTCGGCCATCCGCGCCAGCGGATCGTCCTCGCGCAGCGCCATCAGCATGACCCCGTCCGCGCCCCTGGAGCGAAGGAGCTCCTCGACCCGCTTGCGGCCCCGGTCGGAAGCCGCCAGACACAGCATCAGATGCAGGTCGGCCTCCTCCAGGGCGGCCGACGCCCCCACGATCACCTGGGCGAAGAACGGATCGGCGAAGATCGACGGATCCTCTCCCGAGACGACCAGGGCGGCCGCTCCCGTCTGCCGCGTGGCCAGAGCGCGGGCGGTCGGATTGGGCACGTAGCCCAGCTGCCGGACGGCCCGCTCGACCGCCTCCCGCTTGGCGCGGCTGACGTGCGGAGCGTTGTTGAGGGCGCGGGAGGCCACGGAACGGGAGACGCCGGCGCGTTCGGCCACCTCGTCGAGCGTCGGCTGCCGACGCGGCGCATCCTCAGCCATCAACCAGAAGCCCTTCCCTCTCGACCGGACGGGCAGCATGTCACCTCGGCCCGGGCCGCTGCCACCCGCACGGGCGGCGATGCGAAGCCGGCAAGGACCCTCACCACCCGACCGACTGGGACCGCTTCCAGTCTCACGGCCCCTTTCTCTTACAGCTCTTCACGGGCAAGTGGTGGCGGACACCGGTGCGTTGACTCTTGACAGCTCAATTGCCCCGTCACACGATACCGACCACACCCCAACGGTCCCGCCCTGTTTTTGGGAGCGCTTCCAGTGGGAGCGCTCCCAAAGGTGGTCCCATCGCACTTCTTCAGCGCGTCGCATGCTCGGGACGAGAGCGTGCGACGCATCCCTTCCAGGAGAACGAGGTCCAGACATGCGCCGCAGACTCCGCGCCCTGACCGCAGCGCTGTGCGCCCTGCCGCTGGCGTTCACCGCCGCACCGTCCGCCCACGCGGCCGACCCGACCAGCATGACCAGCGGGTTCTACGTGGACCCCGACTCCAGCGCGAAGAGGTGGGCGGCCGCCAACCCCGGCGACGGGCGGGCGGCCGCGATCAACGCCTCCATCGCCAACACGCCGATGGCCCGCTGGTTCGGCTCGTGGAGCGGCACCATCGGCACCGCCACGGGCGCCTACGTCGGGGCGGCGGACCAGCGGGACAAGCTGCCCATTCTCGTCGCCTACAACGTCTACCACCGCGACTACTGCGGCGGTCACTCCGCCGGCGGGGCCTCCTCCCCCGCCGCCTACGCGTCCTGGATCGCGCAGTTCGCCGGCGGGATCGGCAGCCGCCCGGCCGTCGTCATCCTCGAACCGGACTCCCTCGGGGACTACGGCTGCATGACCCAGGCCCAGATCGACGAACGCGAGGCGATGCTCACCGGCGCCCTCGGCGAGTTCAACCGACAGGCCCCCAACACCTGGGTGTACCTCGACGCCGGCAACCCGGGCTGGGCGGACGCGGCCACCATGGCCAGGCGCCTGCACGAAGCCGGCCTCCGCCAGGCCCACGGCTTCTCCCTCAACATCTCCAACTACTTCACCACCGCGCAGAACACCGCCTACGGCAACGCCGTCAACAGCGAACTGGCGGCCCGCTACGGCTACACCAAGCCGTTCGTCGTGGACACCAGCCGCAACGGCAACGGCTCCAACGGCCAGTGGTGCAACCCCTCCGGCCGCCGCATCGGCACGCCCACCCGGACGGGCGGAGGCGCCGAGATGCTGCTGTGGATCAAAACCCCCGGCGAGTCGGACGGCAACTGCGGCGTGGGCGCGGGCTCCACGGCCGGGCAGTTCCTTCCCGAGGTCGCCTACAAGATGATCTACGGCTACTGACGGCAGGACGCCCCCGCCCGCCGCCCGGCCGACCGGCAGTCCGCCGGGCGGGGGCGGCGGCGGGCGGCGGGCGGCGGGTGCTTCCTCAAGGAGCGGGGACGACCCGCCGACTGCGACCGGGCGCTCCACTCGGCCGGCTGCGCGTCGTTCGGGCAGGCCGAGGGCGGGAGGCCGTCCTGCCCGGCTCCGGCCGGACTGCCTCGGCCGAGAGCAGTTCACTCCGTCCGCCTGTCAGAGATGGCCGGGCTGTTTCGTCCCATGTTGCGAAGAGGTTCTGAGAAGAACCCACCTCGTCAACAAGGAGCCGGCGATGAGCGAGAAGACCACACATCGGAGGATCGCCCTGGTCACCGGGGCGAACAAGGGGATCGGTCGCGGGGTTGCAGAGCAGCTCGCCGCGCTGGGCATGACGGTCCTCATCGGCGCCAGAGACCCGAGGCGCGGCGAGGAGGCCGCTGCGGCGGTGCGCGCGGCAGGCGGTGACGTGCACGCGGTCACCTTGGACGTCACCGACCAGGCCGACGTCCAGGAGGCCGCGAAGCAGATCGAGGAGCGCTTCGGCCATCTCGACGTGCTGGTCAACAACGCGGGCATCACCGGCTCCGGGCAGGTCGCACCCGACGACGCCCGCGATCAAGTCCCCAGCTCCGTCGACCTGGCCATGGTCCGGTCGGTGTTCGAGACCAACGTCTTCGGCGTGATCGCGGTGACCAACGCCATGCTGCCGCTGCTGCGGCGGTCACCGGCGCCGCGCATCGTCAACGTCAGCAGTCACGCAGCGTCGCTGACTCTCACCAGCGATCCGGACGGCCCCTTCGCGGCGCTGCTGCCGTCGGCCGCGTATGCGCCGTCCAAGAGCGCACTGACCGCGCTGACCGTGCAGTACGCCAATGAGCTGCGGAAGGAGGGCGTTCTCGTCAACGCGGTCGCCCCCGGCTTCGTCGCCACGGACAGCAACGACCATGCCGGGTTCCTCACGGTCGCGCAGGGCGCCGCGGTAGTGGTGCGCCTGGCCACGCTCGGCGAGGACGGCCCGACCGCCGGGTTCTTCGGCGAGGAGGGCCCTGTGCCCTGGTGATGGCGGGCCTCGCGCCCGACCGGTCCGGGGCTGACGCCGAGCTCGGCGCCGCACCGGCCTGCGCGGCCGGGCCCGAGGTGCGGATCTGCTCCACCGGGGCGGGCGAGCCGGCGGACGGGGCCGGCGCGGCTGCGGCGCCGGCCCGGCCTCGGGTGCGGGCACAGGGCGGGGCAGAGGTGCGGGGGCTCGGTCAGCAGCCGTGCGTACGCCTCTCGCTCCGAACCGCGCGGCTCGGCCGCCTCCCGACCGGCTCCCGGCCCCGCACCGTCGCCCGGCGCACCGACAGCGCGGCGGCGGCCTGCTGCGGTGCCGGGCCGTGGGCGCCGGGGCGGCGCCCGGAACCCGTGGGAGGGATGGTGACCGCGGGACGGGGAGGACGAACTGGTGAACAGCGTCGTGAGAGCGCTCTCGCACGGAAGGCGCCGAACCGGCCACCGGCCCTGGACGCCGCAAGGGGCAATCCGCCCATACGGGTTCGGTCTCGCGGAAGCCGCCGGAGCATTCCCGCCGTAACGCGCGCGGCACGGCGCGGCCTTCCGCCCGCCCCGGCGCCGGGGACGGGCGGCGGGTGCGGCACGGGGCCCGTCTCCTCCGCCGCATCACATGGCATACCGGAATACTCCACTTGATCTTCACTAATCAGCCACGCTTTCCGGCGGGTCGGCGCAGCCGTGCCGTCCGTCCGGCGCCGGGGCCGATCTGAGCAGCCGCGCGCCGTCCGACGCCGGCGGCACCGGGGACTCGTGCGCGCCGAGATGAGTGGCGCATTGTTTTCCGGCCGCCGGACGCCGGGAACCACCCCGCGACAAAAGAGGGGTGACGATCCGTCAATTGACGAGCCATCAGGTATCTGCCGTTTCCCCTGTGGACGGGATCCCGCAAGAGCTTGTTCGTGCCAACCCTCCGGCGCGCCAGGAGGTCCTCGCCGAAGCGTCCGAAAGCGCCGCTTGTTGACAGGGGCATATCACGTCGAAGGTTCAACCACCGATGCGGCACCTCCAGGACGCCCGCACTGTCCGCGGGACTGCCGCAGACGTGAACCGAGGGCCCGGACATCCAACGGGCCCACGACCACCCCTCACCGGAGGACAAGTGAAGGTCAAGACGTTCCTGTCGTCGGGCGCCTCCCGAAGAGCCCGTGCCGCCACCGTCGTCGCCGCCCTGGCGACCGTGTCCGCGCTCGTGACCCCCACCGCCCTGGCGTCGGCACCCGCGGACGCGAAGCCCACCGCGGCCCAGCTCGCCCTGGTCGGCGACGCGGTGCTCGGCGCCGACATCGGCGGCACGGCCTGGTACACCGACGAGGCGTCGGGCAAGGTCGTCGTCACCGCCGACAGCACGGTCTCGGCGGCGGAGATCAACAAGATCAGGAAGGCGGCCGGCGCCCAGTCCGGGGCGCTGCAGATCAAGCGCACCCCGGGCAAGTTCAGCCGTCTGATCGCCGGCGGCGAGGCCATCACCTCCTCCGGCGTCCGCTGCTCCCTCGGCTTCAACGTCCGCAACTCCGCGGGCACGAACTTCGCGCTCACCGCGGGCCACTGCACCAGCGGCCGGTCCAGCTGGAGCATCGGCACCGCGGTGCCTGGCCAGACCGTCTTCCCGACCTACGACCACGGGGTCATCCAGCACTCCAACCCCGCCGCCTCCGACGGCCGCGTGTACCTGTACAACGGCACGTACCGCGACATCGTCAACGCCGGCAGCCCCGCCGTCGGGACGCGCATCGAGCGCTCCGGCAGCACCACGGGCTACCGCACCGGCACCGTCACCGGCCTGAACGCCACCGTCAACTACGGCAACGGCCAGCTGGTCTACAACACGATCCAGACCAACGCCTGCGCCCAGCCCGGCGACAGCGGCGGCCCGCTCTTCGCCGGCAGCACCGCCTACGGCCTGCTCTCCGGCGGCAGCGGCAACTGCAGCACCGGCGGCACCACGTTCTACGAGCCGGTCACCCGGCCGCTGAGCCTGTACGGCCTCAGCGTCTTCTAGCCCCGCCGCACTACCCGTCAGGCAGGTCCCGGAGGCCGCCGGCCGTCGCCGGCGGCCTCCGGTCCGTGCGCGGCGGCCCGGTGCGCGGCGGCGTCCGGATCCTCCGCCCGCCGGGCCGGGCCCCGGCTGCCGGAGGTGACGGCGGGAACCCGTGCGGCGCCGGGGTGCTCACCGCCGGCCGGCGCGCCCGGAACAGCCCCCGCAGCCCGGCGCGGCCGGCCGGACTGCGGGGGCTGTGCCGGCGCGCGGGCGCGGCCGTCCCCGCACGGACCGCCGCCGGGGCGGCGGTCCGTGCGGGCGGGCGGGGAGCCGGGGTCCTGACGGGTCGTCAGCGGCCGTCCAGGCCGCGGTCCACGGCCGTGATGAGTTCACCGTCCGGCGTGTCCCCGTCCAGCGACCAGAACATGGCGCCGCCGAGCCCCTGGGCCCGCACGTACGCGGACTTGACGCGCAGCACCTGCGGGTCGTCGTAGGTCCACAGGGTCGTGCCGTCGAAGAGCCAGGCGTGGCCGTTGCGCCGGTCGCGGTGGAGGGTGTAAGTGCCCGAGTCCGCGAGCTTCTTGAGGACCTTGTAGTCCTCGTAGCCGGGGCTCCAGGTCGCCGGTGCGGGTGCGGCGGCGGGTTGGCCGAGGCCGTCGCCGCCGCCCGTGACGCCGGTCCAGCCCTGTCCGTAGAAGGGCATGCCGACCACGAGTTTGCGGGCGGGGGCGCCGCGGCGCTGCCAGTCGCGGACGGTCTGGTGGACGCTGAAGTCGCCGTCCGCGAAGAGTGCGGACTGCTGGGCGGTGGTCTTCTCGCCGGAGACGTGGAAGTCGTAGCCCTGGAGGTTGACGAAGTCCAGGTCCCGCATGATGCGGGGCACGTCGAAGCCCGCGTCGATCTTGGCCGGGGCGGTGGGGACGAAGGCGGTCAGCTCGTAGCGCTTGCGCTTCTTCAGGGTCGCGCCGTAGGCGTCGAGCTGGGTGCGGAACTCCCGCACCAGAGCGGTGAAGTTCTGCTTGTCCTCGGGCCGGAAGACGGTGTCGGCATCCCCCTCGGAGCCCGGCCACTCCCAGTCGAGGTCGATGCCGTCGAAGACCCCCGCCGCCGCGCCGGCGCCGCCGCGCGCTCCGTCGACGGGCAGGTTGCCCTTGATGTAGAGGTCGATGCAGGAGGAGACGAACGCCTTGCGCGACGCGGGGGTGCGGGCGGCGTCGGAGAAGTGGGTGGACCAGCTCCAGCCGCCGAGGGAGATCAGGACCTTGAGGCCGGGGTGGCGGGCCTTGAGTTCCTTGAGCTGGTTGAAGTTGCCGGCCAGCCGCTGGTCGGCGGTGTCGGCCACGCCGTCCACGGAGCCGGCGGCGTCCAGCGGGCGGACGTAGTCGGCCCAGGCGTCGGCCTCGCCGGGGACGTTGCCGATGAAGCACTTGCCGTCGGGGCCGACGTTGCCGAAGGCGTAGTTGACGTGGGTGAGCTTGGCGGCCGTGCCGCTGGTCTCCAGGTCCTTGACCTGGAAGTTCCGCCCGTACACACCCCACTGGGTGAAGTAGCCGACGCGCTTGTACGCACGCGTGGAGTTCTCGTGAGCACCTCCGCCCCGGTCCTCGCGGTCTCCGGTGGCGGTCGCGGACGGGGCCAGGCCGGCGAGGAGGGCGAGGGAGCTGACGCCGACGGCGAGGGCGGAGAGGGTTCTTCGACGCATGGGGCTCATTCCTGTGCGGTGCCGGAAGGTTCCATGGGCAAGACGGAAGGAACCTATTGGTCTGGACCATTGCGGTCAAGACGTCCGGCGCCACCGGAGCCGCGCGGGACACGGGGATGCGATCGGCTGCGCCCCTCCCCTGCCGTACGCCCTGGTCCGGCGCCAACCTTTACGGCACGTCCCACCGGCGCCCCGGCGTGACGGCCGCCAGTGCCGGTTTCACCCCGATTGCCCACGCGCAGAAGGAAGTCGGCATGACATGACCGAGGCCCTCCCCCGGCCACCGCGTCGTCGCCTGCTCCGGCCACCCGGCCCGGCGCCCGCCCCGCCGGCCCTGGCGGTACCGGCCAAGGGCGTCGCCGCCTTCGCCGGTACCGTCCGGGCCGAGGGCGGCAGGCGCCCGGGCCGGCGGCGGCGGGCGTTCCGCCGCCGCGGGTGCGTGGGGCGGGTCTACTGGCGGGTGGGCGGCGGGTCGGTCTCGTTCCGGGCCGGTGCGGCCGTCTCGTCGTCGCCCGTCTGCCCGCCCCGGTGTTCCGGGTCCGGCTGCGGGGGCTTTCCGCCGGAAGGCTTCTGCTCCTGCGCGAGGTGCTCGCGCACGTCCTCGGGCTTGTCGCCGATCTGGTCCATCGCCTGTCTCCGATCGCCGAGGGGTGCGGCGCCGTTCCGGCGCCGAGCTGCCGTCGGGACCAGCCTGGCACGGGAGGGTGCCGGGGTGCTCGCCGAGCGGGCCGGTGCGGCCGGCGCCTGCGGCCGGCGCGTGCGGCCCTTCCGGTCCCCTGCCCGCGGCTGCGGGCGGCGCGCCGGTCCGCTGACTGCCGGCGGCCGGTCGACTACGCTCGGCGCACACCGCCGTCGGGAGGTACGCGAAGATGCGTCGTCGACTCGCCCTGCGCCGAATCTCGTTCCTGGCGGCCGCCGCCGTCACCGTGTCGGTCGCGGCGGGAGCACCGCCCGGTTCGGCGACCGCCCCGCCGGGGGCCGCGGCGAAGAGCCCGGTCGCCGTCGGCCACGGCGGCGCGGTGGCCAGTGTGGACGCGGACGCCTCGGCGGTGGGCATCGAGGTGCTGCGCGAAGGCGGCAACGCCGTGGACGCGGCCGTGGCCACCGCGGCGGCGCTCGGCGTCACCGAGCCGTACTCGGCCGGCATCGGCGGAGGCGGCTACTTCGTCCACTACGACGCCGAAACCCGCCGGGTGCACACCATCGACGGCCGCGAGACGGCGCCGCGCGCCGCGGACGAGGACCTCTTCGTCGAGAACGGCGCCGCCGTCCCGTTCGCCGAAGCCGTCACCAGCGGCCTGGCGGTCGGCGTTCCCGGCACGCCGGCCACCTGGGAGGCCGCGCTCGACGCGTGGGGCAGCGCCTCGCTGGACACCCTGCTCGAGCCCGCCGAACGGCTGGCCCGGGAGGGGTTCACGGTCGACGCGACCTTCCGCGCCCAGACCGAGAGCAACCAGGCCCGCTTCGCGGACTTCCCCGCCACCGCGAAACTGTTCCTGCCCGGCGGACGGCTGCCCGAGGTGGGCTCCGTCCTCAAGAACCCCGACCTGGCCCGCACCTACGCCGAACTGCGCAGCAAGGGCGCCCGCGCCCTCTACCGCGGCCCTGTGGCCCGCGACATCGTCGGCACGGTCAACCGTCCCCCGGTCGACGCCGCTTCGCAGCGCACCGTGCGTCCGGGCCGGATGACCCTGGCCGACCTGAGGGGTTACGAGGTGGAGCGGCGGGCCCCCACCCGGGTCGCGTACCGCGGACTGGACGTGTACGGCATGGCGCCGTCCTCCTCCGGCGGCACCACCGTGGGCGAGGCCCTGAACATCCTGGAGCGCACCGACCTCTCCCGGCTCGGCGAGAGCCAGTACCTGCACCGTCTGATCGAGGCCGCCCGGGTCTCCTTCGCCGACCGGGGCCGCTGGGTGGGCGATCCCGCCTTCACGGACGTGCCGACACGGGAACTGCTCTCGCAGCACTACGCGGACACCCGCGCCTGCCTCATCCGCGACGACGCCGCCCTCGCCAGCCCGCTCGCGCCGGGCGACCCGCGCCGACCGGCCCCGTGCGCGGCGGGCGGGACGCCGGTACCGGCCACGCACGAGGGGGAGAGCACCACGCATCTGACGGTGGCCGACAGGTGGGGCGACGTCGTCGCCTACACCCTGACCATCGAGCAGACCGGCGGCAGCGGCATCACCGTCCCCGGACGCGGGTTCCTCCTGAACAACGAGCTGACGGACTTCTCCTTCACCCCGGCGGCCGGCCCTTCCGTGCCCGACCCCAACCTGCCCGGCCCCGGCAAGCGGCCCCGCTCCTCGATGGCGCCCACCATCGTCCTGGAGCGGGGCGAACCGGTGCTCGCCGTGGGCTCCCCGGGCGGCGCCACCATCATCACCACGGTGCTGCAGATCCTGACCGGTCACCTCGACCGGCATCTGCCGCTGGTCGACGCCATCGCCGCCCCGCGCGCCAGCCAGCGCAACCAGGCCGCCACCGAGCTGGAACCGGGCCTGTGGAACGACACGGTCCTGCGCGGCCGGCTCGAGGCGATCGGGCACGTCTTCCGGCCCAACCCCGAGATCGGCGCGGCGACCGGCGTGCAGCGCCTGCCCGGCGGGCGCTGGCTGGCGGCCGCGGAGAGGACCCGCAGGGGCGGCGGGTCGGCGATGGTCGTCCACCCCTGAGCAGGCAGGCGGCAGGCGGCAGGCGGCAGGCGGCAGGCGGCAGGCGGGGTGATGATCTGCCTTTTGTCGCCCATGCGGGTGGGGTGCGGATATCGGCGCCGGGGCCGGGCAGGCCACTAGTAGCTCCCCGTAGCGGCCCGCCACTCGCAGTGGTCGGCGCCGGAGCTGCGGTGCGGCCGTCCGTCCGTCGTCCGTGGCCGTCACGCCCGACCGGGCGTACCGGGCTGCGGCCGCCGTTTCGCCCTTCCTCGCGCGAGAACCGCGCATCCGGACAGAGAGAGGTCTGTCATGCCCACATCCGAGCAGGATCTCGAGTACCCGGCGCCCAGCCCGGCGCCCACCGGACAGGTCATGGTCGTCCATGCCGTGACGAACTCCTACTGGATGCCCGACCGCGTCAACGACGACGACACCAACGACCGGGACGAACTGCAGAACTTCACCGCCGACCCGCTGTGGAACAACGCGGCGGTGCTGTGGCGCTTCACCCGCCTGCAGAACGGCTCCTACCGCATCAGCAGCGCCAACGGGACCAAGCACGTCACACGCGTCGGCGAGGCGGCCCGCAACACTCCCGTGCGCCTGCACCCCAAGGACGACGGCGCCGCCAGCCAGCACTGGGACCTGGTGCCCGTCCCCGGCCTCGCCGACACGCCCGGGCGGGCGCCGGTGCGCGCCATCGTCGCCCGCGGCACGTCCTACGCCATCGGCATGGTGGACAACGTTCTCAGCAACGACGCCGAGATGCGCCTGATCCGCATGTGGAACAACCAGCCCACCATCTACCACGGCTGGACCCTCATCCCCGCCCCCTCCGCCGAGGAGGAGGCGGAGTAGGAGTGCCGCGCCGCGGCCGGACGTCTTCGGCCGGCGCCCGTGGGGCGCCGGCCCTGCCCCGTTGCGCGTGTGCGCTTACGCGCCGGGGAGCTTGACGGACTGGCTGTGGCGGAAGACGTCGCGCGGGTCGTACTTCTGCTTGACCCGCTGGAGCCTGGCGTAGTTGCCCTTGTAGTACAGCTCCTGCCAGGACACGTCCGAGGTGTTGTACTTCGGGTCGCTCAGGTCGATGTCCGGGTAGTTGACGTAGCAGCCGTCGGTCACCTCGTTGACGACCGGGACGCCGCCCGTGTCGGCGTAGACGCTCTGGTAGAACTCGCGCAGCCACCGCAGCGACATCGCCTCGTCGGCCGGGTCGGTCCACCAGATCGACCATGCCGCCTTGAAGGCGGCCTCGCGGTGCGGGAAGGCGGTGGCGTCCGGGGCGACGGCGGCGACCTTGCCGCCGAAGGAGCTCAGCTGCACGTTGGCGGTGGGATTGACCAGGTCGTCCCGCGTCAGCTGTTCGTAGATCCTGTCGATCTGCGCCGCCGGTATGGCAGTGCGGTAGTAGGCGGACTTGTTGTCGCTTTTGAGGCTGGGGTCGTTCAGCGTCGGGTTGGTGGTGCCGGCGTAGCGGGCGGCCTGGAACCACGGCATCCGGCGCGGCTCGGCGAGACCCGTCATGGCCGCCATCTCTCCCATGTGGGTGGTCATCGGCTCCTGGGCCACGTCCACGCCGGCGGTCACGGCGGCCAGGAAGTCGTCCAGCACCTTGCGCGCGTTCGGGACGGTCGCGTCGAGCTGGGTGACCATGCCGATGTAGCCGCCCGACCTGTGGTTCAGCCACAGCGCGCTGAACAGGTGGTCGTTGACGGTGCCGGGCTTGAGGTACTTGGCGTGCCAGTCGCCCCAGTTGCGGATAAGGCGCTGGAAGCGGTCCCGGGTCATGTCGGCCCACGGCCAGGACACGGCGTGCACGAACACCTCGGGCGGCGGCTGCGGGAGCAGCTGCGCGGGGTCGGTTCCCGTCGCGCCCGGGGAACGGAACCAGAAGCGGGTGATCACGCCGAAGTTGCCCCCGCCGCCGCCCGTGTGGGCCCACCACAGGTCACGGTGGGGGTCGCCCGGCTCGCGGGTCGCCACGACGACCCTCGCCGTGCCGTCGGCCGCGACCGTCACCACCTCGACGCCGTACAGATGGTCCACCACCAGGCCCAGCTGCCGGCACAGCAGGCCCCAGCCGCCGCCGCTGACATGGCCCCCGGCGCCGACCTGGAAGCAGATGCCGGCGGGGATGGTGACGCCCCAGGAGCGGTACATGCGCTCGTACACATTGAGCAACTGCGCGCCGGTCTCGACGCAGACGGCGTTCTTCTCGGCGTCGAAGTAGACCTTGTTCATCTTGGACATGTCGAGGACGACGTCGACGTCGGAGTTGTAGACCCAGTCCTCGTGGCAGTGGCCGCCGCTGCGCACCGTCAGGCGCTTGCCCTGCAGCACGGCCCTCTGGACGACCGCCCGGACCTGCGCCGTCGTCTCGGCGAGGCAGACCGCCTCGGGCGCGGCGGTCCAGCGCTGGTTGTAGCCGCGCACCATGTCCTGGTACCGCTTGTCGCCGGGGGTCACCGTGGTGACCGGCTCCACCGCCGTCCCGGCGGCCGCGGCCGGCGGGGCCAGGGCCGTCTGCGTCAGGAACGCCGCTCCCCCGGCGGCCGCTCCCCCGGCCAGGAAGTTCCGCCTGTGCATACCTTGATCATTACGTGCCATCGTGCAACCCCCCGGGTTCTGACGGATCAGTGAGTGTTCGGCCTCCTGTCGCCGGCCGGCGGCTTGCGGCGCGGAGGCGACGGGAGGCCGGGGCGCCGGATCAGACGTGGCGTACCACGCCGCCGTCCACGCGCAGTGCGGCGCCGTTGGTGGCGCTGGACAGGTCCGAGGCCACGTAGGCGATGAGGTTCGCCACTTCCTCCGCCTCGGCGAAGCGGCCGATCAGCGAGTGAGGGTGGGTGGCCTTGAAGAACTCCTCCTGGATCTGCTCCAGCGGCACGTCCGGCCGCTGTTGCTGGAGGAAGGCGAAGTAGCGGTCGTTCAGCTCGGAGTGGGTGGGGCCGGGGAGCACCGCGTTCACGGTGACTCCGGAGGCCGGGTAGGACTCGGCCAGGCCGCGGGCCACGCCGAGCTGGGCGGTCTTGGTGACGCCGTAGTGCACCATGGCCGCCGGGATGTCGAGGGCGGAGGAGCTGTTGACGAAGATGATGCGGCCCCAGCCGCGGTCGACCATCCCGGTGACGTAGTGGCGGGACAGCCGCACGCCGCTCATCACGTTCAGGTCCCACAGATGCTGCCAGTTCTCGTCGGCCAGCTCGGTGAAGCGGCCCAGTTCGGCGGTGCCGGCGTTGTTGACGAGGATGTCGGCGTCCGGGAGGGCGGCGATGATCTGCTGGACGCCGTCCACCGTGGCGACGTCGCCCGGCGCGGCACGCAGGTCGGCGTCGGGGACGGCTTTGCGGATGTCCGCGATGGCGGTGTGCACGCGCTCCTCGGTGCGGCCGTTCACGTAGACCCGGGCGCCGGCGGCGGCCAGCCTGGCGGCGGTTGCCTTGCCTATGCCGGCGGTTGATCCGGTGACCAGAGCGGTGCGCTGGGAAAGGTCGAGGTTGAGCATGGAACGACTCCTGGGTCAGGGGGGGCAGGGCCGCCAGACGCCGGCCTCCCGACCGGGAGGGCTCGGTTCCGGCTCGGAGCGACTCTCCACGCCGCTGCTATAGGTCTTCTTGATCGGTACTGGAACTCGGCGCACCCGTGCGGCGGTTGGCGGGCGGAGCCTCGCCGTCGCCGGTGTGCCGCACCTCTTCGGCGTGGTTCAGACGGCTTCGCCGCTCGGCACGGGGCCCCTGCTGGGGGGAGCGGTCTGCGCGGTCTCGGGCGCCGTGCTGGGCGCGGGCCGCTTCCTGCTGCGGCTCCAGCGGCGCATCACCGGCTGCTCCACGAGGCTGTACAGCAGCCAGGCCGCCAGCAGGTTCGCCAGGAACAGCACGGCCAGCATGCCCAGGGCGGGCAGGGTCTCGTAGGTGCGGGTCCCCAGCACCTCGGGCCGGCCGTAGAAGACCACGATGCCCTGGACGAGATAGAAGGCGAAGGAGACGTTCCCGAGCCACACCATGGGCCTGCCGGCGAGCGGACCGCCTTCGCCCCGCAGGTCGCGGGAGGCCGCGGCGCACAGGATCATGCCGATCGGGACGACCGTGGCGAGGCTGAAGTTGTACGGGTCCGGGACGGTGAGCGCGGCCCAGTAGCCCAGGCAGAACAGGGCCGTGGAGGGCAGCAGGCCGATGCGCGGCCACAGGCCCGCGGCGACGATGCGGGCGAGGATCATGCCCAGGACGAACTCGAACAGGCGCGGCGGCGGGAAGGCGTAGCCGAACCACTCCTGGTTCGCCGTCAGGTCGCCGAACGGGCTCGGGGCGCCGCCGGCCATGAACTGCTTCGTCACGACCGCCATGGCCGCCACACCGGCGACCATGGCGCCGGCCCACAGCCACAGCCTGCGTTCCCCGATGCGTCTCACCAGGACGATGAACAGCGGGAAGAGGGCGTAGAAGAGGACCTCCGCGCACAGTGACCAGGACGGGAAGTTGACGCTCATCGCGATGTCGGCCCGGTTGCTGAACGTGTGCACCAGGAAGAGGTTGGACAGCCATGCCTCCACCGGGGTGGAGGAGGCGAACAGCCACAGCGCCAGTGCCCAGGTCACGATGTGGTTGGGGTAGATCTTCAGCGCACGGCGCCGGTAGAACGCGGTGATCCGGTCGCCGGGGATCGAGGACCATGCCAGGACGAAGCCGCTGAGCACGAAGAAGAACGACACCCCGATGCGTCCGGCGGGCAGGAAGAAGTCGGCCACCGGCTGCGCGACGTCGAGGTCGGCGAAGAAGGTGATGGGCGCGTCCGGCCGCAGCGGGCCGACGAGGTAGGAGGCGTGGTACACGAAGACGAGCAGGGCCGCCAGGAACCGGAGGCCGGTGAGCGAGGGAAGCGTGGCCGGGCGCTGCGGTGAACCGCTGGGCGCCGGTGCTGCGGTTCGGTCTGCCATGTGCACTGCCTTTCGGTCGGGGACGCGGTGTGCTGGGTGGTCAGCGCGTGGTGGACTCGCAGGCGAAGCGGGGGGGTTGGGCGGCGCGGCCGGCCGTCGCGTCGCCGAGCCCCTGGAGCGGGAGAGAGGACGCCGGGCCGGAAGGTCGCGACGGCCGTGTCGCTGTTGTGCGGCGAACCCGTGCGCAGACCCTCTCGGCGCGTGCTCGGCTCTGCTGGAAGCGCCGCGGTCGCGGCGCCCTGCCGCTGCGGGGATCGAAGAGGGCTCGAAGGCGGGTCGGGGGGCGGGCGGTGCGTTCGGGCGGCGGTGGCATCCTGGTGGCTCGTGGCGTGCGGCAGGGGACCGAGGAGCCGGGCCTTTTTCGGGGGGATGCGCCGGCCGCCGGTCACAACCTCGGTGTCCCGCTCGTCAGTGCAGTGAGAGCACTCCGCGGATCCCGAGGGACCGTGACCGCCCGTATCTGCGAGCCCGGACGTCGTCGGCCGTCGCCGGCCGGCCGGTCGCCGGGACCGTGCGGGCGTCGCATGGTGAACGGCAGCCCGGGCGGGGTGCCGAGGCCCACAAGGAGCGGCGATGGACGAGATTGAATGGCTGGCGGATCGTTTCGAGGAGAACCGGGTGCATCTGCAGTCGGTCGCCTACCGCATGCTCGGCTCACCGGCCGAGGCGGAAGACGCGGTGCAGGAGTGCTGGCTGCGGCTGAGCCGGTCCCACGACGACGAGATCACGAACCTGCGGGGCTGGCTGACCACCGTGGTGGGGCGGGTATGCCTGGACATGCTGCGTCAGCGCCGTGCGCGCCGGGAGGACTCCCTGGAGGACCTCGTTCCCGCGGTGGCCACCTTCTACGAGGACGACGGTCCCGAGGAGTACGCGGTGCTGGCCGACTCGGTGGGGCAGGCGCTGCTGGTCGTCCTCGAGACGCTGGATCCCGCCGAGCGGCTGGCGTTCGTGCTGCACGACATGTTCGGCGTGCCCTTCAACGAGGTGGCGGCGATCCTGGAGCGCAGCCCGGCGGCGGCCCGGAAGCTGGCGAGCCGTGCGCGGCACCGGGTGCGGGGCAGCCGATCGGCGGCCGATCCGGCCGCGTCGCAGCAGCGGGAGGTCGTGCAGGCGTTCCTCGCCGCCGCGCGCGACGGCGACTTCGACGCGCTGCTCGCGGTCCTGGACCCCGACGCGGTGGCCCGCAACAACGGCGTGCCCGTGGCGCTGGGTTCGGTGGCGGTGGCCCGGGGGGCGTCGAGGTTCGCGCCGTTCCTCCAGGTCGCCTGGCTGGCGCTCGTCAACGGATCGCCGGGGGTTCTCGCGCAGCAGGAGAACGGCGGCATGCGTGCGATGACGTTCGAGATCTCCGGCGGGAAGATCCTCGAGATGGACGTCGTCACCGACCCGGAGCAGTTGCGCGGGATGGACCTGGCGGTGCTGGGGCCGCCGCACCGCGGACGGCGCGGGGGAATGTGACCGTCCGCGGTGCGGGGACCGCTCCGCGCGGCCCTGGTCTTCTTGACGAACGGCGCGCCGCATGTGTGACCGGATCCCGGAGGGCAATCGCGGGGGCCGCGCCGGCGGCCGGAGCCGGAGCGGTTCGGGAGGGTGTTGCCCGATCGGGCCGGCCGGCTCGCCGCAGGCGTGCGGCGCGGCAGCGAAGCGTCCTGGCGGCGGGCCCGCCGCCGGCGATCGCAGGCGTCGGCCGCCCTGCCCGGGCCGGCGCGAGCCGCCGGGCGCGGGCGGCGTCCGGGGCGCCGGATGTCTCGGGACCGGCCCGCTGCGGGGCCGGCGGTGCGCCGTTGGCGGTGCGCGGGCCCGGGCACCGGGAAGGCCGGCCGCGGGGATGGCCGCAGCGTCCGCTCGGGCGGGGCGGCCGGCTTCGCGCCGCGGGCCGGCGGTGCCCCCCGGGTGCTCACGCGGCCGGCGCGGCCGGCGACACGGCACCGCCCCCGGGGGATGGCCCGGGGGCGGTGGGAGCGCGGCGTGCGGTCAGGAGGCGGCGGGGGTGCGGGCGCCCTCTTCTTCCGCGGCGGCGGCCCCGCTGGTGGCCTCGGCGACCGCGTCGCGCGGCTTGGAGTCCACCTTGTCCATCAGCAGCAGGACGAGCACGGTCGCGACGACGAGGACGCCGGCCGCGGTGCGCAGCGCCAGTGCGTATCCCTCGGTCTGCGCGATCTGCGGGAGGTCGCCGTCGGCGATGTGGTCCTCGACGTAGCGCAGGGCCAGGGGAACCATGGTGGCCAGGCCGAGCGATCCGCCGACCTGCTGCATGGCGGTCTGCACGCCGGAGGCCAGACCTGCGTCCTGGCCGGTGACCTCGTGCAGCGCGCCGTTGGTCAGGGCGGGGAAGCCGACGGCGTTGAAGAAGCCGTACACGAGCAGGCCCGGCATGATCCCGGTGAGGAAGGACGCGTCGGTGGCGAGGCCGCCCGCGGCCAGGAGCAGGCCGCCGGCGCTGCCGAGGAAGGACAGCATCAGGATCGGCTTGACGCCCAGGCGCGGCATCAGCGCTGTCGACACGCCCATCCCGACGCCGATGGCGACGGTGAACGGGATGTAGGTCAGACCCGTCTTCATCGGCGAGTAGCCCAGCACCTGCTGCAGGTAGAGGGTCAGCAGGAAGGCGTACGTGTAGAAGGACGCGAGCGCGAGCACGCTGACGCCGTTGGAGGTGACCCGGGTGCGGTTGGTGAAGAACCGCAGCGGGATCATCGGGGCGGGGACGCGGGACTCCCACACGGCCATGAAGATCAGCAGGGCGATGCCGCCGAAGAGCGGGACCAGCACGTCCGCGGAGCCCCACGGGTCGTCGGCGGCCTGCAGGAGGCCGTAGACGATCGCGACCAGACCGCCGGTGGCGGCGATGGCGCCGACCGCGTCGACTCCCTGGCCGTTCGAGCGGGTCATGCGGCTCTCCGGGATGACCCGGGGAACCATGATCAGCGCGAACACGGCGACGGGGATGTTGATGAAGAAGATCCAGCGCCAGTCCACCAGGTCGGTCAGCGCTCCGCCGACGACCGAACCGACCGCGCTGCCCACCGCGGCCATGCCGCCCCAGATGCCCAGCGCCTTGGCGCGCTCCTTGGCGTCGCGGAACAGCACCGGGATCAGGCCCAGTGCCGCCGGGCCGGCCAGCGCCTCACCGAAGCCCTGGACGAAGCGGCCGCCGACCAGCATCCCGGAGTTGGCCGCGGCGCCGCACACGACCGAGGAGATGCCGAAGACCAGCACACCGGCGATGAAGATCTTGCGGCGGCCGTACATGTCGGCGAGCCGTCCGCCCAGCAGCAGGAAACCGCCCGCGGTCAGCACGTAGGCGTTGACCACCCACGCGAGACCTCCGGGGGAGAAGTCCAGGTCCGATTCCATCTCGGGGAGGGCGATGTTCACGACGGTGACGTCCATCATGAGCATGAACTGCATCGCCGTCAGAACGGCCAGCGCCGTCCACCGCTTCGGGTCGGCGTCGGCGAGGACGCTCCCGCCCCGCGTTTCCTTGTCTGCGCTACTCATACCTAACTCGTTCCTCCGAAATGGTCCGTGGCCGGGCATTCCGCCGGCCCGGGCGACCGGCCGGCCCCCCGCGATGCAGGGGGGCGCCGGCCGGTCGCCCGTCCCGCCGGTACGCGGGATGGTGTGTCTCAGCAGTACGACGAAACGATCTCCACAGATGTGACACAGCGCGCCTGCCTCGGCGTTCGCTGTGCCGTCTCCGGGGCCGCAGGGCCGTCTCGGAGGGGGACTCCGGCAGGGTCACGGGACGGGAGCCGGCCGTGACCTGCCGGTGGGCGAACGCCGCCTGACCGGCGGTCAGCCCAGGTAGCGCCGGATCGTCGGGGTGAGCAGCTGGATCAGCTCCTCGCTCGACGCCGACGCGATCGGCTCCAGCTTCACGATGTAGCGCAGCAGGACGACGCCCCAGACCTGTCCTGCCGCCGCGTTGATGTGGATCGCCGGGACCTTGATGGTCTCCGCCGCCTGGTAGATGTCCATGCCGGCGATGCCGAGCGCCTTGCCCGCCTGCGCGAAGAGCTGGTTGGCGAGGAACTGGCGCATCTGCTCCGCGCCTTCCTCGCTGTTGACCGCGGCGTGCAGGATGCCCAGGAGCTTGGGCCGCACCTGGGGGTTTTCCCACAGTTCGAAGGCCGCCCGCAGCAGGCTCTCGGCCAGTTGGTCGCGCGGCCCGTTGAGCGCCTCCGCGCCGGCCTCGCCGAGAACGCCTCCCAGCGAGTCCAGGGCGGCGCGCTCGTCGGCCCCGATGGTTTCCGACATTTCTCCTCCTGTTGGTCGGTCGTCGGTGCTGCTGCTATGCGCCGCGGTGGGCGGCGGCGAGCTTCTCGAACGTGGCGGCCAGCGGCAGGTTGTCCCAGAAGGCGGGCGGCCTGCGGAAGTAGACCCCGAGCTTGTGGTACTCCTCGGTGCGCGAGATCGTGGCGCCGTAGACGAGGACCCGTGCGCCGCCGTACTCGTAGGGGGCGTTGCGTGCGAACCGGGCGATTTCCTCGTGGAGGGTGGTGGGGTACGCGGTGTCGTCCGGGCTCACCGAGGAGAAGCAGATCCGGCGGACGTCCGGGGACTCCCAGCCGAAGGTGGGGTAGATCGAGAAGGAGTTCTGCACGAACTCCAGGAACTGCGGATCGGGGGCCGGCAGCTTCGTGTCCTGGAGCAGCGACAGGACGGCCTTCTCCTCGAGGGATCCCGCCATGAAGTACACGTTGACCGTGTGGCGTATGTAGTCGATGCCGATGATCGAGATCCGGTCGCCCATGCCCAGGCCGGCGAAGGTGCGGGCGTGCTCGGCGACGCTGGGCGGCATGGACGGAAGCGACGCAAGCGTCGACAGCTTCCCCAGGTTGTCCAGCGGGAAGAAGATGTAGGTCTTCTTGAAGCCGCCGACGACGCCGCTCTCGACCCCGTAGAAGGTGACGGGGCAGGCCTCCACGATCTCCGGGAGCAGCCGTGCGACCGGGTGGTCCGTCGCCTCGATCCAGCCGTTCGCCACGGCGATCTCGTACGGGTCGCCCACCTCGGTCGGCACCGTGAAGTTGTAGTCGATGTCCCCTCCGTGGCGCTCGCCGCCGGCCATGGCGAGGACGATCACGGATTCCTCCGACACCCCGTCGCCGAAGGCGGACAGGACCGAGAGGACCTTCTCCCGCGAGCAGGGGATGTCCAGCAGCCCGGCCGCTTCCTCGATGGCCGAATAGACGGCTTCTGCGTTCTTCGTTCCCGACATTCATCCTCCAGGTTCAACCGCGTTCCCGAGGGAACAGGAAATGAAGCGACGGAAGACATAAGGTGTTTACCGGGCTCGGGCCTGGACGGGGTCCATTTCCGTGACCGTATCATTCGCCCGTCGCTTGATCAGGTGCTCTGCTCGATATCCGCTCGACCTCGGCTTGATATCGGCTCGACGTGTTCGCGCCCGCCGCAGGCGGGTGATCACGCAGGTCCGGGACCGGCCCGTCAGGCGGTCTTCGTCGCGGACAGCAGGGCTTCCACGGTGAGGGCGTGCGGCGGCAGATTGGCCGGGTCGTCGGTGACGGCCTTGGTGACCGTGAATCCGCATTCCTCGAGCCAGCTCTGCCAGGTCGACAGTTTCTGCGGCCCGCCCTGCCCCATGGTGCAGCCGATGAAAAAGCTGGGGTAGAAGTCGACGGTGTAGTTTTCGGTGTCCTTCAGATTCTCCGGGAACACCGGCACCAGGACGTGGACCTGTCCGCCGACTTCCAGTGACTTGTGGACGCCTTCGAGAATCCGGAGGACGTCGCTTTTGTCGAACATGGGCAGGAAGTGCTTGACGAGTACGACGTCGAATCCCCTGGGGACTTCTTCGAAGACGTCACCGCCGATGAACGAGCACTGTTCCTCGACGCCGTGGGCCCGGAAGTTCTGCAGGCACTCCTCCTCCTTCTCGGGCAGGTCGAAGGTGGTCACCCGCAGCCCCGGGGAGTTCTTCAGTCTCAGGGTGTTGACGGCGCCGAGGCCGGTGTTCCCGGCGAGGTCGAGCACGCGGGAGCCGGCCGGGATGTCGATGTGGGAGAAGAACCAGGGGTCGACGTGGGCGGTGACCGTGTTCATCAGTTTCGCCCAGGGCTCGCGCAGTTCCGGCAGTTGGGCCAGTGCGCCGTACAGGTCGCCGTCGTACCCGTACAGCTCCTTGAGGCCGACGGTCGTGCCGCTGCGCACGCTCTCGGTGAGGTAGAACAGCTGCCTCAGCGTGACCGCCTTGATCATGTCCAGATCGGCGAGCGCCTGCTCGAGGTCCTTCTCGGCGACGCCCGCGAGCGCGTCGAGGGTGTAGGTGCCGGAGGCCTCGTCGTGGGCGACGAAGCCTTCCTTGACCATCAGCAGCAGGAGCTGTTCCACGGCGGCCGGCTTGGCGCCGGCCACCTCGCCCAGTTCGTCCGCCGTCAGTCCGGGCCGGTCCCGCAGCGCGTCGACGAGGCCCAGCTCGAAGCAGGACAGCAGGGTCATGAAGCGGGAGGGTCCCACCATGTATTCGCGAAACCGAGCCAGCGTGGCTTCTGGCGTCATGTCACCGGCCTTTCTCGGGAGCGGTAGTGGTCCGGCTTGAAGGGGCCCTCGTCCCGACGCCGAGGCGCGCGGCCTGCCCGGGGCGGGGCGGGCCCGGCTTCACGCCGGGCGGGGCGGGGCGGACGGGGGCGGTTGCCGTGCTCGGCGGCGACCCCAGGACGTTGCGGTGGATGTCCAGGGCCGCCGTGGACTTGTTGAGGGTGATGTAGTGCAGACCGGGGGCGCCCTCGGCGAGGAGACGCTCGGCCATGGCGGTCGCGTACTCGACGCCGATGCGGTGGCCGTCCGCCGGGCTGTCCCGGGCCGCGTGCAGGCGCGCGGCAAGGGCCGGGGGGAAGGCCGCGTCGGAGAGTTCGGCGAAGCGGGCGATCTGCCGGTGGTCGGTGGCCGGCATGATCTCCGGGATGATCGGAACGTCGCAGCCGGCGGCCGCGACCCGTTCACGCAGCCGCAGGTAGTCCTCCACGCGGAAGAACATCTGCGTGATCGCGTAGTCGGCGCCCGCCCGGCACTTGGCGACGAAATGCCGGATGTCGGACTCCCAGTCGGCCGAGCGCGGGTGCTTCTCGGGGAACGCGGCCACCCCGATCCTGAAGTCGCCCAGCGAGCGGACCAGTTCGACCAGCTCGTACGCGTACCGCAGGCCCTGCGGGTGCGGCGTCCAGGCCCCCTTGGGGTCGCCCGGCGGATCGCCGCGCAGCACCAGGACGTCGCGGATGCCCGCGTCCGCGTACTGGCCGATGATGTGGCGCAGCTCGGCCACCGAGTGGCCGACCGCGGTCAGGTGGGCGACGGGGCGCAGGGTGGTCTCGGCGGCGATGCGGCGGGTGACCGCCACCGTCCGGTCCCGCGAGGAGCCGCCGGCGCCGTAGGTGACGGAGACGAAGTCCGGCCCGAGCGGTTCGATCCGCCGGATCGCTCGCCACAGCGTCTGCTCTCCCCTGGCCGTCTTCGGGGGGAAGAACTCGAAGGAGAACGTCGTCACGGGCGGCCCCGGGCGTTCAGGCGCGTGGCGTGCGTGGCCGTTCACAGCGCGCCTGCCAGTCGGGGTTCGACGGCGCGGGCGGTGTCGTCGCCGTAGGCGCGGCCGATGCGCGCGGTCAGGTCGGCGGCGAGCAGCTTGTACTCCTGGGTGCCGACCGACTCCAGCACGGTGGCGGCCAGCGCGCAGCCGAGCCGGGCGGCCTGCTCGTGCGGCCACTGCCACAGCACGCCGGCGAGGAAGCCGGCCCGGAAGGCGTCGCCCGCGCCCGTGGGGTCGGCGATCGGGTCCGCGGGGACGGCCGGCACGAGCAGCCGGGGCTCGCCGGCGCGGGCCAGTGACACCCCGTCGGCGCCCAGCGTGGTGATCCAGGTGCCGACCCGGGCGAGGAGGTCGTCCTCGCTCCAGCCGGTGCGTTCGCGCAGCAGCGCGGACTCGTATGCGTTGGTGAACAGCCAGGTGGCCCCGTCGACCAGTCGGCGGGCCTGGTCGCGGTCGATGCGGGCCAGTTGCTGGGAGGGGTCGGCGGCCACGGGGACGCCCAGGCGGTGGGCGGCGGCGGTGTGCCGCAGCATGGCGGCGGGGTCGTCGGCGCCGACCAGGACGAGGGCGAGCGGGCCGCAGCGTGCGGCGGTTTCGGCCAGGTCGATGCGGGAGGCCTCGGCCATGGCGCCGGCGTAGAAGGTGGCGATCTGGTTCTGGTCCTGGTCGGTGGTGCACACGAAGCGGGCGGTGTGCAGGGTCTCGCTGACCCGCACCGCGCGGGTGTCGACGCCGTTGGCCCGCAGCCAGGCGTCGTACTCGGGGAAGTCCATGCCCGCCGCGCCCACCAGGAGCGGGTCCAGGCCCAGCCGTCCGAGGCCGAAGGCGATGTTGGCGGCGACGCCGCCGCGGTGCACCTTGAGCCGGTCGGCGAGGAACGACAGGGAGACCCGCTCCAGCTGACCCTCGATCAGCTGCTCGGCGAAACGTCCGGGGAACACCATCAGATGGTCGGTCGCTATCGATCCGGTCACGGCGATACGCACAGAAGTGCTCCTTGGACTCCGGGACGGGAGGAACCTGCCGGTGCTGGGCCGGGTGCGCCCGGCAGGCCCGGGGGCGTCGTGCGGCCGCCTCGCTCGGGCGGGAGGCCGGAGCGGGGGACGCGGGCGGGGCGTGTTTCAGAAGGAGTGCGGTCCGAAGCGGCCCCACGCCACGAAGACGGCGGCGGCGAGCAGGACCACGGTCACCGCGGCCCCCTGCCCTTCCTTGCGGCGGACGTGGGTGAGGGCCGCCAGCGCCATCAGCACGGCCAGGCCCGCGGCGGCCAGCGGCGTCAGGACCGGCGCGACGTCGAGGGCGGCGGGCAGGATGAGCCCGACGCCGGCCAGTACTTCCAGGGCGCCGATGGCCCTGACGACGCCGCCGTCGTAGTCCTCGACCCAGTCCCAGCCGGAGGCGGCCAGTTTCTCCTTGGGCTGGGCCAGCTTCATGGCGCCGCCGGCCAGGAAGGCCGCGCCCAGCACCGAGGCGACGATCCACAACGTGATGTTCATGAGAGTTCCCCTCCAGGGCCCGGACCCCGCGGCGGCCCTGCTTCCCGCGGGCAGAGAAAAGGACGCCGCCTGCGGCGCACGGCGGAGGAACGCGCGGGCGCGCAGGCGGCGGTGGCGAGGCGGGCGCCCGGCCCGGCGAAGGGCGGGGCGCCCGCCCGCGGTGGCGGCGTCAGGCGGAGCGGCCGGCCTTGAGGGCGGTGGCGATGTCCACGACGCGCCGGGCCTGGTGCCGGGCCGACTGCAGGACGGCCTCGTCGGGGCCGGAAGCGGCGGGGCCGACGCCCGTGACGTGCGAGGCGCCGTAGGGGTTGCCCGTCTGGTACTGGACCGGGTCGGTGTAACCGGGGGGCACGATGATGCCGCCCCAGTGGTAGAAGGTGTTGCTCAGCGCCAGGATGGTGGACTCCTGGCCGCCGTGGGCGGTGCCGCTGGCGGTGAACGCCGAGACGACCTTGTCGGCGAGACCGCCCTGGTGCCACAGGCCGCCGGCGGTGTCGATGAACGCCTTGAGCTGGCTGGCCACGTTGCCGAAACGGCTGGGGGTGCCGAACAGCAGCGCGTCCGCCCAGCTGAGGTCCTCCAGGGTGGCCTCGGCGACGTCGGCGGTGGCCTCCATGTGCCGGGCCCATGCCGGGTTGGCGTTGACGGCCTCCGGCGGCGCCAGCTCGCGGACCTTGCGCAGGCGCACGGTCGCGCCGGCCTTCTCGGCGCCCTCGGCCGCGGCCTGTGCCAGCGCGTGCACGTTGCCGGTGGAGCTGTAGTAGATGATCGATACGTTCACGGATGCCATGGTCGATTTCCTTTGCTAGCTGTTCGTCCGACCGTGCCGGAGTCGATAACTGCCTTGCGGTGAAAGGAAGTTGGGCGGCCCGGATCTTATGTGCCGCTACCGGGCGAGGACCAGGGTGCCGGGCGGCGCGGAGTGGAAGAGGATCTCCTCGAACCCGGCCTTGGTCAGCCACTCGTGGTAGTCGCTGCGCCGCCAGGTGCTGCCGCTCTTGCTCTTCAGCAGCATTTCGGAGGCGAAGATCAGCGGGAAGGCGGGGCCGCTGCGGTCGTCGTCGACGACGTAGTCGTTGACGACCAGGGTGCCGCCGGGCTTGAGGGCCCGGCGAAGCCTGCCGAAGATCTCGATGTTGCTCTCCGGCCCTTCCTGGTGGGCGATGTGGGAGTACACGGCGACGTCGTACTGCGCGGCGCCGAAGTCGGTGGTGTGGAAGTCGCCGTTGACGCAGGTGAAGCGGTCGGCGACCCCGCGCTCGGCCAGCAGCCGGCGGGCGACCGCGTTGATCGGCTCCCAGTCGATCTGGGTGGAGCGGGCAGCCGGGTTGGCCTCCAGCCAGGTGGCCGAGTAGATGCCCGACCCTCCGCCCACGTCGAGGATGGAGATCTCGCCGGCCCCGGCGAGGCCGAGCAGCTCGGCGGCGAGCGTCGCGGCGGGAACGGACTGGGCGGCGATGGCCGTGACGATCCCCTCCCAGTGAGGGTTGTTGGCGACCTCCACCACGGGGTCGGTCACCGGTCCCCCGGCGCGGACCACCTCGGCCAGGTCTCTCACGCTGGCCATGTGCGTCAGCTTGAGCCGGGCGAAGCTGGCGAGGGAGGCGGGTCTGCCCTCGACCAGGTAGGCGGACGCCTCGGCGGTGTTGTGGTACCGGCTCCGGCGCAGCTCGACCAGGCCCACGCTGACGAGTCCGTCGAGAAGGGCCTGCGCGCCCCGCTCGGAGATCTGGGCGCGGGCGGCCAGCTCGGAGGCCGTGCCCGCGCCGTTCTCCAGGTGGGTGAAGATCTCGTGGCAGGCTGCGGCGGCGAGGATCCCGGTGGCCCAGTAGCCGTTGATCAGCCGCATGATGTTGTCCGGGCGCGGCTGGTGCTTGATCATGCTGTCCCTCCTAGGGACCGGGTCGAGGCGAAGTGGGTGCGAACCGCGGTGCGCAGGGCGTTCACCACGTGTTCGCCCCGGTTCTCGCCGGGTTCGGCGTGCAAGGGGATGGCGCGGTCGCGGCGGAAGGGGTCCGCCGGGACGCAGACGGGTCCGCCCGGTCTCCGGGACGGGCGCCGGGTGCGCTCAGGCGACGGGCTGCGGAACGTCGGCGGCCCAGGTGCCGAGCGCCATCTCGGCGGTGATGCCGGGTCCGAAGCCGGCGATCAGGCCGGTGGCGCCCGGAGCGGGGGCGTCCTCCTCGAACAGGCGGCGGGCCGCCTCGAGGACGACGGCGCTGGCGATGTTGCCGTACTCGTTCAGCGTGGCCCAGCTGTGCCGGAACATGGTGCGGTCGACCTCGAGGAACTTGGCGAGGTCGTCGAGGATGCGCGGCCCGCCGGCGTGGACGATGTAGAAGTCGAGCCTGCCCGCGTCCCAGCTGTGGTCCTTGGCGAACTCCCGCAGCACCGGCGCGAGCGGCTCCATCGTGCCCGGCACCCGGCGGTCCAGCTGGAAGTGGAAGCCGGTGTCGCGCACGTCGTAGGAGATCCACTCCTCCGTGCCCGGTATGAGGTAGGAGGCGTTGCGCTCCAGCTCGATCCCCACTCCCCCGGTCCCGCGCACCACCGCCGCCGCGACCGCGTCGCCGAACAGCCCGTCCGACAGCAGCGAACCCACGTCGTCCGCGTCGGGCTGATAGCACAGCGAGCACAACTCGCACGAGACGATCAGCACGTTGCTGCCCGGATGCGCGGCGCAGAAGTCGTGCGCCCGGTTCACCGCCGCGCCGCCCGCCGCACAGCCCAGCTGCGCGATCGGGATCTGCCGGGTGTCCGAACGGAAACCCATCCTGTTGATCAGCCAGGCCGTCAGCGACGGCATCAAGAACCCGGTGCACGACACGTAGATGATCGCGTCGATGTCACGGGCCGTCACCTCGGCGTTGGCCAGCGCCTGTTCGACGACCGCGGGGACCCGCTTCTTCGACTCCAGCTCGTAGATGCGGTTGCGTTCGGTCAGCCCCGGGTGGGTGAGCGTCTTCTCGATGGGCTGGACGATGTGCCGCTTGCGCACACCCGTGTTCCGGATCAGGCGAAGCGCCAACGGGAGCTGCGGTTTCCCGGCGTGCACCCGTTCGGCGAACTCCAGAGTCTCTTCCACGGTGATGACATGTTCCGGCGCGCTCATCGCCGGTTTGCACAGCCTCGGCATATCTGGAATCCACTTCTGCGAGAGGAGACGTCGAGCTGGTGGCAGGCCGCCTGGTCCGCCGTTTCCCGGCGGACCAGGCGGTGAGCCCGGTGGCGTCGGCCGGTGCGGCGGCGTCGTTCGGCTGCGGACTCTTCCTCGGAGCCGGACGCCGGCGCCCGGGGACGCCTTCCGGCGAAGGGGACGCGGCGGCTTGCCGAGCAGCACGGTGCGCGGGGAGGCGGGTCCTGCGCGATCCGGGGCCTCGCCCGCCCGGGCTGCGGGCACGGCGGAGGGGGGGTCGAGTGCTTCAAATGGCCTGATTCCGCCCGGACGAACCGGCGGTCACGACCTCGAACCACTGCCGTTAGAAGGTTCCAGGCAGGGGAGACGTGCGGGAATAGTGACACGCGCGCGTCTCCCGAACCAAGGTCGGCAGAAAGTGACGTGGATCACATTGACCGGATGACGCCCCTCCGGCGGACGCCGGCCGGGCCTTGCCTGCGGGGCGATGCCGGGGCGGGCCGCGAGAACGCTCCGGGCCGTCGCGCGCGGGAAGGGGCGCCGCAGCCCGGTCGCGGCGGCGGCTCCGGGGCGGCGGCTCCGGGGCGGCAGCCCCGACGGCAGGCGGACGGCGCCTCGCGGTGGCCGCCGCCGCCCGCGGCCGGGCGGGGTCCGCCGTGGGGCGGCCGGGAGGCCGGGAGGCCCACGGCCCGGAGGGCGCCCGCCCGCCGGCGGTCCGACTCCCCCTTCACCAGGGCCTTTCAGCGCCCTTCCAGGCGGACACGAGGTCGGGTTGAGCCCGCAATGGTCCACTACGGGCACAAAGAGACAGCCTGTTCAGGGCGCGGTGCGCCGCGTTGCCCCCGCCTGCTGTTCCACGCCGTGCCGGCCCTCGCCGCACCGCCGCCCGGGCAACGCATCCCACAGAACGACAAGAAGAAGCATGACCGCCCTGCCGTACAGTGAGGACAAACCCACATGGACAGGACATCGAGTGCGGACGTCATCGTCGTCGGAGGGGGCCCCACCGGACTGATGCTGGCCGGCGAACTGCGCCTCGGAGGGGCGAGCGTCATCGTCGCCGAGGAACTGGCGCAGCCGACCGGCCAGTCCCGCGCCCTGGGATTCACCGCCCGCACCCTGGAGACGCTGGACCAGCGCGGGCTCGTCCCGCGCTTCGGCGACCTGGAGACCAGCCCGATGGGCCACTTCGGCGGGGTCCCGTTCGACTACACCGTCCTGGAGGACGCGCACTTCGGGGCCCGCGGGATCCCGCAGTCGCAGACGGAGTCGATCCTGGAGGCCTGGGCGCTCGAACAGGGCGCCGACATCCGCAGAGGCCACAGGTTCCTCGCTCTGGAGGAGGACGAGGAGGGCGTCACGGTCACCGTTGCCGCCCCCGGCGGCGGACGGGAGCGGCTGCGCGGGCTGTTCCTGGTGGGCGCCGACGGCGGGCACAGCGCGGTGCGCAAGGCCGCGGGAATCGACTTCCCCGGCACCTCCGGGACCCAGCTCATCCATCTCGCCGACGTGGCGGGCAGCGGGGTGCGGCTGCGCCCCCTCGGCGAGCGGCTGCCGGGCGGCCTGGTGCAGGTCTTCCCGATGCCCGGCGGCGTGGCCCGCATCATCCTCTCGGAGTACGGCACCTCGCCCGAGGACGGGGACGGCAGCACCGGGTTCGCCGAAGTCGCCGCGGCGTGGCAGCGGGTGACCGGCGAGGACATCTCGGGCGGGGAGGCCCTGTGGGTCAGCTCCTTCACCGACTCCACCCGCCAGGCCGCCCAGTACCGCAAGGGCCGTGTGCTGCTCGCCGGCGACGCCGCGCACATCCACCTGCCCGCGGGCGGCCAGGGCATGAGCACCGGCATCCAGGACGCGGTCAACCTGGGCTGGAAGCTCGCCGCCACCGTCGGGGGGTGGGCGCCCGAGAACCTGCTGGACACCTACCACGACGAACGCCACCCCGTGGGCGCCCGGCTGCTGTCCAACACCCGCGCCCAGGGCATGACCATCTTCGGCGGCGACGACTCCCAGGCGCTGCGCGACCTGTACGCGGAACTGATCGACCTGGAGGAGGTCAGACGGCATCTGGCGGGTGCGGTCAGCCACCTCGACATCCGCTACGACGTCGGTCCCGACGCCCATCCGCTGGCCGGCCGCCGGCTGCCGCCGCGCACGCTGGAGACCCCGGACGGGCCGGTCCGCACCCCCGAACTGCTGCACCAGGCGCAGGGCGTCCTGCTCGACCTGGCCGGCGCGCCCGGGGTGCGGGAGGCTGCGACCGGCTGGAAGGGACGGGTCACCACCGTCGCCGGTACGCTGTCCTCCCCCTTCGACGAGGTCGCCGCGCTCCTGGTCCGCCCCGACGGGTACATCGCCTGGGCGGGCGACGGTGGACCCGGGCTCGACGAGGCGCTGCGCCGCTGGTTCGGCGACCCCGACCCCGCTTGAGACGACCAGCCGTCCGCCGCCGCGCGCGGGTGCGGGGCGCCGTGCCGACGGCGACGGCGGGTCCCCGGGCTTTGGCCGAGGGCCTCGGGGCCGGCGCTGACGGGAACGCGGAAGGGCCGGCGCCCGTGCGGTGCCGGCCCTTCCGCGTTCCCGTCAGCGGTCGTAGGGGTCGTCGTAGAGGCTGAGCAGAAGGTCTTCCTCGGCGCCGGGGTCCAGGGACAGCGGCAGGGACTCCCGCAGGGGCTGTTCGGCCCAGACCGTCTTGCCCCGGGTGCGGTAGCGGGCGCCCCAGGCGTGGGAGTAGCGGGCGACGAGGAACAGACCGCGGCCGCCTTCCTCGGAGGCCCCGGCACGCCGTATGCGCGGGGAGGAGTTGCTGTGGTCGGTGACCTCGCACACCAGGGACTCGCCGCGCAGCAGGCGCAGCTGGACGGGGCCGGAGCCGCCGTAGCGGACGGCGTTGGTGACCAGTTCGCTGACGATGAGGGCGGTGCCGTGGGCGAGGTGGTCCAGGCCCCACCGGGTGAGGCGGCGGTCGACGAGGGCGCGGGCCTCGCGGACGGAGGAGGGTTCGGGGGGCAGTTCCCACTGGGCCACCCGGTCGGGGGCCAGGACGCGGGTGCGGGCCAGCAGGAGGGCGATGTCGTCGTGCGGGCCGTCGGGGGCGAGGGCGGCGGTGATGTCGTCGCAGGCGCGTTCCAGGGAGGGCTCGCGGCGGGCGAGCGCGGTCAGCAGGTCGTCGAGGCGGTCGCCGGGGCGTGCCTGTCCGCGGGAGGTGACCAGGCCGTCGGTGTACAGGGCCAGGACGCTGCCCGGGGGGATGTCCGTGGTGGCGGAGGCGTAGGGGACGAAGCGGCCCAGGCCCAGCGGGGGGCCGGCGGGCAGGTCCAGGAGGCGGGTGGCGCCGTCGGGGGTGGTCAGGACGGGCGGCGGGTGGCCGGCGCGGGCGGCGGTGCACTGCCGGGAGACCGGGTCGTAGACGGCGTACAGGCAGGTGGCGCCGCTGGCCGGGTCCTCGGCCTCGCTGTCGGGGGCGAGGCGGCTGACCAGGTCGTCGAGGCGGGCGAGGACCTCTTCGGGCGGGAGGTCGAGGTCGGCGAGGGTGCGCACGGCCGTGCGGAGGCGGCCCATGGTCGCGGCGGCGTGCAGGCCGTGTCCGACGACGTCGCCCACGACCAGGGCCACCCGGGCGCTGGAGAGGGGTATCACGTCGAACCAGTCGCCGCCGACGCCGGTGCGGTCGTCGGCGGGCAGGTAGCGGGAGGCGACCTCCACGGCGAGGGAGGGGGTGATGTCGCCGGGCAGGAGGCTGCGCTGGAGGGTGAGACTGGCCAGGCGTTCGCGGGTGTAGCGGCAGCCGTTGTCCACGCAGGTCGCCGCCCGTGCGGTCAGTTCCTCGGCGAGGGAGATGTCGTCCTGCTCGAAGGGGCGGTCCCTTCCGGCGCGGTAGAAGGTCGCGATGCCCAGGACGCGGTCGCCGTAGCGCAGCGGGACGGCCAGCAGCCAGTGCTCGCCGGGGCCGAGGTGGCGGGCGGCGGCGGCCGGCGCGTCGTCCGGGGCGGCGTCGGCGGCCTCGCCCAGGACCGGTTCCAGGACGGTGCGGGCGCGGGCGAGGCAGCGGGCCTGCGGGGTGTGCGGGGGGTAGGCGAAGGTCTGGCCCGTTCCGAAGCGGCTGCCTGCGGCACCCGCGGCAGGGGCGGCGCCCGCGGCGGGGACGGCGCCGGCGTGGGCCGCGGTGCGCAGCAGGAGGGCGGACGGCGGCAGGGGGCCGGGGGGCGGTTCGGCGCCCCGGACGACTCCGTCGGCCAGGTCGACGGTGACCAGATCGGCCAGGCGCGGCGCGAGCGTGGCGGCGAACACCTCGGTAATGCGGCGGACGTCCAGGGTTTCGACGAGGCGGGCGCCGGTCTCGTTGAGCAGTGACAGCCGCTGCCGGGCGGCGACGGCGAGCTTGCCGACGCCGGGCTCCCCCACCAGCAGCAGCCGGTGGTCGTCCTGGCCGGCGGGGCCACCGGGCGCGGCGAGGGCGAGGGACGGGGGCGCCGGGCGGGCGGCGGCGGGGGGCTGCGCGGGGGGTCCCGCGGCGGAGGGCTGCGCGAGGGGTCCGGCCGCGGGGGGTATGGGGGGCACGGGGGCCGGGGCGGCGCGGCCGGGGAGCGGGTGGTGGGTCCGGTGGTGCGGTGGGCCGGGGCTGAGGCTGACCTCGATGGCGACGCCGTAGGCCTCCCCGTGGTGCACGGAGCGGCGGCGCAGCAGTGCCGTGCCGCCGCCGTGCAGCGGCACCTCCACGAGGGCGGCGCCTTCCGAGGAGATCATCTCGGTGGCCTTGTGCAGGAGGGCGGCGCGGTCCTCGCCCCTGAGCGTGCGCAGCGGTTCCGGTGAGGCGGCCGCAGCGCCGGGGCGGGTGTCCAGCACGGTGTGCGCGGGCCGGTCGGTGGCCAGGAACTGCCCGGCCAGCGCGCGCTCGCGGGCCGTGCTCAGTTCGAGCAGGCGGTGCTCGGCCCGGCGGACGGCGTCCTCGAGCAGGACGGCCATCCTGGGGTGGGCGGCGTCACGGGGGATGGAGAGGTTCAGCACGGCCTCGACGCCGCCGCTGATGGGGTCGTGCACCGGGGCCGCCATGCAGACCAGGACCTGGAAGCTGTGGAAGAAGTGCTCCTGCCCGACCACGACGAACGGGGCGCGGGTGCTCAGCGCCATGCTGATGCTGTTGGTGCCGATGTGCCGCTCGGCGCAGCTGGCCCCCAGGACCAGGGAGGCGTCGTCCATCAGGGACAGCTGGGCGGCGTCTCCGCGGCGGGCCACGATGGTGCCCTGGGCGTCGGTGACGAGGATGGCGACCGGGACGCCCGCGAGGCGGTCGTTCAGCTCGTCCAGGGCCGGGGTGCAGGCCCGTACCAGACGGGTGTCCGTGTCGAGGTCCGGTTCCAGGGGCACGACCAGCTGCTGCTGGCTGACGCCGAGGGACCGCGAGCGCCGCCAGGAGGCCAGGATCGCCTCCCTGACCTCCTCATCGGTCGGTTCGCGGCCGTGGTGCAGGAAGAGTTCGTGGGCCCGGGCAATCCTGCGGGCACCGCTCCACGGATCGGTCATGGGCCCGTCCTGGACGAATGGTCGGTGATGTCGGCGACACCGGCGGCGTCGGCGACCTGGGTGACGAGGAGGCGCTGACGACCGGCCGGTGAGGGGCACGGCGTGCCGGGTCCCGTGCAGCCCGTGCACCCCGCGTCCGGCAGATGCGTCCACAGTGCCGTCATACGGTTCCATCGTAAGCGCGCGGGCGGACACGGCACGCCCGCCCCGCGGCCCGCGGCCCGGGCTCCGGGCTCCGGGCTCCGGGCTCCGGGCTCCGGGCTCCGGGCTCCGGGCTCCGGGCTCCGGGCTCCGGCGGACGGTTTCCCGGGGCCGTGCGGCCGGGGCCCGCCGTCAGCCGCCCGGGGTTCTGGGGAGGTGCCCGCCGTGGGGGACGCCGGGAGCCGGCGCGGAGCGCATCACCCGGGCCAGGTCGCGGTGTATGCGGTCGGCCTCGCCCCGGACACGGGCGGGGACGTCGCCGCGCTCGGCGACGAGACGGGTGTAGATCGGGGTCTCCTGGAACATGACTGTGCATCCTAGGCGGGCCGCCGCCGGTGCGCCGCCGGTGATCGCTTCCCGGGCGTCGGCGGCGCCGCGCCCGGCCCCGCCGGCGCGGGCGGGTTGGGGGGCCGCGGTGCGGGCGGGGGCGGTGCGGCGGTGCGGGCGGGCTCAACTGGCCCTACTGGCAGGCGAGTCGGGCCCGAGCCCGGTGCCGTAGCGTGACCTGGCGGGCTGTACGATCCGCCCCGCTCGCACTGGAGCGGCCGCCGCCTGGCGGGCCGGGCCGCGGGGGGCACGACCCGGAGGGAACCGAGGAGAAGATGATCAGCCAACGAGTCGCCTGCGGGCGGCTGACCGCGCACGCGAACCCCGGTGACGAAAAAGGACGGAAGCAGGCCGTCCGGCCCGTCGGCGGGCCCGCGGACCGTCCGTACCGTTCCATACCGGCGCCGGGGCAGGTGCGTCACCGTGTCCGCTGAGCAGACGGCCGCCGGGCACGCGACCGGCGGGGACACGGCCGCCGAGCACACGGTGGGCGGGCAGGCGGCGGCCGAGCACACGGCCGTCGGACACCCTGCGGCCGGGGACGCGGCGGCCGGGGACGCGGCGGCCGGGGGCACGGCCGCGCCGTCGCGCAGTGCGACCCACTGCCCGTACTGCGCCCTGCAGTGCGCCACCGTCCTGTCGGGCGGGCGGGGGCAGACGTCCGTGGAGCCGGTGGCGGACTTCCCCGTCAACCGGGGCGGGCTGTGCCAGAAGGGGTGGACGGCGCCCGCCGTGCTCGGCGTGGCCGACCGGCTGGTGACGCCGCTGGTGCGCGGCGCGGACGGTGAACTCGCGCCGGCCGGCTGGGACGAGGCGCTGGACCTGGTGGCCGGGCGGCTGGCGCACATCCGCGCCCGGCACGGCGCCGACGCGGTCGCGGTGTTCGGCGGCGGCGGGCTGACCAACGAGAAGGCCTACACGCTGGGCAAGTTCGCGCGGGTCGCCCTGGGCACCAGCCAGATCGACTACAACGGCCGGTTCTGCATGGCGTCGGCGGCCGCGGCGGCCGGGCATGCCTTCGGCCTGGACCGCGGGCTGCCGTTCCCGGTCTCGGACCTGGACGGGGCGGAGGTGGTGCTGCTGGCCGGGGCCAACCCGGCCGAGACGATGCCGCCGCTGATGCGCCACCTGGAGCGGGCGGACCTGATCGTCGTCGACCCGCGCCGCACCCGCACCGCCGAGCTGGCCGCGCTGCACCTGCAGCCCGTGCCCGGCACCGACCTGGCCCTGGCGCTGGGCCTGCTGCACCTGGCCGTCGCCGAGGGCCTGCTGGACAAGGAGTACGTCGAGCAGCGCACCAGCGGCTTCGACGCGGCCTGGGAGCCGTGCGCGGCCTGGTGGCCGGAGCGGGTGGAGGAGGTCACCGGGGTGCCCGCCGAGGACCTGCGCACGGCGGTGCGGATGCTGGGGGCGACCCGCAGGGCCTACGTGCTGACCGGGCGCGGGGTGGAGCAGCACAGCAAGGGCACCGACACGGCCTCGGCGTTCATCAACCTCGCCCTCGCGCTGGGCCTGCCCGGCCGCGCGGGCAGCGGCTACGGCACCCTGACCGGGCAGGGCAACGGGCAGGGCGGGCGCGAGATGGGCCAGAAGACCGACCAGCTGCCCGGCTACCGCTCGCTGACCGACCCGGCCGCCCGCGCGCACCTGGCCGGGGTGTGGGGCGTGGACGCCGGCGCGCTGCCCGGGCCGGGCCGCAGCGCCTACGAGCTGCTGGACGCCCTGGGCACGGACGGCGGGCCGCGGGCCCTGCTGGTGTTCGGGTCCAACCCGGTGGTCTCCGCGCCGCGGGCCGGGCACGTGACCGAACGCCTGGGCGCGCTGGACCTGCTGGTGGTGGCCGACTTCGTGCCCTCGGAGACGGCCGCGCTGGCCGACGTGGTGCTGCCGGTGACGCAGTGGGCCGAGGAGGAGGGCACGATGACCAGCCTGGAGGGCAGGGTGCTGCGCCGGCGCGCCCATCTGGCCCCGCCGCCGGGCGTGCGCAGCGACCTGGAGGTGCTGGGGGCGCTCGCCGTGCGCCTGGGGCAGCCCGCGCACCGCTTCCCCACCCGCCCTCGGGAGGTCTTCGAGGAGCTGCGCCGCGCCACGGCGGGCGGCATCGCGGACTACAGCGGCATCAGCTACGACCGGCTGGACGCCGGCGAGGCGCTGCACTGGCCCTGCCCCGAAGAGGGCCATCCCGGCACGCCGCGGGCGTTCCTGGACCGGTTCGCGCACCCCGACGGGCGCGCCCGGTTCACGGCCGTGGAACACCGGCCGCCGGCGAGCGAGCCCGGCGGCGACTTCCCGCTGTACGCGACGACCGGGCGGGTGCTGGCCCACTACCAGTCGGGCGCGCAGACCCGGCGGGTGGCGGAGCTGGCCGGGGCGGCGCCGGAGGCGGTGGTGGAGATGCACCCGGACACCGCCCGCCGCTTCGGTCTGGCCGACGGGGACCTGGCGGAGGTGTCCTCCGTGTCCGGCACGGCGCGGGCGCGGGTGCGGGTGACCGGCGCGGTGCGGGCCGACACGGTGTTCGTGCCGTTCCACTTCCCGGGCGCCGGCCGCGCCAACCTGTTCACGTCCGACGCGCTCGACCCGCGCAGCCGGATGCCGGAGTTCAAGGTGAGCGCGGTGCGCGTGGCCCCGGCGGGTGAGCGTCCGTGAGCGGCGTCGTCATCGTGGGCGGCGGCCCGGCCGGGCACCGGCTGGCCGCCCGTCTGGTCCACCACGGCCACCCCGGCCCCGTCACCGTGATCGGGGCCGAGCCGGGGCCCGCCTACAACCGGGCCCTGCTCGGCTCCGTCCTGGACGGCACGCTCGAGGCCGGCCGGACCGCGCTGCCCGCGCTGCCGGACCGGGTGCGCCGGCTGACCGGGGTGGAGGTGAGGGCCGTCGACCGGGCCGCGCGCACGGTGCGCACCGGCGACGGCCGCGAGCTGCCCTACGGGGTGCTGGTGCTGGCCACCGGGGCCCGGCCGAGGCTGCCGCGGGTGCGGGGCCTGCTCCGGCCGTGCGGGCGGCCGGCCGACGGGGTGCGCACGGTGCGCACCCTGGCCGACTGCCGCCCGCTGCCGCCCGGGCCCGCCGTCGTCCTGGGCGGCTCGGTGCGCGGCGTGGAGACGGCGCTGGCGCTGCGCCGGGCCGGGCACGAGACCGTGCTGGTCCACCCCGCCGGCCGCCTGATGGACCGCTACCTGGACGCGGAGGCCTCCGCGGTCCTGGCCGGGTGGGCGGCCGGGCAGGGCGTCGACCTGCGCCTGGGGCGGCGGGCCGAGGAGTACCGGCCGGGCAAGGTCGTCCTCGACGACGGCCAGGTGCTGGCGGCGGGCGCGGTACTGCTGTGCACGGGCACGGTGCCCGAGACGGGGCTGGCCCGGGCCTGCGGTCTCCAGGTCGAGGACGGGCCGGCGGCCGGGGTGGTCGTCGACGGGCTGCTGCGCACCGGCGACCCGCACATCCACGCGATCGGCGACTGCACGGCACCCGCGGGCGCCTTCGGCCGCACGGTGCTCGGCGCGTGGGAGCAGGCCGAGGCGCTCGCCCTGCTCCTCACCGGCCGCGGCGGGCCGTACACGCCCGGGCGGCGGGTGCTGCGGCCGCGCACCCCGGGCAAGGACCTGGTCGTCCTGCCGGCGCACGGGACCCGGCCGCCGGGGGACGGGGAGCGGACCGTGGCCCTGGCCGACCCGGCGCGCGGCCGTTACGCCCGCCTGGTCCTGGACGGGGACCGGATCCGTGAGGGAGTCGTCATCGGCTCGCCCCGTGCGGTGGCCGCGGTCAGCGGGCTCCATCTGCGCGGCGCTCCCGTGCCCGGCGACCTGTTCGCCCTGCTGGCCGGCGGCGACGGCGTCTACGCGGGCGGCGGGCAGCTCCCGCCGGACGCGGTGGTGTGCCACTGCAACAGCGTCACCAGGAGGGCCCTGGAGGACGCCTGGCACGCCGGCGCCCGCGACGAGGCGGCGCTCACCCGGGCGACCCGGGCGACCACGGGCTGCGGCAGCTGCGCCTCGCTGGTGCGCACGCTGTGCACGGACCTCGCCGGCGCGGGCGCCGGCGAGCGGGAGGGGGAGCTGCGGTGACGGCGACGCGCACGCTGGTGGTGGCCGGGCACGGCATGGCGGGCCACCGGCTGGTGGAGGAGATGACCGCCCGCGACCGCGAGGGGCGGTGGCGCATCGTGGTGCTCGGCGAGGAGCCGCGGCCCGCCTACGACCGGGTGGCGCTGTCGTCGCTGCTGTCCGGCGCCGCGCCCGGCGACCTGGCCCTGCCCGCCCCCGGGCGCGCGGACCGGGTGAGCCTGCGCCTGGGCGCCCGGGTGACCGGCGCCGACCCGCGCAGGCGGACGGTCACCTGCCACGACGGCACCGAGATCGGCTACGACGCCCTGGTGCTGGCCACCGGATCGCGGCCGTTCGTGCCCCCGGTGCCCGGCCACGACCTGCCCGGCTGCTTCGTGTACCGGACGGTGGAGGACGTCGCGGCGATCCGCCGGGCCGCCTGCCCGGGCCGGGCGGCGGTGGTCGTCGGCGGCGGACTGCTCGGCCTGGAGGCGGCCGACGGGCTGAAACGGCTGGGCATGCGGCCCCATGTCGTCGAGCTCGCCCCGTGGCCGATGCCGCAGCAGATCGACGAGACGGGCGGCCGGGTGCTGGCCCGGTCCCTGGAGCGGCTCGGGATGGCCGTGCACTGCTCCACGGGCGTGCGCGCGGTCACCGCCGGCCCCGGCGGCCGCGCCGGCGGGGTGGAGCTGGCCGACGGGAGCGTGCTGGAGGCCGCGCTCGTCGTCTTCGCCGCCGGGATCCGCCCGCGCGACGAACTCGCCGCCCCGCTCGGGCTGGCCCGCGGCGAACGCGGCGGCTTCCTGGTGGACCGCTGGTGCCGCACCGCCGACGAGCACATCTGGGCCATCGGCGAGTGCGCGGCCGTCGCGGGCCGCTGCCACGGACTGGCCGCCCCCGGCCTGCGGATGGCCCGCACCGTGGCCGGCCTGCTGCTCGGCGAACCGGGCGAGGCGTTCGACGGCACGGACGACGCCGCCGAACTCAAGCTGGCCGGCGCACCGGCGGCCGGCTTCGGCGACGCGCACGCCCGCACGCAGGGCGCGATCGCGTACGTGCGGGAGGACCGGCGCGCCGGCGCCTACGCCAAGGTCGTCCTGGCCGCGGACGGGCGCACCGTCCTGGGCGGCGTCCTCGCCGGGGACACCCGCGCCTACCCGGCGCTGCGCGCCCTGACCGGCCGTGAGCTGACCGCGTCCCCCGACGAACTGCTCGCCCGGGCGGCCGGAGCCTGACGCGCCCCGCGTCTGCCGGTCCCGGGCACCGCGGGACCGGCAGACACCGGGCCGCCCGTCGACGGGGACAGCGTCGCGCAGGACGGCAACGGTCACGGCGCCCATGTGGCCACCACCGTCGCGGGCTCCGCCCACGGCGTCGCCAAGAAGGCGACGTGCGGCCGCGCCTGTGCGGGGCGGCGCCCGCCGGCCGGCCCCTCGGGCGGGGCCGCGGGGGGATGCCGGTGAGAAACCGGCGCGCCGGCCGGAAGCCGGCCGGGGGTGACCTTCGACGTCGAAAGCGGCCTCATCCGCACGCCGCGCCTGCGGATCCACCCGGACGAACCCACCGGCCTGCGCCGCACCGGCGCCTGACCGGCCCGGGCGGTCCGCCGCGGCTTTCCGAAAGCGCGCCTCCCCGGCCGGGCGCTTGCCCGCCGCCGCGCCCGGTCCCCGGCCGTCATCCCGGCGCCGGCCTTCCGTGCGGCGGGCGGCCCGCTCCGCAGCGGCCGGCCCGGACCACGGCAGCGGCCAACCAGTCAGCCCCACACGTCTTCTGACGGACCGTCATGCCCGCCGTGCCGCCGCGGGCCGCCGCGACCGCCCGGCGGGCGCCGGACGGCGGGCGCAGGGCGTGCGTGCACGGGTATTGACCTTGCGCTCGGCGGGCCTTTAGCTTCCCTCATTCCCAAATGTTTCGGGCTCCATTTCGAAACATTCGAAGAACGACGGAATGAGACTCCCCGCATGAGACCCATTCGCTTCGCCACCGTGGCCGTGAGCGCCGCCGCCCTGTCCCTGCCGCTCGTGACGGGTGTGGCCACGGCCGACCCGGCGGACGGCCGCCAGGCCGCGCCGCACTCCGAGGCCCGGTTCGACCGGCTGCGCGAGGCCGCTCCCGAGGGCTTCGTCGTGGGCACCGCCGTGGCGGGCGGCGGCCACCACCTGGAGCAGGACTACCCGGACCCGTTCACCTCGGACAAGGAGTACCGCAAGGTCCTGGCCCGCCAGTTCAGCTCGGTCTCCCCCGAGAACCAGATGAAGTGGGACTTCGTCCACCCCGAGAAGGACCGTTACGAGTTCGGGCAGGCCGACGCGATCGTCGAGTTCGCCGAGAAGCACGGCCAGGTGGTGCGCGGCCACACGCTGCTGTGGCACAGCCAGAACCCGGCGTGGCTGGAGCAGGGCGGCTTCTCCAAGGAGGAGCTGCGGGCGATCCTGCGCGACCACATCACCACCGTCGTCGGCCGCTACGCCGGCCGGATCCAGCAGTGGGACGTCGCCAACGAGATCTTCGACGACCAGGGCCGGCTGCGCACGACGGACAACATCTGGATCCGCGAGCTGGGCCCGGGCATCGTCGCCGACGCCTTCCACTGGGCCCACGAGGCCGACCCCGAGGCGCTGCTGTTCTTCAACGACTACAACGTCGAGAGCGTCAACGCCAAGAGCAACGCCTACTACGCCCTGACCAAGCAGCTGCTGGCGCAGGGCGTGCCGGTGCACGGTTTCTCCGTGCAGGCCCACCTGAGCACCCGTTACGGCTTCCCGGGCGACCTGGAGAGCAACCTGCGGCGGTTCGACGCACTGGGCCTGGAGACGGCCGTGACGGAGCTGGACGTGCGCATGGACCTGCCGGAGAGCGGCGTGCCCACGGAGGCGATGGAGCAGAAGCAGGCCGACTACTACCAGCGGGCGCTCGAGGCGTGCCTGGCCGTGGACGGCTGCAACTCCTTCACCATCTGGGGCTTCACCGACAAGTACTCGTGGGTGCCGGTGTTCTTCCAGGGCGAGGGCTTCGCGAACGTGATGACCGGCGACTACACCCGCAAGCCCGCCTTCTGGGCGCTGCGGGACACCCTGAAGGAGGCGCGCGAGAACTGAGCCGCTCCCCCGCCGGGCCCCGTCCGCCCGGCGGGGTCCGCCGCCCCCGCACCGGTCCTCCAGGCCGGTGCGGGGGCGTTTTCGCGTGTCCGGGCGGCCGTCTCCAGCCGGACAAGAGCGAGACGCTCCCATACCCCAACGGCTCTAAAATGAGAGCTGCTATCATTTACTTATGGCTTCCAGAAGCTGTCGGCCGACGCCGGCCGGCCGGAGGGACGACACCCCCGGCCGTCTGCGCCTCACCGCCGGCGCGGCCCCCGGCTCCACCGCCTGACGTCCGGGCGCGCCCTGCTCTTCCTCCGAGAGGTCTCCATGAGTACGAACCCTGAACAGGTGGCACCCGCCGACGGGGGCGGGGGCGCGCTGGACGCGCGCCAGCTGCGCGCGATCCTGATCACCACCTCGATCGCGCTGATGGCCGTCATGGCGTCGATGTCCGGGCTGAACGTCGCCCAGACGCACATGGCCGTCGACTTCGACACGTCGCAGAACACGGTCCTGTGGATCATCAACATCTACACCCTCACCCTGGCCGCGCTGCTGCTGCCGCTCGGCGCGGTCGGCGACCGCCTGGGCCGCAAGCCCATGCTGATCGCCGGTCTGCTCCTGTTCGGCACCGCGAGCGTGGTGGCGGGCCTGGCCCCGAACGCCGAGGTGATGATCGCCGCGCGGGTGGCCGGCGGCGTCGGCGCGGCGATCATCATGCCCATCACCCTGGCCGTCATCACCTCCACCTTCCCCGAGGAGCAGCGCGGGAAGGCGATCGGCGTGTGGACCGGCGTCGCCGGCGGCGGCGGCATCGTGGGCATGTTCCTGTCCGCCCTGCTCGTCGACGTCGCCGACTGGCGCTGGCTGTTCGCCCTGCCCGTGGCGCTGATCGTCACGGCGCTGGTGATGACGCTGAAGTCGGTCCCCAACTCCCACGAGCGCTCCCGGCACGCCTTCGACACCGTCGGCGCGCTGCTGTCCGTCGTCGCCGTGGCCGCCCTCGTCTACGCCCTGCAGGAGGGACCGGACCGCGGCTGGAGCGCCTCGGTGACCGTGGCGGGCCTCGCCGTCGGCCTCGCCGCCACGGCCTGTTTCGTGGTCTGGGAGCTGCGCCGCCGGGACGCCGCGCTGCTGGACGTGCGCCTGTTCCGTGAGCGCGGCCTGGCCGGCGGCTCGGTCACGCTGCTCGTGGTCTTCGGTGTCCAGGGCGGGATCTTCGTGGTCCTCTTCCCCTTCCTCCAGGCCGTGGTCGACTGGTCGGCCCTGCTGTCCGCGGCGGCGCTGATGCCCATGGCCGTCGCGATGATGACGGCCTCCGGCCTGACCCCGAGGCTGGCCGCGCGGATCGGCCCCCGCGCGACCATGAGCGCGGGCATCGCGCTGACCGGCGCCGGCCTGGCGCTCATGGCCCTGCTCGTCTCCGTCGACGGCGGCTACCTGTCGATCCTGCCCGGCATCATCGTCATGGGGCTGGGCATGGCCCTGTCCATGGTGCCCTCCACCGAGGCCATCACCCGCTCCCTGCCGCGCGAGAAGCAGGGCGTCGCCTCCGCCCTCAACGACGTCACCCGCGAATTCGGCACCGCGCTCGGCGTCGCCATGCTCGGCGCGATCCTGACGGCCGGCTACCGCAGCGCCATCGACGACGACCTCGTCGGCGTCCCCGCGGAGGCCGCGGAGCCCGCGCGGGAGGGCATCGCCACCGCCCTGCAGGTCGCGGACGGCGCGGGCGCACGGGCCCTGGCCGACGCCGCGAAGCAGTCCTACATCGACGGATGGCAGCAGTCCATGTGGGCGGGCGCCGCCGTCATGGCCGTGCTGCTCGTCTACATCGTCCTGCGCGGCCCGAAGGACACTCCCGCCAAGCCCGCACCGGACACGGCGCAGGAGGACCCCGAGGCCGTCGCCGCCCGGTGACCGCACAAGAAACCCGATAACCCGATAAGCCGGGCGGCGTGCCGGCCGGACCCCTCTCCGGGGACCGGCCGGCACGCAATTCACCCCTGCCCGGCCACGAATTCCGGATTCTTTCGGAAACACCCGGCGGATGACCGTGCGCGGATTTTATGAATAGCTCATTTCGAGTGATCCTCTAGCCGCCGCTGATAAAGTTTCGAAGAAAAATACGCAGAGGAATCAGCGGCGCCGACTGCTTGGAGATGGCGATGTCCAGGGGCATTGTGGCGGAAGAAATATATTCGGCGATCAAAGACTCGGCCATGCTGGTCGGCGCCCCCTTTTCGCACGAAAGGGTCTGGCCGGTCCTGTCCGCGTTCGCGGACGGATTCTCGGACGACGGCGGAGTCGTCCTGAGCCTGCAGGCGGGCGGCCGGGTCACGGAGTTCGAGTACTCCGTGCAGATCGGCGCCGGGATCGCCGACCCCTACACGCACGCGCTGGCGCACGGGTTCTTCACGGAGACGGACCGCCCCGTGCGGTCCCTGCTCGCGGAGATCGGGGCGCTGGCGCCGACCGGCGAGCACTACATCGACTGCGGGATCGTCGGCGGTTTCAAGAAGATCTACGTGAACTTCCCGCACGCCCTGCAGAAGGTGTCGGCGCTCGCGGCGCTGCCCTCCATGCCGGACGCGGTGGGCGGCAACGCCGAGTTCTTCGCCCGCTACGGCCTGGAAGACGTGGCGCTGGTGGGCGCCGACTGCCGGAACAAAACCGTCAACCTGTACTTCCAGCTCGCCGAACCGCTCGCCGGGAACCTCACCCCGGACACCGTCCGGGAGATGCTCCGCGAAACCGGGATGAGCGAGCCGAGCGAAAAGATGCTGGCGTACGCGGGAAAGGCGTACCGGGTCTATGCGACGCTCGGCTGGGACGCGAAGGAGATTCTCCGGATCTCCTTCGCGCCGCAGCCGCGCCGCGCCATCGACCTGTCGCTGCTGCCCGCCCGGCTGGAGCCTGCCGTCGAGCAGTTCATGCGGGTCACGCCGCACAAGTACGCCGGCGACCTCCTCAACGCCACGGCCGCGAAGTGGTCGAAGGAGAAGGAATTCCTCGACCTGGCCGCCTACTACCAGACTTCCGTTCTGCATCTGAAGGCCATCGAAGAGCAGAAATGACGGGCCGGGCCGCGTCCCCCCAACCCGCGGCCCGGGCCGGTTCTGCCTGAAACAGAAGAAGGGGCCCTTTCTCGCTCGGCGCCGAGCGAGAAAGGGCCCCTTCTTCTGCCGGGTTTCCGCCGGGCGGAAACGGGAGGCGTCAGGCGCCGCCCGGTCCGCCGGCCGCCGGGCGGCCGACGGCGTCGGGATGCTCCAGCACCGCCAGAGCCCGCCCGATCATCTCCACCAGGTCGGCCTCCTCTTCGTATTCTCCCCACAGCACCTGGTGGAAGGCGCCCGTGACGGCGCCGACCAGGACGCGCAGTTCGAGGTTGTCCGCGGCCAGGCCCGCCCGTTCGGCCAGGACCTCGCCCACGGACTCGACCCACCGGTCCTGCTCCTCGCCCACCAGGGCCCGGATCGCGGGCACCTGGCGCACGAGCCGGCGCCGCCACCGGTACTCCTCGCTGAACTCCCCGGCGAGGCGGCGCACCGTCTCGGTCACCACCGCCCGCAGGGCGGCCAGCGGCGGTTCGTCCGCGGGCCGCTCGCGCAGGAAGGCCATGGTGAACCGGGCGTAGTCGTCCGTCAGGACGATGTGCTCCTTGCTGGGGAAGTAGCGGAAGACCGTGCTGGGCGAGACCTCGGCCGCCGCGGCGATCTGCTCGATGGTGGTGTTGTCGTACCCTCGCTCGTCGATCAGCCGCCGGGCCGCTTCGCGGATGGTCTGACGGGTCCGCAGTTTCTTGCGTTCGCGCAGGCCGAGGTCGGCTCCGGCGACGCCGGCTGCCGACGCCGCTGCGCTGGTCGTTGCAGAGGGCATGGGGCTCATTGTCGCGCACCGTCCGCGATGCCGGACGACGCCTCGGTCTCGGGCTGCTCCGCGTCCTGCGCGCCGGGCGCGGCGTGCCGGCTGTCGGGCAGCTTGAAGGCGGCGAGCGCGGCCGCGACGACGCCGGCGATCGCGCAGACCAGCAGCACCGCGCCCATGCCCTCGACGAAGGCGGACTCGGCGGAGCGGGCCAGCTCGGGCAGGTCGAGCCTGGCGGCGACCATCTGCGCGGCCACCACGGACTCCTCGGCGGCCTCGGCCGCCTCGGACGGGATCCCGCCGGTGTCGACCCGGTCGGCGAAGACGCCGTTGAGCACGCTGCCCAGCAGGGCGATGCCGATGGCGCCGCCGACCTGGCGCAGGGTGGTGTTCAGGCCGCTGCCGGTGCCCTCCTTGCCCTTGGGCAGCACGCCGAGGGCGGTGTCCAGGGCAGGCACCATGACGAGGCTCACGCCCAGGCCGGTGAGGACCATCCACACCACGGTGAAGCCGTAGCCGGAGTCGGTGCTGGTGGTGCTGCCCAGGAACATCGCCAGGGACATGATGAGCAGGCCCGCGATCACCAGCGGCCGGGTGCCGACCTTCAGGGTCAGCGGCGGCACGATCTTGGCGACGACGATCATGCCGGCCACCAGCGGCATCATCCGCAGGCCGGTGCCGAAGGCGTCGTGGCCCTGGATGACCTGGAGGTACTGCGGCAGCACGAACATCAGGCCCATGAACACGAACATGCCGAGGATGAGGAAGACCGTGTTCCAGCCGAAGACCGGGTTGCGCAGCAGTTCCAGGTCCACCATCGGGCGGGGCCGGCGCTTCTCGCGCAGCACCAGGCCGGTGAGCATCACCAGGCCGCCGATCAGCGCGGCGAGGATGACGGGGTCGCTCCAGCCCTCGGCGGGCCCCTCGATGACGCCGTAGACGAGGGCGGCGAGGCCGAGGATGCCCAGCACGGTGCTGAGGACGTCGACCGGTGGGGCGGAGGGGTCCTTGGTCTCGGGGATCAGCAGGGCGCAGGCGACGATGCCGATGGCGACCAGCGGGATGTTGATGACGAAGACCGACCCCCACCAGAAGTGGTCGAGCAGCCAGCCGCTGATCAGGGGCCCCAGCGGCAGGCCGATCGAGACGCCCACGGTGATGATCGCGATGGCCTTGGTCTGCTCCTCGCCCTTGAACAGGGTCGGGATGGTGGACAGCGTGAGCGGCATGATCAGCGCGGCGCCCAGGCCCATGACGGCGCGGGCCCCGATCAGCGCGCCCGGGTCGTCGGCGAAGATCCCGATGATGGAGCCGCCGAGGAAGATCACGAGCCCGGCGAGCAGCAGCTTGCGCCGGCCGAAGCGGTCGCCGAGGAAGCCTGCGGGCAGCATCGCGGCGGCGAAGATGACGGCGTAGGAGTCGACGATCCACTGCAGCTCACCGGTGGACGCGCCGGTCTCGGCGGCCAGGGTGGGCAGGGCGACGTTGAGGATCGTCGTGTCGAATCCGATGACGAGGACGCTGATCGTCAGACCGATCAACGCTAACCAGCGATTTTTAACAGCCATACGAAAAAGGTAGCAGCTGTCACTTGACAGTGAATAGGGATTCGGCGGGGGCCGCTTCCGGTTGCGGCTCGGGGCCGCGGGCGGGCAGCGCCAGCGTGGCCAGCAGGCCCGCGCCGACCGGGGCGGCCAGCACCAGCAGGACCGTGGCCAGCGACCAGCCCGCGTCGACCATGACGCCGCCGAGCACACCGAAGACCAGCGGGCCCGTCTTGCCGACACTGTTGGCCCAGCTGACGCCGGTGGCGCGGGCGGAGGGCGGGTAGGCGACCGCGGCCGCCGCCTGCAGCACCGAGGTGGCCGCCGGCAGGCACAGGCCGAGCAGGAAGGCGGCGGCCAGCAGCGCGGCGAACCGGCCGGCCGTCCCGGCTGCGGCCGCGAGTCCCGCCGCGGTCAGCGCCCACAGGGCGGTCAGCACCCGGAACCGGTCGAACCGCTTGAGGACGAAGGACACCGAGAGCTGCCCGATCAGGCCGCCCCACCCGAACGCCGCCACGGACACCGCGGCCTTCGGGTCCGACAGGCCCTCGCGCTCGGCCAGCAGCGGCAGATAGGTGATGATCACGAAGGCGACGCCCTGCCCCAGGAAGAAGCACAGCCACAGCAGCAGGGTGGTGCGGGCGAAGTCCCGGGACAGCACCACGCGCGGGGAGGGCCGCTGGCGCCGGCGCACCGCGGCGTGCTCCCAGTTCACGCCGGACAGGTCCGCGTCCGGGAGAACGGCCTGCACGGCGCCGCGCAGCTGCGCCGGCGGCCGCCCGCGGGCGGCGAGCACGCTGACGGACTCCGGGATGACGCGGACGATCGCCGGGATCAGCAGCAGCGGCACGATCCCGCACACCACCAGCAGCGTCTGCCAGCCGGAGGCGGGGATGAGGACCGAGGCGAGGATGCCGCCGAGGGTGGTCCCGGCGGTCATCCCGGCGAAGGCCAGCGCGACCATCTGGACCCTGCGCCGGGCGGGCATCCAGTCCGCGACGAGGACCATCACGGTCGGCAGCACCGCGCCCAGTCCCAGGCAGGACACGGTCCGCAGGACGGCGAACGGGCCGATGGAGTCGGTGAATCCCATGGCGAGCGTGCCCAGGCCGAAGGCGGCGGTGCCCGCGAGGGTGACGACCTTGCGCCCGTAGCGGTCGGCGAGCGGGCCGGCGGCCGCGCCGCCGGCGATCATCGCCAGGACGCTCAGCGTGACGGTCGCGGTCACCAGGCTCAGGTCGATGTCCCATTCCTTGCGGATTCTGGGATAGACGAAGGCGGCGACGGAGGTGTCCAGTCCTTCGGCCACCATGGTCAGCAGGCCCACCGCCACGATGAGCCGCTGCCGACGGCCCATCGGCCGGTGGTCGATGAACTCCTGCGGGCCCGGTCCGGCCGAGGCATCCGTGGTCATGAGCGGCAGCCCCTTTCATCTGAGGTGCACGGGGGGTGCGCGGTGTGTCCTGGCCCGCCGGGCGGCGGGCGGGGACACACCGCGCGGGGGACGGTGCGGTGTCGCGGGGAGAAGGGCGCCGGCGGGCGGGCGGTGCGCGGCCGGCGCGGCAGGACGCCCGCCCGTGCGAGGGGGCGCGGGGGGGGGACGGGGGTCAGCCGCTCACGCGGTCTTCGTCCCGCACAGGACGGCCTCCACGGGCAGGGCGTGCGGCAGCATGTCGGCGGGGTCCTCGATGACCGTCTTGGTGACGGTGAACCCGCACTCCTCCAGCCAGTTGCGCCACGTCGACGTCTTCTGGGCCCCGCCCTGCCCCATGGCGCAGCCGATGAAGAAGGAGGGGAAGAAGTCGACGGTGTAGTTGTCGGGGTCCTTGATGTCCTCGGGGAACACCGGCACCAGGAGGTGGACCTGTCCGCCGGGCTCCAGCGAGCGGTGGACGCCCTGCAGGATCCGGAAGACGTCGCTCTTGTCGAACATGGGCAGGAAGTGCTTGATCAGGACGACGTCGAACCCCGTGGGCACTCCGTCGAAGACGTCGCCGCCGATGAACGAGCAGTGTGCGTCCACGCCGTGGGCCCGGAAGTTGTCCAGGCACTCCTTCTCCTTCTCGGGCAGGTCGAAGGTCGTCACCCGCAGCCCGGGCGACGCCTTGAGCCGGTGGGTGTGGATGGCGCCCAGGCCGGTGTTCCCGGCCAGGTCGAGGACGCGCGAGCCGGGGGGCACGTCGATGTTGTCGAAGAACCAGGGGTCGATGTGGGCGGTCTCGCCGTTCATCAGCCGCGCCCAGGGCTCGCGCAGTTCGAGGTGTTCCGCCAGTGCGTCGTAGAGGTTTCCCTCGTGTCCGTAGAGCTCTCGGAGGCCGACGACGGTGCCGGTGCGCACGCTCTCGGTGAGATGGAACAGCTGCCGGAACGCGACCATCTTGATCATGTCCATGCGGGCGCGGACCTGGCGCAGGTCGCTGTCGCCGATGTCCGCGAGCGCGTCGAGGGTGTAGCCGCCGCTGTCCTCGTCGCGGGCGACGAAGCCTTCCTTGACCAGCAGCAGCAGCAGTTGTTCCACGGCGTCCGGCTTGGCGCCCACGGCGTCGCCGAGTTCGGCCGCGGTCAGGCCCGGGGTGTCCCGGAGCAGGTCGACGACGCCGAGCTCGAAACAGGACAGCAGGCTCATGAACCGCGAGGGTCCCACCATGTAGTCGCGCAGTCGGGTGAACGTGGCTCGCGGTGTCGGCGTGTGGGGTGTCATGGCATTGGCCCTTCTGGAGTCGGCCGAATGCCCGCTGCCTGGGCGGCCGGCCGGCCGCGGACGGCGCCCGCCGCCCGGTGTGCGCGGTGGTGCGCGGCGAACCGCGGCGCTCGGCCTGCGGGGATCGGCGTCGGGTCGGTGCGCCGGAGGAGTCCGACGGCGGCCGGCGGATGCGCCGGCGTGCCGCGCCGCCCGAAGGGGCGGGGCGGGCGGGGTGGTGCGGTGCGTGTGGGGGGTGTGAGCCGGCGGCGACGGCCCCGGCGCCGGGCGCCGCTCGGGCGCGCGGTGGGCTCCCGAACCGCCGGCGGGCGGCGGGCGGGGCGCTCAACTCACTGCCCGGTCAGTGACTTTCGGGCAGGACGTTCGTGCCCAAAGAGTGACACGGGCGGCACATCGCCGCCTAGAGCCTCCGATCGTGACGTAAGTCACCTGCGCGAGGGGTGTTCCGGCCGGGCACCCCGAAGGGCTCCCGGCGCTCGGGATCGAGCACCGGGAGCCCTTCGGGGTGCGCGGAAGAGGGACGTCAGTCCTTGACGTCTCCCTCGACCTGCCGCTTGACGAACTCGTGGGCCATGTCGCCGAACTTCCTGCCGAAGTCCAGGGCCCTCTCGACCGTCTTGCCGAAGTGGACGCCGCCCCACACGCGGCTCCTGGCGCACGCGTTGTCGAGGTCGGTGAAGGTGGCGAGGTGGATCTTGAGGTCCCTGGCGGGGGCGATGTCCGGCTCCACCAGCATCGAGCCGGCCGGGAAGTCGATCGTCCAGTCCAGTTCGTCGGTGCCGAAGAAGCGCCGGGCCGTCTGGGAGGCGGCCGCACAGATACAGGTGGAGCCCGACGGGTACTCCGGGTGGTCGCTGACGGGCAGGTAGCTGGCCCACTCGGAGGCGCGGATGTCGTTGACCGTGCCCATGCCGGGCCCGCCCCAGGCGGTGATCTTGCTGCGGCCGTACACGTGCCGGACCGCGCTGAACGGCCGCACCGCGTCGTACTTGACCTTCTGGTACCAGGCGGCGATCAGCGTGTCGAACGTCGCCAGGATGTGCTGGACCATCCAGTGGGCCCAGCCGTGCACGCCGAGGGCGTCGTCGGGGTCCTGGTTGCGGGCGACGACGATGGACGCGAAGCCGATGCCCCAGAGCTTGTTGTCCATGATCTCGGCGAGCGCCTTGCGCTCGTCGGTGAGGGTGGCCGACGCCTCGATGATCTCGTCCACGGAGCGCTTGTAGGCGCGGACGTTGGTGTGGTCGCTGTGCGAGGGCGGGGCGAGCAGGTAGCGGGAGGGGTCGGAGAAGATGTGCGGCTTGGTCCGCCCGATCTGCGGGGTGACGAAGTGCTGGGAGACGAAGATGCCCATGTCGCCCGGGCCGCCGCCGACGCGGCGGCCGTTGTGGGGGCCGAGCTTGGGCTGCCAGCGCGAGGGGTTGACCAGCTTGTAGGGGGTGTTGACGGGCTCGTAGCCGGTGTAGTCCTCCCAGGGCTGGCGGTTGTACTTGCGGCCGCCCTCGTCGCCCAGGACGTTCATGCCGTCGTGGCTCAGGGCCGCCCAGGCGTTCTTGGCGGCCACGTTGCCGATGCCGACCGGGCTGGTCAGGTTCTCCGAGGTGTCGTCGGGGTTCAGGCCCATCTGGACCATCATCTGCTTCAGGGCGCCCACGTTGCGCGGCAGCAGGCGCTTCCAGATGCCGAGCTGGGCGTGGATGGCGGCGATGTTCATGTTCCGGTTGGTGGCGGACTCGCCGGAGGGGCGGCGCGGGATGCGCGAGTAGATACCGACCGCGGTGGGGTGGTACGGCGCCAGCGCGTCGAACACCGCAAGGATCGCGGCGCGGTTGGTCCACAGGAAAACGGTCGCGTCCATCGGCCCGATGAACTCCAGGCTGGGCGCGTTCCTGCCCGCCTCGTCGTCGTCGGGCTGTGCCCACCTGACGTAGTTGTCCCTGTCCAGGTCGAAGTCCACCGGCAGCGGTTCCTCGCCGGTGGCGGCGCCGGCCGTACGGGAGAAGGCCAGCATGGACAGTGCCGTGGCCGAGGCGCCGCCGAGCAGCAGTGATCTGCGGGACGTCTTCATGGTCGTGTTTCCTTCTGTCGAGGAATTCGGGATGTGCGAAGGCTGCGCCGCGGCTTTCGGGGGCCGGTGGTCCCGCGGCGGCGGGCGGGCCGCGGCGGGACCACCGTGGAGCAATGGGCCGGTTTCCCGGCGTGGCGCCGGACGTCCTCGGGGCGGGATCCGCCCGCTCCGCGCACGGCGAAGCGCGCGCGGCGGCCTGTTCGGCGCCCGTGCCCCTCCCGCCCGGGGGCGGGCGGGGTGCGGGAGCGGCCGCCGGGGGCGGGTGCGGACGCGGTCGGGTCTGTCCGTGTCCGTCGACGCGGATGCCGCCCGGGCGGTCAGCCCTTGGCGCCGCCCCTGACGTGGCGCTGGACGAACTCGTGGGCCAGGTCGCCGAACTGCTCGCCCAGTTCCAGGGACCGGTCGACGGTCTTCTGGAAGTGGACGCCGCCCCACACCCGGCTGTCGGCGCAGATCCGCGCGAACTCGCTCCAGGTGCGGATGTGCAGCGGCAGGTCGCCGTGCGGGGTGACCCCGGGCTCCACCAGCGACTTGCCGGCGCCGACGGTGAACTTCCAGTCCAGGGTGTCGGTGCCGAAGTGGCGGCGCGCGGACTGGGCGGAGGCGGCGGCCAGCGTGGTGGAGCCGGAGGGGTATTCCGGGTGGTCGCTGACGCCCAGGTAGCTGGCCCACTCGGAGGCGCGGATGTCGTTCACCGTGCCCTTGCCGGGGCCGCCCCAGGCGGTGACCTTGCGGTTGCCGTAGACGTGGGAGACGGCGGTGAAGGGCCGGGCGGCGTCGTAGATCACCTTGTGCCGCCAGGCGACGATGGCCGGCTCGAAGGTGGCCAGGATGTGCTCGAGCATGTAGTGGATCCAGCCGTGCATGCCGAGCTCTTGGGTGTGGCTGCGGGCCATCACGATCGCCGAGTGGCCGATGCCCCAGACCTTGTTGTCCATGATCTCGGCGAGGATCTTCTGCCGGTCGGTCAGCTGTGCGGAGGCGGCGAGGATCTCGTCGACGGAGCGCTTGTACTCGCGCGGGCGGGTGTGGTCGACGTGGGTGGGCGGGGCCAGGCGGAAGGCGGCCGGGTCCCGGAAGATGTGCGCCTTCACCTTGCGCAGGTGCGGGGTGACCATGTGCTGGGCGACGTAGATGCCCATGTCGCCGTTGCCGCCGCCGAGCCGGCGCCCGTTGTGCGGGCCCAGCTGCGGCTGCCAGCGCGAGGGGTCGCTCACCTCGTAGGCGGTGTTGACGGGCCGGTAGCCGGTGTAGTCCGACCAGGGGCGGGGGTTGTACTTGCGGCCGCCCTCGTGGCCGAGGAAGTTCATGCCGTCGTTCTTCAGGCCCTCCCACACGGCCTTGGCCGCCACGTTGGCGATGCCGACCGGGCTGGTCAGGTTCTCCGAGGTGTCGTCGGGGTCCAGGCCCATCTGGACCATCATGGCCCGCGTGTTCGCCATCTTCGACGGCAGGACGCGCTTCCAGATCTGGTACGTGGCGTGGACGGCGGCGATGTTCAGGTTCCGGTTGGTGGTCGACTCGCCGGAGGGGCGGCGCGGGATCTGCGAGTAGATGCCGACCGCGCTCTCGTGGTACGGCGCCAGCGCGTCGAACACCGCGAGCGCGGTGAGGCGGTTGATCCACAGGAAGACGGTCACGTCCATCGGGCCGAACAGGTCCCCGTTGGGCGACTTGCCGGCCATGTCGTCGCTGGGCTGCGCCCACTCGATGAAGTTGTCGGTGTCCAGGTCGAAGTCGAGCGGGGCCGGCTCGGCGCTCCCGGCCGCGGCGGCCGGGCCGGAGCCCAGGCCGCCCACCGTCAGGGCCGCGGCACCGCCGAGCCCACCGAACAGCAGCGACCGGCGGCCCAGGCCGAAGCCGGAGACAGGGGAACGTCCGGACATCGTCATGAGTGAGTTCCTGTTCTTTTCGAGTGGGTGCTGAAAAACGCGGCGGCACGGTGCCCGTGCGGCGCCGTGGCGCGGCGTGGTGTGCGGTGGTGTGGTGTGCGGCGCCGTAGGGGCCCGCCGCCTGGTGCGCCGGGGCCGGAGGGGGGCCGCGGTGGCAGCGGGCGCCGGGCGGTCAGCTGCCGGCGTCGCCGCTGACGTGACGGCGGACGAACTCGTGGGCGAGGTCACCGAAGCGGGCGCCGAACTCCAGGGAGGCCTCGACGGTCTCGCGGAAGTGGGCGCCGGCCCACACCCGGCTGTCCGCGCAGTCCTTGGCGAAGTCGCTCCAGGTGTCCCAGGTCAGTTCGAGGTCGGTGGCCGGGACGGCGCCGGGCTCGCGCTGGGCGGAGCCGGCCGGGAAGGTGTGGGTCCAGTTCAGGACGTCGTCGCCGAGGAAGCCGCGGGCCGCCTGCGCCTGGGCGGCGCACAGGGTGGTGAACGCGGAGGGGAATTCGGGGTGGTTGCCCACGGGCAGGTAGCCGGTCCACTCGTCGGCGGGCATGTCCTCGACGGTGCCCCTGCCGGGACCGCCCCAGGCCGTCACCGGGGCGCTGCCGTGGACGTGGCGCACCGCGCTGAAGGGCCGTACGGCGTCGTGGTGGCGCTTGTGGTGCCAGGCGGCGATCAGGCTGTCGAACCGGGCCGTGGAGGCGGCCAGGAACAGCTGGGCCCAGCCGTCCAGGTCCAGGTCGTGCGCCAGGGCGGCGGCGCGCGGCGAGAGGGTGACCGACAGCGGGGTGTGCTCGAAGAACTCCGCCTTGACCTTCTGCTCGTCGGTCAGGTGCGCGGAGGCCTTGAGGACCTCCTCCACCGCCTTCTCGTACGCCTTGGCGTCGGCGGGGTCCAGGTGCGCGGGCGCGGGCAGCTCGAACTCGGCGGGGTCCTTGTAGGTCTGGGGCGTGACCAGGGCGAGCTGGGGGGTGGCGAAGCGCTGGACGGTGAAGACGCCCTTGTCGCCGGGGCCGCCGTCGACGCGGCGGCGGTGCGGCTCGGTCGCCGGCTGCCAGCGCGAGGGGTCCGTCAGCTCGTCGGCGGTGTTCACGGGCCGGTAGCCGGTGTAGTCCTCGTAGGGGCGGCCGTGGTAGGTGCGGCCCTTGTCGCCCAGCACGTTCATGCCGTCGTGCGCGCGGGCCTCCACGATCGAGCGGCCGGCCCGGTTGCCGATGCCGACCGGGGTCGTCAGGTCCTCGGAGGTGTCGTCCGGGTCGAGGCCGAGCGCGCCCATCGCCTGCCGCACCACCGGCTCCCGCTCCTCGAACACCGCCTTGACCACCTGGAACATGGCGTGCAGGCCGGCGATGTTCTTGTTCCGGTTGGTCGCCGACTCCTGCGCCGGGCGGCGCGGGATGCGGGAGTACACGCCGACGGCGGTGGGGTGGTAGGGGGCCAGCGCGTCGAACCAGGAGGTCTGCAGCAGATGCGTCAGCCACGTGTACGTCGCCACGTCCGCCGGGGCCATCGCGTCCGCCGGCGGATATCCCCCGCCGCCGTGCACGGTGATCAGATCCCGGATGAAATTGCCGTTGTCGAAATCGAAGGGTATCTGCTGGGCGCGACCCGATGTCGTCACGAGGTGAGGCCTTCCTGCGCTTTGAGTTCCTTCATATGCACAGCGGAAACCTGGTGGTACGCCGCGAGGTCCAGGACTTCGCGCTGGAGTGACCGCTTGCCGGCGTGCGCCGGCGTCTCCCCGCCGGGCCGGATTTATTGTTTCGCTTCACAGTCGGCGCCGGAGTCCGGCACCGCGTTCTCCCGGGCACCATACATCCGGGACAGCCGATGCGGAATATCTTCCTGAAATCCTGATCCGTCACCCTAGCAGCCGCCACTCAAGAGTCGCTCGAAATGGACTAAGGATAGATATCCCGTTGACATGCCGAGTAGTCGGTATCAACCCTTCGCCGGGGCGCCGGAAAATAGGTGTGCTATGCATGTCGGCCCTTCTTGCGCCCGCCATTGCTAATCGTGGGCGGCGCCATGATGAACACGGGCGCCCGGGGGTGGACCGCAGCGGTTCCGGTCCGTGTTCCTGCCCCGGGAAACCGGCCGCGGGCCGGGACGCAGCCGCGTTCCCCCTAGGGGGGCCTGCGGGAATCCGGCCCGGCACGGGCCTTTGCGCACCTCGCCGCCAGGACGGGCGTTCCTCTCCCCCGGTGCCCGGGCCCCTGCGGGGCGCCGGGCCGACCGGGCGGGTGCGCCGGCCGCTCTTTTTCCGCTCAAGACGCGGTGGAGCCCGCCCGGTGGCCGGCCGACCGAGCAATCTGGGCGATGACACCGCCCCTTTCGCCCCCGCATTCTGGTCGGTGAATGCGCTCTGCGGGAACGCCGCGAGTTTCTTCGCGCGAGCCGCGGGCGCGGCCGGATCAAAAACTGGGGAAGGTCTCGTATGTCGTCCACTCTCTTCGGGTTTTCTGGCGATTTCGATGTCATCGTCATCGGTGGTGGGCCCGCCGGTTCGACCACCGCGGCGCTGCTCGCCAAGCGGGGACACCGGGTTCTCGTGCTCGACCGTGAGCGATTCCCGCGCTACCACGTCGGCGAATCGCTCATCCCGGGCGTGATGGTGCCCATGGAGGAACTCGGCCTGAAGGAGCGCATGGAGGCCAAGGGATTCGAGCGGAAGTACGGTGGCACGCTGGTCTGGGGCAACAACGAGGTGCCGTGGAATTTCTCGTTCACCACGGGCGGCCGCATCCCCTACGCCTTCCACACGCGCCGCGCCGACCTGGACGCGCTGCTCATGGACCGGGCCCGTGAACTGGGCGCCTTCATCGTGGAGGACGCCACCGTCAAGGACGCCATCGAGGAGAACGGCCGCGTCGTCGGCGTCCGTTACGCCCTGCGCGGCCTGAACGGAACCCACGAGGCCCGCGCCTCCCTGGTCATCGACGCCTCCGGGCAGGCCCGCGTGCTGGGCCGCAAGTACACCGAGGTCAACTGGAACGAGCAGCTGCGCAACGTCGCGGTGTGGACGTACTTCGACAACTGCCACCGCCTGCCCGGCGACGAGTGGAGCAACATCCTCATCGAGGGCACCGACGACGGCTGGTTCTGGGGCATCCCGATCGACAAGGGCGTCTTCAGCGTCGGCTACGTGACGCGGTCGGAGTCCGCGAGCGCCTCCGAGAAGTCCCTCGAGGACCTGTTCGCCGCCCAGATCCAGCAGACCACCAAGCTCAAGGACCTGCTGCGCGACTCCACCCAGGCGGCCGGCTACCGCTCCGCGCGCGACTGGTCCTACACCAACGAGCGCTTCCACGGCAACGGATGGGTCCTGGTCGGCGACGCCGCCGCGTTCGTGGACCCGCTGTTCTCCACCGGCGTGGCGCTGGCGACGCTGGCGGGCAGCACCCTGTCGAAGGTCGTCGACCAGATCCTGAAGCACCCCGAGATCGAGGAGAAGGCCCTCGACCGGTACTCCACCGCCTACCAGGACTTCTTCCACGACATCCGCAAGTTCGTGGAGGGCTTCTACGACCGGTCGAAGACCAAGGGCTTCTACTTCAACATGGCCCAGGAGATGGTCGACCCCGAGAAGAAGAACGACGCCGAGGTCGACTTCGTCCGTCTGGTCTCCGGACTCAGCGGACGGTCGGGCGGGCTGTTCGAGCTCAACCTGGACGACCTCGTCGAGGACGCCGCCACCGCCGGCGACTGACACGGAAAAAGCGGCAGCCGGCCCCGGGACCTCCGGGGCCGGCTGCCGCGTTGTGCACGGACACCGGTGCTGCCGCGCCGGCTGGCTACGGACGCCGGCCCTCCAGCCGGTCCGCGCCGGGCGCGGCCGCGGTGGCGGCGGGCTCGGCCGCGGTCGCGGCGGGCTCGGCCGCGGTCGCGGCGGGCCCGGGGGCGGGCCGGCCGCGTTTCCTCGTGTGGCCGGCGATCACGAGGGCGGCGGCCACGATGACCAGGTTCTTGAGGATGTACTGTCCCTCGAGCGTGCCGACGCAGAACGCTTCCCACGTTTCCTTCGGGAAGATGAACAGCGGAGTGAACGTCCCGGCCATGTGACCGAGCAGAATCATGACCGTCAGGGAAATCGCTCTGCCGCTGACCAGGAGCAGCCCGATCGCGGCCTCCAGCGCGCCGGTCAGGACGGAAGCGACCGTTCCCTCGACGATCCCGAAAGTGAGTCTTTCCACCGTTTCCGCGGCCAGCGCCTCCGCCGGACTGGTGCCGGGAAAGAGCTTGGGCACCCCGAACCACAGGAAGATGATTCCTATGGAGATACGGAGTGCCGCGATCCCGAAGGAGGCGCCGAGACTTTCGAGGAAGCGAGCGACCTGTCCATAGGTGCGCATGGGCTTTTTACTCCCCGCGTGGGTCCCGTTTTCCGACTGATTTCCCCCGAAGAATTCCACGTCCGCCTTAAGGCCCGGTGGAGACGGTGTCCAACGCCGGACGTCCCCGGGCGGCGGGCCCGCGGCGCACACGCGAACGCCCGGCGCGGGCGCGGCCTTCGGGGCCGCGCCCGCGCCAGGCGCCGTGCGTGCCGGGCCGCTACCGGCCGCCGGCCGCGGAGGCGTGCGCCGCGCCGGATCCCTTGGGGCCGAGCAGCACCCTGCCCTCCAGGGAGTTCTCGCTGAGCTGGTAGTACGACTGGAGCTTGAAGTACTCCCCGCCGCTGTAGGAGGCGACGTTGTACAGGCCCTGGGCCGGGCCGGGGTAGGTGCGGGCGATGTTCCGCGCGAACGTCTCGACGCGGGGGTCGACGGCGATGCGGTCGGGAAGGCCCGGCACGTCGGGGACCATGGTCGCGAAGGTGATCCGGTGGATCTTCGGGGAGTCCCAGCTGAGGGTGGTGTAGATGCCGACCGCCTGCCCGGCGAGCTGGAGCAGCTGCTCGCTCGGCTCGGGAAGGCCCAGGTCGCTCAGCATGGACCGGACGGTCCCGGGCTCGCGGCACTCGGCGGGGAACTGGAGGAAGTAGACGTTGACCGTCCGGCTCGGGTAGTCGATCCCGATCATGCTGTTCTTGTCGTCCAGGCCGTAGCGGGCGTAGAAGCCGAGGTTCTCGGCCAGGGAGCGCGGCATGGAGGGCATGTCGGCCAGCTTCGACAGCTTCTGCAGGTTGTCGGGGGGGATGAACGTCCAGGTCTTCTTGAATCCCCCGACGACCCCGAAGTCGACGCCGTGGGCCAGGACCGGCAGCCGCTCCTGGACGTCCTCCAGCAGGGTGGACACGGGGTGGTCGGTCTGCGGGGTCAGCCCCTTGGAGACCGCGTAGGCATAGGGGTTGACGTCCCCGGGGAGCGCGGTGAAGCGGCAGTCGAGGTCCTCCTTGCCGCGGGTGGTCACCCGGAAGGCGACGACGAGCTGCTCGAGGCTGTCCTCGTAGGTGGTCAGGATCGGCCAGACCTTCTCACGCGAGGGAGTGATGTCCAGCAGTCCGGCTGCTTCCTCGATGGCGGAGTAAAGGCCTTCCGCACCTGTCCTGGTCATTCGTCCTCCTGTGTCTCCGGGCGTCTCGTGTCTGAGCGTCTGTGTGAAATCAGGGCGGATGATCGGCAGTACGCCAGCAGCGCCGTCGGCTGAACGAATGGTTTTCACTCCGGAACGGAGGTCGCGCCCATTCTGCCGCTCGGTGAAGTGTCGGCGCCGGCCGTCGAATTTGTCAAGACAATTGCCGCCCTTAGTGCATTTCGAGCAGCTCTCCAGCGGCGGTCGGTAAGGTGGCCCGGCTTTCCCTGGAAGGGGATTTCCGGAATGCGCGGGCGGGCCGCCCGCGGGAAATTGCGGCGGGCGCGGCCGGGGGTCGCGGAGGATTTCCGGTCCCCGGGCCGGCGGTTCCGGCACGGGGTGCCGGGCGCCCTTTTCCGGTGGATGGTTGGCAGGACCATTGATATGGGAAAAGGTTTTTCCGGGACCGTCCGCCCGGGTTTCGTGTGGGGGTGTCGTCCGGGTCAGTCGGTGACGGTCCAGGTGTCGTTGCCGGTGAGGAGTTGGGCGAGGTCGCCCTTGCCGGTGGTTTCGACGGCGTGGTCGAGCTGGTCGGCCATCTGGGTGTCGTAGACGGGGCGTTGGACGGAGCGCAGGACGCCGATGGGGGTGTGGTGGAGGGTGTCGGGGTCGGCGAGGCGGGAGAGGGCGAAGGCGGTGGTGGGGTGGGGGGCGTGGGCGTCGTGGACGAGGATGTCGGCTTCGTTGTCGTCGGTGACGGTGACGGTGGTGAGGTCTCCGGTGGCCTGGTCGCGGATCACGCCGCGTGAGTTGTCGGCGCCGAAGCGGATGGGCCGGCCGTGTTCGAGGCGGATGACGGCTTCCTGGGCGGG